>CALKGQ010000011.1 GCA_938085425.1 uncultured Flavobacteriales bacterium
TGGCGCCGTCCTTGATTTGCGTGAGCGAGTGCAGGTCTGCGATGAACAGGAAGCTCTCGTTGGAACCCTCGTTCGCCAACTCAATCGCGGGCTTGATCGCCCCCAAGATGTTTCCGAGGTGCGGGGTGCCGGTGCTTTGGATGCCTGTCAGGACGCGTGCCATGGTCTCGAACTCAGCAGAATTCGTCGAATGTCATCTTGAGGTGATCGGAGATCATCTCGGCGGTGCGGCCCTCGATGTGGTGGCGCTCCACCATGGCCACGAGTCTGCCTTCCTTGAACAAAGCCACGCAAGGCGAAGACGGAGGGTAGGGGAGCATGAATTTGCGGGCGCGGTCAACGGCTTCACGGTCGACGCCGGCAAACGCAGTCGTCAGGTTGGTGGGCACCTTGTTGTGCTTCACCGCAAGCTTGACGCCAGGTCGCATCGAGCCGGCGGCGCAGCCGCAGACGCTGTTGAGGACCACAAGGGTGGTGCCTTCTTTGGCGAGGGCCGTGTCGACATCGGCTTCGTTGATCAACTCTGAGAAACCGGCCTCTGTGAGGTCGGTTTTCATGGGGGCTACCATTTCAGGAGGGTACATTGCTTTTGAATTTCAGGTTTGGTGGGTCAACACGATTCACTCGTCGTTGTTCTCATCAGGCGCGGTGGAGCGCAAGAAAAGCTCGTCGTATTGTTCGTCGTGGATGGGCGAAGGCGCGTCGATCATGACGTCGCGGCCGCTGTTGTTCTTGGGGAAGGCGATGAAATCGCGGATGCTGTCGCTTCCGCCAAACAAGCTGCACAAGCGGTCGAACCCAAGGGCCAATCCGCCGTGAGGTGGAGCGCCGTATTGGAACGCGTCCATCAAGAACCCAAACTGCGCCTGCGCCTCCTCCGGCGAGAAGCCAAGGAGGTCAAACATGCGCGCCTGGATGTCTTTGTCGTGGATCCGGATGGATCCTCCGCCAATCTCGACGCCGTTGATGACCATGTCGTAGGCGTTGGCCTTGACCGCACCTGGGTCCGACTCGAGGATGTCCATCTGCTCCGGCTTGGGCGACGTGAACGGGTGGTGCATGGCGTGGTAACGCTCGGTGTCTTCGTCCCATTCGAGGAGCGGGAAGTCGACCACCCAAAGTGGTTTGAAGACCTTGGGGTCGCGGAGGCCGAGCTCGGCGCCCAAGTGCAGACGGAGTTCGCAAAGCTGCTTGCGCACCTTTTCGAGGTCGCCGCTGAGCATCACGATGAGGTCGCCTGGCTTGGCACCGGAGTGCGCGGCCCAGGCCGCTTGGTCTTCGGGGCTGAAGAACTTGTCGACGCTCGACTTGAAGGTGCCGTCTTCGTTGACTTTGCAGTAGACGAGGCCTTTGGCGCCGATTTGGGGGCGCTTGACCCAGTCGGTGAGTTTGTCAAGTTGTTTGCGTGTGTAAGACGCGCAGCCCGGGGCCACGATGCCGACCACGGCCTCCGCCGAGTCAAACACCCCAAAGCCTTTGCCCTGCGCCACAGGTGCAAAGTCCACAAACTCCATGTCGAAACGGACATCCGGCTTGTCGCTGCCGTAGCGGCGCATCGCCTCATCGTAGTCCATGCGAGGGAATGCTTCCACCTCCACGTCGAGGACCACTTTGAACAGGTGACGCACCATGCCCTCGAAGGTGTTCAGGATGTCTTCCTGTTCCACGAAGGTCATTTCACAGTCAATCTGCGTGAACTCGGGCTGCCTGTCCGCACGAAGGTCCTCGTCGCGGAAGCATTTCACGATTTGATAGTAGCGGTCAAACCCACTCACCATCAACAGCTGCTTGAAGGTTTGTGGACTTTGCGGCAGGGCGTAGAACTGGCCGGGGTTCATGCGGCTGGGGACCACAAAGTCGCGGGCGCCCTCCGGCGTGGACTTGATCAGGTATGGCGTCTCCACATCGATGAAGCCCACAGTGTCGAGGTACTTCCGGGTTTCAATTCCGATGCGGTGCCGCAGGAAGAGGTTGTTCTGAACGGGCTTCCTGCGCAAATCGAGGTAGCGGTACTGCATCCTCAAATCGTCCCCGCCATCGGTGTCATCTTCGATGGTGAAGGGAGGCGTTTTCGAGGCATTCAAGACGGCAAGTGAGGTGACATCGATTTCAATGTCTCCCGTCGGCACGCGGTCGTTCTTGGATTCGCGCTCCTTCACTGCACCTTCCACTTTGACGACAAACTCTCGTCCCAGTTTGCGCGCTTGGGCGCACAGCTCCGCGTTGGAGTCCATGTTGAAGGCCAATTGGGTCAGTCCATAGCGGTCGCGAAGATCCACAAAGGTCATCCCGCCCAGGTCGCGGGTGCGCTGGACCCATCCGCTGAGCGTGACTTGGGTGCCGGCATGGTCGAGGCGGAGTTCTCCGCAGGTGTGCGTTCGGTGCATGTGACCACGAAGTTACCAAGTTCCACGCAGGCACCGGACCCTCAGCGACGCTAACTTTGGCCCATGACCCATCTCATCCGTCCCGCCGTCTTTTGTTTGTGCTTTTTGCCTCTGATCTCCCCTTTGTTCGGGCAGCCAACGGGCCCTTGGCAGCAACGGGTCGACAGCGACATTCGCGTGGCGTTGGACGATGTGAATCACGTCCTGAACGGGGACATCGTCATCACCTACCACAACGAGAGTCCGGATGCGTTGGACGTCGTGTGGATGCACCTTTGGCCCAATGCCTACCGCAATGGTCAAACTGCCATGGCCAAGCAACATTTTCGGGATGGAGACATGCTCATGTTCTATGCTTTGAGCCGCGAGCTTGGGGGGATCGATTCTTTGGCATTCACGTCGAATGGACGGGCACTGGAGTGGTCGTACCACCCTGAGCACATTGACATTGCACGCGTGGAGCTCCCACAACCGCTGGCCCCAGGGGATTCCTTGGAGTTGCGCACTCCTTTTCGCGTCGACCTCCCCAGTGGCAGCATTTCGCGGTTGGGCCATGTTGGGGAATCTTATCAAATCACCCAATGGTTCCCCAAGCCTGCGGTCTACGATGCCGAGGGTTGGCACCCCATGCCCTACCTCAGCCAGGGGGAGTTTTATTCCGAATATGGCAGCTATGATGTTCGGCTCACCTTGCCGGCCAACTACACCGTCGGGGCGACCGGAGACTTGGTGCCCGGATCAGAGGACAACGATGCGGAGAGGGTTCGCTTGGACAGCTTGGTCGCGGCATCTGTCGAGTGGGTGGCGTCCGAAGGTTGGCTCGAGGACAACAACGACTTCCCGGAGTCAGAGGATCAGCTCAAGACCCTTCACTACCGCCAATCCCGTGTGCATGACTTTGCGTGGTTCGCCGACAAACGCTACAAGGTGCTGCGGGGCGAGGTGGAATTGCCGGGACAAGGCACCAAGGTGACCACTTGGTCGATGTTCACTCCTGAAGAAGGAGCCTTGTGGCAGAGGGCGCCAGAGTATTTGCACGACGCCACCTTCTACTACTCACTTTGGAATGGCGACTACCCCTACAACCAGGTCACGGCTGTCGACGGGACCATCTCGGCTGGCGGTGGCATGGAGTACCCCAACGTGACGGTCATCGGGGCGTCGGGCAGCGATTCAGGATTGGAAACGGTCATCGTCCATGAGGTGGGCCACAACTGGTTCTATGGGATCCTTGGAAGCAACGAACGCGAGAATGCTTGGATGGACGAGGGCATCAACTCTTTCAACGAGACGCGCTACATGGTGACCAAGTACGGCGAAGACAACAGCATCTCGTTCCTGCTTGGGGACGGCAACAACTTGGCCCAGCGGCTGGAGCTCGAAGACTTCAAGTACAGATGGATCGACGAGTTGAGTTATCTGTTTCCTGCGCGTTTTGGGGTGGATCAACCCATCCAATGCCACAGCAACAGCCTGACACAGCTGAACTATGGGGCGATCGTCTACAAGAAGACGGCCGCGGCATTTGCCATGTTGCAAGCGCACTTGGGGGCCGCGAGGTTCGATGCGGCGATGCAGCTTTACTTCGACACTTGGAAGTTTCGCCACCCTTCCCCAAAGGACTTGCAAGCTTGCATGGAGGCCTCTTCGGGCGAGGATTTGGCATGGTTCTTTGAGGATTGGATCCAATCCACCAAGCGCAACGATTTGGCCTTGGTCAAAGCCAACCCGCGCAGGGGGCTCGTGGTCAAAAACAAAGGATCTCTTTCTTCTTCCTCTTCTTTGTCGGCCATGCGTGGTGACTCTGTGGTGAGGGTGATATCTGTGCCCCTCCTGGCTCCAGGCCAAAAGACTTCGGTCGACATGCCCGCGTTGGACGGCATCGACCGTTGGATGCTCGACCGTGACCGTGTGGGATTGGACTACGACCGTCGCAACAACCAGCGACGCGCGAAGGGCTTTCTGAAACCGCTTGAGCCTCTTCAATTCCGTTTGCTTTCCAGGTTGGAAGACCCTGAGGCCACACAGTTGTTTTGGCTGCCTGCGCTCGGGTGGAACGCCCACAATGGCTTGATGTTGGGCATGACCTTTCACAACCTCACTCTGCCGCCCCGTGACCTCACGTGGCAGTGGACGCCTTTGTTGTCGAACAGGCAGTTTGGGCAGGGATTGGATTTTGGGGGCATGTTGTCCTTTGATTGGCGGAAGAATGCATGGCATGTGGGGCTCAGAAGTTCACAGTTTCGGGCACAAGAAGCCTTGCAAATGCCGCCAGAGATCACCATTCCAGAATACGATGGTGAACTTTTGACACGAACGTCTTGGCACGTGGAACGTCGGCTGAATGCGCGTCCAACTTCGCCATGGTCCGCCAATGTGGGGTACGAGGGGATCCACATGTATGGATTTGTCGACCCCGCTCCGGACGCATATTGGACCCTCGTTCCCAATTCAGGCGGAGTGCGTCTGCAGCGCAGGGCTTCGTGGTTGCATGCGGAATTGGACCATGCCATCCCCAACATTCCGGGCATGGCACAGTCCATCTCTGCCAAGTTGGGCCGCATGGTCACCCACGGATGGAGGTACGAGGGCATTTTGATTGAGCCCCCTGTGGCCAGTGCTTCCTATCTCAAGCACAATGTCGTGGATGTTTGGCACCACTGGGAGTATGCCCGTCCCCGAAGGACCAAGGAACACCGTTGGACCTTCGACAGTCGAGCCGCTTGGGTGTTCAGCACTGCAGAAGAGCCCGGCATGGCGGGCGCGCGGACCCTGGATGTCCCCGATTACGGCATCGCTGTGGCCGGGCCTGGGGCCCACTACGACCCTTTGGCGGACGTTTTGTTGCTGAACAGAGGAGGAGGCATGACAGGCGCAGACGGAGGCTGGACGGGTCGGCAAGCCGCCTTGGACCGAGGAGGACTGCCCCTGAAGATGGTGGCCCCCCAGGGACTCGGATCCATTCGGGCAGGGTACACCCACCCTTGGGGGGTCGAAGTCTTTGCAGGAGCAGCCGTGGCATGGGACGAGGGTCGGGACGAGGTGAGCAACGCCCCCCTCGCGGAACCTTGGAATGCCGTGGTGGGTTTGGCCATGCCTTTGGGCCCCCTGGAGGTCCAATTGCCTCTTTGGTTGGCCAACGTGTCGGCCAATGCTGGGCAGCCATGGAGCGGTTGGATGTTCAAATTGGACTTGATGTCCCTCAACCCACTCAAGCTTGCCCGCGAAAATTTGCAGTAAGCCAAGGGAAGCAACGTAGTTTCGCAACATGCAGCACCCTACAGAACGTTTGGAATCGATGCGTCAAGAAGCCCTTCTAGGAGGGGGTGAGGCGCGCATCGAAGCCCAGCATGGCAAAGGCAAACTGACCGCCCGTGAACGCATCCAGCTTTTGTTGGACCCCGGGACTTTCCAAGAATTGGGCCAATTGGTCACCCACAGGTCCACGAACTTTGGACTCGACAAGCAGAGGTTTTTGGGCGATGGCGTGGTCACGGGATATGGCAAAGTCAATGGCCGCCAGGTGTACGTGTTCTCCCAAGATTTCACCGTGTTGGGAGGGTCTTTGGCGGAAGCGCATGCTGCCAAGATTTGCAAGATCATGGACATGGCCATGGAAAACGGTGCCCCGGTGATTGGACTCAACGACAGCGGAGGCGCGCGCATCCAAGAGGGCGTCGTCAGTCTTGGGGGATATGCCGACATTTTCCACCGCAACGTGAAGGCCAGTGGTGTGGTGCCTCAACTCTCCTTGATTTTGGGTCCTTGTGCTGGCGGGGCCGTGTATTCTCCTGCATTGACGGACTTCATCTTCATGACGGAAGGCACGTCCTACATGTTTGTCACGGGACCCAACGTTGTGAAGACGGTCACCCACGAAGAAGTCACGTCAGAAGAGCTGGGGGGCGCGAGCACCCACGCCACCAAGTCGGGGGTCACCCACTTCACCGCTGCCAACGAGGCCCTGGTCATTGAACAGGCCAAGCGCGCGCTTGGTTACTTGCCTCAAAATTGCGAGGAAGATCCTGCGCGGTTGGCCTACGATGCCAAAGATGAGACACGGCCCAATTTGGATGGGTTGGTGCCAGAGAGCGCCCAGCAGCCCTATGACATCCGGGATGCGATCTCGGAGATTGTGGATGAAGGTTCCTTCATGGAAGTGCAGCCAGATTTTGCAGAAAACATGGTGGTGGGTTTTGGCCGATTGGCAGGTCAGAGTGTGGGAATGGTGGCCAACCAACCGGCATTTTTGGCAGGAGTGCTCGACAACAATGCGTCTGTCAAGGCGGCGCGCTTTGTGCGGACATGTGACGCATTCAATGTGCCGCTTGTGGTGCTGGAAGATGTGCCTGGCTTTTTGCCTGGCACCGACCAAGAATGGAATGGCATCATCACGAATGGCGCCAAATTGCTCTATGCCTT
The DNA here is from genome assembly GCA_938085425.1 of uncultured Flavobacteriales bacterium. Classification (GTDB taxonomy): domain Bacteria; phylum Bacteroidota; class Bacteroidia; order Flavobacteriales_D; family Sanyastnellaceae; genus UBA11663. The sequence continues at coordinate 6,810 of CALKGQ010000011.1, forward strand.
CAGCGAAGCCACCGTGCCCAGGATCACAGTGATCACGAGAAAGGCCTATGGTGGGGCCTACGACGTGATGAATTCTCGGCACATCGGGGCCGACCTGGTCTTTGCGTGGCCCACCGCAGAAATTGCGGTGATGGGGGCAAAGGGTGCCGCCGAGATCATTTTCCGCAAAGAGATTGCCGGTGCGGAGGACCCCGGCGCAAAACTGGCGGAGAAGGAAGCTGAATACGCGGAGCTTTTCGCCCATCCGTACAATGCGGCAAGCCGCGGTTATGTGGACGAGGTCATTCTCCCGAGAAACACCCGAGAAAAGCTCATTCAAGGCATGGCCATGCTCAAAAACAAGGCGGTCAAAACCCCTCGAAAGAAGCACAGCAACATCCCGCTCTAAGCGGAAAGGTTAGGCGCAAAAAAAACGCGAAAGGGCCAGATGCTCTTTCGCGTTTTTTTGTGGAAGGTTGGTGGCCTTCTAGGGGTGACTCAGCGCAAGCGCTTGATGGAGCATCCCACGGCTTTGGTCTCTGCCGTTTTGATTTTTTTGCCCGCCGCGAGACGCCCGATGGCTTCTTCGAGGTAGTGCTCACTGACCTCGGCTGAGCTGTTGACGTTGTCGTCAATCGAGCCGCAGTAGACCAAGGTCATGTCGGCGTCAAAGAGGTACACGTGAGGCGTGGTGCGCGCGCCAAAGTTGTTGGCGAGCTTGGAACCGCGGTCCACCACGTAAGGCACGGTGTAGCCTGCGTCACGTGCGTGGTTCTTCATCTCAGCCAAGCTGTCGTCCCCTGTGCGCTTGGCCTCGTTGGAATTCACCAACACCATGCCGATGTTCTTGGCTTCGGCCATGGCTGCCAGCCCATTGTATCGACCTTCCCATCCTTCCGTTTTGTTGCCATTCCCAACCACAAAGGGGCAGGTGTTGCAAGAAAAAATGACGAGGAGACCATTGTCCTTCTTCAATCCATTCATGGTCAGGTTGCTGCCATCAATGTTGATCAAGGGGGCGTCGACCATGGGTGCAGTTTCGCCGATGGCCAAATCTTGGGCTTGGACGGGGGCAAAGGCGAATGCCAAAACGGCAGTCAGGGAGAGGAAGAGAGATTTCATGTGCAATTGGTTTTGGAGGGGTTTCATCAAATGACCATCAAGGCGTCACCGTAGGCGAAGAAGCGGTACTTTTCTTTGATGGCTTCGTGGTACGCTTCCATCGTCAATTCGTGGCCTGCGAAGGCAGAAGTCGTCATGAGCAAAGTGCTCTGTGGCGTGTGAAAATTGGTGATGAGGGCGTCGGCAATTTGGAAATGAAACTTGGGGTAAATGAATTTGTTGGTCCACCCTTGAAACGGTTTCAAGGTTTGGGTTGTGCTCACGGAAGTCTCCAATCCGCGCAGCGCTGTGGTACCAACAGCCACAATCCGCTTTTTGTTTTCAATGCCTCGGTTCACGATGCGCGTGCAGAGTTCGTTGATGATGAGCTCTTCGCTGTCGACTTTGTGCTTGCTCAAATCTTCCACCTCGACTTCTCGGAACGTTCCCAATCCGATGTGCAAGGTCAACAAAGCCAAATCAATGCCCTTGATTTCAAGACGCTTCAAGAGATTCTTGGAAAAGTGCAGCCCAGCAGTGGGGACGGCCACGGCCCCTTCTTCGCTGGCGTAAATGGTTTGGAACCTGTCACGATCTTCTGGCTCGGCATCACGGGTCATGTAACGGGGAAGAGGAGTTTGTCCCAGCTGATGCACCGTTTGCATGAACTCTTCGTGGGTGCCGTTGAACAAGAAGCGCAGGGTTCGACCTCGTGAGGTGGTGTTGTCGATCACCTCGGCGACGAGCTCGTCGTTTTCCCCAAAGTATAGCTTGTTGCCAATCCGAATTTTTCTTGCTGGGTCCACCAAAACATCCCAAAGCAGACTCTCGCGGTTGAGTTCACGAAGCAAGAAAACCTCGATGACCGCGCCAGTTTTCTCCTTGTTCCCATACATCTTGGCAGGGAAAACCTTGGTGTTGTTGGCCACAAACACGTCGCCTTCGTCAAAAATGTCCACCACGTCTTTGAACATGCGGTGCTCAAATTTTCCTGTGTCCCGATGGATGATCATCAAGCGGCTGTCGTCGCGGTTGTCAAGAGGGTACTGCGCCACCAATTCTTCAGGAACATCGTACCTGAATTGAGAGAGCTTCATTCTTTGCATGGCCATGGCTGCGGGGTTTCTGGAGAGGTGGTTGGGTCAGGTCTCAGGAGGTCGTTTCCGAGGCGCGCGAAAATAGCCAAAAACACCTTTCGTGTCAAGGCGACAGGACAGGAAACCCACGGAAATTCAAGAAGTTGGGTCCGCGTTGCTGAATCGCCCCACAAGGTCTTCGATGTGCCAAGCGTCGCGCACATGGAAATCACCGCTGGACACGCGACACAAGGCAGTGAGGGTGCCGCCTACGCCAAGGCTCTCTCCCAAGTCACGGGCCAAGGACCGGATGTAGGTGCCCTTGCTGCATCGGATGTTCACATCGGCGTCGAGCACGGGATGGCCGTCCACTTCTCCTTCCCGGATGGCCAACACCTCAAATGCGTGGACTGTGACTTGAGACAGACGGAGTTGAAGGGTTTCTCCTTTCCGTGCGGCTTTGTAAGCCTTGACGCCCCCCACTTTTTTGGCGCTGTACATCGGTGGGCGCTGTTCCAAAGGACCGGTCCATTGGGCCGCTGCTTTTGCCACATTCTCCATGGAGAGGCCGCGCACCACCTCGGGATCGCTTGCCCATGCATCCACCTCTGTTTCTGCATCCAGCGATGGGGTGTGTGCGCCCAGCCGAATGGTTGCCGTGTACACTTTGTCCTGTGCTTGGAGGGTGTCAATGGTCTTGGTGGCCCGGCCGCAGCACACAACCAGCACTCCTGTGGCCAGAGGGTCCAATGTCCCGGCATGGCCCACTTTGATTTTTTTGACGCCTGTGAATCCGCGAAGGGCGTACCGCAATTTGTTGACCACATCAAACGAGGTCCATGTCAGGGGCTTGTCCACCACAAGGGTTTGTCCTTCGAGAAAAGCCTCGGGACGGTCAAACGGCAGTTCATGTGGGGCGGCCTTGGGCATGATGCAAAGGTATTCGGTTCGTGATGCTCAGGTGCCTCGGGGAGCTGGCGCTTCAGGGGTCACCGTTTTTTGAGACAAGGCGGCCGCTTCATCGGCCGTCATGCCGGCGATGTCCTCAAAAATGGCCAAGGCCTGCAGCACCGTTTCCACCTTCTCGATTTTGAGCCTCAAACCGCCATTGCGCTGGTACATGCTGGCATCCTTTGCGTGGTGCTTGAGGTATTCCAGCACACGCGCAAAAGTGGCACTTTGGAAGTAGGGACTTTCTTCGTCCGAGACGAAGGCGGCAATGAGCTTGCCGCTTTTCAGGACCAGTTTTTCCATGCCCAACAATTGCGCGACCCACCGAAGTCGGATGGTCCCAAGCAGTTCTTCAGTCGCATCAGGCAGAGGCCCAAACCGATCCTCCAGGCGGTGCCTGAACCCCTTCATGTCCTCTGCGTGATGCAGGTTGTCCAGCTCACGGTAGAGGGCGATCCGTTCGGGAATGTCACTGACGTAATGGTCTGGAATCAGAAGCGACAGGTCAGTCTCCAGAACGGTCTCTTCGACAAAGCGTCCCGATTCAACTTGGTCGGCTTCCATCAAGTCCTTGAATTGTTCCTCCTTCAGTTCTTTGACGGCTTCTGCCAAAATCCGTTGGTACATGTCAAACCCGAGGTCATTGATGAACCCGCTCTGCTCGGCACCAAGAAGATCTCCAGCGCCCCGAATGTCCAAATCCCGCATGGCAATTTGCATGCCCGAACCCAAGTCTGAGAATTGCTCCAAGGCTTGGAGACGTTTCCTTGATTCTGCGGGAAGGGCGCTGAGTGGCGGGGCCATGAGGTAGCAAAAAGCCTTCCTGTTGGAGCGACCCACCCGTCCGCGAAGCTGATGCAAATCGCTCAAGCCAAACTTGTGGGCTTCGTTGATCAACATCGTGTTCGCATTGGAAATGTCGATGCCGCTTTCGATGATCGTGGTGGCCACGAGCACGTCGTATGCCCCGTCGATGAACCGCGCCATGACATCCTCGAGTTCCTTGCCTTCCATTTGGCCATGGCCAATGCCCACCCTCGCATCCGGCACCAAACGCTGGATCATTCCTGCCACCTCTTGGATGTTCCCCACGCGGTTGTGCACGAAGTAGGCCTGCCCTCCGCGGCTTAGCTCATAGGCGACCGCGTCGCGGATCACCTCTTCGTTGAACCCCGTGATGACCGTGTCCACAGGGTGCCTGTTGGGCGGAGGGGTTCGGATGATGCTCAAGTCCCTTGCGCCCATCAGGGAAAATTGTAGGGTCCGCGGGATGGGGGTGGCCGTGAGGGTCAACGTGTCGACGTTCGCTTTGAAGGTCTTCAGCTTGTCTTTGACACCCACCCCAAACTTTTGCTCTTCGTCGATGACCAAAAGGCCCAGGTCCTTGAACTTCACGCGTTTGCCCACAATGGCATGCGTGCCGACCAGGATGTCCACCTCCCCGCTTTCCACCTTTTTCAAGGTTTCCGTCAGGGCCTTGCCTGTCTTGAATCGGTTGATGAACTCCACGGAGACAGGGAACTCGCGCAGACGTCGGCTGAAGCTCTTGTGGTGCTGCATGGACAGGATGGTCGTGGGCACCAACACGGCCACTTGCTTGCCGTCGCACGCTGCTCGGAAGGCCGCCCGGATGGCGATTTCCGTTTTGCCAAAACCCACATCGCCGCAGACCAATCGGTCCATCGGAATGGACTTGAGCATGTCCTCTTGGACGGCCTTGCTCGCGGCATTCTGGTCGGGCGTGTCTTCGTACATGAAGCTGGCCTCCAATGCGTGCTGCAGGTAGCCGTCGTCGGGGTAGGCATGGCCCGGTGCCGTCTTGCGCTTGGCATACAACTGCAGCAGGTCGTAGGCAATTTGCTTGACCCTGCCCTTGGTTTTTTGCTTGGTCTTGGCCCATGTGGCGGTCCCGAGCTTGTTGATTTTGGGCTGGGTCCCTTCCTTGGAGCTGTACTTTGAAATGCGGTGCAGGCTGTGGATGCTGACATACAACACATCCCCACCTCGGTAGGTGAGTCGGATGGCCTCCTGCATCTTTCCGTTCACCTCGATTTTGTGCAAGCCACTGAATTCACCAATGCCATGGTCGATGTGGACCACGTAGTCGCCCACCTCCAATGACATCAATTCTTTGATGGTCAGCGCCTCCTTGTTCTTTCGAAAACCCTCCTTCAGCCGGAAGCGATGGTAGCGCTCAAACAGCTGGTGGTCGGTGTACACCAAAATCTTGAGCTCCTTGTCCACGAAGCCCTCGCTCAACTCCATGGGAATGGGCTTGTACGGCACGGGCTCTTCGTGTTCTTCTAGACGGTCGTGGAAGACATCGTGCAGACGTTCCAATTGGGTGGCCTGCCCGCTGACCACCACATTGACGTAGCCGTTCTTGTGGTTGGACCGGAGGTTCCCGGCGATCAGGTCAAACTGTTTGTTGAAGGCTGGCTGGGCAACCATCCCATATTTCAAGATGAATCGGTTGGCCCAAGTGGTCCCTCCCCCAAACTCCACCACGCCAAACGGCTCGAGCAGGGATTCGAGATGCTCGCCGTCGAGAAACAGTTCTTCCGGTGGGGTCCTTTGGACTTCTCCACTCAGCCGGTCGTAATGCGCCTTTGCCCGCTCCATGGCCTTGTCCAATCCGGCAGCACATCGCTTGGCGTCGGCCATCCAAAGCACAGCGTCCTGGGGCAAGAACCCAAAGAACGGCTCGTGGGCCTCATGCAAGCTTGTGTTGCCCACGTTGGGCACAATGGTGGCGCGGGTCATCTTGGCGACACTGAGCTGTGAAGTGGGGTCAAACTTTCGGATCGAGTCCACATCGTCGCCAAAGAATTCAATGCGGTAAGGGTGGTCAAAGCTGAAGGAAAAAATGTCGACGATGCCTCCCCTCATGCTGTACTGTCCGGGTTCGTAGACGAAGTCGACCTTTTCAAAGTCATACGCCAGCAACACCTCATCCAAGAAGTCCATGGTGTAGGTCTCCCCCAAGGAAATCGTGAAGGTTTGGTCGCTGAGCTCTTTCCGGGTGATGACTTGTTCTGCCAAGGCCTCTGGAAAGGTCACCACCAAGAGGCCGTCCCTTCCGCCGTTGATTTCGTTCAGGACTTCTGCCCTCATGGCGATGTTGGCATTCTCGACTGTGGCCTCTTCGCTGTAGGGAACACGTGCCGACCTCGGGTAAAAGAGCACGGGGCGTCGGTCCTCCAGAACCGATTGGAGGTCGTTCATGAAGTAGGCAGCTTGTTCCTTGTCGTCAAGGACAAACACATGGTGCCGCGGATGGGCCAGTTCGTCTTCGTGGGCCAGCATCCCCGCAATGGCCAAGGGTATGGCCGACCCCACCGCACCGTGCATTTCTACTTTGGCCCCTTCTCGCCCCAATGCCTCGCGCAACGAGGCGGCCCGAGGGTCACGGGCATAGAATTGGAGAAGATCGTCTGGGCGCATGGGCGCCGCAAAGTTAGGGGATGGGGGCAGGTGTCAACCCCTTGGAAGGGGCATTCCGACCTTGCCCGCCGCGTCTTGCCCAGCGGCAAGCTTCAAGGGCCTCCACGAGGTGCCTGTTCCCAATGTAAAACGGACTGCGTTCGTGCAGCGACTGAGGGCGTTTGTCCATGATGCGGACGCCATCGTCTACGGCCTTGCCACCGGCTTCCTCGGCGATCCAAGCCAATGGAGCGCATTCGTACAGAAGCCGAAGTTTTCCCTGGGGTTGATCGATGGTCGAGGGGTACAAATAGATGCCGCCGTGCAAAAGGTTGCGGTGAAAGTCCGCGACCAAAGAACCGATGTAGCGTCCCCTGAACCCCGCATCGGCTGCATCGCGGCAACCGTCGATGAAATCTTGTGTAGGTCGATCGCTGCGCGCCTTGACCGCGTCGTTGATGCTGTAGGTGCTTCCTTTGGAAGGGAAGGTCATGGTCGGATGTGAGAGAAAAAACTCCCCGACTGCAGGGTCGAGGGTGAATCCATTCACGCCCGTCCCCGTGGTGTACACCAGCATGGTGCTGGAGCCGTAGAGCACATAGCCCGCAGCGACTTGGGACGTTCCCGGTTGAAGAAAATCTTTTTCTTTCAAAGGCTCGCCCATGGGGGTCAGCCGTCGCACGATGCTGAAGATGGTGCCAATGCTCACATTCACGTCGATGTTGGACGACCCGTCCAAGGGGTCGATCAAGACGATGTATTTGCCTTGACGGCCCTCACCATCCTCTCCACATCTGACAAAGTGCTCTTGTTCTTCCGACCCGATGCCACAAACACTCTTGCCTGACGAAAGGATGCGCATGAAGGCCTCATCCGCAAACACGTCCAACTTTTGTTGGCGTTCGTCTTGGATGTTGGTGGCTCCTGAGGCCCCAAGGATGGAGGTCAAACCCGCACGGTTGACCTGTTGATTCACGATTTTGGCGGCGACGCCCAAATCGGTCAAGAGCCGCGTGAGTTGGCCCGACACAAACGGAAAGTCCGCCTGCCGGTCCATGATGAATTCTCCAAATGTGGGGGCCTTGGTCATTTCAAGTGCCATTGTGACCAAAAGTAGAAGGTTCCCCTCCACTCTCCATCACTGGGCCGCAAGAAACTTTTCAGAAGCCGGGACAAAGGTCACTGCGGCCCCTGAAGGGCAGCCGCCAATTCGTGGAATTCATCCACCGACAATTGCTCGGCACGTTTGGCCAAGTAAGCTTCAGGAATCTGTGCCTCTTCAAAACCGGCGCTCTTGAGCGCATTTCGAAGGGTCTTTCGCCGTTGGTTGAAGGCCCCTTTGACCACCCTTTTGAAGTGGGCAAACGACATGCCATGGGGCAGCTCCGACATGGAGTTGCGCACGAGCCGGATGACCCCACTCTTCACCTTGGGCGGAGGGTCGAATGCCTGCTCGTGGACGGTGAAGAGGTAGTCGATGTCGTAGTAGGACTGGAGCAATACGCTGAGGATGCCGTACGTTTTGGAACCAGGCCCCTCGGCCACCCTCTCTGCGACTTCCTTTTGGAACATGCCCACGCATTCAGGAACCCTGTCCCGCCATTCCAAGACGCGGAAAAGAATCTGCGAACTGATGTTGTACGGGAAATTGCCGGCGACCACGAACGGTGCGCCGTCTGGGTAGGCTTCGTTGGGGTCCCAGCGAAGCAAGTCCACGCCGAAGATTTGGTCGTCTGAAAGCACCCCCTGTGAGGTGAGGTAGTCCACGGATTCCTCGTCGAGTTCCACTGCCTTCAACGTCAAGTCGCCGCGCTCCAGCAATGGCCTTGTGAGGGCGCCCGTCCCCGGGCCGACCTCCAATACTTCTGTGCAACCACGGTGCTTGGTGACGGCTTGCGCGATGCGACGGGCCACGTTGAGGTCCCGCAGAAAATGCTGACCGAGGTGCTTCTTCGCCCGGACCTTCATCCTTGTTGGCTGGCATCCACCTTCTTGGTGGGGTGGCCCTCCGCAATCAACGGGAGGACCGTGCGAAAGGCGACGGCATGGGACCCCCACTTGGCCTGATGCTCTGCCTGGAGGGCGGGAGCGTGCTCCTTTTGGTACGTCTCCAAGGATTGGGCATCTCTTGCCATGTATTGCACCGCGAAGGTGATGCCTCCTTCTGCTTCGCCTTGCACATGGCAGAGCCGGAAGTCCCTGAAGTGTCCTGTGGCCAAAACCTCCGGAATGTGCTCTTCCATCATGTACTTGACCCAGTCGTTGGCATGTTCTAGGGAAACACTGACGGTGACGTTGTAGAGAACCATGGTTGGGGGATTATTCAAGTTGATCGCCCCGAAGTTCGCGGAACCGCTTTCTGGCTTCGACGGCGTACAGGGATCCAGGGAAATCAAAAAGCAACTGCTCGTAAAGGCCCTGTGCAGTCTCCGGATCAAGGAGCGTGCGATGGGTCAAATCCGCGAGACGGAACAACGCGTCGTCCCCAGTGATGTCGTCAAAGTGCAGGTCCACCACGTCGCGGTAAATCGCCATGGCGGTGTCCAAGCGGCCCTGCTCCAGAAACATGTCGGCCGACATCATCATCGACTCGTCCTCCAAAGGGTGCCCAGGGTGGGCTTCTTCCAAAGAGTCAAGGGTGGCCCGCGCATCGTCGAATTGACGCTGCATCCGCAAGAGGTCCGCACGGGCAAACATCTCCATGGGTTCCGTGAGGGTGTCGAGGTTGAAGTTGTCTGTGATCAGAAGGCTCAACTCAATGGCATCGTTGGAGATGAGCTTGGAGGTGGAGGCCTTCAGCGCATTGAGTTGGTTTTGGGCCCAATTGAAGTCCCCCCCAAAGTAGCTGACCCTGGCATTGCGAAACTTCGCTTCGTGCCCTAGTGCTTCGTTTTTGAAATCCAGGACCACCTGGGAGAACAAAAGAGAGGCGTCCCAAATCAAGCCCTCAAACACGTAGATGTCACCCAGTGTCAATTTGCATGCCGCCGCCACGCGTTCGTTCAAGTCGTTTTGCGCCAAAAGGCGCTCCAAGTCTGCGATGGCCTCTTCTCCACGTTTCAGGTAGAAAGCCAAAAGATGTGCCCTGTCCTTGACCATCATGGCCGTTTCGGAACGCACGCCCAGGTCGGTCAAGCTCGAAGCATATTCTTGGGCCAAGGACGCCATGGCTTCCAAGTCGGCGGGCACTGCTTGCATGAGTTCGTTGAAACGGACCTGCAGCAATTCGTTGCGCGCGGTGAAGAAGTAAGGATTGTCAGGACCTTTCCCTGCGACGTAGCCATAGCAACGAAGCGCGGTGTCGGCATCTCCATTGGCTTGGGCGGTGTGCCCCAACTCCATCAGCCGCGTGCCTTGTTCTGCCAAACGTAGGTCCAGGGATTTGGCATGGACAAAGGAGGACGCAAAATCTTGGATTTGGTTGAAGTGCCACACCAGCAACTCGGGAAATACGGTCTTGTCTGGGTACGCCTGAATGGCCCTGAGCAATGCCACGCGCACGAGCTCTCGGTTGTCCTCCGTGGTGGTCAGCCTGAGGTTGCGGTTCATGCTGTTTTGGACGGTCCGCAAATAGTTGGGCCTGGTGTTCAACAAAGACATGTAGGCATCGAGCATGCCCACGAAATCTCCGCGCATTCCCTGCAAATTGGCCAATTCATAATCAAAGCCTGTGGTGCCCAACTTCTGGGCACGTTCGTAGGTGGCCAAGGCCATGTCGAGCTCGTCCAACTTGATGAATGCGTTGGCCAGGGACACAGCCGCGGAACGGCCAGGCTGCATCAGTTCGAGGGCCTCGACAAAGGCTTCCATCGCCTGTTCTTGTTTGTCGAACTGCAGGTACAGGGAGCCCAAATCCACCAAGGCCGTGGACTTGGAGTTTTTGTGGCGCCGTTTCAGGCGCGTCTTTACCAACTTTTCTGCCTCGACGAAGTCGTCCAACGCGAGAAGCGTGCCGTAGTACATCTTGTAGACGGCGTTGGTTTTGTTCTTTTTCCAAATGGTCTCCAAGTACAGACGGGCCTGAGGGTAGCTGCCTTCGTTGAAGTAAAACTCGGCCAATTCCAAGTCGGTTTGGGCATGCGCTTGATCTGGTGCAAATAGCCCCATGCCCGCGAGAAGAAGGGCGAACACAATGCGGTGAAAGCCACGTGGTTCACGCATCGCCTTGGGCAATTTGTTGCGCCCATTCCGCGCGTTTGGCGAGGATCAGGCTGTCCATCTTGGCCAGGGTGCTTTGTTCCAACTCCATGCCCAAACGGATGTACCGCTGGGTGTCGTCACAAGCTGATTTCCAGGCCTTGTATGCGTCGAGCTCCCGTCTTGCCTGGTTGTCAAAATACCCCTCGTCCATGGCTTGCCCCATGCCGTCCACCTTGGCGCGGGTGCGGATGGCGTCGCGCAAGCCTTCGAGTTGGGTGCGGCACACTTCTCCTTGCTTTTTCAAGAGGTCGACTTTTTGCGATGTGCCTTTGAGGTAACGCTTGACACGCGCCCAATCGCCGATGAGTTGCCCATCTTCGAGTGAGAAGGTCAAACTCGAGTCCGCCATGAGCCAGTTCAAGTCTTTGAAGCGCGTGGCCACCCTTTTTTGGGACGCCGCCAGGCTGTCGAGGTTCAGTCCATCGAGTGCGGAGAGGCCTTGGGCCACTTCTTGCGCGGCTTCGGCCAGCGCACCTCGGTGGGCACTCCCCGGCCCGCCACATCCAATCCCAGCCCACAAGAGACCAAGGACAGCGGTGCACATCGCCAAGCGCTGGATGCCGAAGGACATGGTCATGCGTCGATGCGGTCAAACCCCACGAAGGGGACCAAGGCGGCGGGGATGCGGATGCCTTGATGGTCTTGGTGGTTTTCCATGAGCGCGGCAAGAATGCGGGGCAGGGCCAGTGCCGAGCCGTTGAGCGTATGCACCCATTTGTTCTTGCCATCGGCGTCTTTGAAGCGGCACTTCAGCCGGTTCGCTTGGAACGTCTCGAAGTTGGAGACGGAACTCACTTCCAACCAGCGCTCTTGCGCTGCAGACCAAACTTCAAAGTCGTAGGTCATGGCGGCCGTGAAGCCCATGTCGCCCCCACACAACCTCAGGATGCGGTAGGGCAGCTCAAGGCCTTCCAGCAGTCCCTTGACGTGCTCCACCATGGTGTCGAGGGTGCCGTAGCTTTCATCGGGATGCGTCACCTGCACAATTTCGACCTTGTCGAATTGGTGAAGGCGGTTCAACCCCCTGACGTCCTTGCCGTAGCTGCCTGCTTCGCGACGGAAACATGGGGTGAAGCCACAGATTTTCTGAGGCAACTGGTCGGCAGAGAGGACCACATCCCGGAAGATGTTGGTGAGGGGGACTTCCGCCGTGGGAATCATGTACAAGTCGTCCTCTGGCATGTGGTACATCTGCCCTTCTTTGTCGGGGAGTTGTCCTGTGCCAAAACCCGAATCCGCATTGATCATCAAGGGCGGTATGTACTCAGTGTATCCCGCGTCGTCCGCCCGGTCGAGGAAGAACCGAATCAGCCCCCGTTGGAGTTTGGCACCTTTTCCCTTGTAAAAGGGAAAGCCCCCGCCGGTCACCTTGGCCCCCAAATCAAAATCGATCAGGTCGAGTTCCTTGGCCAAATCCCAATGCGGCTTGGCGTCTCCTCCGGCAGGCGAAGGTTCCCCGTTCCGATACGTTTCGACGTTGTCTTCCGGGGTTTTCCCGGAGGCCACAGCATCTGCTGGTGTGTTGGGCAACTGGACGAGCAAAGCGTGCATTTGGGCTTCCGCTTGGTCCATCGCCTCTTTGAGTTCAGCCGACTTCGCCTTGAGTCCGGCCGTGCGGTTTTTGATGGCTTCCGCTTCCTCTTTTTTGCCTTCCCGCATCAGGCCACCGATTTGTCGAGAGAGGGTGTTGCTTTCCGACAGGACATGGTCCAATTCTGTTTGAGCAGAGCGTCGCTCGGCGTCTTTGGACAGGACACCGTCGACCATGGCCGTGGCGTCGATGTGACGCTTGGCCAGGGCAGACAATACATCGTCGCGGTGGTCTCGGAGGCTTTGGAGGGTCAACATGGCAGTTGGTCTGTAAGGTCCAAAAATAAGAACTCCCGACCTGTCAGGGCCGGGAGTTCACAAGCTTTGCGTAAGGTGTGCATCAAGCGTCTCCCGCGGGGACCACGGAGACAAACGAACGGTTGTTCGCTTTTTTGCGGAATTCCACGGTGCCGTCCACCAAGGCGAACAACGTGTGGTCTTTTCCAATGCCGACATTCACTCCAGGGTGGTGCTGCGTTCCACGCTGGCGAACAAGGATGTTGCCTGCGATGCAGTGTTGACCACCAAAAATTTTCACGCCCAACCGTTTGGACTGGGACTCACGTCCGTTCTTCGAACTCGCTGCCGCTTTTTTGTGTGCCATGGCTTATGGGGTTGAGGACCGAGCGGTCCTGTTTATTCTTCTGTCTTTTTGGCTGCAGGCTTCTTCGCTGCAGGTTTCTTTGCCGCGGGCTTCTTTGCCGCGGGTTTCTTTGCCGCGGGTTTCTTTGCCGCCGGCTTCTTGGCGGTGTCCGCTGCATCGGCCTTGGGCGCAGCCTCCTTCTTTGGAGCCGCCTTCTTGGCCGCCGCCTTTTTGATGTCCGTGATCTTGATCTCGGTCAATGACGCGCGGAAGCCGTTGAGCTTCCGGTAGCCTTTGCGGCGTTTCTTTTTGAAGACAAGGACCTTGTCTCCTTTCAGGTGCCGTTCTACGACGGCATGGACGGCAAGGCCGTCTATCGCGGGGGCGCCAACTGCGACGTCACCGTCTTTGTCTGTGAGGAGCACGCGGTCAAAAGTGACCTTTTTGCCCTCCTCCACATCAAGACGGTTGACGAACACCTGTTGGTCTTTCTCTACCTTATACTGGTGCCCTGCGATCTCTACGATTGCATACATGAGGAATGATTTTTTTCCCACAAAGGGGCCGCAAAGATAGTGGGAAAGTCCCAAAAGCCCAAACGATGCCCCTATGATTTTGGAGTCGCCTTTCCTCCTCGGTTCACCAACCAAACCCCAGAAAGGACAACGAGTCCACCGACCAAATGCAGGAAGGTCAAAGGCTCGTGGTCCATCCAACCCCAAAAGGTGGCGAACAGGGGGATGATGTAGGTGACTGTGCTGGCAAAAAGGGCGTCGGTGCGTTGGATGATTCGGTTGAACGCAATGAGGGCGAACCCTGTGCCCACCACGGCGAGCACGACCACGGAAAGAAGGCCGCGCATGCCATCGGGATGGGAGAATGCCAAGTCCATGGCCGATGGGGACCAGCCGAGGACCAAGGCAGGAAGGGCCATCAGACCCAAGGCGAAGGACGCCACGCCGGCGGGCGGGATGTGCCCAAGTTGGTGCCGAATCACATTGACGCTGACCCCATAGCAGGCCGTGGCCATGACCACCCGGGCTGCGCCCCAAAGCATGTCGGGCGCCACTTGGGTGCCAGGCTGGAAGGCGAGGATGAAGGCGCCGACCATGCCCACCAAAAGGCCCAACACTTGCAATCCCCTCACCTTGCTTCGGAAAAAGGCCACCCCTACGAGGAGGGTGAAAAGGGGCGTCAAAGCGTTGAGCATGCCTGCAAGTGAGGATGGCACGAGCGTTTGGGCCGTGGTGAATAGGTAGGCAGGCACCATGTTGCCCAGTCCCCCCACCACCAAAAGCCAGGGAATGGAAGCGCCCGTCAGGTGGGCGCGGTGCTTCCATGCAAAGGGCAACATCGCCACGCCGGCGATGGCGATCCGTCCCATGGCCACTTCGAGGGCAGGAAAAAGCGGTTGTCCTTGCGTGTCGAACAAGGCCAGCTTCATCAGGATGAAGGAGCTTCCCCAGATGAATCCGAGGACGAGTAGCGCGAGCCACATGGCTGCTTTGGCGGTCCCCATGAGATGCAAAATTAGCACAACGCCGCACAAGGGGTGCGTTGGCCCACATATCTTTGGCGCATGCGCATCGCTCTATCCTGTTCCGTTTTGGCCACGACCATGCTCCTCTCATGCGAGGGCAATGGCCCCCAAATGGCCCCCACGGTGTTTGAAGAATCCCATGTGGAGGGGACGGTGGAAAAGGCGGTGGCGGAGATGATGGTGCAAGGCATGATGTGTGAGATTGGCTGCGTGTCGAAAGTCCGCAAGGAACTCCTCGAGGTGCCGGGTGTGGCGTCTGCAAGCATCGAATTCGAAAAGGACCGCGCGGTCAATGTGGCCAAGGTGGAATACGACGCGGACGTGGTGGATGCCCGGGCCTTGGTGGCCAAGGTCACTGCCATTGGAGATGGAATGTACCCTGTGGAGAAGGTGGCCGTGACGCATTATGGCGCCGCAAAGTTCACGCCTTGAACGCATGAAAGGCTGGTTGCTCCCTTTGGCCAGATGGGCCTTTTGGTTGGCGTTTTTGGTGGTTCTGGCAGGAAGCGTGGTCCGAATGACTGGCAGTGGAATGGGGTGCCCGGATTGGCCCAAGTGCTTTGGTCTGCTCGTCCCGCCCACGGAGGTTGAACAGGTGACGTACCACGAAGGGGAGACCTATGCGTCTGGCCGGATGCTCCTTGTGGACGATCGTTTTTGGGTGGCCCAAAAGGAGGTCGTCGCAGGCGATTTTGAGGCCGAGCGGGAGAGAGGGGATTGGTCCTTGTACACCAAGCACGACTACCACATCTTTCATCCATTGCACACCTGGGTGGAGTTCATCAACCGTTTGCTTGGGGCCTTGGCCGGTGTGCCAGCCCTGTTGCTCTTGATGGCCTCCGCGTGGGCGAGGGATTTGAGGACCACCGTGCTTGCTTTGGGGGCTGTCTTGGCCTTAGGATTGGTGGCATGGCTTGGGAAGTTGGTGGTGGACGGCAACTTGTTGCCCCACAGCATCACGATCCACATGATGGGCGCCTTGGCCATCCTCGCCATTGACAGTGTGATCATCCAACGCCTCAAAGGCGCCCGTGTGCGATGGCACCGTTCGGCACGCTGGGGATTGTTCGTGGCCCTGGCCGTGACGTTGGTCCAAATCTTGACCGGAACAGAGGTCCGAGAAACCGTGGACGTGCTGTTGGCCGAGGGTTTGGGAAGGCCAGACCTCGCGCATCAACTGGCGTCCAGCCAAGTGCTCTACCTCATGCACAGATCAGGGTATTGGGTGGTGCTGTTGTCCCATTTGTTTTGGATGTGGCGGATGGGTCCCTTTGGGCAAGGCCACGTGCTTCGGGCCCGGAACGCGACCCTCGCGCTGCTCGCCGCCCAAATGACGACAGGATTGTTGTTTGCCTACGGGGCATTTCCTGCGTGGGCCCAGCCCGTGCATTTGGTCATGGGGGTGGGCTTGTTTTTGACCACCTGGGGCCTTTTTTGGCGAACCCGCACCAATTGACTCACCCATGGCTGCCATTGAAACCACCTCCATCCCCTTGGGCTTTTCGGCCCCGTCCTTTTGTCTTCCCGACGCGCGCAGCGGCGAAATGGTTCGGTCGGAGGATTTGTTTGGTCAACGGCCCACCCTGGTGGTGTTCATGTGCAACCATTGCCCTTTTGTGGTGCATGTGCTGCCGGCCTTGGTGGAGCTGGCAGCGACGTACAAGGAGCTGGGGGTGCAGACGGTGGCCATCTCCAGCAACGATGTGGTGCGCTATCCCCAGGACGGTCTGGAGCACATGGCGGCGCTTGCTGTGTCCATGGACTTCTCGTTCCCATACCTCTACGACGCGTCCCAAGAGGTGGCCCGCGCCTATGACGCAGCCTGCACACCCGATTTCAGCATCTTCGACGCCCAAGGCCAATGCGTGTACCGTGGGCAGTTCGATGGGTCGCGGCCGGGCAATGACGTGCCAGTGAGTGGCAACGACGTGCGGCAGGTGTTGGACCTTCTCTTGGAGGGTCACCCCGTTCCTTCAGATGGCCAGCTTCCCTCCATTGGGTGCAACATCAAGTGGAAGGAGTAGGAAAGGCCTCCCATGAAAATCTCGAGCATGAAAAAGGCCTCCAACTTGGAGGCCTTTTTTCGTGGAGGTCGGACTGGCGATCAACCGCTGCACATTTCGCAGTCGGGGCCGTTGTCGATGCTGCAGGCTTGCACTTGCTGCTCGTACGTCATCTCTTCGGGCTGGGTGCCCGCTGGAGCTGCTGCAGTTTTGGTTGCAGCTTGTGCTTCTTGGGCCTCTGGAGCGGCCTGAAGGGCCTCTTCCTTGGATTGGTTCTTGTACTTCTTGTCCACCGTGAACTTGATTGCGTCGGTGGCGGCCTTGGTCCGGAGGTAGTACATGCCCGTCTTCAAGCCTTTCTTCCATGCATAGAAGTGCATGGAGGTGAGCTTGGAGTTGGTGACGTTCTCCATGAAGATGTTGAGCGACTGGCTTTGGCAGATGTACGCACCGCGGTCGGCGGCCATCTCGAGGATCGCCTTCTGCGAAATCTCCCATGAAGTGCGGTACAGCACCTTCAGGTTCTCTGGAATTTCAGGGATGTTCTGGATGGATCCGTTGGCGGCAATCAGTCGGTTCTTCATGTCGTCGTCCCACAAGCCGAGCTTGGTCAAGTCGCGCAAGAGGTGCTTGTTCACCACGATGAATTCCCCGGAGAGGGTACGGCGCGTGTAGATGTTGCTCGTGTAAGGTTCGAAGCATTCGTTGTTGCCCAAAATCTGTGCCGTCGATGCCGTGGGCATTGGCGCCACGAGCAAGGAGTTGCGCATGCCGTGTTCCTTGATCTCGTCCTTGAGGATGTCCCACTCCCAACGGTCGGAGGGTTGGACATTCCACATGTCGAACTGGAGCTTGCCCTGGCTGGCAGGAGAGCCTTCGAAGGTTTCGTAGGCGCCTTCTTCCTTGGCCATGTCCTTGGACGCTGTGCAAGCGGCGTAGTACATCGTTTCGAAGACGTCCTTGTTCAATTGACGCGCCTCTTCGCTGTCGAAGGGGAACCGCATCAAGATGAACGCATCGGCCAAGCCTTGCACCCCCAGCCCAATGGGACGGTGGCGCATGTTGGAGTTGCGTGCTTCGGGGATGGGGTAGTAGTTCCGGTCGATGACGCGGTTGAGGTTGCGTGTCACGCGGTATGTGACCTCGAACAGCTTGTCGTGGTCAAACGTGCGGTCTTCCTTCACAAACTTGGGAATGGCGACCGACGCCAGGTTGCACACGGCCACTTCGTCCGGTGCGGTGTACTCGATGATTTCTGTGCAGAGGTTGGACGACCGGATGGTGCCCAAGTTCTGTTGGTTGGACTTGCTGTTGGCGGCGTCCTTGTAGAGCATGTACGGCGTGCCTGTTTCCATTTGGCTTTCCAACACTTTGAACCAAAGGTCTTGGGCCTTGATGGTCTTCCGTCCTTTGCCTTCCGCCTCGTACTTGGTGTACAACGCCTCGAACTCTGCGCCCCAGGTGTCCGACAATCCGGGGCATTCGTTGGGGCACATCAGGGTCCAGTCGCCGTTCTCTTCCACACGCTTCATGAACAGGTCGGGCGTCCAGAGGGCGTAGAACAAATCCCGGGCGCGCTGCTCTTCTTTTCCGTGGTTCTTGCGAAGCTCGAGGAAGTCGAAGACGTCGGCATGCCAAGGCTCGATGTAGATGGCAAAGGAACCTTTGCGCTTTCCGCCTCCTTGGTCCACGTAACGTGCCGTGTCGTTGAAGACGCGAAGCATTGGGACGATGCCGTTGGAGGTGCCGTTCGTTCCTTTGATGTAGGACCCTGTGGCGCGGATGTCGTGGATGGCCAAGCCGATGCCTCCAGCGTTTTGCGAAATTTTCGCGCACTGCTGCAAGGTGTCGTAGATGCCGGTGATGCTGTCCTCCTTCATGGTGAGCAGGAAGCAGCTGGACATCTGAGGCTTGGGCGTTCCCGCATTGAAAAGGGTGGGCGTGGCGTGGGTGAACCAGCCCTCGCTCATCATGTTGTACGTCTCAATCGCACTGTCCATGTCGTCCTTGTGGATGCCGACCGCCACGCGCATCAGCATCTGCTGAGGACGTTCTGCAATCTCTCCTTGGATCTTCAGCAGGTACGAACGCTCCAACGTTTTGAAACCAAAGAAGTCGTAGCTGAAGTCCCGGTCGTAGATGATGCTGGAATCCAACAACTCAGAATTCTTTTGGATGATCTCCCAAACATCATCCGCAATCAAACTGGCGTTTTGGCCTGTGATGGGGTCCACATATTCGTGCAGGTCCTTCATGCACTCGGTGAACGACTTTTTGGTGGCCTTGTGCAGGTTGCTCACCGCGATGCGGCTGGCAAGCTGGGCGTAGTCGGGGTGGGTCACCGCATTGGTGGCGGCCACTTCGGCTGCGAGGTTGTCCAACTCGGTCGTGGTGACCCCATCGTACACCCCCTCGATGACGCGCATGGCGATTTTGGTGGGGTCGACGGCATCGTGGAGGCCGTAACACAGCTTTTTGATTCGTGCTGTGATCTTGTCAAACTGGACCGGTTCGCGCCGGCCGTCGCGCTTCAATACAAACATGCGTAGTGGGGAGAGAGAGGTATAACGAGAGAGGGATGGGGTCAGAAGTCGGCGTCGAGGTTGAAGCTGTTGTCTTCTTCTGAAGATTGGTTGAGGACACCGGCCTTTTGGTATTCGCCGACCCGCTTCTCGAAGAAGTTGGTCTTGCCTTGGAGGCTGATCATGTCCATGAAGTCAAATGGGTTGGTCACATTGAAGACTTTTTCGTTGCCCAATTCCACCAAGAGGCGGTCGGCCACGAATTCAATGTACTGGCTCATCAAGGTGGCGTTCATGCCAATCAGACGAACGGGCAATGCGTCGCACACAAACTCCTTCTCAATCTCCACCGCGTCGAGGATGATCTTCTCGATGGTCTTCTTGGGAAGTTTGTTGACGATGTGGTCGGTGTACAACATGCATGCGAAGTCGCAGTGCATGCCCTCGTCGCGGCTGATGAGCTCGTTGGAGAAACTCAGGCCGGGCATCAAGCCGCGCTTCTTGAGCCAGAAGATGGAACAGAAGCTGCCGGAGAAGAAGATGCCTTCCACGGCGGCAAAGGCCACAATGCGCTCCGCAAAGTTGCCGTTGTCAATCCACTGAAGGGCCCAATTTGCTTTTTTCTTGACGCAGTCCAAGGTTTCGATGGCATTGAAAAGCTTGTCCTTCTCTGCCTTGTCCTTGATGTAGGTGTCGATCAACAACGAGTAGGTCTCGCTGTGGATGTTTTCCATCATGATTTGGAATCCGTAGAAGAACTTGGCTTCTGTGTACTGCACTTCCGCCACAAAGTTCTCGGCGAGGTTCTCATTCACAATCCCGTCTGAGGCTGCGAAAAAGGCGAGGATGTGCTTGACGAAGTAACGTTCGTCGTCGTTGAGCTTGTCGTTCCAGTCGACGATGTCTGCAGCCAAATCAATTTCCTCGGCCGTCCAAAAGCTCGCCTCCGACTTCTTGTAGAAGTTCCAGATGTCGTTGTGCTCGATCGGAAAGAGGACAAATCGGTTGGGGTTGTCTTCCAAGATGGGTTCCACCACAGAAGTATTTTCAGGCAGCACCTCTTCGATGGCCGTTTGGGGGTTGTCGACGAGTGCGTCTTTGGGGGTTTCGGTGGTATTGTCCATGGTCTTGTGTGTGTTTCGTACGTGGTCTGAACGAATGTTCAGGGGAGAAGTCGGCCACGCTACGAGGTTGATTTCGCAGGCAAATTGGCCATTTGACTGATCAGGATGGGGGGGTGCTTGGGAGGTTCACGGAGGAACCCCCTTCAGCCCTCCAAAGAAACCTCGCAACCCCATTGCAGGGCAAATCGAATAGTTCACAATTGGACCGAGTTCTTAACAAATGCCGTGCAACCATTGTGTAAGGGGCTGAGCAACAACCCTTAAGACACTGACGGGGAAGGTGAAAATACCCTGATTGGGTGAGGACGTTGTTGAAAATTGGCACGGTTTTTTCGGCAACGAATTTTGGCCTTCGACAGGGTGCATCACGTTGTACTTTTGTGTCATGCTTGCAAAGCTTTTCAAGGCCTTCGTCGGGGACAAATCCGCCAAGGACATTCAAGAAGTACAGCCCATCGTCGATCGGGTCAAGGAGTTGGAGCCGTCCCTCACAGGATTGACGGCGGACGATCTGCGTGGCCGCTCAGATGCGCTTCGCACTCGAATCCGAGACCATGTGGCCGGTGAACAGAAAGAAATTGAAAACCTTCAAGACCAAGCCGCGGCACTTCCGTTGAGCCAATTGGACCAAAAGGAAGCGCTCTTCGAACAGGTCGATGCGCTTCAACTCCAAATCAACGAGCGTTTGGAAGAGGTTTTGGAGGAGGTGATGCCTGAGGCGTTTGCCTTGGTCAAGGAGACGGCCCGTCGATTTGCCTCAGAAGGCGAGGTGGAGGTGACCGCCACGGAACTGGACAGGGACATTGCATCGAGCAGAGATTTGGTGCGGTTGGAGGGCGACAAGGCCTTTTGGTCCAAGTCGTGGACCGCAGCGGGCACAACCGTGACCTGGGACATGATCCACTACGATGTGCAGTTGATTGGTGGGGTGGCCCTGCACAGAGGCAAGGTGGCCGAGATGCAAACGGGAGAGGGCAAGACCCTGGTGGCGACGCTTCCTGTGTTCTTGAATGCACTGGCCGGTCGGGGCGTGCACGTGGTGACGGTCAACGACTACCTGGCGCGTCGAGATGCGGAATGGATGGGTCCCTTGTACGAGTTCCATGGTTTGACCGTGGACTGTGTCGACAAGCACCAGCCCAACAGCGAGTCGCGCAGGGAAGCCTACAAGTGCGACGTCACGTTTGGCACCAACAACGAATTTGGATTCGACTACCTGAGGGACAACATGGCGAATCGGCCCGAGCAATTGGTGCAGCGCAAGCACCACTTTGCGATTGTGGACGAGGTGGACTCCGTGTTGGTGGACGAGGCGCGGACGCCTCTGATCATCAGCGGCCCCACCCCCAAGGGGGACGAGCATGAATTCGACGAGCTGAAGCCCAAAGTGGTGAGCATCGTCAAGGTGCAGCAGAAGGCGGCCCAAGGGTTTTTGTCTGACGCCAAGAAGTACCTCGTGGACGGGGCGTCCAAGCAGGACGTGGAAAAAGGTGGTTTGGCCTTGTACCGCGCGTTCAGAGCTTTGCCCAAGAGCAAGCCCCTCATCAAATTTTTGAGCCAAGACGGCATGCGCCAGCAGCTGCTCAAGACGGAAGGCTACTACCTCGCCGACAACCAACGCGAGATGCACAAGGCGGACGAGGAACTCTTCTTTGTGATCGACGAGAAGCAGAACCAAATCGAGTTGACGGAGAAGGGCATCGAATACCTCGTGGGCAACATGTCGGACGAGCACTTCTTCACCATGCCCGACCTGGCCACCGAGCTGGTGGGCATTGACAACGGCGAAGGAAGCGACGATCAAAAGCTTGAAAAGAAGCAACAACTCATGCAGGACTACGGCGTCAAGAGCGCCCGCATCCACAGCATGAACCAGTTGCTCAAGGCCTACACGCTGTTCGAGAAGGACATCGAGTACGTCGTGATGGAGAACAAGGTGAAGATTGTCGACGAGCAAACCGGCCGCATCATGGATGGCCGACGCTACAGCGACGGATTGCACCAAGCGATTGAGGCGAAGGAGGGCGTGAAGGTGGAGGCGGCCACGCAGACCTATGCCACTGTGACCCTGCAGAACTACTTCCGGATGTACCACAAGTTGGCCGGGATGACTGGAACGGCGGAGACGGAGGCAGGGGAGTTGTGGGAGATTTACGAGTTGGACGTCATGGTGATCCCCACCAACCGTCCCATTGCACGTGCAGACAAGGACGACCTTGTCTACAAGACCAAGCGGGAAAAACTCAATGCGGTCATCGAAGACGTAGTGGAGTTGAGCAACCAAGGCCGTCCCGTCCTCGTGGGCACGACCACCGTGGAGATCAGCGAGCTGCTGTCGAAGATGCTTGGCATGCGCAGCATCAAGCACCAGGTGTTGAATGCGAAGATGCACCAGCGCGAGGCGGAAGTGGTCGCGGAGGCGGGCAAGCCCGGCACGGTGACCATCGCCACCAACATGGCCGGCCGAGGCACCGACATCAAGTTGTCCAAGGAAGTCAAGGACTCGGGGGGACTCGCCATTGTGGGCACGGAGCGGCACGACAGCCGCCGTGTCGACCGCCAGCTTCGCGGCCGTTCAGGCCGTCAAGGGGACCCAGGGTCCAGCCAATTCTATGTCAGTTTGGAGGACGACCTCATGCGTTTGTTTGGCTCCGAGCGCGTCAGCAAGATGATGGACCGCATGGGCCACCAAGAAGGGGAAGTCATCCAAGCAGGGATGATCACCAAGAGCATCGAGCGCGCCCAGAAGAAGGTCGAGGAAAACAACTTTGGCATCCGCAAGCGTTTGCTGGAGTACGACGACGTGATGAACGCGCAGCGCGAGGTCATTTACAAGCGTCGCCGGAACGCCCTGTACGGCGACCGCATCCGGACGGACATCGCCAACATGTTCTACGAACTCGTGGAGGCCCATGTCTTGTCCACGCACCCAGACAAAGATTTCGAAGGCTACCGCATGGCCTTGCTCGCGGACTTTGGCATCGAGCCCCCTGTGGATGCCGAGGCCTTTGCCACCGGCAAGCCCGAGGACATAGCCCACCAAACCTACTTGCGCGCCGAAGAGTTGTACCAGGCCAAGCTCGCGGACCTCGCCCAGCGCGCCCATCCGGTCATCCAACGCGTCCACGACGACCCCAAGAACGATTACAAGAACATCTTGGTGCCGTTCAGCGACGGCCGCAAGACCCTCCAGATTGGGGCGGACATCGAGCAGAGCGTGCTCACCGAGGGCAAAAGCGTGCTCGACACAGTGGAAAAGGCCGTTGTGCTCGCCATCATCGACCAGCACTGGAAGGAACACCTTCGCGACATGGACGACCTTCGCAGCAATGTGCAGCACGCGCGTTTCGAGCAGAAGGACCCGCTCCTCATCTACAAGTTTGAGTCGTACGAGCTGTTCCAGAAGCTGGTCCAAAAGGTGAACGCCCAGGTCGCATCCTTCTTGATGAAGTGCACCATCCCCACAGGCGCCGCCACCCAACCGGCACGCCAAGCGCAACGTCCTTCCTCCTCCCCCCGCGTGCAAACCCAAAAAGCAGGGGTGCAGAACACGGCGGAGCAGGGGTCAGCGGCGAGGGCCGCGGCCCAGCAAGGGGGCATGGCAGGCCGTCCTGGCGCCATCGCTCCGGGACGCATGCCGCAGCAGCGCACCCCGCGCCCCGCTCCGGTGGCCCCAATTCGTGCGGAGAAGAAGATCGGCCGCAACGAGATGGTCACCATCCGCAAGGGCGATGAGGTTCAAACCCTCAAGTACAAGAAAGCAGAGCCACTGCTCGGCCAAGGCTGGCAGTTGCAAGACTCCTGAGTCCGTCTGATTGGCTTCTGTTGACCCTCAGCTCCTGGTTTTGGGCCCAAAGGCCAAATCTCCCGCATCGCCCAAACCCGGCACGATGTACCCTTGGCCATTGAGTTCGGGATCGACCCCGCCCAAGATGAACTGCGTGCCCGACGGCAAGGCCTCCTGTGCATGGGCCAGGCCCTCCTCGCTGGCGATGGCGGCCAGGACAAACAGCGAACCTGGGGTGCCCGTTTCACACAAGGCCTCATAGGCCGCCACAAGGGAGGCTCCCGTGGCGAGCATGGGGTCGACCAGCACCAGTGGACGTCCTTCCATTTGCGGCGCCCCCAGGTATTCGATTTCGATGTCGAACCCTTCCTCGTGGTGCTTGCGGTAGGCGGAGACAAACGCGGCATCGGCTTGGTCCCAAACGTCCGTGACGCCCTGGTGGAGCGGGAGGGAGGCGCGAAGGATGCACGCCAACACGGGCTGCGGCCCTGGGATCTGTTCCACGGCCAACCCGAGGGGCGTGGTGCAGGAGGCTTCTTGCTGCGGCCAAACGTGGGCCATGGCGCTGCCGAGCTCGCGCCCCATCCGTTGCATGTTCCAACGAAAGGCTGCTTTGTCGGTGTGCCGAGAGGCATCCCGGAGGTTCAAGAGGAGCTGGCCGGCGATGCCTGGCGTTCGGTTCAAAATGCGTGGGGTGGGATCGGGCATGGACCGAAAGTACGCAGAGGTTGCAGGGAATGATGTAGTTTGGCCAACGATTGGAAGAACCCTTGGGAAAATGACTCCCTGCCTCTCTTTCATCGTCTCACCTTGCCTTCATGAACACGTCTTTTTCGCCCCTTGACTACGCGATTTTCATTGGATATGCCCTGCTGATTTTGGGCGTGGGACTTTGGGTCTCTCGCACCAAAGACGGCCAAGAGAAAAGTGCCGAGGACTATTTCCTTGCCAGCAAAAGCCTTCCATGGTGGGCGATCGGCGCCAGCTTGATTGCCGCCAACATCAGTGCAGAACAGTTCATCGGGATGTCGGGCAGTGGCTTCACGCTAGGCCTGGCCATCGCCTCTTACGAATGGATGGCAGCCCTGACCTTGTTGGTGGTGGGCAAGTACTTCCTGCCCATCTTCATTGAGAAGGGCTTGTACACCATCCCTGAGTTTGTCGAGAAGCGCTACAGCACCCAACTGAAAACGATTCTGGCGGTCTTTTGGATCGCGCTGTACGTGTTTGTCAACTTGGCCTCGGTCCTCTATCTCGGGTCTTTGGCCTTGGAAACCATCATGGGTGTGCCCATGGTGTATGGCGTCATGGGGCTCGCCCTGTTTGCCGCAGCGTACAGCCTGTACGGCGGGCTCAGTGCCGTGTCTTGGACGGACGTGATCCAAGTGGTCTTTTTGGTCATGGGCGGCCTGGTCACGACCTACCTGGCTTTGGATGCGGTGTCGGGGGGAGCGGGCATGTGGGCTGGGATGCAGTCCATGATGGAGGTCGCTCCAGAGCGCTTTGTCATGATCCTTGAAAAGGGGCATCCCCAATACAACAACCTTCCGGGCATTGGGGTCTTGGTGGGGGGGATGTGGGTGGCCAACCTCTACTACTGGGGATTCAACCAATACATCATCCAACGGACGCTGGCGGCGAAGTCTCTGAAGGAGGCCCAGCGCGGCATCTTGTTTGCGGCCGTCCTCAAATTGATCCTTCCGCTGGTGGTGGTGCTTCCCGGCATCGCGGCCTACGTCATGATCAACGATCCGGCAGTGATGGCGGGACTTGGGGATGGCGCGTCCAACAACATGCCCTCCCTTGCAGAGGCGGACAAGGCCTACCCATGGCTGCTCCAATTTTTGCCTGCAGGCCTCAAGGGACTCGCCTTTGCGGCCTTGACCGCCGCCATTGTGTCGTCCTTGGCCTCCATGCTCAACTCGACCTCGACCATCTTCACCATGGACATCTACAAGCAGTACATCCGTCCGGATGCCGACGACCGAACCACCGTCAACATGGGCCGCATTTCGGCCACCGTGGCCTTGGTCATCGCCGCCTTCATGGCCCCTTTGCTCGGGGGAATTGACCAAGCCTTCCAGTTCATCCAGGAGTACACGGGGGTGGTGAGCCCCGGCATTTTGGCCGTCTTCGTGATGGGCTTGTTTTGGAAAAAGGCCACCAACAAGGGTGCGATTTGGGGCGCCCTGTCCAGCATCCCTGTGGCGATGTACTTCAAAGTCGCGCCCAAGGGCTGGTCGGACAGCGCGCTCTTCTTGGACCTGCCTTTCTTGGACCAAATGGGCTGGACGGCCCTCCTCACCATGGCCATCATTGCTGCAGTGAGCTGGCGAGAAGGCCAGGGCCAGGAGGATGCCAAGGCCATTTCCCTGTCGGGCGAGACCTTTCAAACGGGCCGCCTTTACAATGTGGGGGCGTTCGCCGTCATGATGGTTCTTGTGGCACTCTACGCCATGTTCTGGAGCTGATCCTGCTCAGTCGAAGAGGGAGGCCGCCGGCGATGTCCCCACGTCCACAGGTGCTTGGACGTGCAGTCCGGCGTGCTCCTTGACAAGCGCTGCAAATTGCCGGCACGTCTCGGGGGTATGCACGCTGTCGGGTTGATGCACGAGCATGTGAAATTCCTGCAAGCCTTCTCGGGCCCACGAGGCGATGTGCTCGGCCCATTGCCGCAGGCGCTCCCGATCTGATGCGTGGCCTTCGTAGCCCCCAAAACGCACCAGCACAAATGGTGCGGTGATCCGCATGTGCAGCGCGTCGCGGCGGCCAGCGGTGTCGCTGATGACCGCACCCATGCCCAATTCGCGGAGCAACGACCAGACGCTTTCTGCCTGGGCGCCGCCTTCGAACCACTCGGGGTGACGGAACTCCACGGCAACCTTCAAGGCCCTCGGCCAAGCCTTCAGATAGTCGACCATGGCGTCGGCATGCTTGGGGGCAAAATGCGGTGGCAGCTGGACGAAAGATGGTCCCAAGTGCGGGCCCAAAGCCAACAGTCCTGCGATGAAGTCGTCGGTGGGGCCGTCGCAATTCTTGAACCGACGGTAGTGGGTGATGATCTGAGGAAATTTGGGGCAAAACCGGAAGTCCTCTGGCATGTGAGAGGCCCACTCGGCCATGCGGTCGGCGGGGTGGATGCGGTAATGCGTGGCATTGAATTCCAAGGTGCCAAACTGCCTGCCGTAATGCCCGGGCCAGGTGCGCTGTGGATCTTTCTCAGGATAAACAATGCCTCTCCATGGCTTGATGGTCCACATGGTTCCGCCAGCCCGGACCACAGGGACCGGCGCACTGCTGTCCATGGCCTCTGAACCGGCACTGCGCTGAGGTTGCACATCGGACCAGCCGTAGCCCACGGGGGACGCTGGAAGACGCCAATCCAAGGCCTCCGGGGGGTGGTCGAGTTTGCCAAACTTCACAGGACCAATCTACGACTGGCTGTTGCGTCCATGCACCGAAACCATGCGGGGGTGCATCGTTTGGGTTCCGCGATGGAAACGTCCATTGTTTTGACCCATGGCGCGGAAGATCACGCGGCTTCCGCCGCTTTGCAGAAGCATGATGGGCTTGGGCTTGTGTTGGCAATGTGGCGTGGCATTGACGTTGAACGAAGTCGCGGGAATTTGCCCCCCGTGCCGATGGGCTTGGCCGTTGCTTCCCTCGGGACAGGCCTCCCAGGCCCTCGCGGCTTTGCGGTGCGGGGCCAAGGTATGGGGCTTGGGCTTCCGGCTTTGCGGTGCGCGCGGCACCGACGCTGTGGTGCATCGGATGAAGTACGGTGCCTTCCCGGAAAAGGGCCGCGCTTTGGGCCATTGGATGGCCCAAGACTGGCCTGCCCCTCCGCCGGGCTCGGTCTTGGTGCCCGTTCCCTTGCATTGGCGACGGCGCGCCCGTCGGGGGTTCAACCCCTCCCGGGCCCTTGCAGGGGGGCTGGCCAGCGTGTGGAGCCTTCCCATTCACGACCAGGCGCTGCGAAGGGTTCAGCACCTCCCGTCCTTGACGGCCTCCACACGCGCGGCCCGCCTGAGCGTCCTCGAAGGGACGTATGCGGCCACTCCAGTGGACGATGATGGGGCCCAAAAGGTGGTGTTGGTGGACGATGTATTGACCACAGGCGCCACCTTTCGAATGTGCCGTCGGGCACTTGAAAAGGAGGGTCATGAAGTGTTGGGGGGCGTGTGGTTGGGCTTGGCATAGGCTGCACGAAAGGCTTACTTTTGGACCGTGGCAAACGACCTTCCCATCGACATGGCACAGCCCCGCTTCAAGCGGCTGGGCCAACTCTCTGCCCCCTTGGGGGCGTTGCTTGAGGGGGAGCCCTCTGGGTGGGCGAACCTGAGCAACGCTTGTGCCGCGGTGCATTCCGCCACGGGGTGGCATTGGGTGGGTTTCTACCTGGTGGATGCCGTGCAGGACAACCTTGTGCTTGGACCCTTTCAGGGACCTGTCGCCTGCACCCGATTGCACCGAGGCAAAGGCGTCTGTGCGGCAGCTTGGGAATCCGGAACCACACAAGTGGTCACAGATGTGCATGCGTTTCCCGGTCATGTGGCGTGCAGTTCTTCCAGCAAGAGCGAATTGGTGCTGCCTGTGCGCAACGGCCTTGGAGACGTTGTCGCCGTTTGGGATTTGGACAGCGCAGAACACGCAGATTTTGGGCCGGAGGATGTCCAGGCCATGGAGGCTTTGACAGCTTTGCTGGAGGAGAGGTGGTCAACGTGGACATGGTCATGATAGCATTCCCACACGGAAAGGGCAAGATGGGCGCAATGGCCCTGCTGTGGTTTGTGGCAGCAGGATGCGCCCAAGTTGGGAGTCCCTCAGGGGGTCCCAAGGATGAAACGCCCCCCAAGTGGACGTCATCGGTTCCAGAAGTGGGGGCCGTGGAAGTCCGGCCTCAGGCACTCAGCTTCATCTTTGACGAGTACGTCAAAGCCCCACAATGGCGCTCACAATTGTTGGTGAGTCCCCCATTGGGTGCCGGGATGGAACTCGAGGTGAGGGGCCACGAAGTGATCCTGAGCTGGGACGATTCGCTCGCCCAGGAGGTGACCTATGTTTTCCAATTTGGGGACGCCGTGGTCGACGTCAACGAGGGCAACCCAGCCCAAAACCTTCTCCATGCTTTTTCCACGGGGACTGAGCTGGACACGTTGTCTGTTCGAGGCCACGTGAGGGATGCCTTGACGGGTCAACCGCTCGATGGATTCCGCGTGCTTTTGTACCCCGATGCATGGCCGGTGGACAGCCTGTTGGCAGGGGCATTGCCAAGCTATGTGGCCACCACCGATGGCGAAGGTCGCTTCGAGGCGGGTTACCTGCCCAAGGGCGGCTTCCGAGTGCTGGCCGTGGAGGATGACAACCGAAACTACGCTTGGGATGCGGGAGAAATGGTCGCTGTGGGTCCCGCCTCTGCCAAGTCCCAAGACACGACGCTTTGGGACTTGAAGGCCAGTCCAACGAGAGCGCCGTCCGCTCCTTACCTCACTGAGGCGCGGCGGGACACCTTGGGTTGGGCCCGCTGGAAACTCAACGATTCTTGGGTCCAAGGGGACTCTTTGTCTTGGGCGTTGACGGACAGCATGCCCGGCACGTGGGAGGTGGATGAGCTCTCCTTGCAAGGGGTGCGAGGGGGTGTGGTGCGCGCTTCAGGATGGACCGAGCGCTTCGACAGCTTGGCCTTGCAAATGGTCTGGCATCACATGGCGCCATGGGGAGAAGCAGTGGGTTGGACGGACACCCTCGATGTGCCTCGCCCCCGCGTGGTCGCCTTGGACTCCCTTTCATTGGTGGACAAACCCATGGGGTCTTTGCTCCCAGGAGAATCCGGTACCGTTGTCTTGTCTGCACCTGTGCAGACCTTGGACACTTCCCGTTGGCGATTGGCTGTGGACAGTGTGCCAGTGACGGCTGTGGTGCAGTGGGGTCCGCCTTCTACGGAATGGTCACTCGCTGCAGGTTGCGCCAAAGGATCCCAGGTGGAGTGGACGTTTTTGCCTGGCGTAGCCCAGCGCCTGTCATCTCTTGAATGGTGGCCGCGTGACACCTTGACCCTCACATGGCAATTGGCCCAGGAAGAGGATCTGGCCACGTGGGTGCTCTCCCTTGAAGGGGTGCGATGTCCCGGGCAGTTGGAGCTGACCAATGCCAAAGGAAACCGCTTGGATTTGGTCGATGTGGCCATGGACACGTTGCTGCGGTGGCCGTCGCTTGCCCCAGGCCAAGTGCAAGCCACGTGGTGGAGCGACCCCGTGGGCGATGGGGTGTGGCGTTCTGTCGATGTGGAGGCTTGGACCGCACCTGAGCCGGTGGCCAAGAGTGAGGCTGTTGAGCTCCGCGCCAATTGGCTGGTGGAAACGACCTGGGTGCTGGACAGCGTTTGGTGCCTAGGGCCTTGAAACCCGGCTGCTTTGGTGGGCCTCAGCCGTTGACGTCGAGGAACCTTTTGACAGCACCCAATGAACCAAACACGACCAGGGTGTCGGTGGCTTCAATGGTGGTGTCGGGGCGAGGCACACCCAAGATGTGTTCGCGCATGCAGGGCGAACCGTCGTCGCCGATTTCTTCAAATTCACGTCGGATGGTGATCAGCCTCAGTTCATAGCGGTTGGCCAAATCCAAATCTTGCAATTGGCGACCGTGACAAGCTTGTGGGGCTTTGAGTTCCGCAATCTCGTAGTCGTCGGGCAATGTCAGAAAGCCCCGGATGTTGGGGTTGATGAGGCGCTCGCTCACCACTTCCGCCACTTCGCTTTCAGGACTGAGGATTTCAGTGACCCCCAAACTGGTCAAGATCCGCTCTTGGTTGGCGTCGTTGGCGCGCACGATCACACGAGGGATGCCAAGGTCCAGGAGGTTGAGGGTGGTGAGAACGGTGGCTTCGAAGTTCTCGCCAATGGCGACCACGGCTGCGTCGAGGTCCTCGACGTGCTGGGCCATCAATGCTTTTTTGTCGGTGGCGTCCAAGGTTACCGCGAGTGCCACATCTTCCTTGAGCACCTCTGCCCGGTCCGCCTTGGCGTCGAACGTGAAAACTTCAGCGCCTTTCCTTGCGAGGGAAAGGGCGATTTGGGTGCCGTAGCGCCCAGCGCCAAAAACGGCAAATCTTGAACGTGCCATGGTGCAAAGGACGACACAAATCGCCTTTCCGCCGTCAAGCTTTTGGGCCGAGTTCTTCGAGGCCTGCTTTCAGCACGTGCCCAAACCTCACAATGTCCTCAAAGGAGTTGTACATCGGCACGGGTGCCATGCGAATCACTGCGGGCTCCCTCCAATCCACGACGACCCCATGGGCCATGAGGTGGTCAAACAGCGCCCGACCATGCCCATGGGCCACGATGCTCAATTGGCACCCACGTGCTTCTGGATCTCTTGGGGTCAGGATTTCGAGGGAGGTGCCAGTCAACTCTGCGACGGCACCCACCACTTCTTCAAGAAATGCTGTGAGCCGGAGGGAGCGTTCGCGCAAAGCGGACATGCCCACCGACAGAAACAAGTCCAGTGCGACTTTGTGGACCGCCATGTTCAGGACTGGGGCATTGCTCATTTGCCATGCTTCGGCACTTGGCATGGGCACGAAGTCGGGGGCCATCTTGAACCGGCTCTCGGCATCATGTCCCCACCAACCTTCGAGACGTTGCATCGCGGTGCCAAGGCCTTGGGCATCTCGCACGTGACGTTCGTGGATGAACACTCCTGACACGGCTCCTGGTCCGGAGTTCAGGTACTTGTAGCTGCACCAACAAGCGTAGTCCACCTCCCAGTTGTGAAGCTCCAGGGGAACATTCCCCATGGTATGTGCGAGGTCAAAACCACAGGTGGCGCCCACCTTGTGTGCAGCTCGGACAATGCCCTCCATGTCGTGAAGTTGCCCCGTATAGTAGTTGACGCCGCCAATCATGACGGTGGCCAAGGCGTCGCCTGTCTCTTGGATTGCCGCCACGATGTCCTCCGTCCGCAAGTGATGTTCCCCTTCCCTTGGGGCCACCTCCACCAAGTCGGTTGCTGGGTTGCCGCCATGCAGCTTGATTTGGCTGCACAACGCGTACCGGTCGCTGGGAAAGGCCTTGGCTTCGCACAAGATTTTTGTCCGTCCCGCTTTGGGGTTGTAGAAGCTGATGAGCAGCAAATGCAGGTTCACCGTCAGGCCATTCATCGCCACCACCTCATGCGGCTTTGCACCGGTCAAATGGGTGAGTCCGTCCACAAATCGATCGTGGTAGTTGACCCATGGATGTTGTCCATGAAAATGTCCTTCCACCCCAAGACGCGCCCAATCGTCGAGTTCCACTTGCAATGCCTTTGCCGCCGCTTTGGGCTGAAGGCCGAGGCTGTTGCCCGTGAAGTACATGGCATCTTGGCCACCGTGTTGGGGCAAATGAAACTCCTTGCGCAGTGCGCTCAACGGGTCGTTGCGGTCGAGGGCGCGCGCTTCTTCGAGAGAGGGGAGGTCCTTCATGTGGCCCCAAATGTAGCCATCATGGGCAGGGCTCCCCGAATGCCGCCAAGATGCCATCCAACAGATCTTGGACTGTGACACTGCCATCGCCATTGATGTCTGCCACGCAATTGGAGGTGCACCCAAAGTCCCCGAGGAACATGAGCACATCTCCGATCACAATGAACCCATCGTTGTCCAAGTCTCCAGAACAAGTCCCAGGGTCTGGGGTGCAATCGACATCGGCAGAGCCATCCCCGAAGAAGGACATGCTTCGCTCAAAGGCATCCAAACCAATGTCGATGCCCATGAGACGGCCGGGAACGTCGTCGAAGTAGGGGTGGATGCCCCCATAGATGCGACTCAAGCTGCATTCGTCAGAGGCGTCTCGGTAGGTCGCCCATTGCAATTCAATGTCGACACTTGGCCCATCTTCAAAGACCAAAAACTCGTTCGCAGGCGCTTCAAACGTCCCCATGCCACCAGGGAAGTAGGCGTCTCCCGTGAATGCGGTCAACACTTCCGCCGCTGCCCGTGAAAAGGTGCTGTGGCCGCTGACGTATCCACCAAAATTGGGGCTGACAAAGGAAGGTCGCTGGTAGGGCTCCCACGACTCTGCCAACACCCAACCAACTCCCGCAAATTCCGTGTCGACGTTGTTGATGACACTGCTGCCTCTCCACGCCCAAAGTTTGATTTTTCCCACATTCACTCCGCCTTGACCTGCAAGTGCATCGCCAGCTTCCACGGTTTCAATGGAGCCCGGAATCAAAGGCAATCCACCGGGGTGGAAGTTGCTTGCGGACGCGTCGGTGCGCTGCCCCAATTCTGCCATTCCACGAATCGCTGTGATGGGACGCGAGGAGTCGTACCACCCCTTGGTTCCCCAGACCGACACTGCGCAGTCGTGCATGGCAGAGCCCAAGGACAAATAGGACTTGACGTCCCACTCGAGGTCAGAAAGGACGTCACCCTCCCCCTGGTATTGCTTGACCAAATCCGGATGATCGCTCACGTAGTTCAGGATGGTGAACCAGTGTCCTGGCGGGGTTTCAGAGTCTGGCCCATCGGCCCAGAATTCAGCCAGTACCCTGGCGTAGTCTCCCCGCGGCACCATGTTGGCGGCGTAAGGGTTGCCGGTGGCAGGGTTCACGGCGTGCCCAGGGCTGGGCGACCCACCATTTTCAGCATCGTAGAGGTCACCGTAGGTGGCCAAGGTGGTGGGGAATGCCCCGCGGTTGCCAATGGCCCCTGGGCTAATGTCCCACATGACCCCATCTGTAGGGTCCAACATTCCCGACCATTGGGCCACCATGCTGTGAGATTCAGCGTAAAGGTCGGAGGTCCCAGATCCATCGTTGGTGTGCATGGCAGGAGGCCCCGGGTCATGGTAGACTTGGTAATCAAATCCTCCTCGCGAGTAAGTCGTCAGATCATCCGAGTGCAGTGCCCAAGACGTCACCTGACCCCACTCTGGAGAAAGGAAGGGGGGCGTTTCGCCAGGAATCGCATTGCCACTTTGGTCGATGAACAAGTCCAATGTGAGGGGCTGCCAGCGGTTGAGGTCGCTGACGGAGGCATTTCCAGGGAGGTCCACAATCAAAGGCTCATTGACCGGTTCGTAAGACTGGTTGGCGAAGTTGTTGGTTTCGTTGGCCCCATCTTGCATTCCGAAGGCGATGATTTGCGCGGCGAGATGGTTGCCCAAGGCCCTGCCATCGCCGTTGCTGTAATCGGTGTCAGTGAAGCTGATGTCGTACCCAAGGGTGGTCATGTGGAGGTCGTACCCCACCATCAAGTTGTCCGCATCCGGAGCATCCGCAAAGCGATGCTTCAAAAAGCGGTACATCCCAAAGGCAATGGCTTCGTCCCTGGCTTCAGCGGGACTGTTCGCCGGCTCAAAGCCGTCAAAAGGTGCCGTGAACCCGTCGTAGTCCATTCCCAAAAATGCAGGGCATGACCCGGGGTCCATCACGGACCAGGCGTCCCACATCAACATCGAGCTGTGCCAGAGGTTTCTGGCATGCACCGTTGGCCTTGCGAAGTCACCTCGGATGCTGGCCAGCAACATCTCATTCCATTGGCGGGCCATGCTGTGGCCCGTTTCCACGACAGGAAAATCGATGTCTTCGGAACAATCGGGGTCCGGGTTGGTGGGACAGACATCGCAGGCATCTGGCACCCCGTCCAAGTCGTAATCGGCCGCAGAAGCTACGAGGGCGCAGTTGGCCGACATGACAATGTCATACCCTTGGCACTTGCCGCTGAAGATGTCGATCAGGCCATCGTTGTTGATGTCCAACAAAGCGACGTCGTAGCTGTTCGTCACCCAGTCAAAGTTGGTGTTGCCGTAGGGGTCGGCAAAGGTGCCGTTTTGGTTTTCGTAAATCGCCATGCGCCTCCCGCTGTTGCAAGGGGGGATGTCCACGTCCACATCGCTCACCACCACATCGATGTCCCCATCGAGGTCCAAATCTGCTGCATGTACGTTGCCCCCAAACCCATTGGAGGAGCTGAAGCCCAAATTCACCACGTCAAAGCCCAAGCTTTCATCTGGCGTTCGTGAAGTGGCGGTCAGCACCTTGTCGCTTCCGTCGTCCACGACGTAGAGATCGAGCCACCCGTCCCCATTGAAGTCGACCACCTCAAACATGTACGGCGAAGAAGAAGGCACGAGGTTTTGCCAGTTGTTGAACTGGCCTTCACCGTCGTTGAAAAGCACAATGACCCCTCTCGAATTCCAGGGGGACACGTTGTACAAGGTGGTGTTCTTCACAATGTCCAAATCACCGTCGCCATCCATGTCCGCGATTTGGCCTGCAGTGCCAAAGGCGCTGTTTCTCAAGTCGCCCATCCGAGCTTCTCCATCGTCGACAAAGTGGCCCGTGCCATCGTTGATCAGAAGGAAATCTTTGGCCGTGCCTCCTCCTCCGTTGACACGGTAGTTCACGAAGTAGAGGTCTTCGGACCCATTGCCCGTCAAATCACCCGCCCAAATGGCACAAATCAACGGCTGGTCACTGCTGAGCGATGGAAGGCGCTCCGCCGATTCGTCCAACAGACCCAACCACTCTCCCTCTGCACTTTCCCCTTGGTTCATGTACAGCATGGGCTGTTGGTTGAAGGTGTTCGCCACCACCACGTCGTCCCATCCATCGCCGTCCACGTCCGTCACGTAAATGTCCCTTGCAAAACTTGGGTTGGTCAAAAACTCTGGAGCATAGGTGGCGGTGGCGTCCACGAGCACCCCGTTTTGATTGAGCAGCAACAAGTCTGATTTGGGCGGCTCAGTCGGGGCGGAAAACGGTTCTTTCCGCACCACGATCACGTCCATCCAACCGTCCTTGTTCAAGTCGGCGGTCCAAATGTCTTTTTCCTCGTCGTCGTTGTTGGCGACGGTGGTCAAGACCAGCCTTTCCTCCGAGGCCATTTCCCAATCCAGCCATTGTCCCCAACTGGAAGTGGCGTTCAATATCAAGAGCAGCGAAAACGTCAGGCAAAGGCGAAGGGGAGAATGAATCATGGCGGGCGAGTTTCAACAGAGGGCACTAGTGCACGACTTCAATGTACAACGATTTGCGCGACGCATGAATGGGCCAGCGCCTCACCTCATCATCAAGAAGCACCAAAGCAATGGCCACACCAACACCCCATCCAACACCCAGCCCGCTGCTTTTTCCTTTTCCCACTCCTCGACGGACGTGAGCAGGGGAAGGGCGCGCGACGGCCGCAACCACCATGCCGCTCCCCATGCCTGTAGGCACATCACGAGGGGTGTCACGGCAGCGAGATCTTCGCTAATGGCCCACCAGGAAGCGGCATGGGCCCAAGGCAACAAGCCCGCCAGGACAAGCAGGCCTTGCGCCCACCGCAAGCAGGAACGGGGCCCCAAGACCATGGGCCAGGTGGGGATGTGGTCCTTGTCCACACCCATGTCTCGGATGTCGATGGGCAAAGAGAGACCCGCGATCAACAAGAACCTTTGGCCCCAGAGAACAGGGTCCCATGTCATGTTGGGATGGAGCGTGCATGCCGTGGCCCAAACGGCAGCGATGAGTGGAGTTTTGAGCCAAAGCACGCTGCGCAGTCCGCCCGGCAAACCTGGCGCCAATGCATAGGCCAAAGAGGCCAAAACCAAGGGAGCCCCCACCGCCAACAACGAACTCAACCCCCAGGCCATCAACCCCCATTGGGACCATGTGAAAAGCAACCATAGGCTTCCCCAAACCGCCAGCATGGAAAGGCCATGGCGGTCCCAATATGTTCGCCTTTGCGGAGGCATGGCCGCAGGGGTGCGTTGGTGCTTGATCGCGCGTTGGACGGTGTACCCACAACCTGTGGAAAGCCCCACCCAAATGGCGACGGCAAGGTGTTGCGGTGTGTCGATGGTGCCGTTGTCGGTCCCGTTCCAAGTCAACCAGGCGGTGGCGCTTGCCCCCAAGGCGATCCAGAAGTGAGAGAAAGACATGGCGCGCCAGATCATGGCACGAAGGTCGAGGTCTTGTGGACGCAGAATGGCACTTGGTGGACGGGATGTTGATCGAAAGGCGTGGACGAGCACAAAGCCCGTTGTATTTTTGTCCTTTCTCGGGAGTTTCCATCACTCTATTTCCCTGGTTCTATGAAGATTGGAAGTTTTGTTTCGCGCCACTTGGGTCCTCGCGTCGAAGACCAAACCACGATGCTGCGCACCATCGGATCACCTTCTCTGGACGACCTCATTGAACAGACCGTACCCGGTGCGATCCGGCTGCGTGAGCCCATGGATGTGAGCACAGCCTTGACAGAAAGCGAGTACCTCGAGCACATCGACGGCTTGGCGGCCCAAAATGCCGTCTTTCGGAATTACATCGGCATGGGCTATTACCCCACAGAGGTACCAAGCGTGATCCGCCGCAATGTTTTGGAAAACCCAGGATGGTACACGGCCTACACGCCATACCAAGCGGAGATTGCCCAGGGTCGCCTCGAAGCCTTGCTCAATTTCCAGACCATGGTGTTGGACCTCACAGGGATGGAGGTGGCCAATGCGTCTCTCTTGGACGAAGGCACCAGTGCAGCGGAAGCCATGGCCATGCTGTTCGCGGCAAGGCCAAGGGCCCAGGTGAAGGAAGGGCGAACGAAATTTTTGGTGGACAAGGAGGTGTTTCCTCAAACGTTGAGTGTGTTGCGCACCCGCGCCGCGCATCTCGACATTGACATGGTGGTGTTGCCACGTCAGGACATGAGGGTTGGTTTGGAGGGCGGTGGCGTCTACGGATGCTTGGTCCAATACCCTGACGCCAATGGAGAGGCGGAGGAGATGACGGAGTTGATGTCCTCCATGGCACAACATGAGGCGCGCTCGGTGTTTGCCTCAGACTTGATGGCCTTGTTGCTCATGAAGAGCCCAGGAATGATGGGTGCAGACGTCGTGGTGGGCAGCACCCAGCGATTTGGCGTGCCCATGGGCTACGGTGGCCCGCACGCGGCATTTTTTGCGGCCAAGGAATCTTTCAAGCGGCATTTCCCCGGACGCATCATCGGCGTTTCAGTGGACCGTTTGGGCCAACAAGCCTTGCGCATGGCCCTCCAAACGAGGGAACAACACATCCGCAGGGACAAGGCCACTTCCAACATTTGCACCGCCCAAAGTTTGTTGGCGGTGATGGCCTCGATGTATGCGGTCTACCACGGCCCCAAGGGACTTCGCGACATTGCCGAGAGGATCCACACCACGACCCGCTCATTGGCCACATCTCTTGGAGCAAACCCACAGCTTTCGATTGTCCACAGCTGCTATTTCGACACCCTTAAAATCCATGTGCAAGGAGGGGGAGACGCGATGCGCGCATTGCGGGCACGCGCCGAATCGAAGCGCGTCAACCTACGCTACTTCAATGATGGAGAGCACATCGGGGTCTCCCTGAACGAACGCACCAATCAAAAGGACTTCACAACGCTGTGCTCTGTGTTGGGCGTTGAGCCCATCCAAGGAGTGGACTTTGACAGCACCTTCTTCGGGCCTCTTGCCCGCGAAGTGGATTATCTCCATCACCCCGTGTTCAACCGCTACCGCTCGGAAACGGAAATGATGCGGTACATCAAGGTCCTCGAAAACAAAGATCTGAGTTTGACCCATGCCATGATTCCACTTGGCTCATGCACCATGAAGCTCAATGCAGCGACGGAGTTGATCCCCATCACCTGGGCGGCCTTTGCAGAGCTTCACCCTTTTTGTCCTGCGGACCAAGCCCGGGGCACCCGCGCCATGCTCATGGAGTTGGAGAAAGACCTTTCCGAAATCACTGGCTTTGCGGGAGTTTCATTGCAGCCCAACAGCGGGGCGCAGGGCGAGTTTGCCGGGTTGATGGTCATCCGTGCGTACCACGCTTCGCGAGGAGAAAGCCACCGGAACATCTGCCTGATTCCCAACAGCGCGCACGGCACCAACCCTGCGAGCGCAGTGATGGCAGGCATGAAGGTCGTGGTGGTCGGATGCGACAAACACGGCAACATCGACACGGATGATTTGCTTGCCAAGGTGGAAAAGCATTCGAAAGAGTTGGGCGCACTGATGATCACGTACCCCTCCACCCATGGGGTGTTTGAATCTTCCGTTTTGAAGGTCACAGAGATGGTCCACGCGCACGGTGGTCAGGTGTACATGGATGGCGCCAACATGAATGCTCAAGTGGGGTTGACAAGCCCGGGAATGATCGGAGCGGACGTATGTCATTTGAATTTGCACAAGACATTCGCCATTCCACATGGAGGGGGTGGGCCAGGCGTTGGCCCCATTGGCGTGGCCGAGCACCTCGTGCCGTTCTTGCCGGGTCATGACGTTGTTCCAGTGGGGGACGACCAATCCATTGATGCCGTCAGTGCAGCTCCATTTGGCAGTGCTTTGATTGCACAAATCCCTTATGCCTACATCAAAATGCTCGGACAGTCCGGCTTGACCGAGAGCACCAGAGTGGCCATCCTCAACGCGAACTATCTGAAGGCAAGGCTCGAAGGTGCCTACGACGTTTTGTACCAGGCCAAAAATGGCACGGTGGCCCACGAAATGATTTTGGATTGTCGCCCGTTCAAGGCCGTTGGGGTGGAAGTCATGGACATCGCCAAGCGATTGATTGACTATGGATTCCATGCACCTACGGTGTCTTGGCCGGTCCCCGGCACGCTGATGATCGAGCCAACAGAGAGCGAGAGCCTGGAAGAGTTGGACCGCTTCGCGGAAGCCATGCTGGGCATTCGGGAAGAAATTGCCATGTTGGAGCGCGGCGAGGTGCACCCTGAAGACAATGTGTTGAAAATGGCCCCCCACACCGTGGAAGAGGCCACGGCCACCGAGTGGACCCATCCGTACAGCAGGGAGAAAGCGGTCTATCCAATGCACGACATGAAGTCCAGAAAGTTCTGGTGCTCCGTGGCGCGCGTGGACAACGCGCACGGCGACCGGAACCTCGTTTGTTCCTGCCCGCCTCTTTCTTCCTTTGAAGAACTTCTTGAAAAAGTTTGAAGAAGGACATTCACGGCTTGCTGTTCGCAACCCTTTGGCGAAAAAAAGCGACTTAACTGCGATGGGCTTATTTTCGCCCCGACTTTCATGCTTACGATTCCAAAACCTACCTACATGAAGCAATTTTACATTTTGGCCCTTGGTGGCCTCTTGAGCCTTGGAGCCCAAGCGCAGTACAACATGCCTGCAGCGGCCAAAGGCGACACGTCACCTCGTGCGAAGGTGACCGCAGTGACTTCCAACGTGGAGCGCGAAACCATTTGGACCAACGATGCCAGCAATTGTGCGGATTGGACATTTGGCAATGGTTCCGGCGAGGCAGGAGCCCCTTGGACGGACATCGACATCTCTTTTGAGTGTGCTACAGAAGGTCCTTCAGGTCCTTACAACCAATGGGCGGGCGGTTCTGGAGACGGGTCAGCAGCAAGTGCCATCAACTCCACGTCCACAGACAATGGATTTTTGATGATCGATTCTGACTTGTTTGGCGCCGATGCCAACTACGATGCGAGCTGGATCGAGAACAGCTGGGTGCAAACTGCCGATGCAATCGATTGTGCAAACTACCCATACGTCAGCATTTCATTCCAAACGCGCTACCGCTGCTGGGACAACGGTGCCTCGGATGGCAGCGAGAAGTGTTTCATCGAAGTGAGCCGTGACGGCACGTCTTGGCCAGACTTAACCAGTGCATACAGCACCGAGTGGGCCAACGAAGGCATGGTGGACTACGGCGGTGAAATGGTGCAGTGTCGCTACGAGATCTTCCCCGATTCAGAGACAGGATACGAGACTGACAACCCTTCTGTTTTGGAGTTTGACATCACCGAAGCTGCTGGTGGCCAAGAGACTGTTTGGGTTCGTTTCCGTTGGGTCGGAACCTGGGGCTACTCTTGGGAAATCGACGACCTCGAAGTCTATGAGACGCCGCAGAACGATACCCGCATTGACAACTACGTGAGCTACACCAACTATGAGCAGGTGGGCTACTACGAATATGGCGCATGGGCGTTGGGCCAATTGCCGGACACTTTGTTCGCAGCCGCCAAAGTCTACAATGTGGGCTACGCTGACCAAACCAATGTCATGATGACGGTGGACGTGAACGGTGAGACGGTCATGTCCAACGTGATTGACACTTTGGGCTATGCTGCCAACGACACATTGGTTGCGGCCTACACGGCCACAGAACTTGGTACAGTAACACTTGACTATACCTTGACCGCCGACGATGAAGATGAAAATCCAGGCAACAACACAGCCTCTCAGTCCTTTGAGGTGACGGACCTCCAGTGGGGCCGCGACAACGGTGAGATCAGCGCGGCATATCCCGGCGATGGCACAGTGGACTACATCGCAATGCCTCTCTACCAGGTGGTGAACGATGCCACCATCTACGGTGTGGACGTCGCCATCATGGAAGGCACAGAGCCCAACATTCCCGTGCGTGGTTTCTTGGTGGATGTCAACGATGACTTGGCCTTGACAGAGCAATACGGAGGCGAGCTGATCAGTTCCCCAGAGATTGACCTCGTGGAAGGCAACACCAACGACGGAACAGGAGAACTCATTTGGTACACTTTCGTGTTCGACGAGCCCTACGAGGCCACTGCAGGTGAGCTCCTCGGTGCTGCATTCGAGCACTATGGAGGTGGCAACGTGCAGATTGGCGAGGCTCAGTACACCTACGATCAAACGGCGTTTGTGTATGGACCATTCGGTTCTGGCCAAGCTTACGACTGGTACTACAGCAACGAGGTGCCCATGGTGCGTTTGAACTTGGACGCGGACGCTGTGACAGCGGTCAGCGAAGCCCAAATCACAGGTACAGAAGGCTTCGACCTTTTCCCAGCTTTCCCCAACCCTACCACCGATGCGACCCGTTTCCGTTTCCAATTGGAGCAGTCTGCCGAGGTGACGTTCGAATTGCGGGACATCACTGGAAAATTGGTGGAGCGTCGTGACTTGGGTACCCAGCCTGCAGGCATGGGCAACATGGTCCTTGAGACCTCCGCCTTCGGCGCCGGATCCTACACCGCCACATTCGTGGTGAACGGAGCCCGCACCACCCAAAAGTTGATGGTCAAGTAAGACCGTCTAGGCCTTCCTCCCAAATGGAGGGATGAGAAAGGGGAAGCACATGCTTCCCCTTTTTTTGTGCTTTGACGCATGGAAATTGTCGTTGTTTTGATCTTCAATTGTATTTTCCGCGTCCAACTGAAACACCTGTAAATGAAACACCT
The DNA here is from genome assembly GCA_938085425.1 of uncultured Flavobacteriales bacterium. Lineage (GTDB taxonomy): Bacteria > Bacteroidota > Bacteroidia > Flavobacteriales_D > Sanyastnellaceae > UBA11663. The sequence continues at coordinate 48,876 of CALKGQ010000011.1, forward strand.
TCTACTTTTTACTGGCCTGACATGCTGTTTAACAGCTGCATTGGCCCAGCGCCCCACCGATTCCAACGTCGCACAATCTCCAACAGCCGTTGACCGTGCCGAAGCCCAATCTTCCTTGGATCAAGGGGTCGAGGCCTTGATGACACAGCGAGGCGGGGGCACCATTCTGTTCCAAGAGACTTTCTCCAATGGCTTCGATGGGAGCAACGGAAACGGTGCTTGGAGCGTCGACCAAAACGTGGAAACCGACATTTGGGTGTGGGTGGCTCCTGGCAACACGGGCTACTACGCCGACGGTACCGCAACGGGTGTCTCCCACCCGGCAGGGTATTACAGCACCAATATTGGTGCTTTGGAGTCGACCACGGCCTCTGATGGTTGGATGATTTTTGACAACGATTACTTCCAAGGTGGCCAAATCAATTCAGACAACCCTGCCGTGGACACGGAGGGCTCTTTGACAAGCCCGGTGATGGACTTTTCGTCGAATGCTTCCATCATCGTGAATTGGGAGTCGTACTTCCGCTACTGCTGCGCCCAAGCCTCTCCCATCTTCTTGGAGGTGGGCACCATCGAGGAAGGCGTCACGTCTTGGACATTATTCGATGGCCATGGCAATTTCATCGAGTCGGCCAATTCTCTATCGGCTAACCCATTTCCTGTGGGTGTCGATGTGAGCTGTGTGGCAGCGAACCAAGACTCCGTGCAACTTCGGTTTGCCTACCGCCAAGCAGGAGGTCACAGCCACTACTACTGGGGCATTGACGATGTGACGGTTTCTTCCAATGATGTGACAGACGACATTGAGATCACGCAAATTGTGAATGGTGATGTGTTCAACGTGTTCGAATACCGCGTTACTCCCATCGAACAGGCGATTGTTCCTGGTGAAGGTGGACTGCTGGCAGGTGTGATGTACCGCAATGTTGGCACTGCTGACCAATACGGTGTGGAGGTCATGGTGGAGGTCCTTGACCCCGCTGGCAACGTCGTCAACACCACGACCCAAGTGCTGGACACGGTCTACACATTCGCAAACGCTCCAACTTGCCCGGCGAATTCCCAGGACACGTTGTACGTTGCGACCGATTGGGAGCCCGATGCCATTGGCACCTACGGGTTGCGCATCACCATGACGGCGGATTCTGCGGATGCCACACCCGACAACAATGTTGTGGTGAAGGATATCCTCTACACCGATGACATCTACGGCCACGACGACGACGAGTCTTTCACTGGAGAATTGGGTGCCCGCGAAAGCGATGACATCGAGGACTACTTCGACCCCACAGGCTATGGTTCCTACTACCACTGTCCCAACCCTGGCTCCATGGCTTACGGCCTGGCCATCAAGTTTGGTCCCAGTTGTGGATTGAACCTCCAAGAAAACCCTGAGGAACTCGAGTTTGAAACCCGTTTGTATGAACTCGACGGTGCAGTCGGTCTGACAGCAAGTCCATTCGATGCCAATTACTGGATTTACGACCAAGATTGGAGCAACATGAATTTTGACGGGGACGTCGAGGTGTACCTCTCGTTTGATGACCCAATTGAATTGGCCGTGGAAACCTTTTATTTTGCGGCAGTCATCAACGAATACGAGAGTCCAAGCCAGCTCACAGTCCTAGGGCAGGGCAACAGCGACAGCGACAACAGTACGGGCAATCTCGACCTTAATTCAGAAGGGAATTATACGTGGTTCGTAAGAAATACCTACTCGCCTGCCATCCGATTGATCACAAGCGAGCGCGAGGCCGTTGATTTGCTCGAGGCATCGCAAGGCATTCGTTTGGACCAGAACATCCCCAACCCTGCAATGGGGACCACCACCATTCGCTTTGAGCTTGGCCAGAGCCGCGACGTGATGTTGGAGGTCCGTGACGGCATGGGCCGCTTGGTCTCGTCCAAAGACATGGGCACATTGGGTGCAGGCTTGCACAACATGGAGTTGAACCTCGACGGTTGGGCTTCAGGATTGTACACCTACACGCTCTCAGCAGATGGCCTTCGCACCACGAAGAAGATGACCATCAAGTAAGGGTTCGAAACTTTGATGTCGACAAGGCACTGCCCCCTGGGCGGTGCCTTGTTATTTTCGGGCCATGGGATGGAAAGCCTTTTTGAGCCAACCGGTGGCACGTCTTTCATTGTGGCGCCTGCAAAGGCGTGTCTCTGATCCCGCGGCCGCCCAAAGGGAGGTGTTGGAAGGGCTCTTGAAGAAAGGGCAGGCAACGGCCTTTGGTCGTGCCCATGGTCTGCGGCCAGGGATGAACGTCCAGGCGTTTCAAGAGGCTGTGCCGGTCAGGTCTTACGAAGGGCTCCGTGCATTCGTCGATCGGGCTGTGGCAGGAGAGGCGGATGTGCTTTGGCCTGGCAAACCCTTGTACTTCTGCAAGACCAGTGGCACGACATCAGGGGCCAAGTACATTCCCCTTACAGAGGACAGCATGCCCAACCACATTGGCAGCGCGCGCAATGCCTTGCTGGGACACATCGCTGGGACCGGGGATGCTTCTTTTGTCGACGGCAAAATGATCTTCTTGCAAGGCAGCCCTGAACTCGGGTCCACACCAGGAGGGGTGCCTTTGGGCCGGCTCAGTGGCATTGTGGCGCATCATGTCCCGAGCTATTTGCAACGCAACCGCTTGCCTTCTTGGGAGGCCAATTGCATCGAGGATTGGGAAGACAAGGTGCAGGCCATTGTGGAAGAGACTTGCAAAGAAGACTTGAGGCTCGTGAGCGGCATCCCTTCGTGGGTGCAGATGTACTTCGAACGTCTTCTTGCGCACACTGGCAAAGCCACTGTCAAGGAGGTGTTCCCCAACCTTTCCCTCTTTGTCCACGGCGGCGTGGCGTATGGCCCTTATGCGGAGCGGTTCAAACAACTGCTGGGGTTCGAGATTCCACGGGTGGAATTGTACCCCGCCTCGGAGGGCTTCCTCGCGTTTCAAGAGGCCCCGAATGTGAAAGGCATGTTGTTGAATGTACGCGATGGTATTTTCTTCGAGTTCATTCCAGCGGGCCAGTATTTTGAGGAGAATCCGCCAAGATTGACCATTGGAGAGGTGGAGTGTGGGGTGCAGTATGCCGTGGTGCTTAGTTCCAATGCCGGGTTGTGGGGCTACGACATAGGAGACACTGTCAAATTCGTTTCTCTTGACCCACCTCGCATTCTTGTGACAGGGAGGATCAAACATTTCACCTCGGCCTTTGGAGAACACGTCATTGCCGAGGAAGTGGAGGGAGCGGCGCAGGTGGCCATGGCCCAATGTGGCGGGGTGATTTCAGAGTTTCACGTGGCGCCCCAGGTCGCACCTACTCAGGGACTGCCCTACCACGAATGGTTGGTGGCCTTTGAGGATTTGCCGGAGGATTTGGACGATTTCGTTGGGGCTTTGGACCAGGCTCTGCAAGGGGCCAACCCTTACTACAAAGACTTGATCCAAGGGGCGGTGTTGCGCCCTGCTCAATTGACATGCGTGCCCACAGAAAGCTTCAATGAAGCGATGCGAAAACGAGGGAAATTGGGCGGACAGAACAAGATGCCCCGGTTGGCCAATGACAGAGGCTTGGCCGATTTGATTTTGACAACTGAAGAGCAAGCATGACATGAAAATTTTGGCGATCACAGGAGGAAGCGGCTCGGGAAAGAGCACCGTGTTGAATGGTTTGAAGGACCACTTCGGCGGGCGGATGTCCATGCTGTCGCTCGACGATTATTACCGTCCCAAGGCCGAGCTGCCCGTGGACGAGAATGGGGAGACGAATTTTGATGTGCTTCAGGCCATTGATGACGAAAAACTGCACGCCGACATTCTGAAACTGGCTTCAGGGGCCTCAGTTTCCTTCGATTCATACACCTACAACAAGAGCCTCATGAAGTCCCAGATTGTCTTGGTGGAGCCCAGAGAATGGTTGGTGGTGGAAGGGCTGTTTGCGCTGAGCTACCCCAACATCGTGGCATGCACGGATGTCAAAGCTTTCATTCATGCTTCTCCAGACATCCGGTTGGCCCGCAGAAAGCACCGCGACATGACCATCAGGGGATACACTCCTGAGGAAGTGGATTACCAGTGGCAGCATCACGTGCGTCCCGCCGACAAGGCGCACATCGAGCCCCACAAAGAGACGTGTCACGTGGTGATTGAAAACGACGACGATTGGCGCCCGGGATTGGGGCGCTTGATTGAACACATGGAGGCGTTCGACGCTTCTTCTCCCAAACCACAACCATGAAAAAGGCATTCACCCTCCCCAATTGCAAAACGTGTCAGCGGATTTTTGGGGACCTCCAACCCGAGCAACACGGCTGCGAAGTCGTCGACATCAAAGCGGAGGGCATTGCCGCAGCCGACCTCGATGCCATGAAGGCCCACGCGGGTTCCTATGAATCTTTGTTCAGCCGTCGTGCCATGAAGTTTCGCAGCATGGGGTTGGCGGACAAGTCCTTGGCTGAATCCGATTACCGCGCCTTGATTTTGGAAGAATACACCTTCCTCAAGCGCCCCGTCTTCCTCACGGACAAAGGGGTCACGGCGGGGTCCAGCAAGGCGGAGGTGCAACGCGCCCGCGACCTCATCTCTTGAGTTCTTCAGTTCCATCTCGAGGTCCCTGGCAAGCGCACTTGGCCCTCTGGGGGGTGGGTTTGATTTATGCCTACAACTACCTCGTGGCCAAAGGACTGATGCCTGAAAAGGTGGGTCCCTCTGGCTTCATTGCATTGCGGGTGGCGGGGGCGACGCCCTTGTTTTGGATCCTGTATGCCTTGCGTTGGGAAAGGGTGGACCGCTCGGATTTGGGCCGGCTGTGGCTCTGCGGACTGACAGGGGTGACCATCAACCAGCTGTTCTTCTTCAACGGTTTGGCAGCAACAAGTCCCGTGCATGCCTCCATCATCATGACGATCAACCCCGTTTTGGTGCTTTTGATCAGTGCGGCATTGCTGGGCACGGCCATCACCACACGCAAGGTTTTGGGCATTGCACTTGGGGCGATGGGGGCCCTCACCCTCCTGACCCAAGGCGGAGGCTCTGACTTGTCGTCGCACGCATCGTGGCAGGGAGATTTGATGGTGCTTTTGAATGCTGCAAGCTATGGGGTGTACCTCGTGGTGGTCAAACCCCTCATGCAGAAGTACCGCCCCATTACGGTCATTTCTTGGGTGTTTTTGTTTGGGGGACTCATGGCATTGCCCGTGGGGGCCCCCCAAGCCATGGCCATCGATTGGTCGTCGTTTGGCCCCCAGGACTGGCTGTCCGTGGGGTTTGTGCTGCTCTTCACGACGTTTTTGGTCTACCTCTTGAACATCTATGCCCTTGGCAAGGTGCAGCCAACGGTGGTCAGCATCTACATCTACCTGCAGCCACTGTTGGTGGGAAGCATGGTTTGGCTTGCGGCACAATGGGGCGGAGCGGATTACATGGCGGACATGGGGTGGCTTCAATTGGGCTGTGCCTTGGTGATTGCAGCCGGGGTTTGGTTGGTCAGTGTTCCTGGAAAGACCTGAGTATTTTCCTCGGGGTGGAGGTGCTTGTGGTTTGAAGTGGCTTTGCCTCGATGTAACTTGGAGCCATGGCGATCATGAAACCTTTCAATTTGACAGCTTGGATCGAGGAGAACCGCGACCTGCTCAAGCCCCCAGTGGGCAACAAAAACCTCTATGTCGACAGTGGCGATTACATCGTGATGATCGTGGCAGGACCCAACGCGCGAAAGGATTACCACTACAACGAAACCGAGGAGCTGTTTTATCAGCTCGAAGGCCACATCAACGTCCGCATCCAAGAAGATGGCCAGGCGGTGGACATGAAACTTGGTCCGGGCGACATGTACTTGCACCCCGCCGGCGTGCCCCACAGCCCTGCGCGCGAGGCGGGTTCGCTTGGTCTTGTGATCGAACGCAAGCGCAAGGGCACCCCGATGAAGGACGGCCTGATGTGGTTTTGCGACAAGTGCAACCACAAATTGCACGACACCTACTTTGAGCTTGAAAACATCGAGAAGGACTTCTTGCCAAGATTTCGCGAATTCTATGGCAGCGAAGAATTGCGCACGTGCGATTGCTGTGGCCACGTGATGGAGGTTGACCCGCGATTTGTGGACTGACAACCATCGACCTTCAAACCGCACGCACATCCCGTCAAGTCTTGACGCTCGATTGACCCCGCGCTTCAAGGGGTCTGCCCTACCTTCGCGTGGACGCGAACCAAGGGGTTCGTGCCTTCACGAAGATTGGAACCTGCATGCGTTTTGAACGACTCAACAACCTGACTGGATGGGCCATATGGGCCCTTGCCACGCTTGTCTTTGTCCTCACAGTGGAACCCACCGCCAGTTTTTGGGACTGCGGGGAATTCATCGCTTCGGCGTACAAGCTTGAAGTGGGCCACCCTCCAGGCGCACCTTTTTTCATGTTGCTCGCCCGCTTCCTCATGGTGCCCATGGGCCCGGAAACGGCGGCCTTGGCGGCCAACGGCCTCTCGGTGCTGAGCAGTTCCTTCACGGTCCTGTTCTTGTTTTGGAGCATCACCCATTTGGCCAAACGACTGACAGGCGAACAGGAATTGAGCCAAGGAAATGTGTTGGCAGTGTTGGGTTCTGGTGCGGTGGGTGCCTTGGCGTATGCGTTCAGCGACTCGTTCTGGTTCAGCGCAGTGGAAGGGGAGGTGTATGCCCTGTCAAGCCTTTTTACGGCCTTGGTGTTTTGGGCGATTTTGAAATGGGAAAATGAGGCGGACCGAGAGGATTCCACCAAGTGGATCATCTTGATTGCCTACCTCATGGGGCTCTCCATTGGGGTGCACTTGCTCAACCTGTTGGCCATTCCTGCCATTGCCATGGTGTACTACTACCGGAAGCATGGCTTCACTTGGAAAGGATTGGTGCTGACTGGTGCGGTGTCCTTGGTGTTGTTGGGCTTTGTCCAGGAGGTGCTGATCAAAGGTGCGGTGCAACTTGCAGGCAGTTTCGAATTGTTTTTTGTGAATGATCTGGGCTTGCCATTCAACGCCGGAGCCTTGGTGTACTTGGCGCTTTTGGTGGCGCTGATTGTGGCCCTTGTCGTGGTGTCCCGCCAAAAAGGATGGTGGGCCGTCAACACCCTCACCTTGGGCATGGCGATGTTGCTTTTGGGCTACAGCTCCTTCGCCACCGTCATGATCCGGTCGGCAGCGAACCCACCCATGGACGAGAACGACCCCCAAAACTTGTTTGCCTTGTTGAGCTACCTCAGCCGCGAGCAGTATGGTGACAGGCCTTTGGCCAAGGGCCAATTTTGGGGCAGCCCCACAAGTTTGGACAAGCCCTACCTCGACGGCAAGCCTTCTTGGGTGAAGAGCTACAGCGTGATGAAAAAGCGAGGCCCTTCGGAGCGTCGGATCAAGAGTTTCAAGGGGGAATACGCAGCACAGAAATTTGTGGAAGCGAACCCAGATGAGAAGTACTTCATCGCGGAGGAATACGTCGACAGTGGAGAGAAGAAAGGGAGCAAGCCGAATTACAATCCGGAATTCACCATGTGGTTTCCTCGGATGTACAGCTCCACAGGCAGCCACCTGAAAGAGTACAAACGCTGGAGCAATTACAAGGGCTTCAACATGACGACGTCTTACGAAAGCCCGCTGGTCGATGGCCTCATGACCAGGGCCCAGTTTGTGAACCACATGGAGAATGACGTTCTCTCAGGTGAGATGAGCAAGGCGGAACTCGAGCGCGTCCTGCGCCGTCTGTTCGCAGATTACGGCCTGCGCTTTGAGCAAAACTTCGGGGTGCAGTCCAAGGACTTGCTCACGGTGCGCAATCCAGAAACAGGGCAGATGAATTCGGCCCCTTTGACCAACCCCCAAATGCGTGCCAGCTTGGCGGGATACATCGTGGACCAATTGGACGAGGGGTTGACCTACGGGAAGGGCTATGTCAGGCGTTTGGGCCAAAAAAAGCGCGCCCAAGAAGATGCGCTTCGACGCAGCACACAACGGGCCAACCAAACCCGCAACCAGGACGACATTCGCGCGGCACTCCAGGCAGAAGGTCGCTTGAACAAGACCTTGGAAGACATGATGCCAAGCCAGGGTGAAAACCTTCGCTTCTTCACCGATTACCAAATGGGCTGGATGTACTTCAGGTACTTTTTCTGGAACTATGTGGGCCGACAAAACGACACCCAGGGTCATGGGGACTTCATGACGGGAAATTGGCTCAGCGGGGTGGATTTCATCGATGCTGAACGATTGGGCAACCGTGCTGAATTGACGCAGGAAGCCATGGACAACAGGGGCTGGAACAGGTTTTTCTACCTTCCTCTGCTGCTCGGTTTGATCGGCCTTGTTTTCCAAGCATTCAGAGACCCCAAAGGGGCCTCCGTGGTGGGGATGCTGTTCTTGATGACGGGCATTGCCATCGTGGTGTATTTGAACCAAACCCCCCTTCAGCCCCGCGAGCGAGACTATGCGTTCGTCGGGTCGTTCTATGCCTTTGCCATGTGGATTGGCCTTGGGGTGATGGCGCTCTGCCAGGCCACCAAGTCTTCGGAATTCAAAGCCCACATGCAGGGATTGGCCCTTCCTTTGGTGGCAGGCGTGGTGTTTTTTGCCATGGAATCCCTCAGTGGTGGATCCCATGTCCTGTCGTACAGCACCTTGTTCATGGCTGTTGTGGCCGTGGTCTTGTATGCTGTGTCTTGGGCACTTGGCAAAGCCTCCCTTTCTGACCCCATGCGGGCGGGGGTGGTGGTCGCCTTGACGGCCCTCGTTCCTCTTCTGATGGCTTCGGAAGGATGGGACGACCACAGTCGGGCGAGGCGCAGGACTGGTGTGGACATGGCGAAGAACTATCTGAACTCATTGGCCCCCAACGCCATCATTTTCACCAATGGGGACAACGACACCTTCCCACTTTGGTACGCCCAGGAAGTGGAAGGGGTGCGCACGGACGTTCGGGTCTGCAACCTCAGCCTCTTGAACACCGATTGGTACATCGACCAAATGCGCCGTCGTGCCTATGACAGTGCTCCCTTGCCCATCATGATGGACGAGGAGAAGTACCGCCAAGGCACCCGGGACGTGGTGCTCATCGACAAAAACGGAGCGGCCGTGGACCTTTTGGAGGCCATGGAATACAGCCTGAACGATGGGAACATCCAAAAGTATCCCGGTCAAAAAGGGTACTACAACCTGCCCTCGAGCACTTTCCGTGTGCCCGTGGACTCCGCTGCGGCTTTGGCTTCGGGTCTCGTGACCGAGGAGGAGTTGCCGTTCTTGGTAGATGCTTTGGAGTGGGAGCTTGCCAATGGCGATGGCTCCACCCCCAGCTACATCACCAAGAACCATTACGCCGCCCTCAACATGATTGCGAACAACCAATGGGAGCGGCCCATTTACTTCGCCGTCACCACTGGGCCAGAGAGCTACCTGGGATTGCAGGAGCACTTCCGGTTGGAAGGTTTGGCCTACCGGCTCGTGCCCTTGAAGTTCCCCCAGAATGAAAACCCCAACATCCTCGGTGCCATAGGAACGGACATCATGTTTGACAACGTGATGGAAAAGTGGGTTTGGGGCAACATGGACGATGTGGAGCACGGCATTTACATGGATGAAAACAACCGCCGCATGGTCACCAACATCCGCCTTCAAATGGCCAACCTGGCCGAGACCTTGTTGAAACAAGGGGAGGCTGAACGCTCCATCGTCGTGTTGGACGAGATGATGCGGGCGATGCCCCGCCAAAATGTGCCTTACAGCCGGGTCATCATGCCTGTGGCGGAAGCGTACATGCAGCTGGCCTCGGACACCACTTTGGCCCCCAACACGAAGGAACTTTCAGACGGATCCCGGGCCAGCGCTTGGGCATCTGCGCAGAAAATCGCGGATGAATTCATGGCCATGCAAGAGGACAACATCAGGTATTTCACGTCCCTCGATGCCAACTTGTTCATGGCGTCAGAACGGGAGATTCAGTTTTCTCTTCAGGTGGCCGACCGACTGGTGCGCGTTATGAAGTATTTCCACCCCGACACGGAGGAAGCAAGGGCGTTGGAAGGACGGTTGACGGAGATGGAATCCGATTTGGAGGCCTACGAGCAATCGCAGATGAACATGGCCGGTGGGCCCATTTGAGCATGACAGGAGGATCGACACCCAAGGTGCGCATCGCCATTTTGGCCTCAGGAGGAGGCTCCAACGCGGAATGCTTGATGGCGCACTTTGCACAAGGTCCGGGTTCCGAGGTGGGCGAGGTGGTCTGGGTTGTCACCAACCGCAAAGACGCTGGGGTCAGGGGCCACGCCCAACGGCATGGCATTTCTGAAAGCCATGTGTCCAAACAAGCCATGAATTCTGGGGAGTTGCTCAATGAGCTTCGGGAGCGCGGCGTCGAATGGATCGCCCTTGCCGGGTTTTTGCTTCAGCTGCCCACTGAAATTTGTGAGGCCTACCCTCACAGGGTGGTGAATGTCCACCCGGCACTTTTGCCCCTTCACGGGGGCAAGGGCATGTTTGGCATGCATGTTCACCGGGCGGTGCACGCTTCAGGAGAACTTCGCACGGGCATGACCATCCATTGGGTCAGTCCGGCGTACGACGAGGGGGACATCCTTTTCCAAGGCGAAGTGGCATTGGCAGAAGGCGACTCCCCTGAGGACATTGCCGGCAAGGTGTTGGCCTTGGAGCACCGTCATTACCCGCCCATTCTCGAAGGCCTCATCCGTCTGTCCCAAGGGACCGATGTGCGCGATGCCACCCATTTGCAATCCCACAAACGGTGACATGGCCAAGGTGACGATGTACACGGACGGAGGGGCGAGCGGCAACCCAGGCCCAGGGGGGTACGGCACTCTTTTGATGTATGGTGAACACGTCAAGGAAATCAGCGAAGGTTTCCGATTGACCACCAACAACAGGATGGAATTGCTGGCCGTCATCAAGGGTCTGGAGGCCCTCACCCGGGAAGGGGTGGAGGTGGATGTGTACTCCGATTCCAAGTACGTGGTCGATGCCGTCGAGAAGCGGTGGGTGATGGGCTGGGAAAAGAAGGGATACAAAGGCAAGAAGAATCAGGACTTGTGGCAGCGTTTCTTGGTGGTGTACCGAAAGCACGCGGTGAAGTTCCATTGGGTGAAGGGCCACGCAGGCGACCCCTTGAATGAACGCGTGGACGCCATGGCGGTTGCTGCGTACCAAACTGGGGACTTGCTGACCGATGCATGGTATGAAGCGAACCAGGCATAGGGCACGGGCAACCCGGAGGCGTTATCTTTGCCTCGCAATTCAATGACCATGCGCACAGACCTCTACCAAGGCCACGACTACCTTTTGATGGATGAACTTCTTACAGAAGAGCATCGGCTGATCCGCGACACCGCTCGTGCATGGGTCAAGCAGGAGGTGAGCCCCATCATCGAAGATGCAGCGGAGCGCTGCGAATTTCCCAAACATTTGTTGCCAGGATTGGGAGAGATTGGCGCCTTTGGTCCCTACATCCCTGAGGAGTACGGAGGGGCCGGCTTGGACCAGATCGCCTACGGTTTGATCATGCAAGAACTGGAACGCTGCGACAGCGGATTGCGCTCGACAGCATCGGTCCAGAGTTCTTTGGTCATGTACCCCATTTGGAAGTATGGATCGGAAGAACAAAAACAGAAGTTCCTGCCCAAGTTGGCCACAGGCGAGTGGATGGGATGTTTTGGCTTGACAGAACCGGACCATGGGTCGAACCCAGGTGGCATGACCACCCATTACAAAGAAGACGGCGACGACATCATCCTCAATGGGGCGAAGATGTGGATTTCCAACGCGCCCTTCGCTCAAATGGCCGTGGTGTGGGCCAAAAATGAAGAGGGACGCATCCACGGTGTTCTGGTGGAGCGTGGCATGGAAGGGTTCAGCACCCCCACCATGAAAGGAAAATGGAGCCTTCGTGCGTCCGACACAGGAGAGCTTATTTTCGACAACGTCCGCGTGCCCAAAACCAACATTTTGCCAGGTCGATCTGGATTGGGCGCTCCATTGAGCTGCCTCGACAGCGCACGTTATGGCATTGCTTGGGGCGCCATCGGTGCAGCCCTTGATTGTTACGATGTGGGCTTGCGTTACGCCAAGGAGCGCAAGCAGTTTGGCCGGCCCATCGCGGGCTTCCAGTTGCAACAGAAGAAACTTGCCGAGGCGATCACTGAGATCTCCAAGGCCCAATTGATGACTTTGCGCATTGGCCAACTTCGCAACGAAGGACGTGCCACCTCGGCTCAGATTTCAATGGCCAAGCGGAACAACGTGGACATGGCCATTCACATTGCGCGGGAGATGAGGCAAGTGCTGGGCGGCATGGGCATCATGAACGAGTACCCCATCATGCGCCACATGGCCAACCTCGAGTCGGTCATCACCTACGAAGGCACCCACGACATCCACCTGCTCATCACAGGGTTTGACATCACAGGCGAAAACGCCTTCAAATAAAGATTCCAAAGCGGTCGGCGTCCTCCAAGAAGGGGAGGGCCTTTCGAAAGGCCCGCAGCTTTTCACGGCCCAACGTCGCTTCAATGGTCTTGGCTTGCCCGTCCCCATCTGCATCGGCCAAACAGGCCCCAGCCATGTCTACGACCATGCTGTCGCCAGCATAGCGGTGGCCTGAGCCATCCACGCCGACTCGGTTCACTCCCACCACGAAGCATTGGTTTTCAATGGCTCTGGCTTGCAAAAGGGTCCGCCAAGCTTCACGCCTTTTCTCTGGCCAATTGGCCACGTAGATGGCCACATCGTAGGGTGGGTGCTGGTGGTTTCTGGCAAAGCCAGGAAACCTCAAGTCGTAGCACGTTTGCAAGAGGAAGGTCCACCCTCGCCATTCCACCTCGATGCGCGCGTCGCCGGCTTCGTAATGCGCGGCCTCCTTTGCCAAGGTGAACAAGTGTCGCTTGTCGTAGCTCACCAGAGTTCCCTCAGGAGTGGCCCACCAAAAACGGTTCCATGCCCGCCCTTCATGGTCCCTCACGGCGACACTGCCGGCAAGGGCCACATCATGGTGCTTGGCTTGGGCCAGCATCCACTCTGACGTGGCGCCTTTTCCCTCTGGGTCCAAATCCTCTGGCATGCCTGGGTCCATGGTGAACCCTGTGGTGAACATTTCTGGCAACACCACCACATCCGCGGTTCCAGCAACATCCAGTCGTGTCAATTCGTTGGCAATGGCGGCCAGGTTGGCAGAGGGGTTGTGCCATTCCAAGTCCATTTGCAGGGCCACCACCCGAAGGCTTTCCGTCACGTTCCCAAGGCTGTTCTCCGTGGGCCCGCTGTTTTGCGCGATCAAGCGTTCCTGGCCCTCGGGAATGGGGATGCTTTGCAACAGCGATAGGGCTTTGTCAATGGTGGCGTCTTCCTTGGCAAAGCAGATGCGCACCGAAGGCTTGCACCGATTGCTGAAGGCGCTCATCGGAATGGTCGCCAAGCCATGGTCTCGGGTCCATCTTCTTGCCAAATCGTGGTCGTTCTCTCCTTCAAGCAAGTATTCGGAAACGTCCACGACTTGGAAGTAGCCCCCTTCTGCAGGGGTCCACGTCAAAGCGGTGTCCGTCAAACCTGCCAACAGGCGATCGCGCTTTTCCTCATAAATGGGTCCAACCGTGTCCAAGTGCGCCCGGGCCTCATCTGTTTCGAGATACGTGACCAAGGCTTGTTGGAAGGGTGCCCCGGTGGAGAACACGTCGTATTGATGCACCTTTCTCAATTCTGTTGTGATGGCCTTTGGAGCCGCCATCCAGCCAATCTTCCAGCCTGTGGCGTGGAAAAGCTTGCCAAAGCTCCCGGCCACCAATGTGCGGCCACGCAGCTTGGGGTGATTGGACGGCCGTGGGTCAGGTCGTCCGTCATGTACCATGGGTCCATACACTTCATCGCTGATCAGCCAAGCCGAGGTTCCTTCCATGGCGACGGCCAAGGTGTCGAGCACCACTTCAGTGGTGACCATCCCTGTTGGGTTGTGCGGGCTGTTCAAAATGACAAGCCGTGTCCTGTGGTTGATGGCAGAGGCGAGGCCGTTCGCATTCATTTCTCCGCGGTCATTCACAAGGGGCACTTTGACCACACGCGCATGCTGCAATTCGGCAACAGGCGCGTAGAGGTCGTAGCAGGGGTCCTGCACCACCACCTCGTCGCCGGCTCGCAAGAGGGCGGTCATGGCTGCGAACAAAACACTGGAGGCGCCTGCGCCGATGGTGATTTCATCCTCAGGATCATAACCCATCCCTTGGTGGTAGGAATGTGCGATCCACCCACGAAGGGCCGCATTCCCGGCCATGGGGGCATATTGGTTGTGGCCATTCTCCATGGCTTCTCGCGCCGCGTTTCGGAGGTCCTTTGGCGTTGCCAAATCTGGAAATCCCTGTGCCATGTTCAAGGCACCACAGGTTTTGGCCAAGGCACTCATTTCCGTGAAGATGGTGGTGCCCACGTTGGGCATTTTGGACGATGGGAGGCTGGGAAGTTCGCTTCGCTTCATCGGAGGATGGCGAATTTGATCACAGCGCCTTTCTTGCCTTCACTGTCCGTGGCAAAGGCCAAATACACGCCGTAAGGCGCGGGCTGTCCGTTTTCCATGACCCCATCCCATGTGGCCCGGCCACCATTGCTTTCCAGCACCTCGATGCGTTGGCCGGTGGCGTCGGTGATGTGAACTGTGCTGTTGAATGCCATGCCGTCAAACACAATCGGACCGGTGTGGTCTGCTCGGATGGGGTTGGGCATGACCCGGACGTTCTCCATTTCCCGGTCCCAGTTGGTGGCTTCGGCGCGGTAGGACACCAACCCCGTGGACGTGGCGATGTAGACTTCGCCTGAAGCGTAGTCCATTGCAATGTCTAGGATGTCGTTGGAAGGCAGGGGGCTGTTCTCGCGCGTGAAATGGTGGTCTGTTGTCAAGCCATCCGCAGAAAGCACGAAGACCCCTGAGGATTGGGTGCCCAACCACTTTCGGTTTCCCGCATCGATGATGATGCTTTGGATGACTTCTGTTTCCAACAGGTACTGCAGGTTGCCATCTTGGGAGATCAAGATTTGACTGGCATTGATGTCGTCGTCAAATACGGAGGCGCTTTGGTAAAAGACCGCTGGCCCTTCGGCCGTGCCTACCCAAATTTCATTGTCCAGGTCTTCTTCCAAACAGAAAACGTCGTTGGAGGGCAATCCGCCTTGGCCAGTCTGAGAGGTGAGGATGGTCCATCTGTCGTCGGACGGCTCTCCTGGAGTGCCCGAAGGGTCGTATACGAGGACGCCATCTCCTCTCGGGAGGACCGCCCAAACGTACCCGTCGCGGGTGACCTCCACGTCACTGAACAAGAGGTTTTGGCCCTCGTCCCCCAGGTCCATGGCCACAGTGGAGCCGTCGGGCAGCATGACGTGAAGTGCGCCGCTGACCCATGGGTTGGTGAACCACAGATTGCCTGCACGGTCAAAGTCAATGCCTCCCACAGCCGAGCGGGGAGTGCCGCCCACAAGGGAGGTTTGCAGACTCGAATTCTCGGCATTCAGCACACGCACCACCTCTCCACCACGGAGTTCCACAAGCCCTTCCTCATAAGAGGAGAAAACCACATGACTGGGGTCTGTGGGGTCGATGCTGACATCCAAAATGTCCTTGATGCCTTGGATGTCATTCGTGCTTTCAGGCAGATCGGGCACGGACCATTCTTCGTCGCTGAATTGGAAGCAACCATCTGACCGGTACTGAGGCGTCCAAGAAGCACTGACGGCCCCCGTGGCCACCCACAAGTTGTCGTTCCAACAATCCAAACGGCGCACCCTCGAGGTGGGCGGGCCATCGGGCCGATTGGTCCTGGTGGAGACACTTGTTTCAGAGGGATGTGGGACCCAAGTGATCACCCCACCCACTCCACTGGCAAGCCATATCCTTCCCGAAGTGTCTCCTTGAAAACAAGCGAGGTCCCTCACGACGGCAAAACCGGGGAGGGGATTGTCGATGGCAATGGCCCCTCCTTGGCCATCGAATCCCCATGCTTGGCAGCACGACGCCAGCAACATGCCCTCTGTCCGTGATTCATCCCCATTCAAGATCCACGGTCCCACGGCCATCCCGCCAAAGGGCAAGCCCTCGGGATTCCAGCCTTCAAAGATCTCCCAAGGCCCTTCCCCTTGTCTCCTCCAAACCAAATCGTCCGCCTCCAAGGCATCTTGGCCCGCGGAGGTGACCATCCACCATGACCCCCCGTAGTTGCGCAGCCCGATGACCCGGCCCAGATCTGGCGCACCAGACCATGGGGACCAGTTGCTGGGGTTGGCGAGGAACAAGTTGTCGCGCGGTGCGGCCAACACCCCCATTTCCGTCCCCACCAACCAAAGGTCCTCGTGGGCCACGATGCAGTAAGCTTCGACGGGAGCAGACGGAGGGGTCAGTGACCACGAATCCGCAATCTCTTGTTGGTCCAGATCCACGACCACGACCCCCACAGCGGTGGCGAGATAGGCCATGTTGCCAAAGACCTCGATGCTGTGAATGTTCTTGCTCCCTACAATCTGTGCAATCCGAAGGTCAGGGATGTTCAAGGTGCCAAAGTCGCTTTTCAAATCGATGCCCCCATCGCCATACCCTACGACCCATTGATCGCGGTCTGCATCGTAGGCGACCGCGGATGGGTTGCCCTGGTTCAAGGCGGTCCCCTTCACCTGCCTTCTGACTTCATACGTCGAAGTGTCCACAGAGAAGAGGGCATACTCGGTGCGCGCCACGACTTCATCTTGGGTCACCATCAACCCAATGGCCGCTCCGTAAGGAAAGTGGTCTCTCCAACTGGACACCTCGTATTGGGCCCAGGCATCGGCTGCCCCAATGTGGGCCAACAGGCACAAGACCAAGGGCAAGGTCTTGCAGCAGTGTTGCAAAAAGGATGAGGTCATGGCATGGAACATCACGCAGCGAAGTTCGGGATATTGTGTCGGGGTTGGTGGTGTGCTTGACCTCATCCTGCGTGCTTCCATCGAAAAGCCTCAGCACCTTCTGACTCCAACAGCCCCAGGGCTTCCTCAGAGGCAAGGCCATACCGATGGCCCTTTTTGCCATAGCTCGCTTCTACAATGCCCCAAACCGTCAACAATGCAAGCAAATCCTCGGTGTCCTCGAAGGACAGCCTGGTCGTCCGGGCCACTTGGGCAAACCGAAGTTCTTTTCCCTCTCGCCACTTTGTGAAGAGCCGACCGACATGCTCGTCGTATCGGAATTCGGATCGCTCCATCCTCATCTCGTATTGCCAAACCTTGACCATCACTGGAGAGGCTTTGTGGATGCGGTCTTGCTTCCTCAGGAAGGCATCCCACTTGCCGACAATGGGCTCTCCATTGGGGCTTCGCTGTTCGACAAAATGCGGTCGCTGTGGGCTTTTGGCAATGCGAACTTCCAAAACGCTGAAGTACTGATGCTTCCAAATCTGGGTTTCAAAATGAACCGATGGTGTGCAGTGCATTTCAGCGGCACACTGCATCATGTGAAACTCTTCTTCGACGTTGCACCCGGCAACTTCGCCGTTGTCGCGAACGCCAATCAACAGGCGGCCTCCATCTGAGTTGGCAAAAGCTGCAATGGTTTTGGCGATTTTGTGCGGGTCGTCGACCCGCAACTTGAAATCCTGATGCAAGTGCTCTCCCTCCTCGATCATGCGCAGGATGTACGACATGAAGTGAAGGTAGTTCGGATGGGACAAATTGCGTACTTTTGTACCGGAAAGACAAGACGAAGAATACGATGGAGGCCACGAGGCCTCTTTTTTGTCCCTGGAAAATGGGGTCGTCGACGTTGGACCACCAAGCACAGCCGTGATTCAGACAGAAGACATTCAAGCCCTCGCAGAGGAGTACCTCTTGGGAACTCCTGGGTTCCTCGTGGACATCATTGTCAACGATGGGAGCCAAATCCGTGTGATCGTCGACCACGACGAGAACACGTCGATTGAATTCTGCATGGGTCTCAGCCGACACATCGAAGGGGCTTTGGACCGCGAGGTTCATGATTTTTCCTTGGATGTGACTTCTCCTGGTTTGGACCAACCCCTCAAGCTCCACCGGCAGTATGCCAAAAACGTGGGGCGGGAGGTTGCGGTCTTGCCGTTGGAGGGCGCCAAGATTGAAGGTCTGCTCACGCAGGTGGAAGAAACCCACTTTGTGGTCCAGACCCGAGAAAAGCGGCGCATCGAAGGGCGGAAAGCCAAGGCATGGTTCGAAGAGGACCACACCTTCGCCTACACCGATGTGCATTGGACCAAAGTGAGCATCTCGTTTAACAAACCACGGGCGTAAGCCCCACAATCTGTGTCAACATGCAGTTGAACTTGCTGGAATCGTTTGCAGAATTCAAGGAATTCAAGAACGTCGACAAAGAAACATTGATGGCGATTTTGGAAGAAGTCTTCCGGAACATGATCATCAAGAAGTATGGGTCAGATGAAAATTTTGACATCATCATCAACCCGGAAAAGGGGGACTTGGAAATTTGGCGCAACCGCGAAATTGTCAAGGACGGCGAAGTCGAGGATGAAAACATAGAAGTCGCCTTGAGCGAGGCCCTGAAAGTGGAGGATGACTTTGAAGTGGGCGAGGAATTGTCCGAAGAAATCAAGCTCGAGAGTTTTGGCCGCCGGAACGTCTTGTCCCTTCGTCAAAACCTCGCAGGCCGCATCCTCGACATGGAGAAGGACGCATTGTACACCAAGTACAAGGAGCGCGTCGGGGAGGTGGTCACCGCCGAGGTGTACCAAATTTGGAAGCGTGAAATGCTGCTTGTGGACGACGAGGACAACGAGGTGGTCATGCCAAGGGAGCACCAGATTCCAGGGGATTTCTTCAAAAAAGGAGACACGGTGAAGGCCGTTGTGGCGGCAGTGGAGTTGCGCAACAACACGCCGCGCATCATTTTGAGCAGAACGGCCCCCGAATTTTTGGAGCGCTTGTTCGAGATGGAGGTTCCAGAGATTTACGATGGCCTGATCACCATCAAAAAGATTGTCCGCTCCCCCGGTGAGCGCGCCAAAGTGGCGGTGGAGTCTTACGATGACCGCGTCGATCCGGTAGGGGCTTGCGTGGGGATGAAGGGTTCCCGCATCCACAGCATCGTCCGAGAATTGCGCAACGAGAACATCGATGTCATCAACTTCACGGAAAACGAAGAGCTTTTGGTGCAACGTGCATTGAGTCCAGCCAAGATCACGTCCATGGCCCTTCACGGGGACACGGGCAAGGCGGAGGTGTATCTGAAGCCCGACCAAGTGAGTTTGGCCATCGGAAAAGGGGGAAACAACATCAAGCTCGCCGGCTTGCTGACAGGCTATGACATCGACGTCTACCGCGAGGACGATGAAGTCTCCGAAGATGTTGAATTGAAAGAGTTTTCAGACGAAATCGACGAGTGGATCCTCGACGAGTTTGTCAAAATCGGTTGCGACACGGCCCGTTCCGTCCTCAAGTTGGAGGAGGAAGACCTTGTCACACGCACCGACCTGGAGGCCGAGACCATTCGCGAGGTGATGTCCATTCTCAAAAAAGAACTGGACGCGTAAGAGTTTTCCACCTCTGCCCTTCAAAACCTCGTGCGAGGGATGAAGGATGGCGCTCCCCAATCCTTAATTTCACACCGAATTACCCCCAATGGCCGAATCAACCAAACCTGTACGCCTGAGCAAGGTCGCCCGTGAGTTCAACCTTGGCATGACCACCGTGGTTGACTTTTTGGCGTCCAAAGGCATCGAGGTCGAGGCCAAGCCCAACACCAAGCTTGACCCAGCCACGTATGCGCTGGTGCGGTCGAACTTCCAAGGAGACAAGGAGACCAAGCAAAAAGCACAACGGAGCGCCACAGGCATCCAGGAGCGCGAGAGCATCACACTGGCCAGTGCCAAAAAGCGCACAGCTGTGAAGCAGGAGGAAGAAGAGCCAGAGATTGACCTCAGCCAATTCCGCAAGAGTGAGGCAGCCCCAGTGGTGAAGCGCACCAAGCCGGTGGAACCTACGCAGGTGCCACCATCTGCACCCGAGACGGCGGAAGTGGCCCCCAAGCCCGAGGCACCCGTTGCTCCAAAAGCAGCGGCGCCGGCTGCCGAGCCTGTGAAGCCTGCTGCTGCTGCAGCAGCAGCCAAGCCTGCCGAAAAGGGGGTGAAGGTGGTTGGAAAGGTGGACCTTGAAGCGCTGAAACCCAAGAAGAAGGCACCGGCCAAAGTCGAGGCAAAGAAGGAGGAGGCTGCGGCAAAAGCGCCCCCTGAGCCAGCGGTTGAAGCGTCGCAACCTGCTGCGCCTGCATCGCCGGCCAAACCAGCGGAGCCGGAAGTGGTTCGCGCGAAGGCACAGAAGTTGACAGGCCCCACAGTGGTAGGCAAAATCGAATTGCCTGTCGAGCGCAAGAAGACTGCGAAGACAGGAGAGGATGGCAAGCGGAAGCGCGTGCGCGTCAAAAAAGTCGATGTGGCCAAGGCAGGAGGACCAGCCGGCCGCGCCGACACCAGAGGACGAGGCCGCCGAAACGAACCGAAGAAAGAAGTTTCCCAGGAGGACATCCAAAAGGAAATTCGCGCCACGCTCGCGAGGTTGAGCGGAGGCAAAAAGTCCAAGTCGTCCAAGTTGAGGAGGCAAAAGCGGGATGCCATTCAGCAGCGCCATGAGGAGAGCAATCTCCAGTCGCAGTTGGAAGAAAGCATCTTGAAGCTCACGGAGTTTGTGACCGTTGCCGAATTGGCGACCATGATGAACCGAAGCGTGAACGACATCATCTCCGCCTGCATGACGCTGGGCATCATGGTGTCCATCAACCAGCGCTTGGATTCGGAGACCATCACCATCATTGCCGAGGAGTTTGGCTACGAAGTGGAATTCGTGAGCGCAGAGGTGGAAGAGGCCATCGCCATCGAGGAGGACGATGACACCGATTTGGAGGAACGTCCACCCATCGTCACAGTGATGGGCCACGTCGACCACGGAAAGACATCATTGCTTGATTTCGTCCGGAAAGCCAACGTCATTGCTGGCGAGGCCGGAGGCATCACGCAACACATTGGTGCCTACGCCGTTGAATTGGATGGAGGGAAAAAGATCACATTCTTGGACACCCCTGGTCACGAAGCCTTTACGGCCATGCGTGCACGTGGCGCCCAAGTCACAGATTTGGCGATCATTGTCGTCGCAGCGGACGACCGTGTGATGCCCCAGACCAAGGAAGCCATCAACCACGCCCAGGCGGCAGAAATCCCTATGATTTTCGCCATCAACAAAGTGGACCGCGACACGGCCAACCCAGACCGCATCAAACAGGAGTTGGCCGAGATGAACATCCTCGTGGAGGATTGGGGCGGCAAGTTTCAATGCCAAGAAATCTCTGCCAAGTTTGGCACCAACGTGGACCAACTTTTGGAGAAGGTCCTTTTGGAGTCGGAGTTGCTCGACCTTCAAGCCAACCCCGACAAGCGTGCCTTGGGCACCGTCGTGGAGAGCAGCTTGGACAAAGGACGCGGTTACGTCACCAATGTTTTGGTGGAGGCCGGCACGCTCAAAGTGGGAGACGCCATGCTTGCAGGCCAACACAGCGGCCGCGTCAAGGCGATGTTCAACGAGCGTGGCCAGCGCGTCGAAGAGGCGGGTCCAGCCACCCCGGTGTCTGTTCTTGGCTTTGATGGCGCCCCCAATGCAGGCGACAAGTTCAATGTGTTCGCGGACGAAAAAGACGCCAGGGCCATTGCCACAAAGCGACAACAACTGCAGCGTGAGCAGGGCGTGAGGACCCAGAGAACAGTGACGCTTGAGGAACTCGGTCGACGCATCGAGGTGGGCGAGTTCAAGGAACTCAACCTCATCATCAAGGGCGACGTGGACGGTTCCATCGAGGCGTTGAGCGATTCCTTGCAGAAGCTCTCCACGGAGAAGGTGCAGGTCAACATCATCCACAAAGCTGTGGGCCAGGTTTCGGACTCGGATGTTCTTCTCGCTTCAGCTTCCAATGCCATCGTGATTGGTTTCCAAGTGAGGCCGTCAGCTTCTGCACGAAAACTTGCGGAACAAGAAGAGATTCAAATCAAGCTCTACTCCATCATCTACAAAGCCATCGAGGAGATGCGCGATGCGATGGAAGGCTTGCTCAGTGCCAAAATCGAGGAGAAGATTGTGGGTGCAGCGGAGATCCGCGAGACCTTCAAGATTTCCAAGGTGGGCACCATTGCGGGTTGCTTCGTGACAGAAGGCAAGATTTTGCGTTCGAGCAAGGTCCGCGTCATCCGCGAAGGGGTGGTGGTCTACACCGGTACTTTGGGCTCATTGAAGCGTTTCAAAGACGACGCGAAGGAGGTGGCCAAAGACTTCGAATGTGGTTTGAACATCGACCGCTTCAACGACATCAAAGTCGGTGACGTGGTGGAGGCCTACGAAGAGACAGAAGTCAAGCAAACGCTCGACGACTGATCCTTTGCTCAATCAAGTGGCGGCAAGTCGATGGGGTTCTGGATGACCAGAGGATTGTTCCATCGCCCAATTTCCCCATCTCTTAAGGCCCGCTGTGCCGCCCAAGTGTCTCGGTAATTGCCCACCGTGACAGCGTAATTGGGCGCAATGGGCAGGAGTTGGCAAGCGACTTGGGGGTGGTCCTTGCGAAAGGCAGCGCGCACGGCACGTGCATCCTGCAAGTTCCCAAAGTAAATCTGGATCCTCCAGCCCTGAAGCGGCGATGGGTCTGCCTTGTCCAATGAATCCAAGACGTGCAGGGTGTCAGGAAGGGACCATGTCCATGCTACGCCTTGAGGCTTTTCGCTTGGCAATGGAGAACCGGAATCCAAAAAAGAAATTTCCAAAACATGCAAGGAGTCGACCTCTGCCCCCCCCACGGCCGCGGGGCTGGTGGGTTGGTCTCCAGGCGTCATGTCCGTTCCTCCTTCAGGCCTGAACAAACCCTTCCACCATTGTCCATCCGGGGAGGCGGCAATGCTGTCGGTTTGCGCATGGCAGGACGAGAGGGCCAAAAAGCCAGCCAGAAATGCTGTGAAATGGGAAGATCGAAGAAACATGTTGGGGCCAAAGATATTGGCACACCGGCTGGGTTTTTCAGGTGAAGTGCGAACAACTGTCAACGTCTTTTTCACCACTTGGGGAAGGGCTGGGAGACACGCCCACACCCCTGGAACGATTCTAAATGCCCATTGTTCATGACATTCCTGTGACTTGTTGCGGCGCACCCTGTGTTTGTCCTTATTTTTGCGGACAAATTGAGAGGGTACTCAATCGACATGCGAAACAAGAATTTCCAGCGCCTAGGGCGTCTTTTAGGCACCACGCGCATCCTGACCATCGCCTCGTTGATGGTTGTGCAGAGTTTGTCTGCTCAATCCATTTGGGAAGACGGCGACGTAGACAACGGCCAAGCGCTGTTCAATGCGAATTGCGCCTCATGCCACCTTGTCACGGCTGACGTGCTGGCAGCACCAGGCTTGGCAGGCATTGCCGACCGCTGGGGGTCCAGCGATGAGCTGCTCGTACAATGGATTCAAAACCCCCAAGGCGCGGCCGCCACAGGGGATGGGTACATTCGGTCTTTGGTCGAGCGTTACGTCGGTACCTACGGATGGATGAGTGCCCAAGCAGTGTCGGCGGACGACGTTCGCGACATCATGGCCTACGTCCAGAACCCGCCTGACGTGGATGTTGCGTCCACTTCGGACAACGGATGCATCAACATCGACGAACTCCCTGAAGAGAAAACCGAGGACAGCTCGACGTTGTGGTTTGTCATCCTCTTGGTGATGTTCCTGTTGATCGCCATGAGTGCCTCCGGAGTCAACCGCGGGTTGACCAATGCCATTCGAGAGCGCGAAGGGGAAAGCCAACTGGAGGACCTCGGTTACCTCGCCCGTCTGCGTGGCTGGGCTTGGAACAACATGGTCTTTGTCTCGGTTTTGGGACTCTTTCTTGTGGCGTTTGGCGTGGTGAAAGGGTACCAGGGCCTCATGGGCGTTGGTGTGTACGAAGGATATCTTCCTGAGCAGCCCGTCAAGTTCATCCACTCCGTTCACGTCTGTGAGAACGAGGTTGATTGCAAGTACTGCCACCACAGTGCATACGAATCGAAGCATGCGGGCATCCCCAGCACCAACGTTTGCATGAATTGCCACAAGGCAGTGAAGAAGGGATCGCGCTACGGCGAAGTGGAAATTGGCAAGATTTACGCGGCGATTGGTTTTGACCCAGAAACGGGAACGTACTTCGACGGTGAAGGGAACAACGGACACTATGGACCGCAGGACAGCTTCAATGGTGAACCGATCAAGTGGAACAAGGTGCACAACCTTCCGGACCACGTCTACTTCAGCCACCAGCAGCACGTTGTGGTGGGCGGCTTGCAATGCCAAAACTGCCATGGCGACGTCGAAACTTGGAGTGCGGGACGGATTGCCTCCGTGGACCACATCAACACCCTCGTGGACAAATACCCCGGGCTGATTGAATTGAGCAAACCAACCTTGACCATGGGCTGGTGCATTGAGTGCCACAACAAGGCGTCGATTGATTTGGCGAGCAGTGCGTATTACGAAGAAATGCACGACCGCATGAAGGACGATGTCCGCGGCAACGAAGAATTGCGCCGGATTCTTGAGGATGAGAAAATCACGGTGAAAGAAATGGGGGGTTGGGAATGTTCCAAGTGCCATTACTAACCCTGACGAGCAACCACGACTGATTCGATTGAATATGGCGAACAACAAACGCTACTGGACGGGACTCGATGATTTGCACCAAACGGAGGCTTTCCAAAACCTTCAAGGGCAAGAGTTCCCCCAACATCAAGCCATGGATGAGGCCCTCGGCGACGAGAGCTTGACCTCGGCAACCACAGGTCGCAGGGACTTTCTCAAGTTCATGGGATTCTCCTTGGCTGCAGCAACATTGGCTGCTTGCGAGACGCCTGTGGTCAAGAGCATTCCCTACACCAACAAACCTGAAGAGGTGACTCCGGGTGTGGCGAACTACTATGCCTCTACGTATTACAATGGCCAAGACTATGTGAACGTCATGGTCAAGACCCGGGAGGGCCGCCCCATTTTCATCAAAAGCAACACCTCCACAGGCGTGGGCCATGCGAATGTTCGCGTGAATGCCTCCGTCATGGGCCTTTACGACAGTGCGCGCCTTCAGGGTCCGCATTTGGAGGGGTCGGGTTCGAGCTGGGACAAGGTCGACGCCAAGTTGGCACAGGCCATGGCCCAAGACGGCCGCAAAGTGGTCCTCACCAACACGGTGTTGAGCCCTTCATTGCAGCGTTCCATTGACACTTTTTGCCAGGTGCACGGTGCGGAGCATTTGCAGTTGGATGCCGTCAGCCACTCCGCCATTCGCGAGGCTGCCGAAGAGCACGTGGGCAGCAAAGGCTTCCCTGCGTTTGACTTCGCCTCCGCCAGCACCGTGGTGACCGTGGGGGCTGACTTCCTCGGCACTTGGGCCGATGCAGCCTACTACGCGTCAGAGTGGATCAAAGGACGCCAGCCTGAAAGCCGCGACATGTCCAAGTTGCACGCCTTTGAAACCGTCATGAGCATGACCGGTTCCAACGCAGACACCCGCACCATGGTGCGGCCTTCCGACCACGGAAAGGTGCTTGTGGCTTTGCATGGTGCCATTGCGGGTACTGGCGAAACGGGTGGACTCGAGGGGCCGTTGTTGGTTGCTGTTCAAAACGCAGCAAAGGATTTGAAAGCTGCTGGACCCCGTGGATTGGTGGTCGCAGGAGTGAACGACTTGGATGCACAGCGCGTGGCCGCAGCCATCAACACAGCCCTAGGTGCCGATGGCACCACCGTCAAATACAACGGAGAAGGCTTGCTTGCTGGCGACGACAAAGCATTTGCTCAGCTTGTGGCAGACATGAACAAGGGTGATGTGGCGGCATTGATTTTGCACGGCACCAACCCAGCGTACCACGCCGCCCAAAAGGATGCTTTCCGCACCGGCTTGGCGAAGGTGCCATTCAGCTTGAGCACGGCAGGTCTGGCGGACGAGTCCGCAGCGCGCTGCACGGCCATGGCTCCCGACCACCATTGGTTGGAAAGCTGGATGGACTTGCGCATCGGTGGCACCCGAATTGATTTGGGCCAACCGACCATTCAACCTCTTTTTGACACCCGCGCGGCGGGCGAAAGCTTCATGGCATGGGCAGGTCAGGCTGTTTCTGGCTACGACCTCGTGCGTTTGACCCACAACCCCCGCTACACCAGTGCAGGGATGTACAACGATTCGGAATGGAACAGTGCGTTGCACGACGGCTTCTACATGACAGGAGGCGACATGCCGGACTCTGCAGTGGCCCTCGGCTTGGACATTGCCCCTTCGATTGCTCGACTCAAGTCCATCAAAGGAGGTGGCATGGAGTTGGCGCTGTACCAAAAGCAAACCATGGGTTCTGGCGACCAAGCTGGCAACCCCATGTTGCAAGAAACGCCCGACCCCATTTCCAAAGTGACGTGGGACAACTACGTGACCATGGCCCGCACGGACATGGAGTCGATGGGTTTGAACACTTACATCGCGCAACGCGACAAGGCGTCCGTTGTCAAGGTGACTGTGGACGGTGAGCCCATTGAATTGCCAGCCTTCATGCAGCCAGGCCAAACGCCGGGGACGATTGGCATCGCTCTGGGGTATGGCCGAGGTGACGGTGGAGAGAACATTGGCAAGGCCGCCTATGCCACAGACGAAGATGGCGGGCACCTGCAAACAGGAGAGGGCAAACCCATGCCCATTGGCGCCAACGTATTTGGCTGGGCCACCATGCAAGACGGCACCCCGCGCTACGACGTCCACGACGTGACGGTTGAGGTGACGGACAAGGAATACCCGCTTGCGGCCACCCAAATCCAAAACACTGTGATGGACCGCGGGTCGGTGGTGAAGGAGACCGACTACACGAGCTACCTCTCCGAGGCCGACAAGGCCAAAGGCCGTGCTTCGTGGAACAAAAACCATACGCTGGCCGTCCACGAGGATGTGAATGGTGACGGCATCATTGATGCTCAGGACAGCAAAAAGACCTCGGCCTTCGACTTGTGGAAGAGTCACCCTGTGGAAGGCATTGGCCACCGCTGGGGAATGACCATCGACTTGACGACATGCACTGGCTGCAGTGCCTGCGTGACGGCTTGTCACATTGAAAACAACGTGCCCGTGGTGGGCAAGGATGAGGTCCGACGCCACAGGGACATGCACTGGATGCGGATCGACAGGTACTACGCTTCAGACTGGTCCCAAGAACGCGGAGCAGAAGAGGGAGTGGGGGTGATCGCCTCCTACACGAAGATGGAAGACCCATCCGCCAATCCCCAGACGGTCCACATGCCCATGATGTGCCAGCATTGCAACCACGCTCCTTGCGAGACGGTTTGTCCAGTGGCGGCCACCACCCACAGCAATGAGGGTCTGAACCAAATGACCTACAACCGATGCATCGGCACGCGTTACTGCGCGAACAACTGCCCCTACAAAGTGCGTCGATTCAACTGGTTCAACTACCAGGGCTATGCCAAGTTCCAGAACATCAACCCAAGTCAAGATTCACTCACCCGTTTGGTGTTGAATCCCGATGTCACGGTTCGTGCACGTGGAGTGATTGAAAAGTGCAGCATGTGCGTTCAGCGCATTCAAGAGGGCAAGCTCAATGCCAAGAAAGCTGGTGCGCCAATCGTGGACGGCACTGTCGCTACCGCATGTGCAGAGGCCTGTCCCACCCATGCCATTACGTTTGGTGACCTCAACGACGACCAGTCCAAGGTGCGCACCAACGCCAACAACAACCGTTCGTACCACGCCTTGGAAGAGGTGGGTGTCCAGCCCAACATCTTCTACATGACAAAGGTGCGCAACACTGAGTCCAACGAATCCTGATCCCCTCGAGATGCAGAGAGAAGCAGCCATTCGCGAACCCCTGATCCTAGGGCACAAAACCTACAAGGACATCACAGACGATGTGGTGGGCCCCATCATGGGACCTGCACCTTTGGGTTGGAAAATCATGATCACCATCTCCAGCCTGATCGCCGTGTACGGTGTCGGATGCATTCTGTACCTCCTCGGCACAGGAATTGGGGTTTGGGGGTTGAACAAGACAGTCGACTGGGCCTGGGACATCACCAACTTCGTGTGGTGGGTTGGGATCGGTCACGCAGGGACGCTGATTTCAGCGGTTCTCTTGCTGTTCCGCCAAAAATGGAGGATGGCCATCAACCGCTCGGCGGAGGCGATGACCATTTTCGCGGTCATCATGGCCGCGGTGTTCCCCGGCATTCACATGGGCCGCATTTGGGTGAGCTACTGGGTGCTGCCATTGCCCAACCAGTTTGGGTCCCTTTGGGTCAACTTCAACAGCCCGCTTCTGTGGGATGTCTTTGCGATTTCCACGTATTTCTCAGTGTCGTTGGTGTTCTGGTACATAGGGTTGATTCCTGATTTTGCCACCATCCGTGACCGCGTCACGGGACCTTGGCAAAAGCGGGTGTACAGCTTCCTCAGTTTTGGCTGGTCAGGACGTGCGAAGCACTGGACCCGTTTTGAAGAGGTGAGCTTGGTTTTGGCGGGCATTGCGACACCTCTTGTGTTCTCGGTGCACTCCATCGTCTCGATGGACTTCGCCACATCGGTCATCCCTGGATGGCACACGACGATTTTCCCACCTTACTTCGTCTCGGGGGCAGTGTTCTCAGGATTTGCCATGGTGCAAACGCTCCTGCTGATCATGCGGAAGGGCATGAAGCTGGAGAACTACATCCACGTCAAGCACGTGGAATACATGAACATTGTGATCATCGTGACGGGTTCCATTGTGGGCGTGGCCTACCTCACCGAGCTCTTCATCTCGTGGTACAGCGGTGTGGAGTATGAGAGCTATGCCTTCATCAACCGTGCCAGTGGCCCATACAGCTGGGCCTACTGGATCATGATGTCCTGCAATGTGATCAGCCCACAATTGTATTGGTTCAAGAAAATCCGGCGAAGCCTTGTGGCCACTTTTGTCTTGAGCATCGTGGTGAACATTGGCATGTGGTTCGAGCGGTACGTCATCATCGTTACCTCGCTTCACAGGGACTATCTGCCCTCCAGCTGGGGCGAATTCCATGCGACGTCGATTGACATTGGCATTTTCATTGGCACCATTGGGATCTTCTTGACACTGTTTCTTGGTTTTGCAAGGTTCTTCCCGGTGCTGGCCTTGAACGAACTGAAGACCATCCTCAAGTCCAGCGGAGAGTCGTACAAAAACGAGCAAGCAAAATGAGCAAGATTTTCCACGTCATGTATGACGACGATGCCGTTTTGATGACGGCCGCCAAAGACCTCGTGGGTCAGGGTGTGCGCGTGAAGGATGTGTTCTCTCCTTTCCCCGTGCACGGCATCGATCCCGTCATTGGCATCAAGCGCACGCGTTTGGCCATTTGTTCTTTCATGTTCGCGATGACAGGCACCTCCTTGGCGCTCCTGGGCATGTGGTATTTCATGATCTCGGACTGGCCCATGAACATTGGAGGAAAGCCCAGTTTTTCCTTGATTGAGAATGTCATGGCGTTCATTCCTGTCACCTTTGAATTCTCCGTGTTGTGCGGGGCGCACGGGATGGCCATCACCTACTTGTTGAGGAATGGGACGCTGCCGGGAATGCCTGCAACCAACCCCGACCCGCGCACCACAGACGACAAGTTCGTCATGGAGATCACCACCGACAACAACAGCATGTCATCCGATGAATTGGAATCTGCCATACGCGGAACGGACATGATTGAACTCAGCATCAAAGACGCCTAAGCCATGTCAAAGCGCTGGAACCCCATCGTCCCGATTGCTGCCTTTGTGGTGGCAATGTCCGGGTGTGTCACGGACGAAAACAGTCCGGGACTCGAGTACATGCCCGACATGTACCGCTCTCCTGCCGTAGAGGCCTATGTGGACTACGGCATGGACCCCTACTATGTCACAGAGGAGGTCGCCGTGGGCCAGCGCAACACGCAGAGTGCGCGGAAGCCTGTGGCAGGCACCATTCCCTTTGTTGGGGCGAACAAAGCGTTTGGCCTTCCATACGCCTACCCCAACACCCCTGAAGGATACGAAGCCGCTGGAATGGAGCTTGCAAGCCCACTCAGCACCACCAAGGCACACATTGAGGCAGGCATGGAGATTTACGTGCAGATGTGCACCCAGTGTCACGGAGAAGAAGGGAAGGGCGACGGGGCATTGTCCCGCAATGGCCACATCGCAGGCATCCCCTCCTATTCGGACAAACTCAAGGACTTGCCCATGGGCAAGATGTACCACACGTTGACCTATGGAAAGGGATTGATGGGCTCGCATGCCTCTCAGCTCTCCCAAAAGGACAGATGGCTGGTCATTGAGTACATCAAGGTCTTGCAACAAGGCGGTGAAATGCCTGAGTTTGACGAATCGGGCAACGTGGTTGAATCGGCGGCAGATGGCGCCATGGCAATGAACAACTGATCATGGAATTCAAATTTGAAGGACGGCTCAAGCTCGTGACCCAGGTCTTGATGGCTGTGGGTGTCGTCGCGCTCGTGGGTGGATTTCTCACCGACACCAGTGACCACCACAACCGGTGGTGGGCCAACTTGCTCATCAACGGGTTCTTTTACTTCAGCATGGCCTTGGCCGCGCTTTTCTTTTATGCCCTTCAATACGCCACAGAGAGTGGATGGTCAGCCGTATTGAAACGATGGTTTGAGGCCTTGTGGGGCTTTTTGCCTTGGGGTGCAGCTGTGATTGTGGTGGTGTTGCTGGCAGGAAAATTTCATGCCCATCACCTCTACCACTGGATGGACCACACCCTCTACCACGAATACATGGTGGAACACGGGGACCACGTGCATTACGTCGATGAGATGGAGGAAGGGGCTGTGCTCAACCCCAACTTTGACCACGTCATCGCAGGCAAGAAGGCCTATTTCTCGGACGCATTCTTTTGGATTCGCACGCTGGTGTACATCGCGACGTTCTTGTTGTTCGCGCGCATGTTCAGAAAGTGGTCGTTGCTCGAAGACGAGGCCCCCAGCTTGGACTTGCACTACAAGCAATACAAAAGGGGGGCTGTGTTCTTGGTGGTGTTTGCCGTCTTCTCGTCGACGCTTTCATGGGATTGGATCATGTCCATTGACACCCACTGGTTCAGCACACTGTTTGGCTGGTATGTCTTCAGCGGCATGTGGGTGAGCTTCATGATTTTCACCAATGTGAGCATGCTTTGGTTGCGCAGCCAAGGCTACTTCAAAGAGGTCAACGAGAGCCACATGCACGATTTGGGCAAGTGGATGTTTGCCATTTCCATGTTGTGGAGCTACCTCTGGTTGAGTCAATTCCTCCTGATTTGGTACTCCAACATCCCGGAGGAAGTCACGTATTACATGAGCCGTGTGCTCGGGGATTACAAGGTGCCTTTCTTGGCCATGTTCTTTGTGAATTTTGCCGTGCCTTTCTATGTGTTGCTTGCCCGTGATGCCAAACGCAACCCGCGCTTTGTCATTCCCGTGGCCATCCTCATCTTCATCGCCCACTTCGTGGACGTGTACTTGCTGATCGTTCCCGGAACAATGTTTGACCATAATCAATTTGGTTTCTTTGAGGTTGGAATGTTTCTGGGCTTCCTGGGGCTCTTCATGAACCGGACGTTTGCCACCTTGGCAAAGGCGCCGCTCATCAGCAAGAATCACCCCATGCTTCAGGAGAGCATGGAACTCCATTACTGATTTAGACAATAGACCATCCACATGAAACTCATCACGCTTCTCGTCGTCATTGCTGGTGTCATCGCGCTGGCCCAGTTGGCCAAAGTTGGCCAGTTGACGTCTTTGATCCGGAACAAGAAAGAGGAGGACATCAGCGAGGCTGATTCCCGCCTCAACGGAGGATTGTTCATTGCCTTCATGGCTGCTTTCTACGGCGGCTTCATTTGGTTGTTGATCCGTTACGGCGACTACAACCCACCTGCAGCCTCCGCGCATGGTGAGTCCTACGACACGTTGATGAACTTCAACATGTACATCATCATTGCGGTTTTCTTTTTGGTGAACACGGCACTTTTTGCGTTTGCCAACAAGTACAAGTACAGCAAGGACCGCAAGGCGACCTTCTTCGCCCATGACAACCGCCTCGAGTTGATTTGGACGGTGATCCCTTCCATCGTCTTGGCGGTCATCATCATTTTCGGTTTGCGGACGTGGAACGAAATGACTGGCGAAGCGTCAGAGGACTCCCTCCGCGTGGAGCTCTACTCCAAGCAATTTGATTGGACGGCGCGTTACGCCGGAGCGGATGGAGAATTTGGTCTGGCCAATTACAACCTCATCACGCCGACAAATCCACTTGGCATTGTGACCCAAGGTGGCGTGTCGGAAGCGCTGGTGGGCATCGAAGACCAAATTGCTTCGTTGGAGAGTGAATTGTCCCACGAGCGAGGGCGCTTGTTGGCGGCGAAAGCTGAGTTGGAAGAAGAACTCCACGGCGATCATGGTCACGGTCACGACGACCATGGCCACGACGACCATGGCCACGACGACCACGGCCACGACGACCATGGCCACGACGACCATGGCCACGACGACCATGGCCACGACGACCACGGCCATGACGACCACGGCCACGACGACCACGGCATGTCCGAAGCGCGCAAGGCCAACCTTGAGGCCCAATTGCACGACGTCATGGAGATGTTGGAAAGCGACAAGGTGGTGGTGTTGTCCAATGCCGCAGCCGAAGCCAAAGAAGACAAGTTGCACCGTTTGAAGCGCCACCGCCAGCGCATCCTGGAAGTCAAGCCATTTGACTACGAAGGAGGCATTGCCGCGTGGGACGCAGGTGCGGATGACAAGATCATGAAAGGAGAATTCCACTTGCCCGTGGGCCGCGAGGTGGAATTTGTGTTCCGTTCGCGCGATGTCATCCACAGCGCATTCATGCCACACTTTAGGGCCCAGATGAACTCTGTGCCAGGGGTGCCGACGCGCTTCAAAATGACGCCTACAATCACCACGGACAGCATGAGGACCATTCTGGACGATCCAGACTTCAGTTACGTTCTGCTCTGCAACAAAGTCTGCGGCGCGGCGCACTTCAACATGCAAATGTCCATTGTCATTGAATCCGAGGAGGAATACAATGCTTGGATGGAATCGCAAGAGGAGTTTTTGGCCGAAAAGCCCAACGCCGTGGATGAGAATGCACGTGCCGAGGCGCCACAATTTGAAACCGAAGAATCTGCAACACTCTAACCATGGCTGAACACGCACATCACGAAGAGAGCTTCATTTCGAAGTACATCTTCAGCCAAGATCACAAGATGATCTCCAAGCAGTTTTTGGTCACTGCCATGGCCATGGGCATCGTGGCGGTGATGCTCTCTGTCTTCTTCCGCCTGCAATTGGGTTGGCCAGGAGAGAGTTTTGCCATTCTGGAAACGTTCTTGGGCAAATGGGCCCCCGGAGGGGTGTTGGACCGAAACGCATACCTGGCGCTCGTGACCATTCACGGGACGATCATGGTGTTCTTCGTCCTGACAGGAGGTTTGTCAGGTACGTTCTCCAATCTTTTGATTCCACTGCAGATTGGTGCCCGTGACATGGCGTCGGGGTTCCTGAACATGCTGAGCTACTGGTTCTTTGCCGTGTCCAGCGTGATCATGATTTTCTCCCTCTTTGTCGAGGGAGGCGCAGCTTCTGGTGGTTGGACGGTGTACCCTCCGCTCAGCGCATTGCCGCAGGCGATGCCGGGTTCGGGCATGGGCATGACCCTCTGGCTGATTTCCATGACGCTTTTTGTGGTGAGTTCATTGCTCGGTGGATTGAACTATGTCGTAACGGTCATCAACTTGAGGACCAAAGGCATGAGCATGACGCGCTTGCCCTTGACCATCTGGGCGTTCTTGGTGACGGCGATTCTTGGGGTGCTTTCTTTCCCTGTCTTGGTGTCCGCCGTTGTGCTGTTGCTCATGGACCGCTCCATGGGAACCGCGTTTTACCTGAGTGACATCTTCATTGGAGGCGAAGCCCTCGATGTGACCGGTGGAAGCCCCATTCTTTACCAGCACTTGTTCTGGTTCTTGGGTCACCCTGAGGTGTACATCGTGCTCTTGCCAGCACTGGGCATCAGTTCGGAGGTGATTGCCACCAACTCGCGCAAGCCCATTTTTGGGTACAAGGCCATGATTGGTTCCATCCTCGGCATTGGGTTTTTGAGCTTCATTGTCTGGGGTCACCACATGTTTGTGACTGGCATGAACCCCTTCTTGGGATCTGTGTTTGTTTTCACAACGCTTTTGATTGCCATCCCCTCTGCGGTGAAGGCCTTCAACTACATCACCACCCTTTGGAAGGGCAACCTGCGGTTCACGCCAGCCATGCTGTTCAGCATTGGTTTGGTGAGCACCTTTGTGACAGGGGGATTGACAGGCATCATTTTGGCGGACTCGGCACTTGACGTGAATGTGCACGACACGTATTTCGTGGTCGCACACTTCCACATCGTGATGGGCATGAGTGCGATTTTTGGCATGCTTGCCGGAGTCTACCATTGGTTCCCCAAAATGTTTGGGCGGATGATGAACAACAAACTCGGCTACGTGCACTTCTGGACCACATTGGTGGCCGGGTACGGTGTGTTCTTCCCCATGCACTTTGTAGGACTGGCAGGTGCACCGCGTCGTTATTACGATTACAGTGCCTTTGAGTACCTCGACTTTGTCATGGACTTGCAACCCATCATCTCTACTTTTGCCATCATCGGCGCGGTGGGGCAGCTGCCTTTCTTGTGGAACTTCTTCTACAGCATTTTCCGTGGCCAGGTGGCGACTGAAAACCCATGGAAGTCGAACACGTTGGAGTGGACCACACCGGTCAAGCACGTCCATGGCAACTGGCCTGGTGCACTGCCTGAGGTCCACCGTTGGGCGTATGATTACAGCAACCCAGACTTTGAGGAAGATTTTGTTCCTCAAATCGTTCCGCTGAAAGCTGGCGAAACAGCCCACTGATTTTTGCGGGTCCATTTGTGAATGGTCCGTTTGAAAAGCCCTCACTTTGGTGGGGGCTTTTTGTTGCCCGGAGATGCTACCTTAGTCTTCCATGGGTGAAGAAGAAGAATTCGACGTAAGAGGAGAAGCCGAGCAGGCGTCCGATGGCGACATGGACCGCGTGCTTCGACCTGCGCAATTTGAAGATTTCACCGGCCAGCGTGCAGCC
Source organism: uncultured Flavobacteriales bacterium (assembly GCA_938085425.1). Taxonomy (GTDB): domain Bacteria; phylum Bacteroidota; class Bacteroidia; order Flavobacteriales_D; family Sanyastnellaceae; genus UBA11663. The sequence goes on from CALKGQ010000011.1 coordinate 84,103, forward strand.
ATGGACAACCTTCAAGTGTTTGTCCAGGCCGCACGGCAGCGTCAAGAAGCGTTGGACCATGTTTTGTTGCATGGACCTCCCGGTTTGGGGAAGACGACCTTGGCCAACATTGTTGCCAACGAGATGGGGGTGGCCATTCGCACCACCTCTGGACCCGTTTTGGACAAGCCTGGTGACCTCGCGGGTTTGTTGACAAGCCTCGACCCCAATGATGTCCTGTTCATTGATGAGATTCATCGTCTTTCCCCTGTGGTGGAGGAGTACTTGTACAGTGCGATGGAAGACTACAGGATTGACTTGGTCATCGACACCGGTCCCAATGCACGCACTGTGCAAATTGACTTGAACCCTTTCACATTGGTGGGTGCCACCACGCGTTCGGGCTTGCTTACGGCACCCTTGCGGGCACGGTTTGGGATCAATTTGAGGCTGCACTATTACGATTCCAAGACCCTCACGGACATTGTGGAGCGATCAGCTGGCATTTTGGACATCGAGATTGATCCCGCGGCAGCTTTTGAGATCGCGTCGCGAAGCCGAGGGACACCTCGAATCAGCAACGCACTCTTGCGGAGGGTGAGGGATTTTGCCCAAGTCAAAGGCACTGGAAACATCGATCTGGAGGTCACTGCGTACGCGTTGGATGCCCTTCAAGTCGACAAAAAGGGATTGGATGATATGGACAACAGGATTTTGTCGGCCATCATCGACAAATTCAAAGGAGGTCCTGTCGGGGCCAATACGTTGGCCACGGCCATCGGCGAAAATGCCGGGACCATTGAGGAGGTGTACGAACCCTACTTGATCCAGGAGGGACTGCTCGTGCGCACCCCGCGGGGGCGACAAGCCACCCCTGAGGCCTACAAGCACCTTGGCCGTAAACCTTCTGCAGGCTCAGCAGAGTTGTTTGGGTCCTGAGGATGGGGAAATCAAGTCATCAAGCTTCGGAACGCTCGGCATGGATCAAGCGCAAAGCGCAAGAACTTGGTTTTTCATCTGTGGGGGTGTCTGTGGCCGCAGAGTTGACCCAAGAGGCACCTCGGCTGGAAGCTTGGCTCAAGAAGGGCATGCATGGAGAAATGGCTTACATGGAGGGAAACTTCGACAAGCGTTTGGATCCCCGAAAGCTGTTGCCGGGGACCAAGTCCGTGGTGAGCCTGTTGTTCAATTACCACAACCCTGACAAGCCTGCCGACCCCAAGGCGCCCAAGGTGGCGCAGTATGCCTATGGGGAAGATTATCACTTTGTGTTGAAGTGGAAGCTGAAGGAGCTGCTGAAATGGATGCGGGCGGAATGGGGGGATGTGGCGGGAAGGGTGTATGTGGATTCTGCGCCCATCATGGAACGGGCTTGGGCTGAGCGTTCTGGGTTGGGTTGGATTGGAAAGCACAGCCTGCTCCTCAACAAGAACGAAGGGAGTTACTTCTTTTTGGCGGAAATGATGTTGGACCTTGAGCTTGAGCCCGATGGTCCTGTCACTGACCATTGCGGCTCTTGCACGAGATGCTTGGATGCCTGTCCCACTGGTGCCATTGTCAAGCCTTACGTGGTGGATGGCAGCAAGTGCATCAGCTATTTCACCATAGAATTGCGTGGGGCCATACCGGAACCTGTTGGGGCCCATATGGACCAGTGGATGTTTGGTTGCGACATCTGCCAGGAGGTTTGCCCATGGAACCGCCATGCCTCCCCCACCACAGAACCAAGGTTCGCCCCACACCCAAGGCTCTTGGACATGACCCAAAGCGACTGGGTGGATTTGACAGAGGACGTGTTTCGGGAAGTGTTCAAGGACAGTGCCGTCAAGCGCACGGGATTGGTTGGATTGAAGAGGAACATCTCCTTGCTCCAGCGTTCGGCATCAAAAAAGCCTCCACAGTGAAGGGAAGACTTTGACTTTCAACTTGGGGGTTTGGTCAACCCAGCTGCGCCGCAGCAAAGGTGGAGGCAATGATCCCAGCATAGGGCCGACCAAAAGAGGCGATGGCCCATCGCTTCAGCTCCAGGGCCTCCTTTTGAGGTAGCCACAAAAAGCTCTTCTTCAGTTCTTTCGCAAACAAGGCCCTGTCAAAGCTGGCGCGGCTCAAGACGTTCTTGCAAAATTCGAGGGTTTTGTTCATGACTGTGGGGTTCAGTGCAATTACGTTGGTGATGGTTCTTGTTCCCAAACGTGGAGTGCCAACAAATGGAAAACGTGGGCTCCCCTGCCTTAGCTAGGGTGTGACCTACCTTTGCGGAGGAATGAAGAGTCTCCACAACAAAGAGGATCGACGGGTCTTGTTCGAGCGCATGCAAGCTGATGAGCGTCCAAGAACGACCATGAGTTTCTACCGTTACGTTCACTTGGAGGACCCAGAGGCCACGAGGGATGAACTCTATGCGGTCTGGTCAGAAATGGAGGTGTTGGGGCGCACGTATGTGGCCCACGAAGGCATCAACGCACAAATTTCGGTGCCCTCGGAACGCTTGGCTGACTTCAAAGCCCACGTGGACGCACTTGGCTGGTTGCCTGAATTGAGGCTCAACATTGCGGTCGAGCAGGGGAAGAGCTTCTTCAAACTGATCGTTCGCGTGAAGGACAAGATCGTCGCCGACGGCCTCCACGACGGGACGTTTGACGTGACCGATTGTGGCACCCACCTCAAGGCGGAGGAATTCAATCACCTTACGGACAAGGAGGACACCATTCTCGTGGACATGAGGAATGCCTATGAGAGTGAAGTCGGACATTTCGAGGGCGCGATTTGTCCTGATGTGGAGACATTCAGAGAGGAGATTGCATTGGTCGAAGACATGCTGGAGTCTCAAAAAGAGGCGAACATTGTCATGTATTGCACGGGCGGCATCCGTTGCGAAAAGGCGAGTGCCTATCTGAAACACAAGGGGTTCCCCAACGTGCACCAATTGGAAGGTGGCATCATTGAGTACACACGCCAGGCGAAGGAGAAAGGCCTTCGCAACAAATTCATCGGCAAGAACTTTGTCTTTGACGAACGTTTGTCGGAGCGCATTTCAGACGACGTCATCGCCCATTGCCACACTTGCAATGCTTCTTGTGACGACCACCTCAACTGCGCCAACCCCACGTGCAACGTGCTCATGATCCAGTGCGAAGCGTGTCGGGCCAAGTGGCAAGAAACTTGCGGCAGTGAATGTTTGGACTTTGTCAACTTGCCCGAGGAACGGCAAAAGGAGCTTCGCAAGGGAACCAAGGCCACGGGTGGCTTCAAGCGTTCTCAGGCCGCCGATGGGGCTAGCCCAAAAAGTCCGAAGTGACGGCATAGAATTCTTCGGGAGCCTGGGCGTGAAGCCAATGGCCAGCCCCTGAAATGACGTGGTCGTCCATGTGGAGGAAATGTTCTTCCAACCTCTCGAGATCGTCTTCTCCTACATAGTCGCTTTCGCTGCCTCGGATGAAGAGCGCGGGGAGCGTGTTCATGCTCAGGTCGATGCTGCCAACGACTTCCTCTAGGGATTGCTGCAAGACAGGAACATTGAAGCGCCAGGAGAACCCGCCTTCCTTTTGTCGATGGAGGCCCTTCATCAAAAAGGGCACCAGCACCGGGTCGGACCCCAGCTGACTGGCAAGTTGGTCGCTCACCTCTTCGCGGGTGGCGGCCTGTTGTGGTCGGACGTCCCGCAAGGCGTCGAAGATGGGCCCATGGTGTGGCGTGTAGGCGCGGGCAGCGATGTCTGCCACTACGAGTTTTTCCATTCTGTCTGGATGGTCCTGTGACAATTGCAGCACCGTTTTCCCACCCATGCTGTGGCCCAGAAAGCAGGCTTTGGCAATGTGGTTTTGGTCGAGGAAGCGCACGACATCTGCAGCCATGGCGGGGTAAGAATGTTCGGGATGATGGGGGCTCCGTCCATGGTTTCTGGCATCGAGGAGCCAAACGTGGTGGGATTCAGCGTACCGTTTGCCCAATGTTTGCCAGTTGTCGCTGCTTCCCAAGAGGCCATGCAGAATGACCAGATGCCGGTCCACCCTAGGTTCGAGGCATGGAATGGAGCGGGCGTGGAGGGTCAAGTCGGACATGGTACGACGGCCGTCAAGGTTGTGGTGCAAGGCAGGCCTTGTATTGCTTAACAGCCTGAGCCAAACCCAAATACAGCGCATCTGAAATCAGGGCGTGGCCAATGCTGACTTCTGCAAGGGGATTCACGGCAGAGGCGAAATCGGATAAATTGGTCAGGTTCAGATCGTGTCCAGCATTCACCCCCAAGCCTGCTTGTTCAGCCCTACGCGCAGCGTCCGCAAAGGGTGCAGCGGCTGAGGCCCCCATCGCTGGGTGGGCGCGCGCATACGATTCGGTGTACAACTCAATGCGCTGGGCCCCCACCTTGGCCGCAGCCTCGATCTCCCGAGGGTCTGTCTCCATGAACAGGGAGGTCCGAATGCCACACCCGTGAAATTGCGCGAGCACATCTTGCAGCATCTCCGCATGTCCGGTGACGCGCCATCCAGCATTGCTTGTGAGTACGTCAGGGGGGTCGGGGACCAAAGTGACCTGGGCAGGACGCAGGTCGCAGACAAGTTGGACAAAATCGTCTGAGGGGTAGCCTTCGATGTTGAATTCCGTCTGCACCACCTCCTTCAATGCCCTGACATCCGCGTAGGTGATGTGCCTTGCATCGGGCCTTGGATGGACGGTGATGCCGTCGGCACCAAACCCTTCGATGCGCATGGCGGCCTGCACCACATCGGGTTCTTGCCCTCCTCTGGCATTGCGCAGGGTGGCGATTTTGTTCACGTTGACGCTGAGCCTTGTCATCCTTACCTTTGGGTAACCACGCGAAAGTACGCCATGCGCGCCCAGAGAATCTTAAACATGGACCTTCCGGTCCTTGCGTTGACCGACCAGGTCTCCCGCGCCCTTGAAGTCATGGACGAATTCAAAGTCATGCACCTCCCCGTCGTGGAAGAAGACGTCTACAAAGGGACGGTTTCTGAAGCACAGCTTTTGGAATTGGATGCCTCCGCACTCATTGCGGAAGCGCCTCTCTCGGAGGAATCCATTGGCATGGAGCTTCACTTGTACGATGTGGTGGCACGCATGGGGTGGTCCGATGTGGACGTGCTTCCGGTCGTGCACGAAGGTTTGTACCGCGGTGCGGTGGACCGTGCTGCCGTGCTCCGGTTTTTGGCCAAAAGGGCCGGGTGGGGCTTCCCTGGAAGCACCATTGTGCTGGAACTCTTGCCCAAAGACCTCAGCCCTGGGGAATTGTTCCGCATTGTGGAAGTCGACGGTGCGCAAGTGACGAGCTACAATGTTGCCGCTGTGGAAAACAGCGAATTGCTTGAGGTCACCTTCAAGGTGAACACAGAAGAAATTGAATCCTTGTTGTCCTCCCTGCAGCGACACGAGTACACGGTCCAAAGCTTTTACAACGCACCGGAACTGGAGGATGAAATGAGGGCGCGTTTTGACGCTTTCATGAAATACCTCGAACCCTGACGTCATCATGCGCATAGCCATTTTTGGAAAGGCGGTTTCGCCCAGCGATGCCGAAGCACTTCGACTTGCCATGGCCCGGGTCCTTCAACTTGACCCTGAGCCTTGGATCAGTCAGCCATATTTGGCCGCCTTGAGCGACCATTTGAGTGTGCCCAACGCTTTCGTGCCTTTCGAGGGTGAAGTGCCCGAGGGAACGGAGGTATTGTTGGCCTTTGGAGGGGATGGAACGGTGCTGGAGGCGGCCACGATGGTGCGAAGGGGGAGGATCCCCATTCTCGGGGTCAACACCGGGAGGTTGGGCTTTCTCAGCAATGTCTCCATGGAGGAGTTTGACTTGGCCATGGATGCCCTGGTGGCGGGAACGACATGGGAAGAAGAACGCGCTCTTTTGCAGGTTCATGCAGAGGGCATGGGGCCAGGATTTGGGGAGTTTCCCTTTGCGTTGAATGAAGTCGTGATCCACAAGCGGGACACCGCGAGCATGGTGGTGGTGGACGTGCACCGCGGTGACACGTTTGTCAACACGTATTGGGCAGATGGCTTGCTTGTCAGCACCCCCACGGGATCCACAGCCTACTCCCTGAGTGCGGGAGGCCCCATCATGCACCCCGCATCCGATGCTGTGATTGTCACGCCTGTGGCCCCACACAACCTGAACGACCGACCCTTGGTCGTGCCGCTGGATGGCGAAATCACCTTGGTGGCCGATGGCCGTGACGCCCAATTTTTGTTGAGCATGGACAGCCGGTCTTTTCCCTTGGAGCCCAAACAAGAGGTGCGCATACGCCCCGCAGATTTCAAGATTCGTTTGATCAACCTTGAGCACCAAGACTTTTTTTCCACGGTTCGTCAGAAAATGCATTGGGGACTTGACCCCCGGGAACGCTGATTTCCACGCAATCCCACGTATTTTCGTGCGTTGAACATTCCATGGTCCGCACCCGATTCCATTTCTCCAATGCCCCCTTGTGGGTTTTCACTGCACTCCTCTCCCTGTGGAGCCTCGATGCGGACGCGCAAAGGAACCGTCGAGGCGCGAGCAAAGAGCTCGGCGTCCAGTTGGGCACCATGTGGTACACCGGAGACCTGAACCCAGGGAATCTGTTCCGTTCCGTCTCGCATGTGGCGCGCGGTGGCTTCTACCGGCACAATTTGAACACCAGGATTTCGTTTCGGGGACAATTCTTGCAGGGGCGGATCGAGTCTTGGGATGCCGATCATCCCAACGGCTGGCAACAGCAGCGGAATTTGCATTTCCGCAATGAAATCCGTGAATATTCTTTCTGCACGGAACTCAACTACCGCGACCACGCCGTGGGCAACCCCAAACGGCAATTGGTCCCCTTTCTTTTTGGAGGACTGGCGGTGTACACGCACGACCCAGAAGGGCAGGATGCCTATGGCAATTGGCAACCTCTTCAGCCCATGGGTACGGAAGGCCAAGGCTGGTTTGAGGACGTGGAGAATTATTTGACTTGGGGTGTGGCCATTCCTTATGGCCTCGGCTTCAAAGGAAACCTGGGTTCCGGCATGTCCATCCAAATGGAATGGGGCGCGCGCAAAGTTTGGACCGACCACCTTGACGACGTCAGCACGGTGTACATGGACCCCGCACTTTTGCGGGAGGCGAGGGGGCAAATTGCGGTGCAGTTTGCGGACCGCACTTTGGACCGGGAATTGCCCCCCGGGCAGTCCCTCGAAGGCCTGCAACGAGGGGATCCCGGGCGCAATGACCGCTACGGTTATTTTTTGCTCTCTTTGGGTTTTCGCGTCAGCAAAAAAGCCACAACTTGCTGGGAGCAATGACCACACCAAATTCACACCCCAATGAGGCCCGTCAGCGCACCCTTCGTGCGGCTGGGATCGACCCCAATCGCGTGCCTGAGCATGTGGCGGTCATCATGGATGGCAATGGCCGTTGGGCCAAAAGACGGGGTGAGGAACGGGTGTTTGGCCATGCCCATGGCGTGGAGTCGGTGCGGGCCACAGTGGAGGCTGCCCTCGAGAGTGGCGTTCGGTTTTTGACGCTTTACGCCTTCAGCACAGAGAATTGGAACCGTCCCAAAGACGAGGTGGACGCCTTGATGGACCTTTTGGTGCAAACCTTGGTCCAAGAGGCGATGGAGTTGGGGAGCAAGGGGGTGCGCCTTCGGGCCATTGGCGACGTCGATTCCTTGCCCAAGGCTTGTCAGGAACAACTGGAACGGGTGAAGGAAGGACCAGAAGGAGAGGTGCATTTGGACCTTGTTTTGGCCTTGAGCTACAGTGCGAAGTGGGAGATGGTGGAAGCCATTCGTTCCATGATGAATGACGACTTGACGCCGGAGCAAATCTTGCCCAGCACCATCGATGGGTACTTGCAGACAGCAGATTTGCCTGATCCAGAACTGATGATTCGGACTTCGGGTGAGCACCGGATCAGCAATTTCATGCTTTGGCAATTGGCTTACGCAGAGCTGCACTTCACCTCGGTGCTTTGGCCCGATTTCCGGATGTCGCATTTCTTTGACGCCATTCGAGATTTTCAAAACAGAGAGCGTCGGTTTGGCGCCCTTCCTCAATCGACGAAGACCTCATGAAGGCGTTGAAACTTTGGATGTTGTGCGCCATGTGTTGGGTCGGGGCCACGTCCCACTCCATTGCACAGGAGGACCTGATTGATTTGGGATTGACCACCAACTACCGAATTGCGGGGCTGACGGTTTTGGGAGCGGAGCACACAGATGTGCAGGCCATCAAGTTGTTCAGTTCGTTGCAAGTGGGCCAAGAAATTGACATTCCCGGGGAGGCTTTGCGCAGGGCGATCACGGGTTTGTGGGCACAAGATTTGTTTGCAGACATCCAGTTGGAAGTGGCGGAAGTACGGGAAAGAGACGTGTACTTGGTGATTCGGGTCCAAGAGCTCCCTCGGTTGACACGCTATAGCATCACCGGGGTGAACCGATCTGAACAAGAGACGGTGAAGGGGAAAATCGATCTTTTGACCGGCAGGATCTTGGACGACAATGTCCTTGCGGTGGCGACCAAACGCATCCGCGACCACTACGTGGAGAAGGGCTTTTTGGATGTGGCCATTTCCATGGAGCAGCAGCCAGACACATTGTTTGCCAATGGCGCCCGTTTGCGCATTGCCGTCGAAAAGGGAGACCGCGTCAAGATTGACGACATCACCTTCCACGGTGCCACGGCCTTCGCTCCTGAGGAATTGTCCAGGAAGCTGAAGGAGACCAAACCCCGTCGCTGGTGGCGTTTCTACAAGCCGTCCAAGTACCTCGAGTCGTCCTTCCAAACCGACCTCCAAGGGGTGGTGAACTTTTACCACGGCAAGGGATACCGCAATGCACGTGTTTTACGTGACAGTTTGAGCCGAGGAGCAGACGGCCAGGTGCATCTCGATGTGTTCATGGAGGAAGGCATGCCGTTCTATTTTGGCGACATCACCTTCACAGGCAACACCAAATACCGAACCACCCAATTGGACAGCTTGCTGGACATCCAGCGAGGGGAGGTGTTCAGTCTGGAGCGTTTGGAAACGAGGGTTTTCATGGACCCCAAAGGATTGGACTTGAGCTCCCTTTACCAAGACGACGGCTACCTGACCTTCCAGGCCAGGCCCATTGAGAAAAGGGTGGAAGGCGACACCATCGACATTGAGGTCCGAATGATGGAGGGCCAACAATTCAGGATTGGCCGGGTGGTGGTGCAAGGCAACGCCAAGACCAATGACCACGTCGTGTACCGGGAAATCCGCACCCGCCCTGGCGACCTCTTCAGCCGAACAGACATCATCCGGACACAAAGGGAACTTTCCCAGCTGGGGTACTTCAACCCCGAGGCCTTTGGCATCAACCCCATCCAGCATCCCGAAGACGGCACGGTCGACATTGAATACACCGTCGAGGAAAAGCCTTCGGACCAAATCGAATTGAGTGGTGGCTGGGGAGGAGGTCGTGTGGTTGGAACCTTGGGCGTCAGCTTCACGAATTTTGCCGCGTCGAAGATGTTCAAGCGCGGTGCATGGAAGCCGATCCCCACGGGGGACGGGCAGCGCGTGTCGTTGCGGGCGCAATCCAACGGACTGTTCTTCCAGAGCTACAACTTCAGTTTCACAGAGCCATGGCTCGGGGGAAAGAAGCCCAACTCGCTCAGCTTCAGCGTATGGCGATCCATCCAGAGCAATGGCCAGCCAAAGAGAATCGACGGTGAGATCAATGAAGGCCGCCAATCGTTGGAGATCACCGGGGCACAGCTTGGGCTTGGGCAACGCTGGAAAAAGCCAGACGATTGGTTTGTGTTCCAGACCTCGTTGTCTTACCAACACTTCAACCTGAACGAATTTGGCTCGTTCTTCAGTTTCACCAATGGCCGCGCGAACAACTTGGCCTTGACGGCCGTCATTGGAAGAAATTCAGTCAGCGACCCCATTTTCCCTACATGGGGTTCCAATGTGGAGGTGAGTGTCAAGGCCACTCCGCCATACAGCGTGTTCCGTCCAGACAACTTTTACGAGAACCTGGATGGCTCTTCGGTGGATGACCAGACGAGGTACCGCTGGGTGGAATACCACAAGTGGAAGGTCAAAGCCGAGTGGTACACTCCCTTGACCCAGAGCAGGGGGGAGAACCCCAAGAGTTTGGTGCTTCGGACCTCTGCAGGGGTGGGCATGATTGGGCAATACAACCGACGTGCCGGATTGAGTCCCTTTGAGCGTTTTTACTTGGGGGGAGTCTTCTTGAGTGGATTCGTGTTGGACGGCCGAGAAATCTTGAACCTTCGGGGCTACGATGACTTGAGCTTGACGGCTCCAGACCGCAACACGGGCGCGCCTGTGGTGGCCAAGTACGGCGCGGAACTTCGTTATCCCTTGAGCACGAACCCTAGTGCGACCATCTACACCTTGGCTTTTTTGGAAGGTGGAAATACTTGGGAAGATCCTCGTGCGTTCAATCCATTCCAAGTCTACCGATCGGCGGGCGTGGGACTGCGTATTTTCCTTCCCATGTTTGGCCTTCTGGGCCTGGACTATGGATGGAGGTTGGACGAAGTGGAATCCATCCCCAACATGGACCGCTCGCAGTTCCATTTCTCCATTGGCATGAACATGGGCGAGCTCTGAACTTCATTCATGAAGACCACACAATGACAAGACTTTTGACATGACACCACTCCCGATCACCTTTCGCCAGTTGATGGCGCCTTGCATTTTGTTCCTGTTGGCCCTTGCCCTTTCTCCCAGCGCCAATGCCCAAAAATTTGCCTACATCGACTCTGAATATGTGCTGCTGCACATGCCGGAATATGCCACTGCCCAAACCGAGTTGAACAACTATGCCATCGAATGGCAGGCAGACATCGAGTCCAAGCTGGAAGCAGCCGATCGCCTCGAAGTGGCCTACCGCGCCGAGCGGGTCTTGTTGACCGCAGAAATGCGGGTGAAGCGGGAGGATGGGATTTCCAAAAAGCGTGCAGAGGCCAAGGAAATGCAAAAGCAAAAGTTTGGGGTGGAAGGGGAGCTCTTTCAGAAGCGACAGGAGTTGATCGAGCCCATTCAGCAGCAGCTTTTTGAGTCTCTGAAGGACATCGCGTCAGGGAGTGGATACATGGTGATCTTCGACAAGAGCAACCAAAGCAACATGCTGTACACCAACCCCAAGTACGACATCTCTGACCGCCTCATCAAGAAGTTGGGCTATGTTCCAGGTGAAACGGTGGCCCCCGAGGAGGACAAGAACGACAAGGGCGGCGACAACATCATGGACCGCGGCCGAGATGCCGTCAACGGCGCCAAAAATGACGCGAGAGGCAGGATGAACAACGCCGTCCAAGGCGCCCGAGGTGGCGTGACAGCTCCCAAAGGCAAGAATTGAAAAAATCCCTGAATCCATGTCCCTCTGAGGACCGAGATGCAACAACATTGAACGACCTTTCCCCTCTGAAAAGAAATCCCATGAAACACATTTTCCTTTTGGCCGTTTTGGCCTCCGCAAGTTTGACCGATGCAGTGGCCCAAAAGTTTGGCCACCTCGACGCACAAGAGATCTTGTTGACCTTGCCTGAGCGCGCAGAGGCGCAAGCATCCATCGAGTCGGCCGCCGGTGAGTACGAATCGGAAGTCACCCGCATGCAGGGTGAATTGGAGACGAAATTTGCGGACTACCAGGCCAAGGCACAGACATGGCCCGATGCCATTCGTCAGCAAAAGGAGCGCGAATTGCAACAACTGGACCAGGGACTCCAGGAGTTTGGGGCCACCATCCAAAACGACCTGGCCCAAATGGAGCAACAGTTGCTCGCACCCATGATCGAACGCGTACGCAAGGCCATCGAAGAGGTCGGTGCGCAGCATGGGTTCACGTACATTTTTGACACGAGCACAGGGGTGACCTTGTACAACGGTGGAGAAGACGTCAGCAGCTTGGTGAAGACCAAGCTGGGCATGTAAGGCCCCCAAACGGGAAAGCACATGGACGCTCCCATTGGCATTTTTGATTCGGGCATTGGTGGTTTGACCATCGCCAAGGCCCTTGTAGAACGGCTCCCTCGGGAGTCGTTGTACTATGTGGGCGACACGGCCCACATGCCCTATGGCGACAAGAGTCCGGAGCGATTGAATGCCTACGCTTCTGGCATTGCCCAGCGCCTGACCCAGGCAGGCTGCAAAGCTTTGGTGGTCGCCTGCAATTCAGCATCGAGCAATGCCTTGGATGCCGTGCGCAAGGTGGCGGGTCCGAACGTGCCGGTGATTGGTGTGGTGGAGCCAGTGGTGCAATGGGCCCAGGCGCATCATCCGCAAGGGACTTTGTCCTTGATTGGGACGAGGGCAACCGTTCAAAGTGGGGTCTACCAAACACGAATGAAGGCCCATGGGCTCGCCTTGCGGACACGGGCCACGCCGCTTTTGGCGAGCGCCATCGAGGAGGGCTTCCACAATGGCACCATTCCCGAGGCCGTGGTGAAGGCTTATTTCGCAGATGGGTGGGCGCAAGACACAGATGGGCTGGTCTTGGCGTGCACGCATTACCCTCTCGCCATGTCGCTCATCCAAGCCCAACTGCCCCCCGCCATGCCGATTTTGGATGCGCCTTCCATCGTGGCAAAAGAGGTCGCACGCGTCCTTTCTGACCAACACCTTTTGTCTGTCGGTGAGGCAACCTCCCATCGTTTTGAGGTCACGGATTGGACGCGCTCTTTCGCAGATGGTGCCTCCCATATCATGGGCAGCAGCATCGATCTGGTGCAAGTCGAATGGTCCGAGTCTTATGGCTCGCCAGGCGATTGGAACCAAGAAGCGTAGTCCACGTACCGGGCTGCAGTTTGGGCCAAATGGTCGCGCAGTTCTGGACTGACTTTGCCCTTGCATCGGGCGGGCACCCCAGCCCAAAGCTCTCCCTCCCCAACCACCGTATGCGCCAACACCACAGCGCCTGCTGCGACTACTGCAGCTGGACCAATGACGGCATGGTCCATGACCGTGGCCCCCATGCCCACAAGTGCTCCCTTCTTCACATGGGCACCATGCACAATCGCATTGTGCCCGATGCTCACATCGTCCTCCAACACCGTTTGACTTTGCTCAAACGTCCCGTGGACCACGGCGCCATCTTGGATGTTCACACGCTGTCCCACCTCAATCGGGGAGACGTCGCCACGCACCACTGCCTGAAACCAAACGGTGCTGGATGCGCCAAGGGCGACATCCCCTACGACCGTCGCATTGGGTGCGAGCCATACAGAGGCATGCACGACGGGGCGTTTTCCACGGACGGACAAGATGGTGGCCATGGGCGGAAGATACGTCGTGGTCAAAGGGATTCGGCTTGAGGCGACCACCAGCCTTTGCGGTTCATCCACATCACCTCGTGTGCCTGGAAGACATCCTCCGGGAGAACATAGCCATGACCGTCCCTCCATTCGCAATGGCCCTCCGACAGTCGCCTGAGGTGCCCCTTCAACCGTCGGCTTGTCGTGTCCATTTGGCCGCAGTCTTGGGCCGCCAATTCGGCATCTTCTGACCATGCGAGGGCCTTCGTCCCTTCGCCTCTTTGCTGCACCCAGGCCCGACACTCTGCCCAGGTTTTTTTGCATTCGGAGCTGTCGTTTCCAATGTCCAGTTGGACTGGGAACCTCTCAAGGAGTGGAGCCGTCAGTCGCTTGCGGTAAGCCCGCAACTCTGATGGTTGACAAATGCAATGCTGGGTGGCTTGGCCGCATGGGCAAAGGTTGGTGGCTGCAACAATCCAAGGTTGTGATGTCCAAACAGCAGCCCCGTCGGCCCTGTGCAATTCAAGCCGGCCTGTTTCCATGATGTGGCGGAGGGATTCGCGTGCCGGTTTGGGCCACTCCGAGAACTCGTCCAAAAACAGAATGCCACCGTCCGCCAGGGCCCAGGCTCCAGGCCTTGGCTGTCCTTGCCGCCACGACCCCAACAGTCCAGCCATGCCCCCCGCAGGATGCGGGGAGAGGAAGGGAACCGACGAATGGGGTGGTGGAGGCGTCGGAAGGAGTCCTCGGCAAGCCCTTGCCAGCGAGGACTTTCCCATGCCAGGCCCGCCAGACATCAAGACAGGAATGCGCTTTTTGGCAGCAATGGACAGCCATTTTTTGGCCTTGCCTTCGCCCTCCAGGTTGCGCCAATGCCCCTCCTCGATTTTCGGGCTTGACTTTGCGCCAAGGCTTTCCGGTTTTTGTTGCCGAGCGGATGCACTCCTCCAGGCCCTCCATTGGTCCATCACCTGCAGAAGGTTCTTGACACCGTGAACGGAACCATCCAGTTGGGGCATGGCATGGGCTTTTGCCAACCAGTCAGTCGGGGCAACAAAGACCTTGACCTCCTGTGGGGTTGGTGCTTTGGCAGGAAAAGCCGGAGTTGGGATTTGGGATAGACCAGCTTTGTGGGGAAGGTGAAGGTTGCCGGCCAAATCAAGGCAACCCGTCGAGGCGCACTCCGACAAGTCTTCGGCAGGCAATTGGCCTTGGATGGCCAGCATGAGAAGGGCCACCGGGACATCGAGGTGCACCAGGTCCTCCGGACGGCAAGCCGGGTGAAAATGCAGGGTCAGGGACTTGCCTGGCCAAGGACATCCAGCTTGTTTGATGCCTGAACGGACCCTGGCCAAACAGGCCATCAATGCGGCGTAGCTGGTGCCAGAGGCCCGAAGCACCGCTCCGGCTTCTGCACGCGCCTCCAATTGAACCCACGGATGTTCAGGCCTCGTCGGAACGAAGCCCCATGTACGAACCAACATGGAAATCAATCAGACGAGCTCGTGCTCAATGGCGTCGATCCAGCTGTGGATGCAGCGGATGTGCACTTCTTGGATCCGGTCGGCAAAGCCTGACCACGGGACAGACACATCGATGTCTGCCAAATCTCCCAAGGCTCCCCCTCCGTTCCCTGTCAAGGACAACACGTGCATGCCAAGCTCCTTGGCCTTGCGGGCCGCTTGCAGAACATTCTGGGAATTCCCACTTGTGCTGATGCACACCAACACGTCACCAGGTTTTCCAAGGGCTTGGGTTTGGCGGGAGAACACCTGGTCAAAACCATAGTCGTTGCCAATGCATGTCAGGGCCGATGCATCGGACATGGCCAATGCAGCAAAAGGGGGGCGATCCTCGCGGTATTTGCCACTCAGTTCCTCTGCCATGTGCATGGCGTCGCACATCGAACCTCCATTGCCACAAGTCAGGATTTTGTGCCCAGACCCAAGGGCCTCCACAAGCAGCTCGGCCCCTTGCTGCATCGCCTCCAAGAAGGCCTTGTCGCCTAGCAATTGTTGGGCCAATTGGGCGCTCTCCTCGAAATGTTGCTGGATTCGTTTCATGGGGTCATGGATTGTCATGCATCAAATGTCCTGCCTTCTATGGCGCCAAAGTTGCGGACTTGATTGCCGTGGCCTTTGGCTCAATGAACGAATGAGGAAAGTCCGTCACGCAGGAAGTCAACAAACAATTCGGCATCGGGATCGTACCCGGCACTGCCACCAATTTGATCCCCGTCGTGGTCCATCATGACGTAGAAAGGTTGTGCATTCCGGTCGAATTCGGAGGCCTGCAAATAGGACCATTTGTTGCCAATGGTTCGGATGCGAAAATCCTTGCCACCGTATTGCTCGAGACGATGCTCTTCTTCTGGGAGTTCCGTTCGGTCGTCGACATACAAGGACACCAGCACCACTTCTTCTGTGAGCAATTGTGCCACCTCTGGGTCGGACCAAACCTGTTCCTCCATCTTTCGGCAATTGACGCATGCCCACCCCGTGAAGTCGAGGAGCATGGGCTTGCCTTCCGCGCGGGCCGCCGCGAGGCCTTCTTCGTAATCGTCAAACCTGGCCTCGACATGGCCTTGATGGCCGCCGCCAGCCATGCCACCACCGCCACCTTGCCATTCACTGTAAAAGGTGGGAGGAGGGAACCCGCTGATCAATTTGACAGGGGCACCCCACATTCCTGGGAAGAGGTAAATGCCCAACATGAAAAAGGCCATGCCCAGCGAAAAACGAAACACACCAATCCGCTCCACCTTGCTGTCGTGTGGCAGGGTGAACCAACCAAAGAGATAGAAGGCAATGGCCAAGCTCACGGCAATCCAAATGGCGATGAAGAGCTCCCGTTGCAGCAGACCCAATTGCAAGACGAGGTCAGCATTGCTCAGGAACTTGAAGGCAAATCCGATTTCGAGAAGCCCCAAAACGACCTTCACACTGTTGAGCCAACCGCCGCTTTGCGGAAGGCTGTTGAGCCATCCTGGGAAAGCAGAAAACAGGCCAAACGGCAACGCCAATGCAGAGGAGAAGCCCAGCATCACGGCGGTGGGAGCGGCAAAGGAGCCGTTGGCGGCACCTGCAAGGGCAGACCCGACCAACGGACCGGTGCAGGAGAACGAGACAATGGCGAGGGTGGCCGCCATGAAGAAAATGCCTACGATGCCCCCTCGGTCCGACGCTTGGTCAGCCTTGTTGGCCCAGCTGGAGGGCAATTGGATTTCAAAGGCGCCCAAGAAGCTCGCGCCAAAGACCAAAAGCAGCAAGAAAAGAAACACATTGAAGAAGGGGTCCGTGGAAATCACATTGAGAACATCCACCCCAAAAAAGGCCGTCAGAGCCAACCCCAACCCCGTGTAAATGAAGATGATGAATGCCCCATAAATGAGGGCATTTCTGATCCCTTCGGCCCGTGTCTTGGATTGCTTGGTGAAGAAGCTCACCGTCATAGGAATCATGGGGAACACGCAAGGTGTCAGCAAGGCGGCAAGTCCCAGGCCAAAGCCCAGCAAAAAGGTCCAAAGCAATCCCTCTTCCTTTTCTTCCTCTCCGGTCGTTTCACCATCACCCGCTCCGTGATCTCCTTCTGCATGAGGGCAGAGGTGTTGGGAGGGGGGGCAGTAATCGGGTCGTGCCGAGGAAATGTCGGTCACGGACAAGGCGAAAGGAATTTCTTCGGGCGGCAGGCACATGCTCGCATCGCACACCATGAACAAGACGTAGCCCTTGAGGCTGTCGCCATCTTGTGTTTGGCTCAGGTCCAAGGTTTGTCGCCAATAGACTTCCTCTTCAAAGAACTTCAAGTCCATCATGAAATTGGGATCGTACTCCATGATGGGGTCGCACTCCTTCACCTCCCCTTGCAAGGCCACTTGTTCAGGGAACGACCACTCAAACATGGTGGGCACAGGACCTTCGTTGGGGTCGTTGTCTTGGCTGTAGATGTGCCAACAAGGGTCCACGGAGGCGTGCATCACTAGGTCTTGCAACCCCTCTGTCTCGCTGTTCACGAGGGAGAACTCCCAAGACACCGGATCTTCGATTTGGCCAAAAGAAGGGGTCCACAGGACAAGCGCGCAAAGGGCAATGGCCCAAGATGCCAAGCGCGTCGGCAACACATCAAAAGAAGGGGTCGGGATGAAAGGAGAAGTCATGAGAGGGGATCTGTAGTGTGGCAAAGATACCGAGTGACGAAAGAGGACGGATTTCAACGCCCACAAAACCTCACAATTCAATTTCCTGGCCGGGCTCGAGTTGGAACACACGACGCATCCAGCCCACCCCGAGGTAGACCAAAGGGGTGTCCAAAGCGGCCACCAGAGACTTGAAGACCACTCCGTTCAAGAAGAGCACGCCCAGCCTCTCCCAAGGCAATTCACCCACCGCACAAAGCAGAAGAAGGACCGTCAGGGTGTCCAACACTTGGGAGGGAATGGTCGACAAGTTGTTGCGCAGCCAAAGGTGTTTTCCTTGGGTCTGTCTTTTCCAGAAATGGAAGAAGCGGACGTCGATGAATTGGGCCAAAAGGTAGGCGGCCATGGAGGCCCCTACGGCCACCGCTGTTTGACCAAAGACATGCGCAAATTCTCCATCGGTCACAGGGGACCATGCGGCCGCGGAGGTTTGGCCTGCAACGCTTACAATGGCCAGGGTGACCACCGAGGCAAGAAGGCCAGAGAGCACCACGAGGTTCGCCTTCCTTGGTCCAAAGATTTCACTGATGATGTCCGTGACAAGAAAGGTCAAGGGATAGGCAAGAAGGCCCACGCTTTGCTCAAAAGAGAGTCCCCATCCTTCGAACAAAAAGAACTTCCGGAACACGAGGTTGCAAGTCACCAAGCACGCCACAAAAACTGCGGCAAGCATCAAGTAGGTCAAGAGCGCCCGGTCCCTTGCGGCTCCCTCCAGCACGCGGGCAGGGGGCAGGGTCGATGCCGTCGAATGGGGTGCAGGTGTTGTGCTCATGCGTCAGAAGTGAGGGGTTGGACGTGTTCAAGATGGAACCAAGCCCCCGGTTCGGCGGTGGCTTCAGAGGTGTCCAGCCGGGCATGTTCTGACAACTTCAGTCCGCCGACCCAAAGGATGCATTGGTCGGAGGTGCGTTCCAAGACGCGAACCTCTGTCCGCAAGTGATGTGGGACCTTGGCTTGGGTCAAGACGTCCGAGATTTTGGACTGGCCTTGCATGCCAAGGGGTTGGATGCGATCGCCCGCTCTCCACGTTCTCCATTGCAACGGGAACCACGATCTCGGAATCCAGCACGCGTCGAGAGGGGTTTGTCCTGGGTCTTGCGGGCGTGCGCCCACTGACCATGCGAGAGACAGTGC
The DNA here is from genome assembly GCA_938085425.1 of uncultured Flavobacteriales bacterium. GTDB lineage: Bacteria > Bacteroidota > Bacteroidia > Flavobacteriales_D > Sanyastnellaceae > UBA11663. The sequence goes on from CALKGQ010000011.1 coordinate 102,653, forward strand.
TTGGGACGGGCCTGAACGGGGACCCGTCCCCAGGCCTTCAACTTCAATGCCTTCTCCCCGCCAAGCCAATGCCAATGCCGGCGCGGTGTCCTCCTTTTGGGGCGACAAGACTTGCCAGCACAAGTGGTCCCGCTCGAGGACCATGCGGCCGCCAAGGTGCGAGACCAAAGCGCCGACTTGGTGTGCATCCGTGGCGAGGTCCAGCGCTTGATCGGCGAGTGCTTGGCCCCAACCAGAGGTGCGCAAAAACGCACGCAGTGCCTCTCTGGCCCAGGCGTCCGTTCGAAGCACCTCCAAAGACCATTGGTTTGCTTTGGGTTGGGCCCGCTGTGCCGCTTCATCGAGAAGAGGGGCCATCATCAGCGACAGCTCCTGCATCCGCGCGCTCAATTGCACCAGGTGGGCTGCGGTGCCTGGGCGGATGTCTTCCAAAAGGGGAAGCACCTCGTGTCGGATTCGGTTTCGTGCGTACTTGTCAGCGGTGTTGCTCTCGTCCTCCCGCCAAGGCCAACACGAGGTTTGGGCAAGTGCAACCAGTTCTCTCTTCTGGAATGAAAGAAGGGGCCTGACCCAATGGCCAGTCCGCAACGACATGCCTGTCAGGGTCCACGGTGTTCTGCTGCGCATTGCCTGAAGAAGCCAGGTCTCTGCTTGGTCGTCCGCATGATGACCGGTCAAGATGGCCGAGGCGCCATGCGACTTGCGCAGCGTCTCCAACCACGCCATACGCTGCTTTCTGGCCTCACCCTGGAAGCCTTGCTCACCCTGCGCCAGCGCTTCGGGATCCAAGTGAAGCACCTCACAAGTCCAGTTCCGTTCCTCGCACCAAGCCTCCACTGCTTGTTGGTCGAGATCGCTGGCCGCTCCGCGGGCGTGGTGGTTCACGTGCCCCACGATGACGTTTCTTCCCAATGCATGGAGCATGTGCAACAGCACGGTGGAATCCACGCCGCCACTGGCGGCAACCACCAGCCGTTCCTGCTCGCCCACCCCAGCCTCTGCAAGCGATTGGGCAAGATGTTGGATCCACTTATTCATGGCCCATGCAAGTTCTCAAGGCATGGATTTTGAGCAAGCACTCTTCGTGTTCCTCCTCTCCTTGGGCCAAAAGGGTCAAAGCTCCTCCCACCGTGGCATCCACGCGACCCGTGTCGGCGCGGTGGAGCAAGCTGCGGATGACCACGTTCATGTCGAAGTCGCCCTGTCCGTCGATGTAGCCAATGGTGCCGCTGTAGACCCCACGTTGCACCCCTTCGATGCGGGAAATGTGGTCCATGGCACTGCGCTTGGGGGCCCCTGTCATCGACCCCATGGGGAAGGTGGCTTGCATCACCTCCAGTGGCGTGACCTCTTTGCGCAACGTGCAGGACACAGTGCTGATCATTTGGTGCACGGTGGAAAAGGTGTGCAGCCCAAACAATTCCTCCACTTCCACGGAGTTGGGCGCAGCGACGCGGCTGAGGTCGTTCCGAACAAGGTCCACAATCATGACGTTTTCCGCCCGCTCTTTTTCGCTCGTACCGAGGCGTTCACGCAGGGCTTTGTCCCGTACTGGATCCTTGTCTCGCTTGGCCGTTCCTTTGATGGGCTGGCTCGTCAGTTTGCTGCCTCGCCGTTCCAAAAAACGCTCTGGGCTTGCGCAGAGGACGCGGTGGTCTCCCGCTTGAACATAGGCTGAATGGGGGGCCTTGGTTTCCTTCGCCAGCCGTTCAAACAACGTCCAGCTTGCTGAGCCTGGTGCCTGACCCACCCAAGGCATGCACAGGTTCATCTCATAGATGTCTCCGCGCTGAAGGGCCTTTTGGACGGCGTCGAACTTCTTCAAGTAGGTGGCTTTGTCCCAACTCGGGGCCAAGGGGATCCACCCTTCTCTTGAGATCACCCCTTCGGGTTCAACGATGGGGCCGTTCAAAGCGTCAAGCACATCTACCACCATGTCTGCATCCTCCCCAACGACAACTTGAGGTTCTCGTTCTCCTGCGGCCCACTCCAACACCACCTCTGGCTCCCACCAATGAAGGACGGGCCATCCACCCGGGTGCGGAGGCACCAATTCTTGGTGCTGTTCTTTGTGGCTGGGGGGGGCTCCGGCATGGCGATGCATGTCGTACCCAATCCATCCCATGGACCACCGACCGCGTTGTGTGGCGTCTTTGGTCAACCCTTCCCACAGGCGCCAATCGCCTGGCTTGGGTTGTTCCACGCAAATGGACTTGGCAGACCCTACCCCTAGCAAGGCGCGGCCTTCGAGGCGCTCGTCCCACAACAAGGCCACGTGCTTGTGACGGTTCACCAGCTCGGACAAATGGGGCAATGGGCGCACAGTCATGCGCTCAAGTTAGATGTGCAAGGCGCGGTCGTCCGTGGCCGCAAGGGCCGCTTCTTTGATCGCTTCTGTGAAGGTGGGGTGGGCATGGCTCATCCGGGAAATGTCCTCGGCACTGGCACGGAATTCCATGGCCACGACGGCCTCTGCAATCATGTCGGCTGCACGAGGACCACACATATGGACCCCCAAGATCTCGTCGGTCTCTTGGTGCGCAAGCACTTTGACCAGGCCGTCGGTGTCCATGCTGGCCCTGGCGCGGCCGCTGGCCTTGAAAGGAAAGCTTCCGCTCTTGTAGGTCACGCCGTCTGCCTTGAGTTGTTCCTCTGTGGCACCGACCCCTGCCACCTCCGGCCAAGTGTAGACCACATTGGGAATGAGGTTGTAATCGATGTGCGGATGTTGACCAGCAATGGTCTCCGCGGCGAAGACCCCTTCCTCCTCTGCCTTGTGCGCAAGCATGGCACCTCGGACCACGTCGCCAATGGCATAAATGTGCCCCACGGAAGTTCTCATGTTGGCGTCGACTTCGATGCGGCCTCGGTCGTCTGTGGCCAGGCCCACAGCGGCCAGGTTCAAACCTTCGGTGTAAGCTTTGCGGCCGACACTGACCAAGCAGTATTCCGCTTTGAACGTCACTTCATCTCCCTTGGCATTGTCTGCCTTCACTGTGACACTTCTTCCCGTTGCCGTGACTTCTTTGACCCCATGCTTGAGGTGAAATTTGACCCCAAGCTTCTTCATGGAGCGCATCAGTTCCTTGCCCATGGAACGGTCCATGGTGGGGATGATGCTGTTGGCGTATTCGACGACGTGCACCTCCGTGCCCAACCTGCCATAGACAGAACCGAGCTCCAGTCCAATGACCCCTCCGCCGATGACGACCATGGACTTGGGCAATTTGGGGAGACTCAGTGCCTCTGTGCTGGTGATGACGCGTTTCTTGTCCACTTCGAGGAAAGGCAAGGTGCTGGGCTTGGACCCTGTGGCGACGATCACATGCTTCGCCCCAATGTGGAGGGCATCTCCTTTTTCCGGGGACACGGAGATGGTGTGGGCATCCACGAAGGCCCCCATGCCATGGTGGACGTCGATGTTGTTCTTTTTCATCAAGAACTGGATGCCTTCTGTGGTCTGCGACACCACCTCTCCTTTCCTGGCAATCATCTGCGGGAAGTCGATGCCCAACTTGCCCACCTCGATGCCATGCGTGGCGAATTGCTCTTTGGCCTGATGGTAGTGTTCGGAGCTGTCCAAAAGTGCCTTGGAAGGGATGCAGCCCACGTTCAAGCAGGTGCCTCCCAGGGAGGCATATTTCTCCACCAAAGCGGTACGCAACCCCAACTGTGAGGCACGAATGGCGGCAACATAGCCCCCTGGCCCGCTTCCGATGACAACGACGTCGTAGGTTTCCATGCAGCAAAGGTAGCACCCCCTTGGGGCAACACGTCGTGGCTTGTTGTTTCTTTGCACCTCCCATGTGGTTTCGCATCGCTTCCTTTCTCATCCGTCATCGTCTCCCCGCTGTGGTGGCGTTGTTTGCAGCGACCCTGTTCATGGGGGCCCAGATTCCGCATCTGAAAATGCAGTACAAATACGGTGGTCTCCTTCCTCAGGACGATCCATCGGAGGTCGCACATGCGCGGTTTTTGGACTCCTTTGGGGCGGAGGGCAACGTGCTGTTGGTGGGCATTGAAGACCCGCGCATCCGCACGGGAGAGGGGTTGCAAGCTTGGCATGACCTGGCAGAAAGCATCCGAGCCCTTCGGGTGACGGTCGACGGTGCTCCTGCTGTGATCATCGACTCTGTGTTTGCTTTGAGCAATGCATTTGAGGTGGTGAAACACCCCACGCTGAAGCAATTTGTGTTGTCGCCCGTGGCCCCAGATGTGGTGGACCCACCCGTTGGGGCCCTTCCATTGTCAGATGCCCGGGCGGACAGCATCGTGAACAAAGTGCGCACCCTGCCCTTCTACGATGGACTGCTGTACAATCCCGACAACGACGCCACATTGATGATGGTGGTGTTCAACCACGACATGCTCAATTCAGCCCAAAGGGGGACGGTTGTCGAAGACATTGTGGAGTTGACCGATGCTTGGTCCGAGTCCCATGGCATCGTCACCCATTTGAGTGGGCTGCCCTACATCCGGATTTCCATCACCAACAAAGTCAAAGGAGAAATTGGCTATTTCATTGCTGCGGCCCTCTTGGTCACAGCGATTCTGTTGCTCTTGTTTTTCAGAAACTTGGCCGTGGTGGGCGTGTGCCTCACGGTGGTGGCAGTGGGGGTGACTTGGGCCTTGGGGTCCATCGCTTTGTTCGACTTCAAAGTCAGCCTCCTCATGTCGTTGATCCCTCCCCTGAGCATTGTCATTGGGGTGCCCAACTGCATTTATTTGGTCAACAAATACCAGGCAGAGTACAAGCGACACGGCAACAAAATGATGGCGCTTCAGCGCATGGTCACCAAAGTGGGGAACGCAACCCTTCTGACCAATGCCACCACGGCCTTTGGATTTGCGACGTTCATTTTCACGCACAGCCCGGTGCTCATCGAATTTGGTGTGGTTGCTGCCATCAACATCATGGTGGCGTTTGCCATCAGCATCATTTTGATCCCGGCCCTCTTCACTTGGTTGCCTGCCCCCACGGAACGTCATTTGACGCATTTGGACCGACTGTGGGTGGAAAGGGTGGTGGGCACCTTTGTGCAAACCGTTCAGTTTGGGAGAACCAGGGTGTACTTGTTGACCCTTGTGGTGGTGGCCTTGAGCAGTTGGGGGATGACCAGGATGCAGACCACCGGCAACATCGTGGACGACTTGCCAGAGGAGGACAGGGTGCTGACCGACTTGACTTGGTTGGAGGATCGGTTCCGAGGGGTGATGCCCTTCGAGGTGCTGATCGATGCGGGCAAACCTGGACAGATCTTGAATGCGTCCAACCTTCGAAGGATCGAGAGGTTCCAAAACTTGCTCCAATCGTACCCTGAGTTTTCGCGGAGTTTGAGTGCGGTGGATGCGGTGAAGTTTGGGGTGCAAGCGTTCTATGGCGGCGACCCCGAGCGTTACAGGCTTCCGTCCCGTCAAGAGCGCTCTTTCATGGCGCCCTATTTCCGAGGCAGCGAGTCGGCTGCGGCGGACATAGACGATGCCAATGCAGTGACCTCCAATTTTGTGGACTCGTCCCGAACGGTGACGCGAATCTCCGCCAACATGGCCGACGTGGGGACGTTGGAAATGGAAACGTTGATGTCGGAATTGCAGCCCCGGATGGACAGCATTTTCCCGCCAGAGCGGTTCGACATGACCATCACCGGAACGAGCATCGTCTTCTTGAAGGGCACGAACTACTTGGTCAAGAATTTGGCGATTTCCATGACGCTGGCCATCTTGGTGATTGCCTTGGTCATGGCCCTCCTGTTCAAGAGCGCGCGCATGGTGGGCATCGCCCTTGTCCCCAACTTGCTGCCCCTTCTTTTCACTGCCGGTGTGATGGGTTGGACAGGCATCCCCATCAAACCCTCGACGATTTTGGTGTTTTCTGTGGCCTTCGGCATTTCTGTGGACGACACCATCCATTTCCTTGCCAAATACCGCCAGGAATTGCAGGCGAATGGATGGAACATTCGACAAGCTGTGCTGGCCGCCGTCCGCGAAACCGGGGTCAGCATGATGTACACTTCAATTGTGCTGTTCTTTGGCTTCTTGATGTTTGCAATGAGTGAATTTGATGGCACGCGCTCCTTGGGAATTTTGGTGTCTGTCACCCTGCTGGTCGCCATGTTCACGAACTTGATGTTGCTGCCCTCCTTGCTGATGAGCTTTGCCCAGTTTGTCACCACCAAAACCTTCAGTGAGCCGTTCATCGATTTGTTGGACGAAGAGGACGATTTGGCAGTGGAGGCTTTGCAAGTCCAAAAGGGGCTGAGCCCGGGCAAGGGGGAAGAAAAGCATGCCGATTTGCGGGGTCGTTCCTGACCAAAATGGGGCGCGTATCTTGGCCCCATGAAAGGAATTGTTCTTGCCGGCGGAAGCGGCACGCGGCTTTGGCCCTTGACCAAGGCGGTCAGCAAGCAATTGATGCCTGTGTACGACAAGCCGATGATCTACCATCCGCTGTCCACCCTCATGATTGCAGGGATACGAGAAATCCTCATCATCACCACCCCTGAAGACAGTGCGTCGTTCCAGCGGCTTCTTGGCGATGGCAGCGCATTGGGGTGTTCGTTTTCGTACAAGGTCCAGGAGGTGCCCAACGGACTGGCACAGGCCTTTGTGATTGGGAAAGAGTTCATTGGGCAGGACAAGGTGGCCTTGGTGCTTGGCGACAACATTTTTTACGGCAGAAGCTTTGGCCGCACCCTTCGCGCCCACACCGATCCAGATGGGGCCATTGTGTTTGCCTACTATGTCAGCGATCCTGAACGCTATGGGGTGGTGGACTTCGATGCGGATGGCAAGGTCCAAAGCTTGGAGGAAAAGCCGGACCATCCCAAGTCCAATTACGCTGTGCCAGGGCTTTACTTTTATGACAACCACGTGGTGGACATCGCCGAGGGCCTCGCGCCCAGTGCGCGTGGGGAGTATGAAATCACGGATGTCAACAAGGCCTATTTGGAGGCGGGGAAGCTGCAAGTGGGTGTCCTCGATCGTGGCATGGCCTGGTTGGACACAGGCACGCACGCCTCACTGATGCAGGCCTCCCAATTCGTGCAAGTCATCGAGGACCGTCAAGGTTTGAAAATTGGTTGTTTGGAAGAAATTGCCTGGCGCATGGGGTTCATTGACGACGAGGCCTTGGAAGCGTTGGCCCAGCCATTGCTCAAAAGTGGGTATGGGACCTATTTGTTGGAGCAACTGAAGCGCGGCCGTTGAGGCTTTTTGTCCTGAGCATCGAACCATTTCCATCTGCACCCTATTCTCTCTAGCATGAGCACCTCTTCCCGCGAATCGCAATGGCGTGAGGCCTTGCAAGAACGCCTGACCGCATTCCTTGGCCACCACCCTACGGCTTCTGCAGACGGCCTCTATGACCCCATTCATTACTTGATGTCACTCGGGGGCAAACGCATTCGTCCTGTCCTCGCCTTGGCCGCTTGTGAAGCCGAGGGTGGACGGATGGAAGAGGCCATGCCGGCCGCCATGGCCATCGAGCTTTTTCACAACTTCACCTTGATGCACGACGACATCATGGACGAGGCGCCTTTGCGTCGAGGCCAGCCTACCGTGCACAAGCGGTGGTCGGAGAATGCGGCCATCCTTTCGGGCGACGCCATGTACACGCTAGCGCTGACGGCCCTGGAGACCGTTCCGTCGCACGCCCTTCCAGCGGCATTGTCGATGTTCAATGCCACGGCACGGGAAGTTTGTGAGGGCCAACAAAGTGACATGGCCTTTGAGACCCGTGATGCGGTGGCAGTGCCCGAGTACATGGAGATGATCCGCTTGAAAACGTCCGTCCTCTTGGCGGCTTCCGCCGCCATGGGCGCCATGTGCGCAGGGTCTTCCAACGAGCGTGTGAAGTCGTGGTACAGCTTTGGCCTCAACATTGGTTTGGCCTTTCAGATCCAAGACGATTTGTTGGACACCTTCGGAGAGAGCGGGGCCACGGGGAAGCAAGTTGGAGGGGACATTCTTGCCGACAAGAAAACGTTGTTGTGGCTTACCACCATGGAGCAAGAGGCTGGCAGAGACATTCTGAACCATTGGTCGCAAGTTCCCTCGCCCACCACACAGGAGGAAATGAACTCGAAAATAGAAGCCGTCAGGCACGCGATGGTTGCAGCTGGGGCGGACAAGAAAGCCCAAGAACGCATGGCCACCCATGCGGAGAAGGCCTTGAATTCACTCTCAGAATTGGGGCTGTCTGGTGCCGACGCTGGGTGGTTCGAAGCCCTCGCAGAACACGTTGTGTCAAGGACCCACTGATTCCCATCCTTTCGATAAGGTCAGTCCGGTCGGAGAGGCTTACCTTTACTGGCGCAAAACGCCTACGTCCTCATGGACCCACTTTCTTTTTTGAGCAATGCCGAACCCGGTGCGCTCGATGCCATGTACGCCCGCTACCTGCAGGACCCCGAGTCGGTGGACCACTCGTGGCGACTTTTTTTTGCAGGGTTTGATTTGAGCCGTGCCCAATACGGCGAAGATGCAGCTTCCCCTGCGACCCTCAAGGAATTCAAAGTCATCGACTTGATCCATGGCTACCGCACCAGTGGTCACCTGTTCACGCAAACCAATCCCGTACGTGCAAGACGGACGTACTTGCCCACCTTGGCGTTGGAACATTTTGGTTTGGGCGATGGGGATTTGGATACAGTGTTCCAAGCAGGCAGTGAGGTGGGGCTGGGCGCGGCGAAATTGCGCGACATCGTGGCGCATCTTGAGGCCACGTATTGCCACTCCATTGGCATGGAGTACATGTACATCCGCGAACCTGAACGCCTCGATTGGATCCGCGACCGCATCGAGCTGGCGAACCGTCCGAGGCTGGATGCCGAGGCGAGGAAGCACGTGCTCAAGAAAATAAGTCAAGCCACCCTGTTCGAGGAGTTCCTGCAGAAGAAATTTGTGGGACAAAAGCGCTTTTCGTTGGAAGGCGGAGAGTCCCTGATTCCAGCGTTGGACGCCCTCATTGAGCTTGGCACAACCCAGGGAGTGAAGGAGGTGGTCATAGGGATGGCCCACCGCGGGCGGTTGAGCACCCTGGCCCACATCATGGGCAAACCTTATGCCCACATCTTGAGCGAATTTGAAGGGAAGGCCTACGATGGCGATGGATTGTTCGATGGCGATGTGAAATATCATTTGGGCTATTCCCAAAAGCAAAAGGCCGATTCGGGGCAAGAAGTGACCATCACGCTGGCGCCCAACCCCTCTCATTTGGAGGCAGTTGACCCTGTGGTCGAAGGCATCGCAAGGGCACGCATCGATGCCATGGGAGGAGAGGAAGCATGTGTGCTTCCCATTTTGATCCATGGGGACGCTGCCATTGCCGGCCAAGGTGTGGTCTACGAGTTGGCCCAGATGGCTGGGCTTGACGGCTACCGAACAGGAGGGACGGTCCACATTGTGGTGAACAACCAAATTGGCTTCACCACGAACTATCTCGATGCCCGCACCTCGACTTATTGCACCGATGTGGCGAAAGTCACCCAAGCCCTGGTGTTTCATGTCAATGCCGACGATGTAGAAGCGGTGGTGCAGGTCATGAAAATCGCCCTCGAGTACAGACAAACCTTCCACAGGGACGTCTTCATTGACTTGTTGGGTTACAGAAAATATGGGCACAACGAAGGGGATGAACCCAAGTTCACCCAGCCACAACTTTACAAGGCCATCGCCGCGCATCCTTCGCCACGTGAAACCTACTTGGCCAAGCTCTTGCAGGACGGAACGGTCACCGCAGAAGAGGCTGAAGCTTTGAAGGCTTCTTTGGTGCAAGCAATGGAAGACGGTTTTGAGGAGGCAAAGTCCATGGAGCTTTCTGTGGTGGACGATTTCTTGAGCGATCTCTGGGAAGCTTACCGCCCGGCAAAAGACCACGAGCTGACCAGTTCTCCCAAGACAGGGGTGCCCAGCAAGAAGCTGGTGGCCCTGGCGGAGCGCATGAACACCCTGCCTGAGGGCCCCAATTTCTTCCGCAAAGTCAAGAAGCTCAAGCGCGACCGTTTGGCGATGTTGGAGCGGGATGAATTGGATTGGGCCATGGGGGAGAAGCTCGCCTACGCCACCTTGTTGGAAGAAGGGCATCCTGTGCGGATCTCTGGACAAGATGTTGAGCGTGGGACTTTCTCCCACCGCCATGCCGTGGTGAAAACGGAGGACAGCGAAGAAGAATGGATCATGCTCAACGAGCTGAGCAAGGGCCAAGCAAAGTTGCAGGTCTACAACAGCCTTCTGTCCGAATACGCTGTCAGTGGTTTTGAATACGGCTACTCGTTTGCCCAGCCCAATGGTTTGACCATTTGGGAGGCCCAGTTTGGGGACTTCAACAATGGGGCACAAATCATGTGGGATCAATTTCTCACTGCGGGCGAGGACAAGTGGCGCACCATGAATGGACTGACGTTGCTCCTGCCACATGGATACGAGGGAATGGGTTCGGAGCACAGCAGTGGACGCCTTGAACGCTTTTTGCAGATGTGTTCCGGAGACAACATTGTTGTGGCGAATTGCACCACCCCGGCGAACATGTTCCACTTGCTGCGGCGCCAGGTGCACAGGCCTTTCCGGAAGCCATTGGTGGTGTTCACGCCCAAGAAACTCCTCCGTTACCCCAAAGCCGTTTCTTCGATTCAAGCCTTCAGCAAAGGAGGTTTTCTCGAGGTGGTGGACGATGCCCAAGCTGCAGATGGAGCAGAGATTGTCGTCCTGTGCTCTGGCAAGGTGTACTATGACCTGCTCGAGAAGTTTGGCGACAAGGTCCCCAAGAATTTGGCCTTGGTGCGACTTGAACAGCTTCATCCCTTTCCTGCCCAAGCCGTGTCCGATGTGCTTTCCCGCCACGGCAAGCCCAAGATGGTTTGGCTCCAGGAAGAGCCACGCAACATGGGCGGGTGGACGTTTGTCCGCGAGCAAATGGACTTGAACGGTTGGGGCGACCTGTCGTTCGTGGGACGGGAAGCAAGCGCGAGTCCTGCTTCGGGTTCTCCTGCGGTGCACCAACAACGACACGATGCCCTTCTTGATGAAGTGGTGGCCATGGCCCAATTTTGACCTAACCTGACCCTAAGAACCTTTACCTCATGCCGATTCTGGAAATGAAAGTCCCCAGCCCTGGGGAGAGCATCTCGGAAGTGGAGATCGCTGCTTGGCTTGTGTCCGATGGCGACTACGTTGAAAAAGACCAGGCCATTGCGGAAGTGGATTCCGACAAAGCCACGTTGGAATTGCCGGCGGAAGCTGCAGGCATCATCACCTTGAAGTCTGAAGAAGGAGATGTTGTGGAAGTGGGAGGAGTTTGTTGTTTGATCGACACCGATGCCCAACGGCCCGAAGGAACCGCAGCTCCAGCGCCAGCCGCTGCGCCAGCTGCTGCGCCGGCTCCGGCCGAGGCTCCGGCCCCGAGTCCCGCCCCCGCCCCCGCCCCTGCTCCCATTGCCACACCTGCCCCTGTGGCCTCCAACAAGGGAAGCCATGTGGAGGGTCATGCATCTCCTGCCGCAAGAAAAGCCATGGCAGATGCCGGACTTCCCGCGGGCTCCATCCAAGGCACAGGGCGTGAAGGCCGAGTGCTCAAACAAGATGTGTTGGCCGCATTGGCCCAGGGATTCGATGCATCGAATGTGCGGTCCGGGTGGACTGGAAGCCGAGAGACGCGACGTGAGAAGATGAGCATGCTGCGCCGCAAGGTGGCAGAACGCTTGGTGTCCGTCAAGAATGAAACGGCAATGTTGACCACCTTCAACGAAGTGGACATGAAGCCCGTGATGGATTTGCGCAAGAAGCACAAAGAAGCCTTCAAGAAGGAATTCGGCGTGGGCTTGGGTTTCATGGGTTTCTTCACCAAGGCAGTGACCACGGCGTTGGCGGAATTCCCAGCCATCAACGCCCAGATCGATGGCAAAGAGCTCATCCTGCATGACTATGCGGACATCTGCATCGCCGTGAGTTCACCCAAGGGACTTATGGTTCCCGTGGTGCGGAATGCTGAAACGCTGAGTTTGGCAGAGATTGAAGCAGAAATCAAGCGCTTGGCCATCCGTGCACGCGACGGAGAGTTGACGATTGATGAAATGCAGGGAGGTACCTTCACCATCACCAACGGTGGGGTGTTTGGCTCCATGCTTTCTACCCCCATCATCAATCCGCCTCAAAGTGCGATTTTGGGGATGCACAACATCGTCGAACGCCCCGTGGCCATCCACGGGAAGGTGGAGATTCGACCCATCATGTACGTCGCTTTGAGCTACGACCACCGCATTGTCGATGGGAAGGAAAGCGTGGGCTTCCTCTACATGATCAAGGAGATGATTGAAAACCCAGAGCGCATGCTCTTTGGTGGCAAGACCCCAACAGAGGTCCTGCTGGGCCTTTGACAGCTGGTTGCTGGCGTCTCAGTACCTCGCCAAGGAAGAATCAACTTGGGCCTGCCACTCAAGGATTCCGCCCGTGAGGTTGAGCAAATTGTCGTAGCCATGTTCATCTTCCAACTGTCGAATGGCTTTGGCACTCCTGACACCTGAACGGCAATGGACCACCACGGGTCGGTCCCTTGGGATACGTGAGGTGCTTTCAGTGACCGAGGCCAAGGGGATGAGTTCACCTCCCATCTGAGCGATGCCGTATTCATAGGGCTCTCTGACATCAATGAGCACATGCTCTTTGCCAGATTCTTGCCAGGATTTGAAGGTCTCCACGCTCAGGGCGTTGACCTCGCGTTCTTGGCTTGAAGGCACACCAATGCCACAGAACTGATCGTAGTCAATCAATTCGCTTTGCGTGGGGTTGGATCCGTTCAACGGATTTTTAGGGTCTTTCCGGATTTTCATGGTCCGGGTCGAGAACCCTGTGGCATCGAACAGAAACAACCGACCACTCAAGGTGTCGCCAAGTCCCACGATGACCTTGATGACTTCAAGCGCCTGCAGCGAGCCCAGGATGCCAGGGAGCACCCCAATGACACCTCCCTCGGCACAGCTTGGCACGAGGCCAGGGGGTGGTGGACTGGGAAACAGGTCGCGGTAATTGGGGCCACGGGTGCCGTCGGGCAACAGTTCGTTGAACACGGATGCCTGTCCTTCAAATCGGTAAATGCTGGCGTACACGTTCACCTTGTCCTCCAAGACGCAGGCATCATTCACCAGATACCGCGTGGGGAAATTGTCTGTGCCATCGGCCACAACATCATAGGCACGCACCAATTCGCGGGCATTGGCACTGGTGAATTTGGTGTTGTGCACCTCCAATGTGATGTGTGGATTCAACGAGGCCAAACGCTCTTTCGCTGCGACGGCTTTCGCCACCCCCACCGACTCCACCCCAAACAACACTTGTCGCTGGAGGTTGCTGGCATCCACGGTGTCGAAGTCGACAATGCCAATCCTTCCAACGCCTGCGGCGGCCAAGTAAAGGAGAAGTGGAGAGCCAAGACCTCCTGAACCGATGACCAAAACACTTGAGCCTTTCAGCTTGCGTTGTCCGTCGATGTTGAATTCCGGGATGATGAGGTGCCTGCTGTAGCGCTCGAGCTCCTCTTTGTTGAATTGAATCTGTTCCATGGCAATGTCAAAAACCGCAGCCGCCTGCAATCGCAGGGATGATGCTGACTTCGTCAGAGGAGTTCAATGGGGTCCCTTCGCCTTGCAAGGCATGAATGTCTTCGTCTCCCACGTAGACGCGGATGAAGCTGCGCAAGGTTCCTGATTCGTCAAAGAGGTGAGGCTGGAGTCCAGGGTGCTGTTCAGCAAGTCCTTTCAGCAAGGACCCAACGGTGGCGGCTTCTTGGGCAAAGGTGCTTTGACCTTCAGTGAATTTGCGAAGCGGGGTGGGAATGATGAGTTGTGCCATGTGGATAGGATTCAAATGTGTTGGGGCTTCACCCTCCATTTGGCAGGGAGGTGAAGGATGGTTTCTTCGGAAAATTGTCGTTGGTTGTCCAACTGCCAGCTGCGCACGTGGTGTGTGCCTTCTGGCTGCACGCTGACGATGATGTAACTGAAAAACGGAAGCGCCACGGCCAAGTCGTGCTCGCTTGGAATTGCTGGATGGAGCGGGTGGCTGTGGTACACGCCAAGAAGGGTCATCCCTGTCTTTGCCGCATGGCGTTCAGCGCGCATGTAGTCGAGGTCGGAGATCAAGAACCTTCTTCTCTGGTCGCCTTCTTTGCGGTTCTCAACCGCTGTGGAGGCCAAAATCCGGCGTTCTCCACCTTCTTCATGGCCATAAAAAAAGCCACAACATTCGTTGGGGAAAGCGCGCTCGGCATCTTTTGTCATTGCCAGGAGGGCGTCTTGCCCAAGGTTCATTGGGAGAAACATCATGGCAGAAGTTGCTGGATCACTTCACTGTACTTGCCCGCATCGTCGGCGAGGACGGTCACAATGACCCCCTCTTCCAATTCTTGGGCCAATTGGGCAGCTCCGGCGAGGTTGGCGGCGGAAGACGGACTGACGAGCAGCCCTTCTTGACGGGCCACTTTTTTCAGCATCTTGTAGCTCGCTTGTGTGGAAACTGGTCGGGTTTGGTCGGGGACCGTAGCGTCAAAAATGGCAGGTACTTTGGCCGTTTCCAGATGCTTCCAACCTTCCAAGCCGTGCAAAGCGGTTTCGGGCTGGAGCGCAACCAATTCGATGTTTGCGTTGCATTCTTTCAGCCGCCTCCCTGTGCCAGTGAAGGTGCCAGTGGTCCCCAATCCCGCAACAAAATGCGTCACCTTGCGATGGGTTTCCTCCCAAATTTCTACACCCGTGTGGTGGTAATGCGCCTGCCAGTTGGCGTCGTTGCCGTACTGGTCCACGTAATGGTAAAGGTCGGGCTGCTTCAGGGCCATTTCCTTGGCCACCTCTTGCGCCCCGTCTGTGCTTTCGAATGGGCTCGTCAGCACCAAATCCACGCCAAGGGACCGCAGGATGTGTTTGCGTTCTTTGGAGGCATTTTCTGGCACACACAAGGTCACAGGGATGCCACATGCTGCAGCGAAGATGGCGTAGGCGATGCCTGTGTTTCCCGATGAGGCATCGAGAAGCCTGCGGCCACGCAGCGCTCCTGAAGCTGCGGCGTTCCAAAGCATGTTGTAGGCGGGACGGGCTTTGACACTTCCGCCCAATTGCTGCCATTCCAACTTTGCAAGGATCTGCACCTTTGGATTGGCGCTCAGGGAGTCCATCCGGTACAAGGGCGTTTGGCCCACATGCCAGCGCAGTTCATCCAGCTTGGCAAGTCGGGTGTCGAGGATTGGAGTGGTCATCATAGAGGTACAAAAAAGAAGCCCCCGTTACGAACGGAGGCTTCCTGAGGTTGCGATTTCAAAGGGAAATCATTCGCGCATGTGCAGGAGGCTCCGTGAAGGGAGACAACAGCAACACCATGCATTGGGTCGAATGATCATGTCTTGAAGATAGGCCACCGTTGCGACGTGCGCAAGCTTTTTAGAGACAACCGGATCTTTGGGTCCTCAGCGCAAGACCACAAACCGTTCGGCATCGAGCCTGAGAAGAATGCCCAAGAGAAGGGTGAATCCCATCAGAGAAGACCCGCCATAGCTGAAGAATGGCAGGGGAATGCCAATGACCGGGGCAAGTCCCAACACCATGCCCACGTTGACCAGAAAGTGAAGGAACAAGATGCTGGCCACGGCGTAGGCATAGATTCGGGTGTAGGCGGAACGTTGTCGTTCTGCCAGGTGAAGCACACGGAGGATCAGAAAGACAAAGAGCAACACCACACCTGAACTGCCTAAAAACCCCCATTCTTCGCCCACAGTGCAAAAGATGAAATCGGTCTCTTGTTCTGGGACGAAGCCATAGGCCGTCATCGGGCCTTGGGCCCAGCCTCTGCCAGTCCATCCTCCAGAACCGATGGCAGCCTTGGCATGCCGAATGTTGTAGTCGGCGTCGGGGTTGTCTACGTCAATGCCAAAGAGGACGTGGATCCGCTCCCGCTGGTGCTTCTTCAAAACGTTCTCCATCCCGAGGTGAAGACCCACGGAAAACACCATGCCACCCAAGAGCAAGAGTGCACCCCATCTGGTGGCCGTACGTCGCTTTCTGGGCAAGGTGGCGGCACGGGCGATGGCCACAGTGGTGGCGCCCAGGGAGGCCAAGGCAAAGAGGTACCACCAAAAGCCAGATCCTTCGCCCAAAAAGGGGTACCAGCTCTCCGAGGCGCCGAACAGGATGGTCAAAACAGCGAGCACGATTCCTCCCACCCCAACGAGCAGCACGTTGCCACTCAGGCCCTCCCGGTACAGCACAAACACGAAACCCCCGAAGACCAGCACCGTCCCGGCATCGGGTTGAAGCAAAATCAAGCCCGCCGGCATGGCGATGAGGGCCAAGGTTTGAAGTCGCGTGGCCATGGTTCGCCATGGCCGGCCATCTCGACTCAAGAACCAGGCGAGCATGAGGGCTGTGGCCGTTTTGGCAAATTCACTCGGTTGGATGCCAAAACTGCCCACCCCAAACCACGACCGGGCCCCTCCAACCTTCTTCCCGACCACCAAAACTGCCATCAACATCAACAACACCAGTGCGTAATGAAGCACAGAAGTCCGAATGTAGAATTCTCCCTCCACCGCCAAAAGCCCCACCATCAAGACCGAGCAGACCCCCATCCAAATCAATTGCTTGCCCGCCTTTCCGCCCAAGTCCCAGACGACCTCAGCTTCTGCGGTCGCACTGACGATGTTCAACCATCCAAGCACAACAAGCAGCACCATCGTGAGCAATGTGGGCCAGTCCAAACGGGACAAGATGTTCAATGCGCGGCTGCTCATTGGGCAGGTGTGTCAGGCTCAAAATCTGGGTCCAGAGGGTAGGTGGCCCCCAAGATTTTTGACTCGCGCTCGCGGGTTTGAATGTCTCCTTGGAGGTATTGCTCCACCAAAAGTCCTGCAATGGGCGCGGCCCACTCTCCACCTGCTCCTGCATTTTCAACGTATACACTCAAGGCAATTTGCGGTTCTTCGCGGGGTGCAAACGCCATGAACACGCTGTGGTCTGCACGGCCAGGGTTTTGGACGGTTCCTGTTTTTCCGCAAGTGGTGATCCCACGGGTGTAGGCCATCCGTCCTGTGCCCGATCGGTCTTCAATGACACGTTGCATGGCATCGAGAACGGGCTCAAAGTGATGTTCGTCGACCCCCACCTCACGTCGCTGTTGAAGTTCCTCAGGCTTTCCCTTGCCACCAATGTCCCGCACCAGGTGAGGTTCCATGTACCATCCCCGGTTCGCCATGATGGCGGCAAGGTTCGCCATGTGCATGGGGGTCGTCAGCAGCTCACCTTCGCCAATGCTGATGGAGTAGATGGTTCGGAACGTCCAATGCCTGCGTCCATAGATGTTGTTGTAATAGGTGGAGTCTGGGACCAAACCAGCCCTTGTTCCAGGAACGTGCCCTCCCAAGTTGCTGCCAAATCCAAAATCTTTGATCCTGTTGGTCCACCAGCCCATGCCCAGGCGGGCGTTGTCGAATTTGTCGAGTTTGGGGTGCTGGTTGACCATGCGCCTCATCACATCATAGAAGTAGGGGTTGCAGCTGTGCACGATCGCACGTCGCAGGTCGTCCTGGGTGTGGGCCCCGTGGCAACCGATGACGTCCCTGTTGCAGACGATGTGGGTCCGAGGGGAGATGACCCCTTGTTGAAGTCCAATCAATCCTTGCACCATTTTGAAAATGGACCCGGGGCGGTAGGTGCCTCGAACTGCGCGGTTGTAGAGCGGCTTCCAAGGATGTTTGGCCAAACTGTCGTAGGCCGCACCACGGCTCGTTCCTGTCAAAAGGTTCCCATTGTAGGATGGTGCTGAAACAAAGGCAAGGATTTCTCCAGTGGCGGGCTCAATGGCCACCACAGCGCCTCGCTTGCCCTCCATCAATTGCTCGGCATAGCGTTGGAGTTCAGCGTCCAGGGTCAGGGTCAAGTCGGCCCCAGGTTGCGGCATGGAATCCAGTTCAGAGAGGGTGCTTCGGACGTTGTTGCGGACGTCAACAAGGTGGTGCCGCAGACCTGGGATGCCGCGAAGGTCATTTTCGTGAAGACCTTCGAGCCCCGACTTGCCTTTGTAGTCGCCCAAACGGTACCGCGCATCTTTGTTCATGTCCTGTCGGTCCACTTCCCGGTATTCGCCCATGATCTGACTGGCGATGCCGTGGACGTTTTCACGGACCGGCTTGGTGCGAATGGACAGCCCAGGGTAGTTCCAGAGTTCGGCACTGAGTGCGGCGTATTCTTTCGCATTCAATTGCCGGAGCAATGGAGAGGCCTTGTATCTGGAGTACCGCCTTGCTTTGGACAGCCGGCGGTCCAAATCTTCTCGCTCCACTTTCAAAAGCATGGCCAGCGCATTGGTGTCGACGTCTGCGAGTTTGCGAGGAACGACCATCAAATCGTAGCTCGGGACATTGCTCACCCACAATTCACCGTTCCTGTCCAAACATAGGCCCCTGGGAGGTTGAAGCACCTCCTGCTCCTCTGTCAGTCGTTCAGCCCTGTCTTTGTATTCGTGGGTGGTGACTTGCATTTGAAACAAGCGGATCACAAACACCAATCCTACGGCGAGGACCGTTGCCCCCACAATGCGTTGTCTGCCGGCGAGCTGAGATCGGTTCAACTCCACGGGTAGGCACTGACTTTCCTGCCACCGTCTCGGTGGGGCCGATTCAACAATCCTTGCAAGAGCATGAACGCCCCCACATTGAGGGCGGTTGAAGTCACGGTTTGGGCCAAGGTCCGACCCATCATGCTCCAACCATTTTGAAGGCCAAACATCACAAGCCAGTACAATGCCACCCCAAGGGCGACGAAGATGGCATAGGGCCCCCAGCCATCTTGATGCGGATCCATCACGTGCCCCTGCCGAAGGCCTGCACGCGATTCCATGGCAGAAGTCAAGGCTGGATAGGCCATCCCCAAGGTGACGGAGGCCGCAAGGTGCATGCCCCCTGTGAAGGAGACCAAGTCAATGCACGCACCTGTGGTGGCGGCGACCAAGAGGTAGGCCATGGGCGACCACCCCACGGGCATGCGCAAGAGGCCATACAAATGAACGGCAAGCAGACCATATCCTCCCCAGAAGATGCCAAACCGAAAGACCAGAACCTGTCCGATCACCGCCCAAAAGAGCGTCCACAGCAAAGGTCCAAGTACGGTCATGGTGCAGTAGGAGATGAAGGGTTGGACAAACTGTCGATTCGGGCAGTCCGCGCCGACTGAAGCCAAGTCACATGACGTGCCGACAGGTACTGCGCGCCAAGGGCGATCACCACCGTTTGGAATTCATCGGCTTCGTTGCCTTCTACATCGGCGACCACGCCAACAGGGATGTCTGGGGGAAAGACACCGTCGTAGCCGGTGGTGGTCACGGTATCTCCTGGCAACACCAATTGGGCACGTGGCATGTCGAGCACCTCCGCCAACTCGACCGATCCTTTTCTGGAAACGAGCCTTCCTGCAGCGCCTTGGTTCCCCATTCTCACGCTCCATTGCGCCTTGGGGTGCGCCAGGGTCAGCACCAAGCTTTCATGGGCAGTGGTGTCGACCACCTTCCCTGCGGCATGGCCCAGGGACACAATGCCTGCGCCAGGGGCAAGGCCGTCACGTCCCCCTCGGTCGAGGACCATCCATGGCGATTGTCCCCATCCGGGGCTTCGCAACACCCTTGCTCTGTTGGTCTGCCAACAAGCTTGTTCTCCTCCCCTGAGCGCCTCGATGTCTGCCCGAAGGCGCACATTCTCCGCCATGACCAAGCGGTTCGTCTCTGAAAGCTGGGCCCAATCGGTGGCATTCCCCAGGGCATTCATCCAAGAACCGGTGAACCACATCGACCATTGTGCCATGGCGGTGCGGTGATGGCTGTAGGTGGTGTTCATCCAAAACAACGCCACTCCCCAACACGCCAGAAAGAACAGCCAGCGTTGGGTGCGTGCGAGAAGGTCCAGGAGATTTCGCACGGCCGATGGATCAGTTGCGCATCAAAAAGGGGAAGCGATCGATGTTCTTCAAGGCAATGGCGGTGCCTTTGGCCACGGCGTGCAGAGGGTCATCTGCCACGTGCACAGGCAACTTGGTCTTGAGTGAAATGCGCTTGTCCAAGCCACGGAGTTGGGCCCCGCCCCCTGCCAAGTAGATGCCAGTTTTGAAGATGTCCGCCGAGAGTTCAGGCGGGGTGTTCTCCAAGGCGCTGTGGATGCTTTCTTCAATTTTGCTGATGCTCTTGTCCAAGGCTCCCGCAATCTCTGAGTAGGTCACCACAATTTCCTTGGGGATGCCCGTCATCAAATCCCGTCCATGGACCGCATAGTCTTCAGGAGGGTTGACCAGTTCGGTCAACGCAGAGCCCACGGCAATCTTGATTTGCTCCGCTGTGCGCTCTCCGATGAGAATGTTGTGCTGGCGACGCATGTATTCCTCAATGTCGTGGGTGAATTCATCTCCTGCAACCCGGATGTTGGTGTCGGTCACGATGCCACCCAATGCAATCACAGCAATCTCAGAGGTCCCCCCTCCGATGTCCACAATCATGTTGCCCATGGGTTCTTCGACGTCGATGCCGATGCCGATGGCGGCTGCCATGGGCTCGTGGATGAGGTAGACCTCCTTGCCGCCGGCATGCTCTGCGCTGTCTTTCACAGCCCGTTTCTCGACATCGGTGATGCCCGAGGGGATGCAGATGACCATGCGCAACGACGGGTTGAACCAAGACTTGCGCCCCGAGATCAGCTTGATCATGCCTTTGATCATCTGTTCGGCGGATTCAAAATCCGCGATCACGCCATCCTTGAGCGGACGAATCGTCTCGATGTTTTTGTGCGTCTTTCCGTGCATCTGTTGGGCCAAACGCCCAATCGCGACGACGTTGCCTGTCATACGGTCTTTGGCCACGATGGAAGGCTCGTCCACCACCACCTTGTCTTGGTAGTAGATGATGGTGTTGGCCGTGCCCAAATCCATGGCAATCTCCTGCGTGAAAAAATCAAACAATCCCATTGTCTAAAGGTAGAAGCGTACCCCGCTCTTCCCGCACCAATCAAGGCGAAAGTGGGTGGATGGTTGATAAGTTGCATTTTGCCTCTTTTCCACCCAAAAGGCCCTCACAAAACCTGTGAAATTAGTGCCGGAAGTGGCGCACCCCTGTGGTGTACATCGACAACCCTCTTGCGTTGCACGCGACTACGCTCTTCTCGTCGTTGATGGAGCCACCCGGCTGAATCACCGCCAACACGCCAGCATCTGCAGCGAGCTCCACACAATCTGGGAAGGGAAAAAATGCGTCAGACGCCATGCTGGATCCATTCAAGTCAAATCCAAATCGCTTGGCCTTTTCCACGGCTTGGTTCAATGCGTCCACTCGGCTTGTTTGACCTGTGCCACTTGCAAGCAGTTGTCCATCCTTGGCGAAAACCACGGTGTTCGACTTCGTGTGCTTGACCAATTTGAGCGCAAAGAGCAGATCCTCTGCACATTCCGGCCGTTGCTGCGCGGTGGCACATGTCCAGTGGGCCGCCTCCTCCATGGCGTTGTCGCGTTCTTGGACCAAGTAGCCGTTGAGTGCGGAACGCACGGTGGACTTGGGCAAATCCCCGGGCTGTTGTTCGAGAAGGATGCGGTTTTTCTTTTGCGAAAGCACAGCAAAGGCGTCTGCCTCAAATTGGGGCGCGATGACCACCTCGCAAAACAATTCATGGATGCGACGCGCTGTGGCCACATCGATGGGCCGGTTGGCGATCAGCACGCCACCAAAAGCACTCGTGGGGTCACCTGCAAGGGCATCGATGTAGGCTTGCTCTAGCGTCTCCCGGGTGGCGCACCCGCAAGCATTGTTGTGCTTCAGGATGGCAAAGGTGGGCGCGTTGTCTTGGAACTCGTTCATCAGCTGGACAGCAGCGTCGACGTCCAACAGGTTGTTGTACGACAGAGCCTTGCCGTGAAGTGGCTTCAGAAGTCCATCCAGGTCCCCAAAGAATTGGCCTTTTTGGTGTGGATTTTCACCGTAGCGCAGCGACCGTCCGTCGGGCGCGCTCAGGTTCAACACCTCCACACTGCCCCCTTGGAGGTCTTCTCCGCTCAGGTGAGCGTGGATCATGGTGTCGTAATGCGAGCTGACCCGGAAACCTCGCGCCGCCAATTGCTTTCGTTCTTCCAGTGAAGTTTCACCGTCGCGCTTCAGAATGTCGACGAGGGTCCCGTAATCGTTCATGGAGGGCACCACCACAACGTCTTGGAAGTTTTTGGCGGCGCCGCGGATCAAGGCGATGCCACCAATGTCGATTTTTTCGACAATGTCTTCCTCTGGCGCTCCACTCGCCACTGTGGCTTCAAAAGGATACAGATCCACCACGACCAGGTCGATGTTGGGCAGGTCGTATTGGGCCATTTGGGCTTGGTCTCCTTCGTGGTCCCTTCGGTTCAAGATGCCGCCAAACACCTTGGGGTGCAAGGTTTTGACACGTCCGCCAAGGATGGAAGGGTAGTCTGTCACCTGTTCGACAGGCACCACCTCTGCACCAAGAGCTTCGATGGCTGCCTGGGTGCCGCCCGTGGAATAAATGGTGGCCCCAATGCGCTGGAGTTCTTTGACGATGGGTGCGAGCCCCTCCTTGTGGTAGACAGAGATCAAGGCAGATTGGATGCGTCGCGTCGTGGACATGGGCAAAGGATAGAGGATTGGAAGCCGCAAATCTACAACGCGCAATGTGGATTCTAAGGCCTTCGGTGTAGCTTCGTCTCATGTTGTGGCTCCGCTTGTTACGAGAGAGTTTGTCCTTTGCTTGGCAAGCCATTTGGACGCACCGGCTGCGCACTTTTTTGAGCCTGCTCGGGGTCATGGTGGGCATTTTTGTCATCAGTGCGGTCTTCACCGTGGTGGACTCTTTGGAAACAGAGCTTCGCGACACCTTCAACATGCTGGACGACGATGTTTTGTTCGTCACCAAATGGCCTTGGTCGGCAGGCGAGGATTACCCATGGTGGAAATATGTCCAGCGCAGGCCACCTACAGAGCGTGACTTGGAGCTTTTGATGCCGCGGTTGACCCTTGCCTCCGCTGGAATGTACCAGTCAAAAACCTTCTTGGATGCCGAGGCGGGCAACAACAGGATGCAAGGTGTGGTGGTGGGCGCAGGCTCACATGGATACGATCAGGTGATCAGCTTGAACATTGTGCATGGCCGCTACTTCTCACCGAGTGAAAGTGCGGCAGGCCGACCTGTGGCGGTGATCGGCCATGAGGTTGCCAATCAGTTGTTTGGGCGTTCCGAAGTCGTTGGCCAAACCCTCAAGGTCCGGGGCATCCGCATGGAAGTCATCGGCGTGCTTGCGCAGGAAGGCGAGAGCATCGTGTCCACGGGTCTTGATGAATTCATGCTTGTGCCTTCTGCTTTTGCACCGCGCATCTACGATGCGCGTGCCGACGACAACGCCCAGATTGCCATCAAGGCACAACCTGGTGTCGACCTCGCAGCACTCGAGGATGAGTTGGTCCAACAGCTCCGCGCAGTGCGCCGTGTTCGGCCAGGGAGAGAGGAAGACTTCTCGGTCAACCGCATGGAAATGCTTACCAGCATTTTGGATTCCATTTTCGCCAATTTGGCAAGGGGGGGATGGTTCATTGCCATGTTTGCCATTTTGGTGGGCTGTTTCAGCATCGCCAACATCATGTTTGTCTCCGTTCGTGAGCGGACCAAGATCATTGGTGTTCAGAAGGCCATGGGGGCCAAGAATGCCTTCATTTTGATCCAGTTCCTGTTTGAGGCCGTCGCCCTTTGTGTGTTTGGGGCACTACTCGCCTTGCTCGCCATCCAACTTTTGGTGTGGGGAGTCAATGCGTCGGACTTGGGACTCACCCTTGAGATTGCCCCCAAACGGGTGTTCTTGGCCCTGGGCGTGGCCGTGACTTCGGGATTGCTCGCGGGCATTGCCCCCGCAAGGCAAGCGTCCAAGTTGCCCCCAGTGGAGGCCATGCGCACCACTTGACCTGCGTCTGGAAAATCAGAAATTGATGGCCAAGCCCACCCTGACGGAGTAGGGAGGAAGCTCGAGGCTCGTTGTGCTTGTGCTTGTCACATCACCGTTGTCATCCACCGCCAAGCCGCTGGCATCTGCCACTTCCACAATGTTGCCGTCTTCCAAGTGGAACATCTCGGCATACCGGGCCGTCAGGAATGAACGCTTGCCCAACTGAACCCTTGCCCCCAAAGCGAACCCGTAGCTAAAGTTGGCAGAGAAGAAGGGCACATCATTGACGGGCTTTTTGTCGTCTGTGTCGTCGAGAACCAACCGTGCACCCAACAGAGAACCACGCATCCCCGCGAAACCTTCGCCAAAGGGCTGAATTTTTCCATTCTGGAACAAGGTCAAACGCAAGAGGTAGTGGGCATGGACAAGTTGGTTGCGCACGGTCAGTGTGCCTGTCGCTTCAAGGCTATCGACGGCCACGACGACCGTGGTGTCAAACCCACCAATGGGTTGAAATCCTAGATCCAAACCCCCATCGAAAATGCCTTTGCGGTCGTGCTTCATGTAGGTCAATGCGAAGCCGTAGGATGGCTCGTCCAGCACGGTTTCGATGTCTCCGCCCTGCCAGTCGGAAATGAGGTGAAACCCCATATGTCGCCATTTGGCCTTGATCAGATCATCCTTTTCCTCCAGTTCCACTGCGGCAGGTTCTTGCACTTGCGATTGCCCTGAAACGTTCAGACAAAGGGTCAAACAGAGGACAAACGATAGAAGGAGGGGAGTGAGTTTCATGTGATCGTCAGTGGTTTCCGATGCCCCATTCAAAGCAAGGATGATGCCAAAAGCTTGTTCAGCCTCATTCTTTCAACGCAATGGAGGGGGACAAAATTACAAAGCTTGGTATGTTTTGTGCGTTTCGTGCCACAAGTTTGTGGTGTGGAAAGCAAAACGAATCCCCATCCTTGGTTGGTCACGGGTGCCCAGGGTCAATTGGGTGCCAGGCTTCTTTGGGCTGCGGCCTCACGAGGTGAAGCAGCGGTGGGCTTGGGTCGGGCGGACTTGGACATCACCCGAGAAGAAGAGGTGGCAAGGGCCTTGGACCACCATCGACCTTCTGTGGTGCTGAACACCGCGGCATTCACGGGCGTGGATGCCGCAGAATCCGAGCAGGAGCTTGCCATGGCTGTGAATGGTCATGGTGTCGGCATCCTTGCAAGGGCCTGTGCCTTGAGGGGCATCCCCATGGTCCACCTCAGCACCGACTATGTCTTTGGCGAGGGCGCCCGTGCCCCACGGCAACCGAACGATCCCGTGCAACCTCTTGGGGCGTACGGAAAGTCCAAGCAGGCTGGTGAAGCGCAATTTTTGGCAAGCGGAGTCCAGGGTGTGGTGGTTCGAGTGTCCTGGCTCTACGACGTGGAAGGACGCAATTTCTTGACCACCATGTTGCGTTTGGCCAAGGCCAACGGGGAGTTGAAGGTGGTGGACGACCAATGGGGTGTGCCCACTTCCGCCCCGCTGCTCGCTGGAGCCTTGTTGGACATGGCAAGTCTCGGGGAAAAGATGCCTCAAGGCATCTGGCATTACGCCCACGAAGGCGCCACGACTTGGCATGGCTTCGCTTGTGAAATTGTGGCCTTGGCAGGATGGGACATCCCGGTCCATCGCATGTCCACAGAGGATTTTCCAACTGCTGCGGAGAGGCCCCAATGGAGTGTGTTGGATGGCACGGCGCTGCAAAAGCGCATGGGTTGGCATGGGTTGCCATGGCAAGAGGCGCTGAAGTCCACATGGAACTTGAGGGGAGATGGCGGACCTTTGCTCCGATGAAGGACGACATGCTTTTGAATGAAGTCATCGCCAAGGCCCGGTCCTGGACCAAGCCACCGCATGACAATGAGACGCGGAACTTGGTCCAAAAATGGCTGGACGGATGCGCCACCGATCCCGAGAGCCGGGAGGCCTTGGTGGATGCTTTTTACACCGATTTGTCTTTTGGAACAGGCGGGCTCAGGGGCAAAATGGGACCAGGCACGAACCGCATCAACCCCACCACAATTGCAAGGGCGACCCAAGGCCTCGCCAACCACCTTCGGAAGGTCCATGGCCCCAATCCTGCATCGGGTCCCTGGCGTGTGGCCATCGCCTGCGACAGCCGTCACCTTAGCCAGACCTTCGCCCAGATCACGGCGGAGGTGCTTGCCGCCAACGGGCTGGAGCCTTGGATGTATGCTGAACTGAGACCTACCCCTCAGTTGTCTTGGACAGTGAGAGAGCTCGGTGCGGTGGCAGGGGTGGTGGTGACAGCCAGCCACAACCCATCCATTTACAATGGTTACAAGGTGTACGCATCTGACGGAGGACAAGTCGTGGCCCCTGAGGATGCCCAGCTGGTGTCGGAGGTCAGGGCGTTGCCGCCCGATGCGGATGTCCCCAGGTCCCCAGAAGGCATTCATTTGTTGGATGCTTCGTGGGATGAGGGATACCGAAAGTTGCTGACATCATTTCGACTCTCAGAGGATTTGGTGCAGCATGGCTCTGATTTGCCGATTGCATTCACAGGTCTGCACGGCACGGGCGCACTGGCTGTCCCGGCTGCTTTGCGCGCTTTTGGGTTCCGGAACGTCCATGAGGTGGCATCTCAAGCGGTGCCAGACGGTGCCTTTCCCACCGTGGAAAGCCCCAATCCAGAAGAGGGAGCGGCATTGGCACAGGCCGTGGATTTGGCCCAAGAATGCAACGCGGCGTTGGTGATGGGCACAGACCCAGATGCAGACAGGGTTGGATTGGCGGTCCCTGACGGGAAGGGGAGCTACCGGCTCCTCAATGGAAATGAAACAGGAGCTTTGCTGGTCGATCACGTGCTGTCCAGATGGCAAGAAGCGGGCAAACTTGACCAACCCTCGTTTGTGGCCAAAACGGTCGTGACCACTTCTCTTCTCGAAGACCTCGCTTCCCATTATGGCGTGGAGGTGAGGGAGACACTGACGGGATTCAAATTCATCGCGGAAGCCATTCGGAAGGAAGAAGGGAAGTTGCAATACGTGGCGGGGGGCGAGGAGAGCTATGGCTACTTGGTGGGCGACGCCGTGCGCGACAAGGACGCTGTTCAAAGCTGTTGCCTTCTCGCGGAGTTGGCCCATGAGTTGGAGCGCAATGGACACACCATGTTGGACCGCCTGGCGGCCATCCACAAACGTCACAAGGCCTACAAAGAAGGGCTGGTGAGTTTGGTGAAAGAAGGCAGGGAGGGCAAGGCCCAAATCGATGCCATGATGAAGGGTTTCCGCACGTCCCCTCCCCATGCACTGGCGGGAGAAAAGGTCGTCGAGGTGTTGGATTTCCAAATGCAACAAGCCCTCACGCCTGAGGGATTGGTCCTGAGGTCCCTGCCTCAAGCCGTCTCCAACGTCATGCAATTTGTCACGGAGGCGGGATCGAGGGTGACGGTCAGGCCTTCTGGAACCGAGCCCAAGATCAAGTGTTATGCCAGCGTATCAGAACCATGGGATGGATCGGAAAGCCACGACGATGTCATGGCCCGACTTCAGGAGCGGGTGAATGCTCATTTTCGAGCCCTTGGGGTGACGTAAAACCAACATCTTGGGCGGCATCTTTGATGCTCCCAAATGTGGGCGCCAGAAGGGGCGCCAAGGATTCGACAGGACCCAACAAAACGCTTGGTGGTTCGCTTGGAGGGAGCCAAGAGCGCGACCCCATGATTTGGTGGGCCATCATCAGCAGGAACGAAAGGATGAGCCATGTTTTGAGTCCACCGAACACCGCCCCGGCCAATTTGTTGACCAGCCCCAAGGCCACCATGGCCAATACCTTTTCAAGCAGTTTGGCCAAAAGGTGAACCACCAAAACGACGGCGAGAAACGTCAAGGCCAAAGACGCCATTTGGAGAGAGTTGACGGACCAAGTGACGTGTTCGGAGAGCTGTTCCGCGGCCAGATGAGAAAATTGGGAAGCTCCCCAGATGCCCCCCACCAACCCAACAAAGGACGCGACCGAGAGGACAAGACCCTTGGTGAAGCCACGGAAGGCTCCTGCGACCAGAAGCAAGAGCAAGACGATGTCCACGGGCGCCATGGGGAGGTTATCCATATTCGTGCAGGTTGTGGTGGAAAGTTAGGGGGGAAAAACTGCCTGTCGAAGGGGTACCTTCGCTTTCTACATGGAACCCATCGCTTCTACCTTTTCCGTGCGCAAGGCCCGCCCATCTGATGCAGTCTTTGTGCATGATTTGGTGGTTGAATTGGCCCGTTATGAGGAAGCCGAGGAGGAGGTCACCTTGACGGTGCATCAATTGGAGGCGGATGCCCAGGCGGGATGTTTTGAGTGCACGGTGGCAGAGGACGCGAATGGACAGGTCGTGGGCATGGCGCTTCATCATGCGCGCTACAGCACTTGGAAAGGAAAAACGTGGTATTTGGAAGACTTGGTGGTGACGGAGGCTTGGCGTGGGCGTGGGGTGGGCCGTGCACTTTTTGAATCTGTGGCCGCCCATGCACGGTCCAAGTTTGCGCAACGCTTGGAATGGCAAGTGTTGGATTGGAATGCGCCAGCCATCGGATTTTACGAGCGGTTGGGCGCGGATTTGGATGGCAAATGGCTCAACGGTCGACTCACCGCCAAGGCATTGGAAACGATGGCCTCCAACCATCCAGAGCCATGACCAAGCAGGCAGGCACATCGCCCCTTCGGACCGTTCACAAGTTTGGCGGCGCCTCCGTGAAAGATGCCGACGCCATCCGTCGCATTGGCGATCTCTTAGGGGAACATCTCTCCAGTGAAGAGCAAGCGGTTGTTGTGGTGTCAGCCATGGGGAAAACGACCAATGCCCTCGAGGCCATTTTGGAGGCTCCGTCCCATGGCCGTGAGGTCCTCTGGCAAACCCTGGTCTCTGGTCATTTGGCGGTGGCGAATGCGCTCGAACTGGGTCCAGAATGCGCCCGTCGGGTCCAAAGCGTGATGGAAGGCGCATGGCAAGAATTCTTGCAGGCCACAGATCCTGAAATGCAATACGACGCGCTTGTGGCCGCAGGAGAACTCGCGAGCACCACCTTGGTGCAGGCGTCGTTGGCGTCGTCAGGAGTGAAGGCGCTTTGGTGGGATGTCAGGGACACTTTGCAAACAGAGGGACCCCACCGTTTTGCCCGTGTGGAGGAATCTGGCTTGACGCACATGGGGCATACCCTGCGTGGACAGTGGGACGGTCCAGATCCGCCTCGCATTGTGGTCACCCAAGGTTTCATCGGCCGCCACAGCGACGGCCGCACTTCCACGCTCGGCCGAGAGGGATCGGACTACAGCGCGGCCTTGCTCGCCGTGGCCACCCATTGCGCATCGGTGACCATTTGGAAGGATGTCCCAGGCATGATGAATGCCGACCCCAAGCGGCACCCAGAAGCGGTCACTGTCCCCCGAGTGGACCATGCGGAGGCGGTTGAATTGAGTTATTACGGCGCAGGGGTCATTCACCCCCGAACGATCAAACCCCTCCAACAAACGGGTCTGCCCCTGAAGGTCCGTTCCTTTGTCCACCCCACTGGCCCCAGCACGCACATCGACGCGTTCCCGGGATTGGTCCCAGACGTGCCGATGTTCATTTGGAGGGACAATCAGGTTTGGCTTGAGGTGTCCACTGCCGACCAGAGCTTTTTGGCAGAGGATCATTTGAAGACACTTTTTGAAGCGCTCCACCACGTGGGCCTTCACGTGCGGTTGATGCAGCAAAGTGCGACCCATTTTGGTTTGGTCATGGACAGGGACGATGCCCGCCTTTCCAGATTGGAACAAGATCTTGCTCCAGCCTTGGTGGCCCAACGGTCGGAAGGCCTGCAATTGCTGACGGTCCGCCATGGCGATGCAGCGGTGCTCGACCGGTTGACAGAAGGCAAGGACGTGTTGATTGAGCAGCGCACGCAAGCGACATGGCGTCGCCTTTTGCGCTGAAAGTCAGGAAAATAGAGGGTCGTTCGGGCCAGAAATTTGGTTTTCCCAAACATTTGATTCACATTGCTAGAACCAAAGGATTGGTCTCCTTTGGATTGGTACGAGCGGTTCTTCGGAGCTGCTCGAGTTCAATGTCAAGTGGGGCGGGACGCAAGTCCCGCCTTTTCTTTTGGGAAAAAGTGGGGCCGATGCAGAGTGGAGTGGTCCTCGAGGGAGATCAGTATTCGTCTTCGTTGAAGAAGAAATCCTCCTTGGAAGGATAGTCAGGCCAAATGTCTTCGATGGTCTCGAAAGACTCGCCATCGTCCTCCAACTGTTGCAAGTTCTCCACCACCTCCAACGGCGCACCCGTCCTCATCGAGTAATCGATGAGCTCATCCTTGGTGGCGGGCCAGGGAGCGTCTTCCAAGTAGGAAGCCAATTCAAGTGTCCAGTACATGCTGTGGGTCTTGCTTCAGCGGGCAAAAATAACCGAAACTCGATGCGAGTCAAGTTTGTGGCGGTTTTTCCTTCAATCGATTCCATTTTTGGCCGGGACGTTGGGCACCCAAACCTTGTCGCCCGCCCCGGTTTCATGGGACAGATAGCGGCCCAAAACAAACAAGGCATCGGACAAACGGTTGAGGTACGTCAAACCCCTGGGGTCGATCGGTTCTGCACGGTGAAGGGCCACGCAGCAGCGTTCTGCGCGACGGCAGACCGTGCGTGCCACGTGGGCATCTGCTGCAGATGGATGGCCTCCGGGGAGCACAAAGTTGGTCAATGGTGGAAGTTGGGCTTCCCATGCATCCATCCAACGCTCCAATTTGGTGGATCCTTCTGGGTCCAGACCGGGCAGTTTTTTTTGCATTCCTTCGTCGGTGGTGGCCAAATGGCTGCCCAAGGTGAACAGTTCATTTTGCATCGTTTGCAAGTGTTCCCTTGCAGGCTCTGCAACGTCGTGCGTGGCCACCTTCCCCAGCCAAGCGTTCAATTCGTCCACCGTGCCATAGGCTTCAATGCGGAGGTCGTCCTTGCCGATGCGTCGGCCACCGAACAATCCTGTGGTGCCGTCGTCTCCTGTTCGGGTGTAAATGCGCATGTCGCAAGCTACAACGTGACCGGCTGAAGGCCTTTCATCTGGGTGTACCTTTGGCCTTCATGGACGCAAAACAAAAGCGCTACGACGCTGCCTACATGCGCATGGCCAAGGAATGGGCCAAGCTCTCTCACTGTGTGCGGAAGCAGGTGGGTGCACTCATTGTGAAGGACCAAATGATCATTGCCGACGGCTACAATGGCACCCCCAGTGGTTTTCCCAATGCATGCGAGGCGGAGGACGGTACCACCCAGTGGTACGTGCTTCACGCAGAGGCAAATGCCATCACCAAAATGGCCAAAAGCAACAACAGTGCCCAAGGAGCCACCCTCTACATCACGCTTTCCCCATGCAGGGAATGTGCCAAACTGATCCACCAGGCCGGCATCGTTCGCGTGGTGTATGCCGAGGCGTATAAGGACCAAAGCGGATTGACCTTTTTGAACCAAGCGGGGGTTGAATGCGTTGCTCTTTCTGAATGAAACAATGGCAACCTTTGGGATTGGCGATTGCCCTCGTGCTTGGCCTTTGGCTGGGACGGGGCTGTGGTGCTTGGCAACCTGATCTCGATGCTGGGAATCGACTTGCACTTCCTTCGAACTGGGGCAAGTCTGGGGACCAAGCCAGGCTCCTGAATGTCTTTCACCGCATTGAAGACTTG
The DNA here is from genome assembly GCA_938085425.1 of uncultured Flavobacteriales bacterium. Classification (GTDB taxonomy): domain Bacteria; phylum Bacteroidota; class Bacteroidia; order Flavobacteriales_D; family Sanyastnellaceae; genus UBA11663. The sequence continues at coordinate 134,298 of CALKGQ010000011.1, forward strand.
TACGTGGACAGTTTCGATCGCGCGGCTCTTGTGGACGCCGCCATTGAGGCGATGTTGGAGGAACTCGACCCCCATACCGTGTATTTTTCTGGAGAGGAATTGGCGGCCATGTCGGAAAACATGGAAGGGAATTTTGAAGGGATTGGGGTGGAATTTTTGATCCAGAAAGATTCCTTGATGGTGGTGGCGGCCATTCCAGGAGGACCTTCTGAGGCAGCCGGCATCCGAGCGGGAGACCGAATCGTGGAGGTGGAAGGGGAGCCCATTTCAGGCCCCACCCTCACCAACAGCAGGGTCATGGCATTGTTGAAAGGCCCGCGGGGCACGAAGGTGCATCTGGCCGTTCATCGCCGGGGACGCACTTTGGACATCCATTTGGAGCGCGACAGAATCCCTATCCAAAGCGTGGTGGCGGCCTTTCTTCTCGAGGAAGAGGTTGGGTACATCAAGGCCATCCGTTTTGCGGCCAACACCGCACAGGAGTTTGAGGAGGCAATGGACCTTTTGGCCCAACAGGGTGCGTCTTCGGTCATCGTGGACTTGCGGGGGAACGGAGGAGGATACCTCAATGCCGTTGTGGAGATGGTCGATTTGTTTCTCGACAAGGACCAGCCCATTGTGTACACCGAGGGGAAGTCCTCTCCAAGACGCGACTACACCAGCAGGCGCAAGGGGCGCTATGCAGGTTGGCCGCTTGCGGTCCTCGTGGACGAAGGCTCGGCTTCGGCAAGTGAAATCTTTGCGGGTGCCATCCAAGACAATGACCGTGGTTTGGTGGTGGGCCGACGGTCCTTTGGCAAGGGTCTCGTCCAAGAAGAATTCCCCGTTCCTGGATCGGGTGCACTGCGGCTCACGGTGGCACGTTTTTACACCCCCACAGGCCGGGCCATCCAGAAGCCCTATGCAGCCTATGAGGAGGATTTTGACACCCGACTCGCCACCGGCGAATTGTACCATGCCGACTCCATGCCGTTGGTGGATTCCTTGCGCTACGTCACCCCCATGGGACGTGAAGTGTTTGGCGGAGGCGGCATCGCCCCTGATGTATTTGTGCCTTGGGACAGCTCAGGGACAAGCGTATGGGTCAGCGAATGGATTTGGTCTGGTGTCCTTCGAGATGCCGTGTTCCAATGGATGGATGAGCACCGAAGTTCCTTGGAAGCATGTTCCCGCCCCAGTGACATTGAGGCCCTGCCCAACTGGAAGGAAGGCGTGTTGCAAGCGGTCAACCGTGAAGCCCAGTTGTTGGGATGGGATTGGCGAGAGCCCAATGCAGAGGAAGCCGCCAAATTAGAGCACCGTTTTTTGGCCCAAGTGGTCCGGACCTTGTGGGGGGAGTCCTCCTCTTACGAAGTCCTGATGGAAGGCGATGCAGGCGTGGCACGCGCCCTTCACCCCTTGTTGGATTCCACCACCTTCACGTCCGCAAATGGGGCCGTATCTTTGGGCCAGACAAGCAACGAAACATCAACCCAAACCGATTCTTATGGCTTTTGAGCTCCCCCAACTCCCCTACGCTTACGATGCGTTGGAACCGCACATCGATGCGCGCACGATGGAAATCCACCACGGCAAGCACCACGCGGGTTACACAAGCAAATTGAACGCGGCCCTCGAAGGCACCGACATGGCCGGGAAGGACATTGAGTCCTTGTTGCGCGACCACAGTGACCACGGTGGCGTCCGCAACAACGGCGGAGGATTTTGGAACCACACCTTGTTCTGGAACTGCATGTCCCCCAACGGTGGAGGCCAGCCGGCTGGCGCTTTGGGCGATGCCATTGCCCGTGATTTTGGAAGCTTTGAAGGCTTCAAGGATGCGTTTGCGAAGGCTGCGGCCACTCGTTTTGGGTCAGGATGGGCATGGCTGTGCGTCAAGGACGGCAAGCTCGAGGTTTGCAGCAGTGCGAACCAGGACAACCCCATGATGCCAGGAGTGGGATGCGGTGGGCACCCCATCTTGGGATTGGACGTTTGGGAGCATGCCTACTACTTGAATTACCAAAACCGCCGTCCCGACTACATCAACGCCTTCTTTGAGGTGGTGGATTGGGAAGCTGTGGGATCTCGTTTCAACGGATGAAGCAACATGTCGTGATCGTCGCCGGGGGCACAGGCACCCGGATGCGTCGGGCCACGGCGAAACAGTTTTTGAATGTGAAGGGTCTGCCACTGATGTGGTGGACCCTTCGTCGTTTCAAAGAAGCCTTGCCTGAGGCAGGGGTGACCTTGGTCTTGCACCACAGTTTGTTCGAAGAGTTTGCGGCTTTGGAAACCAAGCATGGACCTTGCGGAGCCCGGCAGGTCGTCCCTGGAGGGGCCGAGCGTTTTCACTCTGTGGCGGCTGGTCTGGCGACCTTGGAAGGCGATGGCGTGGTGGGGGTGCACGATGCGGTCCGTCCATTCCCTTCCGTGGAGACCATCCAACGGTGCTTTGCCCTGGCGGCAGAGAAAGGCAATGCCATTCCTGTGGTTCCTGTCAAGGACAGCATCCGAAGAATGGACGACGCAGGAACCAGCAAGGCAGAGGACCGAAGCACGCTGCGCGCAGTGCAAACCCCTCAATGCTTTCAACTGGCCGGTTTGAAGGCTGCATTTGAGACGTCTTACCGCGAGGCGTTCACGGACGATGCGAGCGTGATGGAATTTGCAGGCCATGAGATCCACCTTTGCGAGGGGGACCCCTGGAATGTCAAAGTCACCACCCCAGAAGATTTGTTGATTGCAGAGGCCTTCGTCGAGGAGGCATGGGGAGGCACCCCCTGAACAGGTCAGGTTTCTGTGTCCAATGCCTCGAGGTACGCCTCAGGTCGCCCCAAAGTGAAAAGCCGTTGCCCAGCCCAACCCAGCGCCAGGAGTGCAGCGGCTGCTTGTCCCCAGTCGTATGCATCCCACATCGAAAGTGGCTGAGGCTCGAGACCTTGTTCCAACCACTCCGGACCCATCCAAGCTGCGGCAACGACCACGCCCGCGTTGTTGACCAAATGTCCTGTCACTGCCGGCCAAATGCTTCCGCTGTGCACCACGAGATACCCAAAGGCTGCGCCCAAAAGCATCCGGGGGATGAACCCAAAAAACTGCATATGGATTGCACTGAAGAGCGCTGCGGAGATCCAAATGCCCACGTGAATGTTGCCAGAGGCCCTGATGAGGAGGGGTTGCAACGTGCCCCGAAAGAGCCATTCCTCGCACAGCGCGGGCAAGAAGGCCACTGAGACCAGCACCATGCCGAGCCCTGCGCCCTCTGAAAATGCAAGAATGGAACGGGTCATCGCCATGGCCTGGGCTTCAAGACTGCCTGCCCAAGCATGCAATGCAGAGCCTGGCACAAGTGCCCATTCGTTCAGCCGGTAGGACCAGTCCATCAATGGGCTCATGCCAAGGGCGATGGCGGCGGCCAACAGCCAAAAGATGGGCCGAGGGGGCTTCATGAAGAAGCGTCCAAGAAAGCCAAGTCCCACGATGCCCGCAAAGGCCCATCCCGCACCTAGAAAGGCCAACAGTTGGTTCATGTTGTTCATGACCAAGAGCGTGCGTCGGTCCAGCCCCCTCTCTCCTCCAGCCAAAACGCGTTGACTCGCTGCCAAATCCCCCCCCGACACCCAAAGGACGCCCGCAAAGGCGGCCATGGCCATGAAGGTCAAGACAAGACAGCCCAGGAACACCACTTGGGCGACGGGGTGCATGGTTTGGAAGGCTCTACGTACAAAGCTCATGGGCGGGAATTCATGGTGGCAGATGGCCACGCCGTAAATTTGCGGAAACTTCGACGAACGTGGCCCAAATCGGCAACATCAATCTTGGAGATTTTCCGCTTTTGCTGGCGCCCATGGAGGACGTGAGTGATCCGCCTTTCCGCGCCTTGTGCAAAGAATACGGGGCAGACATGATGTACACCGAGTTCATTTCTTCGGAAGGTCTCATTCGGGATGCAGCAAAGAGTGTTGCCAAACTCGACGTTTTTGAATACGAGAGGCCAATTGGGATCCAGATTTTTGGTGCGGAAATCCAATCGATGAGAGAGGCTGCCGCCATTGCTGAACAGGCTGGACCCGATTTGGTGGACATCAATTACGGGTGCCCAGTGAAAAAGGTCGCTTGTCGAGGGGCAGGAGCAGGCATTCTCCAGGACATCCCCAAGATGGTCAGCATGACCAAGGAGATTGTGGACACATGCACCCTTCCTGTGACGGTCAAAACCAGGTTGGGCTGGGACGATGGAAGCAAGCACATCGTGGAGGTGGCGGAGCGGCTGCAAGACGTCGGCATCCAAGCCATCAGCATCCATGGCAGGACACGCGCCCAGATGTACAAAGGCGAGGCCGATTGGTCCCTGATTGCCGCGGTCAAGGACAATCCACGCATGCACATCCCCGTCTTTGGCAATGGGGACATCGACAGTCCTGAGAAGGCGTTGCGCTACAAGGACAAATATGGTGTGGATGGCATCATGATTGGCCGAGCGGCCATTGGTGCGCCTTGGTTCTTCCGTCAGGTCAAGCAGTTCTTGGCCACGGGCGATGCAGGCCCGCTCCCCGACATGCAAGAGCGCGTCAGGGCGGTCCGTTTGCACTTGCAAAAGAGCTTGGAGTGGAAGGGGGAGCGTTTGGGGGTCGTAGAAATGCGGCGGCACTACGCCAACTATTTCCGGGGATTGCCACATTTCAAGGAGCATCGTTTGGCCTTGGTGACCATGGACAATCCCTCCGACATCGAGGCCAAATTGGAAGAAATTGTCCACCATTTTGGGGACCACGTGTTCCTCTGAAAGCGGGACTCAGGCTTGCTGCCTTCGGATGAGGTGACGCACCATGGTCGACGACCCAATGCCACCGACCAACACCACGACGGCCAAGGTGCCCATGACGTCCCAGGCAGAAAGCCGAACGGGATAAGCTGGCACCACCGAGCCTTCCAGGGTCAACCAGCCAAACTGTGCCTGTCCCATCACGAGAAGGGTGCCGAGGAGGGCGCCACTGACTCCCCCCAGCACATTGATGGCCATGCCTTGGAGCCCAAAGGTTCTTTCCATCATCGCGATGGGCATGCCCATGGCCCGCAACACCTCGAGGTCTCGTTTTTTGTCCAGCAAGAGCATGGTCAAAGAGGCCATGATGTTGAAGGCCGCCACGACCAATATGAAGCTGAGAATGGCAAACGTGGCCCATTTTTCAGCGCGGTTGGTTTGGGTGACAAACTTGTGTTTTTCATCTCTCGTGCGGATGTGCACGTCCTTCCATTCTTCCCCCAAGGCCGATTGGAGGGCTGCTGCCACTGAGGCGGCCAGGGTCTCTTGGGAAACACCAGGACGCCCCTTCACCTCATAACGCGACACCTCGTGGGGGCGGCCCAGCAAGGTTTGGGCTTCCGACAAGTGGACCATCAGGTAGCGGGTGTCCAAATCGGCGTTGATGGAAAAGGTGCCACACGCGTGCATGGGGACCGTTCGAAAGGCGCGCTCTCGGAAGGAGGAGAGCCGCTTGCCGCGGATGGGAGCAGACAGCGAAAACAGAGGGGGGTCGTCGGATTGGCTTCTCAATTGGAGCTCGGAACGGACCCCAAGACCCAAACACGCACATGGCACCCGGGTGGTGTCTGATCCTGCCGCAAACGCGCCTTCCACGATGGCCCCGTCAATGCTTGAAACTTCGACATAGCGCTTGTCGACCCCGAGAAGAGAAGCAACACGGACTTGGTCGTTGGCCCGCACGACACATTCGTCCTCCAACACAGGCGCCCATGCGGCCACGTCGTCCATTCCCTCCAAGTGCGCGCCCCAACCCTCGGGCAGGGTTGCACCTGATGCAGGGACCACAGCCACATCGGCATCGAGGGTACCGAAGAGGGTTTTGACCAAATCTTCAATCCCATTGAAAGCGGACAAAATGCAAATCATGGCCGCGGCCACAGCGGAAATCACAAGGACTGAAATTCCCGAAATGACATGCACCAGCGTGCTGGATCGTCGTTGGACGATGTAGCGAAAGGCGAGACGTGCCGGAAGACGCATGTGGGGCCGTCAGGATTTGAGCGCCTGGTCGACTTCGTCCACGAAATCGAGGCTGTCGTCCAAATAGAAATTCAGTTCGGGGACCCTGCGCAATTGCTTGCCCACCTTGCCTCCCAAAGCCTTGCGCACACGCCAATTTTCTGTCTCTACAGTTTGCAAGGCTTTTTCTTTGTCGGCCACCGCCATGAAACTCAGGTAGACGCGCGCCAAGCCCAAGTCAGGACCAATGCGCACCTGCGTGACAGTGATGAACAACCCCCCAAACCAAGTGGTGGATTCGCGCTGAAAAAGAATGCTGAGTTCGCGCTTGATCAATTCTGACACGCGCTCTTGACGGATGGAAGCCATGGGCCGAAGGTAGGCAGTGCGCCCAGATTCACCGCTTCAGTAGAGGAATTGATTGTAAGGGTACCGCTTGATGTGCAGATCCTTCACACGCTCGTACATGGCGCGTCGAAATTCGTCATAGCCTTCCTTCGTCTTGGCGGAGAGAAACATGGTGTCATGGCCCAAGGCAGAGAACCTCTCTTGGATGCCCCTTTGAAGGTCTTCTCTGGACCGCTCTCCTTCGGGGTCGGACAACATGTCGACCTTGTTGAAAAGCACGACGGTGGGCTTGCTGTCGCTGCCAATGTCCGTCAGGGTGCGTTCCACAACATTCATGTGGTCTTCAAACTGGGGGTGGCTGACGTCAATGACATGTACCAGCAGGTCGCTTTCCCGAGTTTCATCCAAGGTGCTCTTGAAGCTCTCGATCAACTGGGTCGGCAACTTGCGGATGAACCCGACCGTGTCACTCAACAGGAAGGGCAGGTTGTCGATGACCACTTTGCGCACAGTGGTGTCAAGCGTGGCGAACAGCTTGTTCTCTGCAAAAACATCGCTTTTGGACATCAAAGTCATCAGCGTGCTTTTGCCGGCATTTGTATACCCCACAAGGGCGACACGGATCATGGACCCCCTGTTTTTGCGCTGGGTGGCCATTTGTTGGTCGATGCCTGCAAGTTGCTTTCGCAACAGTGCAATGCGGTCGCGAATGACACGGCGGTCGGTTTCGATTTCCTTCTCTCCAGGCCCCTTCATGCCGATGCCTCCTTTTTGCTTTTGGAGGTGGGTCCACATGTTGGTGAGACGCGGAAGCAAGTACTGGTATTGCGCCAATTCCACTTGGGTCTTGGCATGGGCGGTTGCCGCGCGTTGGGCAAAAATGTCCAAAATGAGGTTGGTGCGGTCGAGGATCTTGCGCTCTGGGATTTCCTTCTCAATGTTGCGCAATTGGACCGGGCTCAGCTCATCGTCAAAAATGATGATGTCGATCTCCTCTTCCTCCACATATTCCTTGATTTCCTGCAGCTTGCCCGACCCTACAAACGTTCGCACATCGGGCTTGTCCAGTCCCTGGATGAACACACGTTCGGTTTGTGCTTTGGCCGTCAATGCGAGAAAGGCAAGTTCTTCGAGGTATTCCTCCAGTTGTTCCCTGCGCTGCAGCCGCGTGGCCAAGCCAATCAGCACGCACGTTTCCGCAGGCTTGGCTGTGGGGATGGGGACGCGTTTGGCCATGGCAGTGTGGACTCAGTCGGTGAATTTGTCGATGTAGACCGCCAGTCCGCGAATGCTTGGCATGTCCAAGGTGTTTCGGTGCGGCGGCATGGTGCCTTTTCCATAGGCAATGATGGCCACCCGCTCTTCGACAGTCATGTTGCTGGTGCGCAAGTCTGGCGCCGTTGCAAGCACGGGTTTGCCATCTTCGCCATGGCACATGGCGCACTTCATGGCATAGTTGCGTGAAGCGTTGGCAAGGTCGAGCCCTGCAGCATCTGGCATCTCATGGCCTTCGGGCGATGAGCTTCCGCATGCCATCAGCCCCAGCACGCCCAAGAACAAGAGAGCCGTGGCTTTGGTTTGAAGCCGGAGGCCCATGCCTCGCCCAGCCAATAGGTTCACCCTTTCTTTTTCCTGGCGTCCATGAAGCTCTTCACGAAGGTTGCCAAGGCCACTACACTCAGGCCCAACATGGTGGCCACACGTGCGGCTGCGGCCATGTCTTCTCGGCCCAATGCGCCCTGCAAAGGCTTCACCAAACCAATGACAATCAACAGAGTAAGCAACACAGCCACGTGGGCCAAAACTTTGTTTTCGTTTTTGACTCCGCGGTTGCAAGCGAGCAACAGAACGCCAAACACCGTGGGGATCCATGCGGTCATGGACTCTGAGGACATGGCTCCAAAGGAACCGAGTGCCACCAATGCAATGGCATGGATCAGGCTGATCTTGTGTGGTTTCATCATGCCCGCAAGTTACACCACACCTTGGTCAAGCATGGCATCTGCCACCTTGACAAAACCGGCGATGTTGGCCCCGCGGACATAGTCGACGCTGCCGTCCTCCATGCTGCCGTAATTCACACACTGGGCATGGATGTCCTTCATGATGGTGTGCAGCTTGGCGTCCACTTCCTCCCGCGTCCAGTTGAACCGGAGCGAGTTCTGTGACATTTCCAGACCAGAGGTGGCAACCCCTCCTGCATTCGAAGCCTTTCCTGGTGCAAAGAGGATGCCCGCTTCGTGGAAAGCTTCAATGGCTTCTGGGGTGCTGGGCATGTTGGCGCCTTCCGCCACGCAAATGCAGCCTTGTGCCAACAATGTGGCGGCCTCTTCGGCGTTCAATTCGTTTTGGGTCGCACATGGCAAGGCCACATCCACCTCGACGCTCCACGGACGTTGACCTTCCATGAAGGAAGCGGAGGCGTGGGCAGCGGCATACTCTTTGATGCGCCCACGGCGGACATTTTTGAGGTCTTTGATGTAGGCCAACTTCTGGGCATCGATGCCTTCGGGATCGTGGATGGTGCCTTTGGAATCCGACATGGTCACGACTTTGGCGCCAAGTTGGAGGCATTTTTCAGCGGCAAATTGGGCGACATTGCCCGAGCCTGAAATCGCCACAGTTTTCCCCTTCATGCCATCTCCCTTGTGGTTGAGCATTTCTTCGGCGAAATACACGCAGCCGTAGCCTGTGGCCTCCGGACGGATGAGGGACCCTCCCCAGTTCAAGCCCTTGCCTGTCAGGACACCCGTGAATTCGTTTCGAATGCGTTTGTATTGGCCAAACATATAGCCAATTTCACGTCCACCCACCCCAATGTCGCCAGCGGGCACATCGGTGTTGGCGCCAATGTGTCTTGCGAGTTCCGTCATGAAACTCTGGCAAAACCGCATCACCTCAAGGTCGCTTTTCCCTTTTGGATCGAAGTCCGACCCACCCTTGCCCCCACCCATGGGAAGGGTGGTCAAGGAATTCTTGAAGATTTGTTCGAATCCGAGGAACTTCAGGATGCTCAAGTTCACAGTGGGGTGAAAGCGGAGTCCACCTTTGTAGGGTCCGATGGCGCTGTTGAACTCCACCCGATAGCCACGGTTCACATGCACTTGGCCAGCGTCGTCGGTCCATGGCACCCGGAACATCAGCACCCGCTCGGGCTCGACGATTCGCTCCAGGACGCGAGCAGTTTTGTACTTGGGGTGAGCTTCCATGAAGGGGACAATGGTTTCTGCCACTTCCTCCACAGCTTGCAAAAATTCAGGTTCGTTGGGGTTGCGCAAGGCAACAAGTTCCATAAACGCCTGAATGGCGGCGCGGTGTTCTGAGTTCATCGACGTATAGATTGACAATCGAAAAGCGAAAGTAAGTCAGAGGCAGGGCGTTCTGCCACCATCGACCGGCAAATTGATGCCAGAGATATACCCAGCCGCCGGTGAACAAAGGAAGGCGATGGCATGCGCGATTTCTTCAGGCTGGCCTACGCGGCCTGCAGGAACTTTTGCGGCCATGGCGTCCAAGATTTCCTCGGGCTGTTGTCCCGTCGCTTGGGCCTTGGCTTGTGCCAGGCTTGTCAGACGTGCGGTATGTGTGGCCCCTGGCAGCACATTGTTCACCGTGATGCCAAACGGCGCCACCTCTGTGGCCCATGTTTTGGCCCAATTCGCGACCGCCCCTCGCACCGTGTTGGACACCCCAAGGCCGGCGAGCGGCGCTTTGACCGACGTGCTGATCACGTTGACCACCCTGCCCCAACCGGCCTTTTTCATTCCGGGGAACACGGCTTGTGTCAAAATGTGGTTGTTTGTCAGGTGTTGTTGAAAGGTCGCGAGGAAGGCATCTGGATGTGCTTCTGAAATCGGCCCTCCCGCCGGTCCCCCTGTGTTGTTCACCAAAATGTCGATGGGCCCTTGGGACAAGATGGCTTGCGCTGCCGATTGGACCTGTTCAGGCTCTTGGAAATCGGCTGTGGCAAATTGGTGGCCCGACCCTGGAAGGAGCTTCAATGCCTCTTTTAGGCGCTCTGCATTGCGGGCCAAGAGGGTGACCGAGGCCCCCAACCCGGCAAGTTGTTGTGCAGCTGCCAATCCGATTCCTTGCGAGGCACCGCACACCAGCGCATGCTTGCCTTCAAGGCTCAAGGGAAGAACATGGAACTCATTCATGTGGCCAAAGGTAGCCCAGGCCTATTTTGGCACCATGAAGCGATTGGAACACTTGGGCATCGCCGTGCAGGACTTGGCGGAGGCTGAACGCATTTTCACGGATGTGCTCGGCGTGGCACCTTACAAGCGAGAGTTGGTCGAGGACGAAGGCGTCAGGACTTCTTTTTTTCAAACCGGAGATGCCAAGGTGGAATTGTTGGCTTCCCTGAATGAGGAGGGCCCCATTGCCCGTCATTTGGCCCGAAGAGGTCCAGGACTTCATCACGTGGCTTTTTTGGTGGACGACCTTGAAGAGGAGCTGCGCCGGCTCACCTCCCAGGGTTACCGTGTGATTTCTGGCCCCAAACCTGGAGCCGACAACAAGCAGATTGCCTTCTTGCATCCTTCTGAAACCGGCAAGGTTTTGGTGGAGCTTTGTGAGGAAATGAAGGAGGACTGAACCCTCCAGGCATTCATTCGCCTCCCCTTTGTTTCCGGGCCTTTTTGCCACCCTTGAACTTGGCCTTTCCCATCCCTTTCATTTTGGGGTCGAACAGCGTTTTGGAGGCTGTGCTTCGCGTCGGCGCCGCACAACCTTCTGCGGGTTTCTTGCGGAACAAGTCATGGGCAAACGAGACCCGCCAGGGTCGGTAGCCGCCTTGCATCCAATGCAACCCTCTTGCGTCGATGTCCACCACCCTTGGCCCCGAAGGTGAGCTTGCCTGAGCCAGCTGGAGCAGATCGACGGTCCATTGAACGCGCACCATGCGACCACGGTACACCTTCAGGCCTGCACCTGCGCCAGCCACCAAGGCAACATTCCAAGAGGGAAGCTCGACATGTGGGAACAAATAAGGAGCGTTGCTGGTGTACGATTGGTCGAAACGAAAACTGCCTCTCAGCCCGGTCATGAATTCCACAAAGCCCTCGGGTCCGGTGGCCCTTGCGTGAAGGGCTTGCGCCTCGACGTCCACCGACCATGACGAGGCTTCCACGCCTTGCCAAGTGGTGGCCATCACAAGTGAGGTGTCGCCCGTGGAGGAAGGTTTGGAAAGGCCCAAGAATTGTTCCTTGCCTCGGAGGTAAGACACACCTACTTTGACCAAAATGCGGTCCACCCAGAGCAAATCCGGTGTCATTTGGAGGTGGCCCAAAGAGGCTCCCCAACCTGTTTGCGGGCGGGCGAACATGACTCCGGCATGGAGGGTGTCCAGCCCAGGGTTCTCGGCCGTCCCGTGGTTCAAGGTCCATTGGCTGTCCCAAGAGGTAGGCACGGGCAACATGGAACGGGTTCCAACAGAGAGGCTCCAAGCAGTGCTTCGATGGGTGCGCAGGGTGGATTCAAAAGGGTCGTCCCACACTCCCTGGGCATGGGCTTGGAGGGAGGCGATGCAGCCAACGGCTGTCCAAATGCACGTCCAAGGCCGGCGTCGAAGACTCACTCTGCACGGGAGGTTTCCTGTTCCAGGTGGCGCAACACGTGCTCCATCCACCCGTCGTCTTCGTAGTGGTTCCAAGCCTCGGGCTTGGACATGACGGAAGCCATCGCACGTTGCTGCTGCTGGCCTCTTTCGAGGGCTTTGTCGTAGGGAATGTGGCTGAATGTCACCTGCGAATACAGGGGAATCCATCGGTCGGGATGGGCTTTTTGCAGCCTTGCCTCCAGTTTTTTCTGCAGCAAGAAGGCAGGGTCTCCCGTGAGGTCCCGCATTTCCACGTAGTTTTTCAACGCCAATTCCAAAATGGCGTCCCCGGCTGGCTTTCGCTGGGCCGTGTAGGCCTCGAGGATTTCGTCCCATGAACCATGGGCGTCCATCAAACCGTCCAGGATGGTGCAATCCTCCATGCCGCTGTTCATGCCTTGTCCATAGAAGGGAACAATGGCATGGGAGGCATCCCCCATCAAGGCCACCTGCCCTCCGTCGTTCCAAGGCCAGCAACGGATCATGACCAAGGACGATACGGGGTATCGGTTCCAGTCCTCCACCAAATGGGGCAACAGCGGAACCACGTCAGGGAAATGGGTTTCAAAAAAGGCCTTCACCTTTTCTCCGGTGTCCAAAGCATTCAGTCCATCGGGCCCTTCATAGGGCCCAAACAATGTGCAAGTGAAGGTTTTGTCTGGATTGGGAAGGGCCATGAGCATGAAATGCCCCCGCGGCCAGATGTGCAATCCGTCTTCTTCCATTTGGAATCCTCCATCTGGCCCTGGGAGCATGGGCACCTCCTTGTAACCATGGGCCAGGTAACGTTGCTCAAAGTCGAAACGGTCGTTGCGCGCCATGCGTCCTCGAACGGCACTGAAGGCCCCATCCGTGCCAAAAATTTGGTCGACTTCCACGTCCATGGCATGTCCGCCTGTCTCGAGGTGAAGGTGCACAGCCTCCTCCTTTCTGGTGTATCCGTGGCAACGGTGGTCGAACGCAAAGCGAACCTTTGGCATCTGTTCCGCACATTCCACCAGGATGCGGTTGAGTCCTGCACGTGAGACAGAGTAGATGCATTGCCCCTCGAGTCCATAGGGTTGGAAGGTTTTCGTGCCATCGACCGCATGCATTCTTCTTCCCCGGATGGGCAAAGCAATGTCCCGCACCGCCTCGGCCACTCCCGCCAATTCGAGGGCTTTCCACCCCCGGTCGCTGAGTGCGAGGTTGATGCTTCGCCCTCCGTGGAGGTTTTGGTTCCTTGGATCGGGACGTCGCTCGTACACCGTGACGTCGTGGCCACGGTTCCCGAGCATTCGCGCCCACAAGCTGCCGACCAAGCCAGCACCCACGATGGCCATTTTAGCCACGGCCTGTCGTTGCGTGGGCCAAAGCCTGGTCCAAATCTTCGAGCAGGTCTTTCACGTCTTCGACCCCAACGCTCAAACGGATGAGGCCATCGGTGACACCTGTTTTTTCGCGGACCTCCTTGGGGATGCTCGCGTGGGTCATCGTCGCGGGGTGTCCAATCAAGCTTTCGACGCCCCCCAGAGATTCTGCAAGGGTGAAGAGCTTGGTTTGCGCCACCACAGCCTTGGCCGTGTCCATGTTGTCGTCCGCCAGAGTGAAGGCCACCATTCCGCCAAAGCCATGCATTTGGCGGGCAGCCACCTCGTGGCCTGGATGACCGGGGAAGCCAGGCCAGTGCACCTTGGCCACAGCGGGGTGCTTCGCCAAGTGATGGGCGATGGCTTCGCCATTTTCGCAATGCCTTTGCATGCGGAGGTGAAGGGTTTTCAAGCCGCGAAGCACCAGGAAGCAATCCATGGGTCCGGAGACCGCTCCGCAAGAGTTTTGCAAAGTGCGGATTTGGTCCGCCCATTCCTCGTCCGAGGTGACCAAGCACCCCATGACAACATCGGAGTGCCCTCCAAGGTATTTGGTCACACTGTGCATCACCATGTCCGCGCCTTGGTCCAAAGGATTTTGAAGCATGGGGGAGGCGAAGGTGTTGTCCACCACGACACGCGCATTGGTGCCCTTTGCAAGTTGTGCCATCGCCGAGATGTCGGTGATTTGCATCATGGGGTTGGTGGGGGTTTCCACCCAAATCATCCGGGTGTGCTCATTCATGGCAGCCTTCACCGCATCGAGGTCGCTCAGATCCACAAAGTGGAAGGTGATGCCGTAATGGGCGAACACCGTGGTGAACAACCGGTAGCTCCCGCCGTACAAATCGTTGATGCTGATGACTTCGTCACCGGGCTGCAAGGTTTTCAGGACGGTGTCCATGGCCGCCAAACCCGAGGCGAACGAAAACCCATGCGCCCCGTGTTCCAATTCGGCAAAGGCCTTTTCTAGGGCCGAACGGGTGGGGTTGTGGGTGCGTGAATACTCGTAGCCTTTGTGGTTGCCCACGCCGTCTTGGACGTACGTGGAGGTCAAGTAGACGGGCGTCATGATGGCGCCTGTGCTCGGATCGGGTTCGACGCCGGCATGCACTGCCAGGGTGCCGCGTCCAAAGTTGGTGTGGTTGGTGTCGCTCATGGGACCCGTAAGTTACGAGAGGGGGAGTGAGTTAGCGGCGTTCTGTTCGACGAAGCCAAAATGGCAGTACGCCAGCGCCCATCAACAAGTACAAATGACTCGTGAGCATTCTCCAAAGGAGCACAAGCGCCGTCCACATCGCCAAGGTCATTTCAAGGGGCAACACGCCCTCCAAAAAGGCCGGAAGGGCGAATTCCGCCAGCCCTGAAGACCCAGGCGTGGGGCTGATCATCATGACCGTCCACAAGGAGAGTTGACGCGCCCAGATGTGCCAATGTGTCGTCCAGTTCCACGCGAGCTCTGCAGACATAAACGCCATCAACAGTGCATGGAGGGTGCCAAACCGTGCCATCCAGCTGATGCCGGTGGCGGCGGCAGCCTGACCCCAACGCCTCCAGGACATCGATCGGAGTTCCCGGGAGGCCAACAGCAAGTCTTCGGCGAATTGACGTCCTTCCACGGACCATCGACGCATCGCACCCAGAGAAGACAGCCACATCAAGCCACTGCGCACGGTGCGCGGCATCCAAAACAGCGCGGCGCTCAGAAAGAGGGCCAAACAGGCCATGAAAAGGTAGCCTCCGACAAAGATGAGGGCCACTGAACCCGTCCACCAACCCTGGGTTTCAGGCAAGAATCCGGACCACCCCACCCAAAGGGCCACCGAAGGAACGGCCAGCACAAAAAACAGTTCGTCCAAAAGGGCGGTGGACATCACGGTGGCCAAACTTTGGCCCCACCTCATGCCATTGCGGTGGAGGATGAAGGATGCCACTGCGCTGCCGCCCACCACAGACGGCGTCAAGGCAGAGGCGAATTCCCAAAGAACGATGCTCGACGCCGTTTTGGGCCAAGTCAAGGTCCCCATGGAGAGCACGCGCAGCCTCCACATGTAGCCCAAATCTCTAAGCAGTACAAGCCCTAAGGCCACGGCCACCCATTGGACCTTCCAATCCACCGCCATTAGACCTTGCCAGGAGGCACCGCGTTCTGCGGTGTAGAGCACCCAGAGTGCCGTCAATACCACCGTCACCCCCACTACCCGACGCACGCGTCTTGCCGACAGCCATCGGCCCGCCTTCCGGTCAGATGGATTCGAAGTTTCAGGCATAGACATGCGAGCCTTCGCTGCAGTTGGTGCACATGTCGATTCCCGCCCGGTCGGCGAACAGGGTTTGTCGAAATTGATGGTAGGCGGGACCATGCCAAATGTCCCGCATGCTTTTGTTGCCAAGACGGCCCATGACGTGGTGTGCATCCTTGTCAAAACAGCACGGCACCACACGTCCGTCCCACGTCAACACAGAACCCTGCCACATCCTCCAGCAGGAGTCGTCCAAGGGGTTGCGGAGCCGCCATTGTCCCGACATGGGGTCGCGGTCGTAACGTCGATGTTGCGGCTGGGTGGTCAGCAATGGGTGCCCATCTTGCGGGTCGTCGAGCTGGGCGGTCTTGATGACCACCTCGTCCACCCCTTGGGCCCGCGCTTCCTGCAACACTTCAGGGACTTCGTGTTCATTGGGCCCCACCACCAAAAATTGCCAGACCAAGTGGGGTCCTTTTCCTCGTTTGCGTTTGGCCTCCACCATGGTGCGGGTGCCTTCGAGCACCTTCTTCAACTGACCTCCAATTCGGTAGGAGGCGTAGGTCGCTTGGGTCAAGCCATCGATGGAGATGATCAGTCGGCTCAGACCTGCTTCGATCAACGCGTCGCAGCGGGAGGGAGTCAAGTGGTGCGCGTTGGTGGACGTCGAGCTGTAAAGACCGTGGGTTTGGCAAGCTTCCAAAAGGCCTTCCAATTTGGGATGGAGCAGTGGCTCCCCCTGGAAGTACAAATTCACATACGTCAGCCAAGGCCCCATTTCTTGCATCCAATCCTTGGCGGCATCCACCTCAAGCATGCCCGTGGGCCGAGAAAACGACCTCAGCCCACTGGGGCATTCAGGGCAGCGCAGGTTGCACGATGTCGTGGGCTCGATGGAGAGGCTGGAGGGCATGGTGCCCGGATGCATGACCGCCGTGCCCGTGCGCTGGGCTTTTTGGAAGCTCGACCACAGACGCCAAGCGTTTTGGGCACGCAGGGGGGTCAACACCCCCAGCCGTTTCCATCGATCTTTTCCTGTGGCCCAACGTCCCATGTCCGAAAGGTACGTTCGCGCTACCTTCGTGGGGATGATCCGCATTGGGGAAACGCTCTTGAGCGAAGACTTGTTTGAATCACACTTCGCGTGTGACCTCCAGGCCTGCAAGGGTGCTTGTTGTGTGAAGGGCGACAGCGGTGCGCCTTTGACCCAAGCGGAGGTGGGGCAATTGGAACAAGCCTGGGAGCAGGTGGGACCGACCTTGCCAGAAGCAGGCCAAAAGGCCGTGGCAGCGCAGGGGCTATCGGTGGTGGATGCAGATGGTGATTTGGTCACCCCTTTGGTGGAAGGAAAGGAGTGTGCGTACACGGTCTACGACCCCGATGGAACGGCGAAGTGCGGGCTTGAGAAAGCCTATTTCGAAGGAAAAACGACTTGGCGGAAGCCCCTCAGCTGTCATCTGTACCCCATTCGCATCAAGGAATTGGTGGATTACACAGCACTGAATTACCACCAGTGGTCCATTTGCGCGGCTGCCCGATTGTGTGGAAAATCGGAGCGCGTGACGGTGTTGGACTTCTGCAAAGACGCGTTGATTCGGAGGTTTGGCCAGGATTGGTTCGACCAAGCACATCAAGCCCAAACGCTATGGCAAGAGCAAGCTTCCTGATTCTCATTGGGGTGTTGGGAGGCTGGCTCGTTCCAATGGGTGGTTCCGCCCAATGCCCTGTGGCTTGGGATTCCGAGGACCACCTGATGGTGCTCGGGGTGGATTCGAATCGGCTCTACGTGGGGCGGTCGGACGGCGACCTGCCATGGCAAGAGGCCCTTCATGGCCCTTGGGCATTGTGGTCGGCTCCTCGACTGGGCGGGGACCTCGTGCCAGAGAACCTGGTCCCGTTCCAGGCTCCTGCTTGGGACAAACTTGGGACCGTCCAGCACGTCAGCATCCACCCCTCCCGTCCGATGGCTGTGATGTCTGCCCACCGAACCCCTGATGCGTCCGACCTCGATTTGTTCATGTCGTACCGAATGGGCCCAGGCGAATGGTCCGTCCCCATGCCTTTGGACGGATTGAATTCTGAAAAGGATGAGATTTTCCCCAAATGGGAGGGCCGTGACTTGGCCTTTGCCACCAGCCGGACCGGTCGATTTGAACGGCATTTGTCTTTGGCTGCCACCCAGTACTTGCGGTCCCAAACCCTCGAACCATCCGGGTGCCAAGATGGAAGACAGGCCCTCTCGGATGTGAAGGCGGGCCTCGAGACGATTTGGGCCACAGAGGTTCCCCCAGACGGTGGCCCCCTGCGGATTGTCGAGTGGGCCGTGCCAGTTGCAACGAACAGCCTTCCCGCAGGGTGGACCCTTTGTTTGGAAGTGGATGGCGAGCAATGGCCTTCGCCAGTGATGGCCGTCCGCGACATGTCCACGAGGCACCTTGTCGCCAAACTTCGTGGCGAGGAGGGATCGTGCGCGTCTCTGCAGGGTTTGCCCCAAGACAGGCCTTGGACGGTCCAATGGTTGCGGGAGGAGAGTGGCCCTGGACCCGTGTGGAACGAAGCGTCTCTCGTGGAAGCGGTGGTGACCGCACCGTCTGGGCGAGAGCTCAGGAGGATTCGCTTGTCCTCGCTCCAGGGATGGGCATTCGTGTTTTTGCCTTTGGACCCCATCCAGGGCTTGGCGAGACAGAGAAGCATGGACGCCAGCGACTGGCCTCAAGTGGAGGTTGCGGTGGTGCATTTTGACCACGCATCGGCCCAAGCTAAGCGAACTTCCTGGGAGGGCTTTGCGGCTTGGGCAAGGTCCACGTCCAACCGCAAAGCACCTGGAAGCTCAGCGGGCCGGTGGGTGGTCACGGGCCACACCGACGCTTCGGGCAGCCAAGCGAAAAACGAGGCGCTGAGCGCGGAGCGGGCACGGACGGTCGAACATTGGCTGATCACGGAACTGGGATGGCCCCAAGATCTTCTGGAAGTGCGGGCCAAGGGGAGTTCAGAACCGTTGGGCCTCGACCCGGCCTTAAACCGAAGGGTGGAGGTGCGTTGGGTCCCTTCCATGCTGTAATTTCGCGCCATGCTCATCAACGTAATGCGTGCCAAGCTTCACCGGCTGACGGTGACCCAAGCTGACTTGAACTACATCGGAAGCATTTCCTTGGACCCCGACTTGGTCGAGGCGGCAGGGCTTGTGGAAGGGGAAAAGGTTCAAATCGTGAACATCAACAATGGCGAACGCATCGAGACTTACGTCATCTTGGGAGAGCGCGGCACTGGCCAAGTGTGCCTGAATGGCCCTGCAGCACGTCGTGTCCAGCCTGGTGATGTGGTGATTGTCATCGCCTACGGCATGATGACCGTGGAGGAAGCCCGTGCATTTGAACCAACTGTGCTGTTCCCCGACACCGCCACCAACCGACTCGGATGACCTGGCGCAAGGTGCTTTCCACGTTGGTGTTCTTTGCCATTGGCATGGGCCTTTTTTGGCTGGCCATGCAGGGGGTGGAAGACACCGATGCGCTCGTGCGCGACATGCGTTCTGCCAAGTGGTGGGGCATCGCAGCTTCTTTTCTGATGGGGTACCTGGCCATCGTGTCACGTGGTTTGAGGTGGAACCTGCTCTTGGCACCGATGGGTCACCACCCTTCTCCGTCCCGAAGCGTGCATGCGGTGGCATTTTCCTATTTTGCCAATGCCTTTGTGCCCCGCTCTGGGGAGGTTGCGAGGTGCGCTGCCTTGAACCAAACGGACGACATCCCGGTGGATTTGTTGTTGGGCACAGTGATCACAGAGCGCGTGGTGGATTTCCTTATGCTTTTTGGGCTGGTGGCATTTTCTCTGGTGACCAATTTGCAGGCATTCTTGCTGCTGATGGAGAAGGCTGAGTTGCCGGCGACCGCATCGCTTGTGACGTTGGCGGCGCTTGGACTGGCGGGCCTTGGCCTTGTGTTTTGGTTGGTCCAACAAAAGGGACGCTCTGGTTTGCTGGGCAAAATGGCCTCCTTTCTCCAAGGCATTGGCCAGGGAATCCAGAGTGTGTTGGCCATGGAAAAGCGGGCAGCCTTCATGGCCCACACTTTTTTCATTTGGGTCATGTATTTCTTGATGTCCTATGTGCTCTTTTTGGCGATTCCTGCGGTCGACACCATTGGACTGACCGATGCGGTCTTGGTCATGGTGGCGGGGGGGTTTGGGATGGTCTTGCCGGCTCCAGGAGGCATAGGTTCATACCATTGGGCGGTGTCCTTGGGATTTGCGGCGGTGGGCTTTGTTGGGGACATCGGGTTTGCTGTGGCCAATGTGATTTGGTTGACCCAAACGCTGATGATGGTGGCTGCAGGAGGTTTGGGCTACATCGTCTTGTTCTTGTACCGGATGCGCCGTGGCTGAGTTTGCCCCTCCTTCAGCGATGTCAGAGGTCCAAGCCCTCGTGGCGACTTGGCGAAAGGAAGGTGCCACGGTGGTGTTGACCAATGGTGTGTTCGACGTTTTTCACGTAGGACATGTGGCGGTGCTGGAATCGGCCGCTGCCCAGGGGGACAAGTTGATTGTGGCCGTGAACGGCGACGCCAGCGTCAAGCGATTGGGCAAGGGCCCCGACCGACCATTGAACCATGAGTCGGACCGAATGGCCGTGCTGGCTGCCCTCCGTTGTGTCGATGCAGTGGTGCTTTTTGACGAAGACACCCCTTTGTCGGTGGTGAAAACCTTGAAGCCAAACGTCCTCGTGAAAGGAGGGGATTACGATGCCCTTGAAAAGGACCCTTTGCATCCTCGCTACATTGTGGGCAGTGCCGAAGTTCGTGCAAGTGGAGGACGTGTTGTGGTGGTCCCCGTGGTGCCAGGAAAGAGCTCCACAGAGATGATTGAGCGCATCCGTCGGACATGAAAAACGCCTGACGTTTGCCAGGCGTTGTTCAACCATCGATGGGGGTTCAGACGTTTTCTTCTTCCAGGAACTTGGTGGTGAAGTCCCCATCTCTGAAGCGGGCGTTCTTCATCAAACGAGAATGGAAAGGGATGGTGGTCTTGACGCCTTCAATGATGTATTCATCCAAGGCGCGCTGCATCTTCTTGATGGCTTCTTCCCGCGTTTGTGCCACGACGATCAGCTTGCTGATCATGCTGTCGTAGTGCGGGGGAATCATGTAGCCCGCATAGGCATGTGTGTCGACCCGCACACCATGGCCTCCCGGCGCATGGTAGTCCGTGATGCGGCCAGGGCTTGGGGCAAAGTTGCGGTCTGGATCTTCCGCATTGATTCGGCATTGGATGCTGTGCAACTTGGGGTAGTGGTTGCGCCCGCTGATTTTTTCGCCCGCGGCCAATTTGATTTGCTCCTTGATCAAATCGTAATCGATCACCTCCTCCGTGATGGTGTGCTCCACCTGGATGCGTGTGTTCATCTCCATGAAGTAGAAATCGCGCTTGGCGTCCACGAGAAATTCCACGGTCCCCACGCCCTCGTATTTCACGGCCTCAGCCGCTTTGATGGCCGCCGCCCCCATGGCCTCGCGAAGCTTGTCCGTCATGTAGGGCGACGGGGTTTCTTCCACGAGTTTCTGGTGTCGACGTTGGATGGAACAGTCGCGCTCACTGAGGTGGCATGCCTTGCCACGTCGGTCGGACGCGATTTGGATTTCAATGTGGCGGGGTTCCACCACAAATTTCTCCATGTACATGCCGTCGTTGCCAAAGGCGGCTCCCGCCTCGCGGCGTGTGCTTTCCCAACCGTCTGCCAGTTCTTCGTCGTCGTTGCAAAGCTGCATGCCTTTGCCGCCGCCACCGGCGGTTGCTTTCAACATGATGGGGTACCCGATTTCGTGGGCACATGCTTTGGCCGCCTCGAAGTCCTCCAGGATGCCCTCGCTTCCAGGGATGGTGGGCACACCAGCCGCTTTCATCGTGGCCTTCGCGGATGCTTTGTCGCCCATGGCTTCAATCATCTCAGGGCTTGCGCCAATGAATTTGATGTCGTTCTCGCCGCAAATGCGTGAAAAGTTGGCGTTTTCTGAGAGGAATCCATACCCCGGATGGATCGCGTCTGCATTGGTGATCTCCGCTGCAGCAATGATGTTGGGGATGTTGAGGTAGCTCTGGGCGCTGGGCGCTGGACCAATGCAGACCGCTTCATCCGCGAAGCGGACATGCAGGCTGTCTCGGTCTGCGGTGCTGTACACCGCGACGGTGGAAATGCCCATTTCACGGCAAGTACGGATCACCCGAAGGGCAATCTCACCGCGGTTGGCAATCAGGATCTTGTTGAACATGCGCTCAAGATGTGTTGCAAGGGTGTCAGGATGGATCGACCAAGAAGAGAGGTTGGTCGTACTCCACAGGGGAGTTGTCGTCGACCAAAATCTTTACGATTTTCCCGGACACCTCAGATTCAATTTCATTGAACAGCTTCATCGCCTCGATGACACAAACTGTGTCTCCTTGTTTCACGACATCGCCCACTTCGCAGAAGAGATCCTTATCGGGGGCAGGACGTCGGTAGAAGGTGCCAATCATGGGCGACTTGACCTCAATGTAGTCGTTCGTCTCTTCAGCATCGGAATCCGAAGCGTCCGGAGTTGCTGAAGGGGCAGCGGCAGGAGCAGCCACCATAGGGGCTTGCATCATGGCTTGAGGCATGCCGGCGGGCACTTGAATGGCCTGCACCATGGGCTCGTCTTTTTTGCCTCGTCCCCGGGGCATCTCTGACTTGATGGTGATTTTGAACTCTTTTTGTTCAATTTCAACTTCTGTCACACCAGCTCGTGCGACGAATTTGATGAGGTCTTGGATTTCCGTCAGTTTCATATCTGAGGGTTTGGTTTTGCGTGGGTAAGGTAGGTGGTGGAGGCCTTTCAGGCGTATTTGTTGCCGTCATAGGCCCATTTGAGGTACACAGCACCCCAAGTGAATCCTCCACCAAAGGCTGCGAGGATGAGGTTGTCCCCTCGTTTCAATTGGGACTCCCAGTCGTACAAACATAGGGGGATGGTGGCTGCCGTGGTGTTCCCGTACTTCTGGATGTTGATCATCACTTTCTCATGCGGCAGACCCGTGCGGCGTTGCGTGGCGTCAATGATGCGAAGGTTGGCTTGGTGGGGAACGAGCCACGCCACATCGTCTGCGGTCAATTGATTGCGTTCCATCACTTCAAAACTGACGTCGGCCATGTTGGTCACCGCTGCTTTGAATACGGGCTGTCCATCTTGGTAGATGAAGTGTTGCTTGGCATCCACGGTGTCATGGCTGGCAGGTCGCAAAGAACCGCCTGCCGGCATGCACAGGAAGTCGCCACCTGCCCCGTCGGAGTAAAGCTGGCTGTCCATGATGCCGCATTCATCGTCCTGTTGCAAAAGCACGGCACAGGCCCCGTCGCCAAACAACACGCAAGTCGTACGGTCGGTGTAGTCAATGATGGAGCTCATTTTGTCCGCGCCGACAACGACGACATTCTTTCCCGAACCGTTTTCCACGAATTGAGCCGCTGTTTTTAGGGCAAACAAAAACCCGCTGCAAGCTGCACTGAGGTCAAATCCCCAGGCCTTTGTCGCTCCAGCTTTGTGGCCAATGAGGTTGGCTGTGGAGGGAAAGAGCATGTCGGGCGTCACCGTGGCGCATATGATGATGTCGATGTCCTCTGGGGCCAAACCAGACTTGGCGCAAAGTGCTTTGACGGCCTCAGCCCCCATGTCCGAAGTGGCTTTCGTCGGGTCTTTGAGGATGCGACGTTCTTCGATCCCCGTTCGGGTTCGGATCCATTCGTCCGTTGTGTCGACCATTTTTTCAAGGTCGGCGTTGGTGAGTTTGTCTTCTGGCAAAAAACCAGAGACGCAGGTGATGGCAGCGGGCATCTCTTCAAGTTTGAGTAAGGGTCAAAGGTAGAAGCGACGTGCAAGGGACTTTTCGAGAAATGCCACGAGTCTTCAACGTGACAAGTGGAAAAGTTGAGGCATGAAAAAAGGATCCCCTGAGGAATCCTTTTTTTCAAGCCCTAAGGCTTGTTGTTCTCATGTCGTGGGTTACGCTTCCTCGCGCTCCATCACCACCTTGCCCTTGTAATAGAGCTTTCCTTCGTGCCAGTGGGCGCGATGGAACATGTGCGGCTGGCCGGTTGTGGGGCATGTGCTCACGTTGGCTGCTTGCAGAGAGTCGTGGGTGCGGCGCTTGCGCGTGCGCGTTTTGCTTTGCCGTCTTTTTGGATGTGCCATAGTGCTTAGTTGTCGAGTCCTTTCAATGCTGCCCAGCGCGGGTCGATGTCCTTGGTGTCGTCTCCATCGTCGGTCGAATCGTCTTGCCACTCGGTCATGTCCAAGTCACAATCTTCTTCCTTTTCATGGATGAGTCGTCGTGGTTTGGACAAGTGCACCAACTGAAAAATGGCTTGGGCCACATCCAACTCGTACTCCTTGGTGCCAAGGATCCACAATTCGTCTTCCATCAAAGTCTCGTCGCCAAAACGAACGGAAATCCGGTCGCTTCCTTGAAGAGAAATGCTGACGTCTTCCAAACAACGGTCACAAGGAGCCGTCATTTGAGCGGCCAATTCCAAACGGAGGGTCATGGTGGTGTCGAGTTTGTCCAACTCCACCAAAACTTCTCCGTGAACTTGGTCCACGTCAGAATGGGGAAAACACGCAAAGAACTCCGGGTCCACACGCATTTGAAATTCATGCTTTCCAGGCTTCAAACCCACAAACGGTATGCGGTAGTCGGCCAACAAACTCATGTCCTCCAAATTTGGGGAGTGCAAAGGTAGCGAAACCTTGTGGAAATGCCAACCCTTGGACGCACAACGTGGTTGACAGTGATGGGTCAACCGCGGGGCCTGGACTTATATTCTGGTTTGGGCGGAGTGATTTCCAGTGGGCTGCCTGCGTATTCGCGGTGCGCCAAACGATGTGTTCGAATGTCGCATGCCATCCTGATGGCCTCCCGAAAGGAGGCGCCATTGGCGGTGCCTTGCCCGGCAATGTCAAAACCAGTGCCGTGGTCGGGACTCGTCCGCACCACGGGCAGTCCCGCGGTGAAGTTGACCCCACGGCCAAAGCTCAGGGCCTTGAACGGGGCGAGCCCTTGGTCGTGGTACATGGCCAGCACGCCGTCAAATTGTCGCGACGCCCCGGACCCAAAGAACCCGTCGGCAGCGTAAGGACCCATGGCCTGAATGCCCTGCTTGCTGGCCGTCGTCAATGCCGGAGCCAACACACGCTTCTCTTCATCGCCCATCATGCCATTGTCGCCAGCATGCGGGTTCAGCCCAAGCACCGCGATGCGTGGTGAAGGGATGCCAAAGTCGCGTACCAAACTTTCGTGCATCAGCTTCAGCTTGGTGACGATTTTGGCCGAAGTCAGTTCGGTGGACACCTCCTTCAAGGCCACATGTCCCGTGGCCACGCCAATTCGGAGTCCATCGCAGCAGAGCAACATCAGGACATCTTCGACCCCTGCTTCGCTGGCGAGGTACTCGGTATGTCCTGGAAAGTTGAATCCAGCAGAGCGAATGGTGTCTTTGTTGATGGGTGCTGTGACCAAAACGTCCACATTGGTTTTGGCCAGCTGGGCCACGGCGCGTTGGAGGCTCTCCATGGCCACGGCTCCCGCTCGTTGGCTTGCTTCGCCTGGCTTGTGTTCGAATTCCTCGGCCTCAAAAGACACCAGGTTGATTTGGCCTGATGCGGCGGCGGATTCATCCTCTACCTCACCCCAAGGAACATTGTCGAAGGCCTTGACGGCCAATTCTCTGGGCGCGTAGACGATGGGCACAATGTGGGCCATTGTGCGGTCGTCTGACAGCGCATCTGCGAGGGCTTCAAGGCCGATGCCGTTGGGATCTCCGCAAGTGATGCCGACCCGGATTTTGGAATTGTTGGGGCTCATAGGGTAGTGTCAAAGGTAGCGACGAGTACCTTGGTCTTCCCATGGTGCTGTCCCAAAAACCTTTCCCTTCCGTGTGGCAACGCTTTGGCGTGCTTTTGGTTTGTGCCTTGGCCTTGCCATGGATGGCGCACGCCACCCACAACCGGGCGGGAGAAATCACGTACACCCACCTTCAGGGACTGACCTACGAGGTGGTGATCACCACCTACACCAAGGCAGATGCACTGGCCGACAGGCCATTCCTCAAATTGAGATGGGGCGATGAAATCGGCCCTGCATTGGACAGCCTGACACGTGAGTTGCCTCTGGCCCAGCTTCCGGGCAATGTTCAAGTGAACGTGTACCGTGGCACCCACACGTACGGCGGTCCTGGGGCTTACGAATTGTCGGTGGAGGACCCCAACAGGAACGATGGGGTTTTGAACATGACAGGCTCTGTGGACACCCCTTTCGCGATTCGTTCGCTGTTGATCATTGACCCCCAAGCGGGGAACAACAACAGCGTTCAATTGCTGAATCCCGCCACGGAAAACGCCTGCTTGAATCAGCTGTGGATCCACAATCCAGCTGCCTTTGATCCCGATGGAGACCTTTTGACTTTTGGCCTTGTTCCTTCCAGAGGATTCAATGGAGAGTTCATCCCCACCTATGTCTATCCGGATGAAGTGGGCAGCGTACCCAACGCCTTCGAGATCGACGAGTTCACTGGGGACGTCACCTGGGACTCTCCCAAAATCGCGGGCGAATACAATGTGGCGATACGCATTGAAGAATGGCGGGAGGTTGCGGGGGAGTTGCGAAAGGTGGGGGAGGTGGTCCGGGACATTCAAATCGATGTTTCCCTGTGTGCGAATCAACCCCCGGTTTTGGTGGCCTTGGCAGACACCTGTGTGTTGGCGGGCGAGACGCTCTCTGTGCCGGTGCTGGCCTCCGACCCTGATGGCCAAAGTGTGAGTATGTCTGCCGCTGGTGGCCCGTTGACTGAAGTGGCCCACCCGGCGACGTTTGTCAACTTGGGAGGTGGAGAAGGCGTCTTCACATGGACGCCCCAATGCGCAGAGGTTCGTGCCCAGCCATATCAAACCGTGTTCAAGGCCCAGGATTTGGGCAACTCGGTGCCATTGGTGGATTTGGCCTCGCAATTCATCACCGTGGTATCGCCCCCAGTGCTGTCGCTGATGGCCGAACCCATGGGGTACAGCATGATGCTGACTTGGACGCCCCATGAGTGTGTGGACAATGCTGGAAGCCTCGATCCATCCATGGGGGCATACGATGTTTACCGAAGGCTTCAACTCGAAGAGACGGATTGGACCCCGCAACTCTGTGAGACAGGGGTCCCTGAGGGGGTGGGTTATCAATGGGCAGGGTCCACCGAAGGGTTGGATGCGGTGGGATTCCTGGACGAGGACGACTTGGACTTTGGGGTGACCTATTGTTACCGCGTGGTCACGCGCTATGGCGATGGGGCATTGTCGTTGGCCAGCGACGAAACGTGCGGCAGGATTCGAAAAGATGTGCCCGTCATGACGAGGGCCTCGGTGCTAGGGACGGGCACCATGGATTCTGTGCTGGTCGGTTGGTCCCCGCCAACAGAGCTCGATGTCCTGGCCTTTGGAGGTCCGTACCGTTACGAACTGATGGGCCGTCCGATGGATGGCCAGGAGGAAGGCTGGAGCCCGCTTTGGTTGTCTCCAGCTGAAAGTGATTTGCTGGCGCTGGACACCCTTGTGAACGTCCCCAACTTGGACACCGAAGCATTGGCATGGGCCTTCCAAATCCTCTTGTACAGTGGATCTGACCTTGTTGGGGTGCCCCCTCCGGCTTCCACCCCTCGGTTGACCTTGGTTCCCGACGACAATCGATTGGCCTTGCAAATTGCCCAAGAGGCCCCTTGGCGTGTCGAGTCTTACATCATTGAACGGCAGGTCCCAACAGGTGGAGCCTACACCGTCTTGGACACCGTGTCCTTGCCCTTGTTTGTGGATTCGGGCCTGGTCAACGGGCAAACGTATTGTTACCGCGTGACCACGGTGGGTGGATACGACGACCCCACGACAGAATCCCCGCTTCAGAACCTCAGCCAAGAGGCTTGTGGCCAACCGTTCGATTTCACGCCCCCTTGTGCCATGGAACTCGACGTGGTGGCATCTTGCGCGGTGGAAAGGGACACGTTGTCTTGGACGCCTTCCTTGGGATGCACGTCAGATGACATCATGGCCTATCGAATCTATTGGGCTCCATTCTTGGGGGACTCCTTGACGCTTTGGCAGGAATTGGAGGCCACCGAGGACCCGTTTGCGGTTTTCAATGAAGACGATTCCCTTGGCACCATCGCAGGTTGTTTTGTGGTCACAGCCTTGGACAGCCTCATGCCCGGACCAGGTGGGTCGTTGCGACGCAACGAGAGCATTCCGTCGGACACGGTTTGTGTGGACAACTGTCCCTTCTATTTCCTTCCCAACATCTTCAGCCCCAACGGCGATGACCGCAACGACACGTTTGACGCTTTTCCTTGGAAATTCATCGACAGCGTGGAGGTTACCATCCACAACCGGTGGGGAGAATTGGTGTTCGAGACCAACAACCCAGACATCCAATGGGACGGGACTTATCTCGACACAGCTGAGCGGATGCCAGATGGGGTGTACATGTGCGCCGTCACGGCCTACACGCGTCGTCTCGAAGGGATTGTGCCGGAACGGTTTGTCCAAGAACTGCATTTGGTGGATGGGCGAGGCTCTTTCATCGACTGAGCCCTTTCGCCGCGTAGCTTTGCACCATGTTCACGGGAATCATTGAATCGAAAGGGGAGTTGGTGGGGCTTCAGAAAGAGGGGGGCAATGTGCAATTGCAGGTGAGGGCGGACTTTGTCGATGAGTTGCAAGTGGACCAAAGTGTTGCCCATGACGGCGTTTGCCTCACTGTGGTGGCCATTGACAAAGATGTCTACACGGTCACTGCCATTGAGGAAACCCTGCTGAAGACCAATTTGGGACGGGCCAAGGTGGGCCACCAGTTCAATTTGGAGCGCTGCGCCATGGTGGGCGACCGGATGGATGGCCACGTGGTCCAAGGCCACGTGGACACGACAGGAACGTTGGAGCGCATTGAAACGCGAGACGGCAGTTGGATCCTCACGGTCGTTCATCCAAAGGGGTCGGGTTGGATCACCGTTCCCAAGGGCAGCATCACCCTCTCTGGCATCAGTTTGACCGTCGTGGACAGCGCGCCGGGAAGGTTCACTGTGGCCATCATCCCCTACACCTGGGAACACACCAACCTGCATGCCACGCCAGAGGGAAGCCCCATGAACTTGGAGTTCGACGTCATGGGAAAGTATGTGGCCCAACTCCTCGAAGCCCACATCAACGCCCGGGGCGGGGCCTGAGGCTGAAATTTTGTCCGAGGTAAACGCGCCTCACCGTCTCGTCCGCAGCAAGTTCTTCAGCCGTTCCTTCTTTCAAAATTTTGCCTTCAAACAGGAGGTAGGCGCGGTCCGTGATGTGCAATGTTTCTTGCACGTTGTGGTCGGTGATCAGCACGCCGATGCCCTTTTGGCGAAGTTGGTCCACGATCTTTTGAATGTCTTCCACCGCAATGGGATCGACCCCGGCAAAAGGCTCATCGAGCAACACAAAGGAAGGTTTCGACGCAAGTGCTCGGGCGATTTCAGTTCTGCGCCGCTCACCTCCTGAGAGCACATCGCCCATGTTGTTCCGCACCTTTTGGAGGTTGAATTCATCCAACAACTCTTCCAGCTCACGTGCAGCGTCCTTGGACGACAACCCTCTCCACTCCAAGATGGCAGCGATGTTGTCCTCCACGGAGAGCTTTCGGAACACACTTGGTTCTTGTGGCAGGTAGCCAATGCCCTTTTGGGCACGGGTGTGCATCGGGTCCCGCGTGATGTCTTCTGTGCCCAAGGTGACGCGCCCGCCATTGGGTCGCACCAAACCCACCACTGCATAAAAGCTGGTCGTTTTTCCTGCTCCATTGGGACCAAGAAGACCCACCACTTCGCCGGGCGACACCCGAAAGGAGACATGGTCCACTACGGTGCGCTTCCCGTAGACCTTGACAATTTCGTGGGCGATGAGATCGGAAGCCATGGGGCGAAGTTCGGGGTTAAAGTTCGATTCCAAGACCAATTCGCCAACCCCATGCTGCACGCATGCCCGGGACTGTGGTCGTGAGGCGACGGTGGACATCGAAGCGGAGCACATGAAAGATGTTTTCGATGCCCACCACCGCCTCCGCATACCAGCCCTGGAGTCCCGTGGTGGTGGAGGGCATGTCGGTGATGGCTTCATGGCGCGTGTCCCATTGGCTTCGGACGCCCTTGACCCCAGCGACCTCGCGCAAATGGAGCCTTCGGATGCCTGGCAAACGGCCCAGCACCATCCCTTCACCATGCCATTCGGCAGAAGCCCTGACCCAACGGTCGCTGGCAAACTCCATGAAACGAAGCAAGTTGAATGCCTCGTTGATGCTCAAAAGGGTTTCATTGGCAGGCTGAAGCTCGGTCATGATGACTGGAGCCAAGCCGGTATAAAGTCCGGCCTGCGACCACCACTCGATTCGGCCGAGGGGCCCGAGGCGGCGCGTCCCCTCGGCATCGATGGTCCACCTTTGGTAACTGAATTCACTTCCCAAAATGCCTGGGATGCCCAAGGTCACTGTACCGGTCAAGATGGGCCATTTGGACCCTAGGCTCACCCTTTCGAACGCGCCAGACACAAATTTCTCATTGCGGGCATACCTCGTTTGAAGGGTCAATTCTGCCGTCACCAATGGGGAATCCCCTGTGGGGTCCCCTTCTCGGATGAATCGGACACTGTCGGTGGGGGCCACGGCGCGATGGCGCCACTCCAAGGCCTGTGCCCATCCCGACCCGAATTCATGGAGCCAACTGATTTCGGTGCGGGTGACTTCTGTCAATCTTGTTTGGTCGTTCAATTGCAAGGCGCTGTTCAACCCATTTCCCTGGTCGAAGTAGCCCATCATCCCGAGCTGGTCAACATCGCGGGTGTGTTCCAAGAAGACTTCAGTCCGGGGAGATTTTCGCAACACCCATTCAGCCGAGGCCCCATATTTCCAGCGGCGGTCTTGGGTTCCATATGCCGCAAAGGTCCTCAACCATAGTTTGCGCGAGAAGTCATTGCTCGTTTGCAGCCCCAGGCTGTATCTCGACCCCTCGAGTGGGTTGGTGCTGAAGGCGTCAAAGTAAGGGCCAACCTCAATGGGTCCTTTGACGACATAGCCAGTGCCTGCAAGCATCAAGAAACCCTCCAAGAAGCTGTACTGGGGCATGCTTTGCACTGAATCGACCATGGCGTAGGTCTCTGCAGCGCGTCGCGGCAGAGGTTCTGGTCGGAGATGCTTCCAAGAAGGTTCCAGCACGTCGTTGGAGCCTTCTGCAAAGCTCATGTCCCGTGTGCTTGTCCACACGGAATCTGGCCAGGCCTGTGCCAACTCAAAGTCGCTGTGGACAATGGTTTGATGGCTGTAGATCCCCATGCCGCCTTCACGCAGGCTGATGTCGGCAAGGTTCTCTTCACGTGCCAAGACCCATCGTCCGTCTTGGAGATCGAAGGTCTGGCTCCAGGCATAGTTCCGGACAAAGTTGACATTCGCCCCCTCGCTGATTTTGGCCTCCACATGGCGGAGGCCCAGTGTCAAGGTGTCGATCCACATTTCGCCTTCAAACGTCAGCTCTCCGCGTCGCCTCGGCACAAAGGCCAGGTGAAAGCATGGCCGGTTGTTTTGCTCGAGGGTGTCCAGGATGTAATAGCGGTAGTGGACGTTGCCCCGGTCGTGGAGCGGACTTGTGAATGCCCGGTCGAGCAGCAACATTTGGTTTTCGTACAGGTTGATGTCCAAAAACTCAGACTGGACACTCGACGTGTTTTCGCCGTTCTGCATCCAAGTGGCCCGTGCCGCTTCGACCCTCTTTTCCCGTCTCCGTTTCTCGGTCCTGATCGTTCCGGACGTCTCGGTCACAAAAAGTGGCAGGGCCACGCGATGCTCAGTGGAGTCGAGTTGGTCCCACACCCAGGCAAAAGGCCCCCACCACTTGCGCTCTGGCCAACGTTCTGGGTAGTCGTTGATGGCCACCTCTTGCAGTTCATAAAAGCTGTGGGCAAGGGCAGGAATGCGGCCGGGATCGTTCGCGGACTTGGCATCCGCCACGCGCTGCATCAGTGGTTTGGCTGGATTTTTGGCTTTCTTGTCCGGACGAATCACCGCGGCTTCGAGGTCCACACTTCTCGGTTCCAAGGCGATGTTGATGACTTGCGGGACACCTCTTTGCAGGGAAATGCTTTGTCCTTGGTACCCCAAGCACGACACCACCACCCTTGTGACCTTGTCCTTCCCTGCGTCAAGGGCATACCGCCCGTCGACGTCCGTCATGGTGCCGATGTTGGTGCCTCCAAAACTGACATTCACAAAGGGCAGGGCTTGCCCAGACCCCCCATCAAAGACCCTTCCCTCGACCGACGTTTGGCCCCAGAGTGACACCATCGAAGGCACCATCAGAAGAAGCAGGAGCAATCGGGGTTTCAAGAGGCGCGTCGTTTGTCTTGTCGGCGCGCAATCCAAATGCCCATTTCATAAAGCAGAAGCACGGGAAGTGAAACCAACACTTGGCTGGTGACATCGGGCGGGGTGATCACGGCGGAGAGGGCCAAGATGCCCACCAATGCATGTTTGCGGTACGACTTGAGTCCGTCGGCAGTCACCAAGCCCGCTTTGCTCAAGAAGAAGATGAGGACAGGCAATTGGAAAATCAGACCTGCGGCCAAAGTGATGCTGGCCACAGTCTTCACATAGCTCATGACCGCGATTCTTGCCGAGACATCCCCCAGTTCGTAGTGGCCCAAAAACTGGAGGCTCAAGGGGGCGATGCCAAAATACCCGAAGGCCACCCCCAGCATGAACAGAACCGAAGAAGCCAATCCTGCCCCTCTTGCAGCCGACCGCTCTCCCTGTTTCATCGCTGGCCTCACAAAGGCCCAAACCTGATGGATCACGACGGGAAAAGCGAGAATGAGTCCGCCTACGGCGCTGACAATGATGTGGGCTGAGAAATTGCCCAGCATGGTGGTGTTGATGAGCTCGTAGGAGATGCGGTCCACACACAATGCTTCACCAGAACCGATGGCGTGCGACAAGGCGCACCATGCTCGGTAACTGACAAACTTCGGATTTCGGGGCCCAAACAACACGATGTCGAACACCCAGTCCTTGG
Organism: uncultured Flavobacteriales bacterium; assembly: GCA_938085425.1. GTDB lineage: Bacteria > Bacteroidota > Bacteroidia > Flavobacteriales_D > Sanyastnellaceae > UBA11663. Next base: position 166,948 of record CALKGQ010000011.1, read on the forward strand.
CCACAAAGAGACCAATGCCCCCGGCCAAGATGGCTGCAGCAGAGATGAACAACCGACGGCGGAGCTCTTCTAGGTGGTCGAGGAAGCCCATTTGGGCATCGTCGTGGGCTTGGTCCATGGCCATGCGGCGAAGTTCGGGAGGAATTGGTTTCCTGCCGACTTACGTGAGCCCTTCGCGCAAACAATCGTGCAAATGGACCATTCCGACGTACTGTTCTTCCTTCACCACCACGACTTGACTGATGCCTTGACGTTGCATCCAGGATGCTGCTTCGCGGGCGAGAGTGTCGGCTTTCATGGTTTGCGGGGCGGGGGACGCCAAATCTCCGGCCGTCATTCCCTCGACACTGCCTTGGGCAAGGGCCCGCCGAAGGTCGCCATCGGTGATGATGCCTGCTGGTGTTTCTGGGCGGCCGTCTTTCACAACAACCGTGGCGCCATAGCGGCCTTCCGACATGACCTTGAGCACATGGTCCAATGGCGCGGACCAAGGCACCGAAGGCTTGCGCTGGGGGTCCACCAAGGATGCAAGGGTCCAGGTGAGCATTTTGCCCAGCCTTCCAGCGGGGTGGTTGGCGGCAAAGTCATCAGGTTGAAATCCAGAATGCTCCATCAGGGCGACCGCCAGTGCGTCGCCGAGTGCCAATTGGAGGGAGGTGCTGGTCGTGGGGGCCAAATCCCAAGGACACGCTTCCTCTTCCACTGCAACGTCCAAAACGATGGCGGCGGAATGTGCAAGAGGCGAATCCGTCACAGCGGTCATGGCCAAGATGGTGCACCCTCGTTTTTGGAGCGCTGGCAAAAGCGCAACCACCTCGTCGCTGGCCCCACTTTTTGAGAGGCAAAGGACGCAATCGCCCGCTTCAACCGCCCCCAGGTCGCCGTGCAAGGCCTCGCCGGCGTGGAGAAAAAGGGCTTTTGTGCCAGTCGAGTTGAAGGTTGCGGCGATTTTGGCCGCCACATGGGCGCTCTTTCCAACCCCAGACACGACCACCTTTCCACTGCATTCAGAGATTCTGTGAGCCGCTTGAACAAAGGGGTTCCCGAGGTTTTGGGAAGCTCGTTCCAAGGCTTGTGCAGCCAAGGCCAAGGTTCGTTTTCCGGAAGTCAATTCTCGTGTGCCCATGATGTTGTCATAATCCTTCGCCACAATGTCGGTTGAAACGAACGGATGCTTATATTTATTCAGCAAAGCTAAAACCTTCCCATGAGCCTGATGGAGTTGGCGCCCAACGAAGCGCTGAAGACATTTTTTGGATTCGATGAATTCAAGGGTGAGCAAGAAAAAGCCATCCAAAGCGTCCTTGCCGGCAGAGACACCTTCGTCATCATGCCGACCGGGGGTGGGAAATCCATGTGCTATCAGTTGCCAGCATTGATGATGGATGGTGTGGCCTTGGTCATCAGTCCCTTGATTGCCCTGATGAAAAACCAAGTGGACGCCATTCGTGGTCACCATGAGGACAAAAGGGTCGCGCACTTCTTGAACTCCTCACTGGGGCGGGCAGATGCGGAGCGGGTGAAACTGGATGTGTCCGAGGGGCATACAAAACTGCTTTACGTGGCACCCGAGAGTTTGACCAAACCGGAGACCATCGCTTTTTTGCGGTCTGTGGGCATCAGCTTTGTGGCCGTGGATGAGGCGCACTGCATCTCGGAATGGGGCCATGACTTCCGTCCTGAGTACAGAAGGATCAAGCCCATCATCAAAGACATTGCCGACGTCCCGATCATGGCGCTGACGGCAACCGCCACACCCAAGGTTCAACTGGACATCCAGAAGAACCTGAACATGGTGGACGCCCTTGTTTTGAAGTCATCGTTCAACCGAGACAACTTGTTCTACGAGGTCCGACCCAAGAAGGACGCCCTCAAACAAATCGTGCGACACTCTCTCCAAAACGTGGGCAAGAGCGGCATCGTGTACTGTTTGAGCCGCAAAAGGGTGGAGCAAATTGCGGAGACCTTGCGTGTCAACGGCGTGAAGGCGCTTCCATACCATGCCGGAATGGACAGCAACACACGCAGCAGGATCCAAGATGAGTTCCTGATGCAGGACGTGGACGTGATTGTGGCGACCATCGCTTTTGGCATGGGCATCGACAAGCCTGACGTTCGGTTTGTCATGCACTACGACATGCCAAAATCTTTGGAGAGCTACTACCAAGAGACGGGACGTGCAGGGCGCGATGGAGGAGAGGGACGGTGCATTGCCTTTTACAGCCACAAAGACATCGACAAACTGGAGAAATTTCTGCAGGGGAAGCCCATTGCTGAGCAAGAGGTTGGCATGCAATTGTTGCAAGAGGTGATGGCCTATGCAGAAACCTCCAACAGTCGGAGAAAGTTCTTGTTGCATTACTTCGGGGAAGAATTCGATGAAGTCAACGGTCCTGGTGCACAGAATTGCGACAACAGCCTGAATCCGCCAGTCTTGGAGGACCGTCAAGAAGAAGCGCACCTCGTGCTCAGTGCCGTGCTCGAGCACAAGAACAAGCACCGCATGGGTTTTTACACCTCATTGCTGACGGCCAACAAGAACCGCCAAATGGAAGACTATGGTGCCGTGGACAGTGCCTTTTGGGGCCGCGGTGCAGAGGAGGATGTGGACCATTGGCAAGGGATCGTCCGACAATTGGTCGTGCTGAACTATTTGAGGAAGGAGGTGGAAACGTATGGCGTGTTGCACCTCACGGACAAAGGGATGGACTTTGTGGGCAACCCAAGTCCCCTCATGCTGGCCAAACAACGCGATTACAGCGATGTGGATGCAGGAGATTCTCTGGCCCAGACAAGGGGTTCCAGCGGTGGAGCTTTGGACCCCAAATTGCGGGGCATGCTCACCGACCTTCGAAAAAAGGTCAGTGCTGAAAGGTCCTTGCCGCCCTACGTCATTTTTCAAGACATCAGCCTCGACGAGATGGCCACGCACTACCCCACGACGGCAGATGAGTTGCTTCGCATCACCGGTGTGGGATCTGGAAAAGCAGCCAAATTTGGCAACCCATTTTTGGCCCTGATTGCAGAACATTTGGAGGCGGAAGGCATGGAGAAGACCGATTCATTGCTCGTCCGAAGCAGCGGGTCCAAATCGAGCCACAAAGTGACCATCATCCAACTGCTGGACAGGAAGTTGGGCCTGGACGACATCGCTGCAGGCATCCAAGGCACCCGGGACAAGGTGCTCGATGAAATCGAAGGCATTGTTGGGGCTGGGACCAAGTTGAGCTTGGACCACATCTTGGAAGACGCGTTGGACGAGGAATGCCTCGAAGAGCTGTTCGAGTTCTTTTCAGAATCAGAAGACGACAGCCTGACAGAAGCCCTTGAAGAATTTGACGATGTCTACTCTGAGGAGGAATTGCGGTTGGCACGGATCAAATTCCTGTCGGAGGTGGCGCATTGATGGATGCGTCAAAAGGTTTCTATTGCTTCCGGGTCGTGTGCACTGCCGCAAAGGCCATAAGTCCTGCACCTGTTTTCAAAGCGTTTTCATCCACATCGAACAACGGAGTGTGCAGGCCTTTGGTGCCAAGTGGATTCCCCTCTTCAGGAGATGCTGTCCCGAGACGGTAGAAACATCCGGGAATTTCATTGGAGAAATAGCTGAAATCTTCGCCTGTCATCCGGATGTCCAAGGAATGAACCCTTTCCTTTCCCAGGTAGGCCTCGGCCACTTCGCGGAAGGAATGTGCCAAGCCCTCATCGTTGCGAACAGAAGGATACCCATGCCGAATCTCCAGTTCAGCCCTGCATCCATGGGCGGAGGCGGTGTCTTGAATCAAGGTCGTCAGCGCTTCGTGAAGGTCGGCCCTCACAGTTGGGTCCAGGGATCGGAACGTCCCCTTGAGATGGACTTCATTGGGCAGCACGTTGGTCGCGCCCAAGGCCTCGACAAATCCAAAGGAGCAGACCACGGGTTCGGTGGGCTTGCTCCTGCGCGCGACCAATTGCTGCGCGGCCACGACAATCGCAGATGCCGCAAGCACCGCGTCCCTGCAGAGGTGTGGAAGGGCAGCATGCCCCCCCTTGCCATGAACGGTCAGATGGAGTTCATCTGCTGCGGCCATGTACGCTCCTGGACGGACCCCCACATGTCCTGCGGGCAATTGGGGATACACGTGTTGACCCAGGATGTGTCCGGGGATGGGGTTTTGGAGGACCCCCGCCGCCACCATGCCTTTTGCGCCTCCAGGAATCCGTTCTTCCCCTGGCTGGAAAATGCAGCGAATGGTGCCTTTCCATTCGGTTCGTGTCTCTTGGAGCAACTGCATGGCCCCCAACAAACTGGTGGTGTGGACGTCGTGGCCGCAGGCGTGCATGATGCCTGGACGTTTGGAGGCGTACGGCACCTCGTTGGCTTCTTGAATGGGCAGCGCGTCCATGTCCGCCCGCAAGGCCACAAGCCGAGAATCCGGTTCTTGGCCTTGAACATGGGCCACAATGCCGGTGCCTGTCACGCCAGTGGTGTGCTCAATGCCCCATTCAGTCAAGGTGTTGGCGACAAAGGCCATGGTCTCATGCTCCTCAAAAGAAAGTTCCGGATGGGCATGAAGATGACGTCGCAATGCCACCCACTGAGGGTGAAGTGTTTCTGCCAAGTTGTGAAATCGATCCCGAAGTGTCATGATTCAACAGAGGGTTTGAGTGCCAGCCAAGCTTGGAACAACATACGCAAGGCTGCGTAAAGCATCACCAGTCCAAACACCAACTTCACCCATGCTTCGCTCCACTTCAAACTCCACTTGGAACCTCCCCAAGCGCCTGCAATGAAGGTGACACAAAGCACAGCGGCATACGCCCAATGCACTTCCCCTTCGCGATGGTATTGCATGACGGCCAAAATGCCGACAGGTGGAAGCATCATGGCCAGACTTGTGCCTTGTGCCGCATGCTGTCCAAGTCCGGCAAAGGCAACGAGTGCAGGAACAATGATGAGGCCTCCTCCAATGCCGACAAAGCCAGAAGCGACGCCTGCCACGAGACCGATGATGAGAAGAGAGAACAAGGTGATGGGGTCCATGATGAGGTCAAAAATCGAAGTTCAAAGACAAGGTGAATCTGCGAGGCAAAGTGATGCCATCGTCCACGCCATAGGCCCAGTCGGCCGCGAGCCAGTACCCCAGCACCCGAGATCTCAGGCCAAAGCCAAGGTCGTAAAGGATGGGCTCACGGTTGTTGCGGACAGTGACCGTGATGGGGTTGGCCTCTACGGTGACAAAGTTGAAGGAGTTGTCGTCGGTGTAGGGGTGCAGCCCCGTCCAGGCAGCGCCTACATCGGCAAAGCCGATGGCCTGAAGGTGTTTCAAGAAGTCTGTTTTTCCTGTGCTGTTGAAGAAAATGGGCAGCCGGATTTCAGCATTCGCCACCGCCACATGCGAGCCATTGCGCACGTTGTTTTGAAAGCCACGAAGGGGAGAGATGCGGGCTTGGTAGGCAAAAGGGATGTCCGGGTCGACAGGCGTGTTGGCATTGCCATTGATGGACAGGCTGTTGTCTGTGCCGCCAAGCATGTGCAGCAAACGCTTTTGGCCAATGCTCCAATCAGCGGCGGTGCGCAGCGCCAAAATGCTGGGCCCCACCAAAGGAAAATAGCGTCGTACGTCGAACCCAACGGTTCCGAAGGACCATCCATTGTCAGGCACTTGAAGGCCGTCACCAGGTTGCTGCGCTGTGGAAGTCGCCACCCCGTCCACAAAATATTCCGCCCAAAATCTGGCCCGTAGCCCATGTCGAATGTTGAGCCTTGGCGACCGCGTGTCGTCGTGGACAAAGGCCACCTGAAGGCCCAATTGTTCGCCAGTGCTGTTGGGTTCGCTGAGCGACAACAAGTCCGTGCCTTGCACCGCGTCTTGGCTGAAGCGGAAGGCGACGCCCCAACGGATGCTCCTCACTTCATCCAAGGCCCATCGCCACTCTCTGCGCAACAGATGGTTGGCCGTTTCAACAAGCTGTCCAGTTCCAGGGTCGATCCGAACACTGGATTGTCTTTGGAAGGAGAGCTCTTTGTCCAATTGCCCTTCCAAATTGAGATAAGCCAGTCCAAAGAAGGTGTTGGACAAATTGGCAGGAATCGTGTATCCGCCGATGAAATGTTTGTCGTCCATCACATCGCTGATCCGGATTTCAGTGGCATTTCCAAGTCCAGGTTGGGCATTGACTTGGCTGTTGTACGGTTGGTAGAAGTTGGTGCCAAACGTGTTGTTCAAGGCTGTTTGCAATTTGTCCAGAGCAAAGTTCAACCGATAATTCCTCGGCACCAATCGAGCATAGGAGGCCTCCTTTTGGGTTGGGTTGTCGTTGGTGCCGGGCTGCTCGGTTGGGACTGCAGTGGCGATTTCTTCCCCCTCAAAAACATAGTCTCTGAAATTGATTTCGTCTGGCGCAAACGGGCGGTCCCACTCAGGCAGTTGGGTGGGGTATGGCAAGTCGTCGGACACGGCCATTTGGACTTCAGGTTCTTGAGAGTGAAGCGCGGACAAGTCGGGCATGGGCAGGGCAACCCAGTGGTGAATGCCGGCGCGTGGCAACATGAACCGCGAAGTGTCCCTGCCCAAGAAGGCCGCGGTCGCTCCTTGTGGCATCGCGGTGGCGCTTCTCAATTGCGTGAAGTTGCGGTACCGCACAATGGTGTCGACGGCCACAATGGTGCTGTCCCGCCACCCAAACCCGAGGCCGTCCTCGATGTCGCCCTCCTTGCGCTGCACCATGAGGAACTCCTGGTGGTCCATCGGATGGGGGTGCCGTTCATCCACATCAGGGGTGTGCGTCCACCGCGTCAATTCGATGGGGTCGTCTGCCAAATCCCCCACGTAAAGGTCCAGGTTGGGCGGAAAAGGGTGGTCCAAAAGGTCTTTTCTGAGGGTGTCATCGGGCCGATTCGAGGCGAACATGAATTGCGTCGATCCAGGCCAAAAAGCGGGCTGGAGATCGTCAAATCGGTCCCTCCACAACGGGCGGTGGTTGTTGGCCAAGACGTCGTAACGGTAGAGGTCGCTGTGGCCATCCTGCAGGGCAGACATCAAGAGAATCCGACCGTCCGGGGAATACGCCATGTCCAGGATTTGGTCGATTTTGAAGATTTCGCGCAAGTCCACATTTTGGGTGGCCATGTTGACAAGGCCCAAACGTGGAGCGCCTTCAAGTTCCAAGGCGAATGCGAGGGTTTTGCCCTTGGGGTGCCAAGCCAGACGTGGGGCAAGGTCGTCGTTCAACCGGTCGAGACGGTGGCCCAACACCGCGTGCCATGTCCTCTTCCCCGTGCGAAGGTCAAGGGTGCCTACGCGCCATTGCCCGCGCTCGTTCGTGGTGAAGGCCATCTGTGTGCCATCGGGAGAAGGGAGGAATTGTTGGCAGTGCAATCTTGGGTTGGCGCGCATGGGAATGTCATCGCCAAGCATTCGCTTCGCCTTTCTCAGTTCTTTGGGCCGGTCAAAAGAGGGGAAACGGTCCGCATAGGAAGGGCCAGCCTGCCGCAGATGGTACCCCTTTGCTTCCATCGCGAGGTCAGAGAGCATGAAGCCTGTGGCCAGCCTGAAGCCATTTTCGACACTCCTGGTGATCCGGGTCATGTACAAGACGTTGGCCACTGTCGGGACCCCGTAGATGTCCGCCACATAGGCCCACATCCCTTGCCCCAAAAGGGCCGCATCCGCCCCGCTGGTTTGGTCGATGCGTTCGAATGCGCCGGTTTGGCAAGCATCGAGGATCCGCCCTTGGCTTTCGGGATCCAGCCTTCTGGAAGCATACCGCGCGAGCCCTTCTGACATCCATTCGGGCACTTGCACCAGATTGCCACTGCGCAATGCATCGCTCCATTGGGCTTCGTACATGGCTTGGTTGAAGAGAATCCTGGCCAAACCTTCGCGAACATCCTCCAACAAACGCTGCCTGTCGCCTGTGGCATAGACAAACATTTTGCTCCCCACCAACCGGGCCGCTCCTCCAATGTTGGTGGCTTCATCTTGGGCCAGCATGATGCCGACATTGCTCTGTCTGAACTCTTCTTGGGAATTGAACACCAGGACCTGAATGGGGCCTTCCATGGCGCGTCCAAAAAGAGGAGCGAGTTCCTTGGCCTCGGTGTCCAGCACCCTGGCAACTTGTCCAGCAGCTTGGTCTCCTCCGCGGTAGTGGTAGACTTCGAACATGCCTTGTTCGAAATACTGCCATTCGAACCCACGGTATTGCACGCGGTTTTTGCCGTACTCCACATTGAGTCCATCCGTGAACTGCCCCAAGGCATTGGGGACTGCCATGAGAAAGACCCCTAGGACCAAGAGCATGGTGAAATGGAAAGGACGAAGCGACATTCTTCCCGAAATTACGCCTCATGGTGCATTCCCTCACATGCAATGGCTTTGGAGAACAGACGTACATCGTGGAACTCGGTCAAGGCCAACTCCTTGTCGTGGACCCTGGCATGGCGACCCGTGAGGAAAGAGACGCTTTTCAGGCGCTTTGTTCACGGTTGAAGGCCCGACCCACAGAGGTGCTTTTGACCCACGCCCACTTGGACCATGTCATGGGATGCCATTGGATGTTCCAAACGTTTGGTCTTGCCCCACGAATGCACCCCAAGGATGCCCCCACCTACCAGCAGGGACCTTTGGCAGCCCAGATGTACGGCATTTCCATGGACCCTTTGCCGGAACCCTGTCTGGATTTGAAGGAAGGCCAAGTCTTGGTGTTGGGCGATGTGACGATGGAGGTGCGTTTTGTGCCAGGCCATGCACCTGGTCACGTGGCCTTCGTTTGCCATGAGGCGGGATGGGTACTTGGAGGGGACGTGCTCTTTCAAAGGAGCATAGGCAGAACGGACTTGCCTGGATGCCACGCCCCTGACTTGGTACGGAGCATTGAGCAGCAATTGTACACCCTGCCCGAAGAAACGGTGATTTGGCCGGGCCACGGAGGCCCCACCACTGTGGGGGAAGAGAAGGCCCTCAACCCATTTGTGAATGCTGCGGGGTCAGGCCTTTTGCAACGTGAAGCTGAAGGTTGATCCTTGGCCTACGGTGCTGCGTACATTGGCGGTTTGTCCATGCGCCTCCACGATGTGCTTGACGATGGCCAAACCCAAGCCAGAGCCTCCAGCGTGGCGGGACCGGGACTTGTCCACGCGGTAAAACCGTTCGAAAACGCGGCCGAGGTGGGATGCATCAATGCCAATGCCCGTGTCGGCGACTTCCACAAGAATGGCATCGTCCGCGTCGTAGCAACGCACCTGACTTTCCCCGCCTTTTTCCCCGTAATTGATGCTGTTGACGATGAGATTGGTCAGGACTTGGACAATTTTGTCAGAGTCGCCCAAGACCATCAGCTTTCCCTCTGCAAAGTTGCCCTTGAATGCGAGTGAAATGTCGTTTTTCTTGGCCTTGTTCTCCATGTTGTCGAGGGTCTCGCGGATGATTTCCAGCAAGTCAAAGGGCACCATTTCAATGTCCAGGTTTCCGGCCTCCATCTTGGTGATGACATCCAAATCTTCCAGCAACCCCGACATGCGGTCGACATTTTTGGCAGCCTTGAGCAAAAACTTCCGGCTGACTTCAACATCTTCCATGCCACCTTCGAGCAAAGTCAAGATGAACCCTTGGATGTTGAACACCGGTGTTTTCAATTCATGGGCCAAGTTGCCGATGAATTCTTTGCGGAACGTGTCTGTCTCTCGGAGGGCGGTGATTTCCTCAATTTGAGATTCTGCCCAAATCATGACATCTCTGTTGACCTGCTCAATGATGTCTTCGCCGAGATCGACGTTGAGTTGGCTTCCCGATCCCTTGACGCGTCGGATGGTTTTGTAGATGATTCGCAGGCGCTCCTGGAGGTAGAGCCCCAGCTGCCGGTAGATCATCACGTAAGAAAAGACGGCGACCATGAGACCGGACACAGGAGGCATCCAGGCATGCTCGCTCACTCCGGCCAGCCACATGACCAAGGCCGTGCAAATCATGGTGATGACCCCAGCCGAAGTGGAGGTCTGAACGGCAACAGAATGTGGACTCTGGCTTCCCATCAGCCTACGAATTTGTACCCCACGCCCTTGACCGTCTTGAAGAAATGTTCGCCCAACTTTTCACGCAATTTCCGGATGTGGACGTCGATGGTGCGGTCGCCCACGACCACATCCGTCCCCCAAACTGTGGCCAAAATTTTCTCACGTCCAAACACCCGACCCGGCTGAGAGGCCAAAAGGCTCAGCAATTCAAATTCTTTTTTGGGCAAGGAGAGCTCTTTGCCTTCGAGAAGGACCACATAGCGTTCAGGGTCGATCATGAGCCCTGTGCCGTCGTAATCGCCGCCGACATAACTCGCTGACTTTTTGCGTCGCAACAAGGCTTGGATGCGGGAAATCAAGACACGGGGTTTCACCGGCTTCAAGATGTAGTCGTCGGCGCCAGCGTCAAAGCCGGCGATTTGGCTGTAGTCTTCTCCGCGTGCGGTGAGCATGGCCACGATGGTCCGGTCAAGGGAGGTGGTTTTGCGGATTTCTGTGCATGCCTCAACACCGTCCATCTCTGGCATCATCATGTCCAGCAAAATGAGGTCGGGGGTGAGCTTTTTCGCCAATGCGACCCCATCCTTCCCATTCTCGGCAGTCCGGACATCGTATCCCTCTTTCACGAGGTTGTATTCGATGAAGTCGAGGATGTCGGGTTCATCGTCCACAAGCAAAATGAGCTGCTTTCCCATGTCTGAAAGTTGCGGCATGTTGGGTTATCGGAATGTGAACTTGGCGTGAAGGAATCCTCAGGGCGATGGTTGATTCGCCTTTTGAACGGTTTTCAGGTAAACTTCCCATTTGGACCTGACCTCAGCAAAGGCGTCGTCGTTCCAAAAGGTTTGCCCCTCTTTGGCATCTTTTTCATGAAACATGGCGCTCACGTGCCACCCATAAAACCGTGAACCGGCCTGGCCCCACACCCATGTGGCTCCTGCCGCGAGCCAACCAAGCCCGTCAGGCGCCAACGCCGCAGCCAGGGCACACGTGAACAGCCACCAAAGGGGAAGCATGACAATGCCGTAGCCCAACCTCATTGTGGACACAAATTCGGGCTTGCGTACGCTCCTCTGGACCCACCATTTCACCAAGGCCATGGCGGGCCAGGTGCTGGCATGGGCGAGGATTGCCAGAGGGGTGAACAGGGCCAACCAGGTCCTGGAGGACCGCACGTCCTCTTTCTTCCAGCCCCAAGCTTCAGGCCTGCTTGGAGAGCCCATGGCGGACCATGCGTCCATCCAATCGCCATGTGCCTTCTTGATGCCTTCAGCCCATTGGGGCTCGTTCGCCCACTGGTGGGCCCAAGCTTGCAGCAAGGTGGGCACCTTCGACCATGACGAGGTGGACCGTTCGGTGGTGCGAAGGGCCCGCAATGCGTGGTGAAGGAATGGCTGGGCTTCGGCTGGCTGCAGATCCACCATCACCTCTCTCATGGCCTTGGAGACGCGTTCATTCAATGCCGGTTTGTCAATGGTCCCATCTTCCAACAAAAGGTCCGCAAACGGCACGGGCTGACCGATGCGCATTCTGAATCCCCTTCTCCAGTCGACATAGTCTTCGTAGTCCAAGCCGATGGGGACCACTTGAATGTCCCGAAGGGCAGGATGACGCTTGGCGGACCTCGCCAGCATCTCTGCAAGGCCACCTTTCAAAGGCCTAAGCGACGGGAAAGGGTTGTGGTTGCCTTCGGGAAAAATTCCCATGGCGGCGCCGGCATGCATGCGGTCGACACACACGTCAAAGATGACGTCGTTCCGCATGCGGATGTCCTCCACACGGTCTCTTTGTCGGTAGATCGGGAGTTGGTTGTAGCCGTAGAGAATGTGTCTTGAGACTTTGTTCCAAAAGACATCGGCCCTGGTGAGCCAATGGATTTGTTGGGGCACAAATCCACAGAACGGCATGGGGTCCATCATCCCGTTTTGGTGGTTGCCCAGAAAAATGGTCGGGGTGCCTTTGGGGGGCAAGTCCTCGAGTCCCTCCAAGCCATGAATGCGGAAGTAGCGGCTGAACCCCGCCCAAACCAAGATGCGGGTGAGGCGGTAGTAGATGTGGCCCACTTGGATGGGCGGTGTCAAGATGGGGCGTTGACGTGTGGACATGCTCAGGGGATGGGAATCAGCGAAGCCGCGCGCCCGACGCCTCCAAGGCCGCCAAAATCCGTGACATTGCAGATTCAATTTGTTTGTCGGTCAGCGTTGCATCGGGGTGCTGAAGGCGAAACGCCATGGCGTAACTTTTTTCGCCCTCTTCCATCCCCTTGCCTTCGTAGACATCGAAGAGGGACACCTCTTGCAAAAGCTTGCGTTCCGCTTTTTGGGCTGCCAGACGCAGCGACTCGTAGGGGATGGACTTGTCCACGACGAGGGCAAGATCTCGGCGAACGGAAGGAAATTTGGGCAGTTCTTTTGCCTTGATCTTCCGCTTGCGGACGGCTTTCCAAAGTTGTGCCACATCAAAATCGGCCCAATACACGGGCGCATGGACACCACAAGCTTCAGCCACATGGGGTTGGACAAGTCCCCAACGTCCCACCTCTTTTCCATTGGGATGTCGAAGGATGAGCCCCTCTGCCAGCAGCCCTTCCGTTTCCGTTTCAGACTCCGCGAGCACTTTGAGCCCCACGGCATCCATCAGGGCTTCCACAGCATGCTTCAGATCGTAAAGCCCCGCTTGACCTTCTTTTCCTTTCGCCCTGTTCCAACTCTCTGGATGCGCGCGTCCTGTGATCCAGAGACTCAGGTGTTCTTTCTCGTCGTACATGAACTTGTCTTCACCACCGTCTTGTGGGGTCAATTTGCGACGGTAGGACCGACCAAACTCAAACATCCTGAGGTTGGGGTGCTGGTGGTTCGTGTTGCGCGCAATGGCTTCCAGGCCCTGAAAAATCAAGCTTTGCCGCATGGCACCCAGGTCAGAGCTCAAAGGATTGAGCATGGGCACACTTTCTTCTGGCGTCAAATCCCTGTCCTTCACAAGCTCTGCATAAGAAGCCTTGGTCAAAGAGTTGGACATGATTTCACTGAATCCGAGATGGACCAAGAGCTCACGCCAACCGAACAAAACGTCCTCCCGGCTGGGTTTTTCAGGCACCTCAAGGGTTCCGGACATGCGTGAGGGGAGGGGCACGTGGTCAAAACCATGGATGCGAAGCACCTCTTCGGCAAGGTCTGCAGGACGTGTCACATCGCTTCGGTAGGCCGGCACCACGAGGGACCATGTGTTGTCCTCTTCCTTGGAAATCGAAATGTCAAGCGCCTCCATGATGGACCTCAATCGATGGCGTTCAATCTCCGTTCCCAAAAAGCCAAACAGCCAAGTCAAGTCGAGTTCAACATGGGCTTCTTCCACCCTCGGGGAGCCAACAAATTCAACAGCTGCTTTCAACTCAGCCCCCGACCATTCGGTCAGCAAGGCCACGCAGCGTTCTGCCGCCTTTTTCACGGTTTGGGGGTCGACCCCTCGCTCAAAGCGGAAGCTGGCATCCGTGCTCAGCCCATGGCGCTTGGCGGTTTTTCTCACCGTCACAGGATGGAACCAAGCAGCTTCGATCAGCACCTTGGTGGTGGCGTCGGACACGCCACTGTGCGCACCTCCGTAGACGCCAGCCAAACACATGGGCGCTTGTTCGTCGGCAATCACCAAGTCTCTGGCGTCCAATTCCCGATCTTGTCCATCCAAGGTTTGGAAGGGCTCCGCGGCATGCGCATTGCGCACCACCATTTTGGAACCTTGGATGCAGTCAAGGTCGAATGCATGAAGGGGATGGCCCCATTCGTGCAAGACCAAATTGGTGGCGTCCACCACGTTGTTGATGGGTTGGACCCCAATGGCACGAAGTTGCTTTTGGGCCCAATCTGGGCTGGGCTGAATGTTCACCCCGTGTAGTTCCACTGCGAGATAATGCGGACAATCCTCTTGGGCTTGCACATCGAGTTCGAACGATGCCTGTTGTTGGAGGGCCACGTCCAGAGAGGTCAATTGGGGCACCACAAGCTCGCCAACCTTCATGGGGCCTATGCCCTCGACGGTTCCATGCATAAGCCCTGCGCGAAGGTCCCTTGCAACACCCCAGTGGCCCATGGCATCGTTGCGGTTGGGCGTCAAACCGATTTCAATGACTTCATCTCCTTCCATGCCCAGCACATCGCCCAGGTGCGCCCCCACAGACACTCCTTCGTCAAGGACCATGATGCCGTCATGGCTGCTGCCCAGTCCAAGTTCGTCTTCTGCGCAGATCATGCCCAAAGACACCTCGCCCCTGATTTTGCCTTTCTTGATTTTGAAAGGTTCACCAGATTGGGGATGAAGGGTGGTGCCTACCGTCGCGACCGGTACTTTTTGGCCTTCTGCCACATTGGCTGCACCACAGACGATGGTCAAGGGACCGTCATCGTGCCCGATGTCTACGGTGCAAATGCGCAAACGGTCGGCATTGGGATGGGGTGCCAAGCCAGTCACAAGTCCCACCACCACGCCCCTCAAACCTCCTGGGACGTCTTCGACAGTTTCCACGCCTTCCACTTCCAGTCCCGTGGCCGTGAGGACTTGGGCTGCTTCTGCCACTTCGACGTCGAAGGGAAACAATTGTCGGAGCCAGCGTGCGGAAATCTTCATGGGGTCGATTGAGGGGTTGCCTAAGTCTTCTTGCAAATCTACTTTGTTCGTGGCTTTTTCTTGTGGAAGAAAAACACCTACATTTGCACCCCTCCATCGGGATGTAGCTCAGTTGGTAGAGTACGCGTCTGGGGGACGTGTGGTCGCTGGTTCAAGTCCAGTCATCCCGACAAAAGCCACGAAACTCGTGGCTTTTTTTTGTCTTCAACAACCCTGTCCGACCATGGATTTCGCATTTGAGAAAGATTGGCTGGCCCTTGTTCGGCTCATGATGGAGCGTTTTGGGGACGAGCCCGATGTCACGAGCATGGTGTTTGCAGTGGGCCTTCAAGAGGCAGGGCAAGGCGCAAAGCGCTACAAAAAGGATGAAAAGCTGGACTTGATGCACGTCGGGGTGTGCACCTTGCTCGAGCCTTTGGGACACTACGTGAGGGACGGAGAGGACGAGGAGGGATGGCCTCACTTCCGCACGGGGACCCCAATCCCGGCATTGACGCCTGAGGAGCAAGAAATCATGATGAAACGGGCGTTGCTCGACTACTTCGCCGCTTGGCTTGGTCGCGACACTGGGGAGAACTTGGTGGACTGAAAGACTTGGAGGGAAGACCTGGGGGTCATTCCATGATCACGGTCGTCTCGTTGGTCAGCATCTCTTCAATTTTGATGAGACCTGTGCCGGTCAGGGCACCCTTGGTGCATTCCACGTCGAGCACTGCGAAACCTGCCTGTCCTGCCACGTAGAAGGAGGAGAAGTTGAAGGAGGTGAACCCTTGGTTGGAAGTGACCTGCGTGGTGTCGAAACGGGGCTCTCCGACAAAGTCCTCGTCCAACGAGCCCAGGGCAAACAAACGCACCTCTGCATCCGACACGGGAACTTCCTCACCGCCTTCCATACGGACCACGTAGATGTTGGCAATGGTGTCGTCCATTTCATAGCAACCGCCGATCATCAGGGTGGCTGCTGCCAACAATGCAATTGAGAAAATTCTTGTCATGGTCGTGTCGTGTCTAGGGTAGCGTCTAACTTTGACGTCAGACCCCAAAGATGATGAAAAAAGACCAAATGCGTTTCTTCACCCCCACCTTCTTCGCCAGTTCTTTGATGCTGGCCGTGTCGCTTTTGTTGATATCTGCCTCTGGATGTGAGACCAAAATGGACCAAGGTTCAGGTGCTTCTGAAGGCCCAGCGATGGTGCAGATTGACACGCGTTTTGGCCCCATGGTGGTGCAACTGAGCGATTCCACACCTCAGCACCGAGACAACTTTCTCAAACTCGTGGAGGACAGCTTCTACGACAGCCTGATTTTCCACCGCGTGATCCGAGAGTTCATGGTGCAAGGAGGCGATCCCCAAAGCAAGGGAGCTTCTGCCGACACGCGCTTGGGCAGTGGAGGCCCGGGATACACCATCGAGGCAGAGATCCGCGCCGACCACCTTCATTTCAAGGGAGCCCTGTCTGCGGCGCGTCAAGGAGACAATGTCAACCCGGAGCGCCGGAGTTCAGGAAGTCAGTTTTACCTGGTTCAGGGACGTCCCTTCAGCGAAGTGGAAATGAGCGGAATCGAGGGACGCATCGCCAACTTCGCCAATGAATACGGCAAGGGTTTGGAGAATGTTGAGAACGGTCAGTTTGTCTATTCTGACTCGTCCAAGGCGACTTACAAAAGACTTGGCGGCACGCCGTTCTTGGACATGCAGTACACTGTATTCGGCTACGTGGTGGAGGGGCTCGACATCATCGACAGCATTGCCGCAGTGCCCACCGACCGTCGCCGTGGCGACCGTCCAATGGAGGACGTGGTGATGCGCATGAAGCGTTTGAACTGAGTTTGGAGGCAGTTGGATGCAAACCCAAATCACATGAAGGATCAAATCGAGGCATTGTTGAAGGAGGTGGCGCAGGTCCAGTTGTCTGGACCTGACGAAGTGGAATCCTTTCGCGTGTCCTTTTTGGGCCGAAAAGGAAAGATGAAGGATTTGATGGCAGCCTTCAAGGAGGTGCCTGGGGAAGAAAAAAGAGAGCTTGGCCCCATGCTCAACGGCCTCAAGCAAGCGGTGGAAGCCAAGGTCAAGGAGGCCCAACAATCCACACGTACGGCGGCCCAAGCATCTGGGTTGGATGCCACAAGACCTTCAGGCGGTGTGCCTGTCGGCACGCACCACCCCCTGCAGGTGGTGAGGCGTGAAATCGTGGAGATTTTCCAAAACATGGGGTTTGCCGTGGCGGAAGGCCCCGAGGTGGAGGACGATTGGCATGTGTTCAGCGGACTCAACTTCCCACCGGAGCACCCTGCTCGGGACATGCAAGACACCTTTTTTGTAGAGCGAGATCCCGACGTGTTGTTGCGGACCCACACCAGTTCGGTTCAAGTGCGTGAAATGGAAAAGCGCGAACCACCGATGCGCTTGATCATGCCAGGCAGGGTCTTCAGAAACGAAGCCATTTCAGCACGGGCCCATTGCATGTTCCACCAAATCGAAGGTCTCTACATCGACAAAGACGTGTCGTTTGCAGACCTCAAGCAAACCTTGCTGCATTTTGCGCGGTGCTTCTTTGGTCCAGATACAGACATCCGACTGCGCCCATCCTATTTCCCCTTCACCGAGCCCAGCGCCGAGGTCGACGTGTATTGGGGGTTGAAAACGGAAGTGGACAAGCGCATCACCAAAGGCACCGGTTGGCTCGAAATTTTGGGTTGTGGAATGGTGGACCCCAATGTCTTGGAAGCCAATGGCATCGACTCGAAGGTCTACAGTGGTTATGCGTTTGGCATGGGCATCGAACGCATCACCATGTTGCGGTACCAAATTGGGGACTTGCGTCACTTTTTTGAAAACGACGTTCGCTTCCTCGATCAATTCGCAGGAGAGCGCTAGCCCCACTTAGACCTGCTGGTGGGGCAACAGGAAGGTCAATGCCAATTCCCCTGTCACCTTCTTTTCGACCGTGAATCTGCCTGCAAGCTTTTCAATTTGAACCAACACGGGGTTCCATGTGCTGCTGTGCACACCGCCGGCAAACATGCGCTGAAGCTCAAGCGTGGAGGGGGTTTCCGGACCTTCGATTTGCACGTGAATGCCATGCCAGTCGTTTCGAATGGTGCCGGTCAAAGGAGCGTCTGATGGGCTTTGGGGCAACAGTTTTCGCACCGTGGCAGAGAGCAAGGAAAGCAGGCCTTCCGGGGCTGTGGAACCTTCGGAGCTGCCTTCAAATTCCCATTCAATGGCTGTGCCATGGTCCGTCTCCAAGGAGGCAATGATGTCGTCGAAGTCGAGGCGGTTGGGCCGTGTCAGGACTTCTTCCACGCCACCTTGTTCTCCGATGCCATAGCCCGAGAGCTCCATCTCCTTTCCTAGTTCGCCCGTGGGCTCACCGGCCGCCATGCGTTGCATGCGCAATGCCCGCACCCGCTCTTTGCGAAGCGCTTGCTTGAGTTGGTTGGAACGCAATGAAGTGGCCAAAAGCCCTAGAAGAATCAGGGCACATGCAAAGGGCCATGGTCCAGGAGAAGGACTGGGTTGCATGGCCTTGGCGGCTGCCAGTTCGAAGGGGTCGTCGCTCATCACTGGATAGGAGGAGAATCCTTTGGCATCGCCCGAAGTCTTGGCCGTTTGCAAAAGGGCAAGGGTCAAGCTGTCCGCCAAGGCAAGGTGACCGTACGCGGCCCCTTCGGCCCCTCGTTCTTTTTCAAACCGGGCCTGTTCCCTGGCGATCCGCGCGCGCAGAGAAAGGTCCGCCAGCTGATGTGCAGTTCTGCTCGCCTCGTGAAAGGCCAGGAGGGCTTCGAGCGGCTTTTGGGCCCGCTCAGCGGAGACCGCCACCCTCAACTGCCCCAAGGTCCAACGCTCCGCATCTGCAATGGGGTCGCAAAGTTGGACCATTTTTTTGGCCAAAGACAGGGCTTCCTGCATGCGGTTGGTGGAAGTGAGCAAGGTGTGAAGGTGGGTCAATTCCCCCAAGGCTTGGTCCCGTTCAGATGGCCGGACCTCTCGGACATAGGCATCGATGGCGAGGTCTGCCAAGGGATGGCCCAACATGGCTCCTGCTTGGAGACGCAAGCCTCTCGCCCGGACCCCTTTTTGGAGGGTGGTGGCGTCCCAGGTGGCTTGCCAATGTCCTTGGACAAAATGCAATTCCGCCAAGGAAAGTTCCATCTTGGGCACGAGCGCGGCCATGGGGCCAAGCTCTTGCTCTTTGGTCAGTGTGCGCAGGGCGTCGGCGGTTCGGCCACAGGCGACAAGGAGCTGGGCCAATTCCAACGACAGGGGTGTGCGTCGATAGGTCGGGCAGGTGGCACAAGTCCGCATGGCGAGCAGAAGCTCTTGTTTGGCCTCTGAGAGGTTGCCGGCATTCCATTGGATGTGGCCCATCCCTAGATGGGTTCGGGCCAAATCGCAACCTGAAAGTGGCTCGGACAAGAGTGTTCTGTAAAGAGAGAGCGCTTGGACCACCTTGCCTTGCATGCGCATGGTGTCGGCGCGGTCCAAAAGAGCCGGTGCCGCAACCAGCCCATAGGAGAGGCCCATCCACAGGCCTAGGATTCCAACGAAATATGACCGCATGCGTGGCATGACAGCCAAGGTAACTTGAGGAACCAAGTCAAATTGGGGCGCAGAGGACAGGTTTCTGACACCCCGCGGTGCATGAATGATGGAGCTGTCAGGGGGCGTAAACCACAGACAGGACGGTCGTGCCAACTTCGAGCAACGTGGCTTTGTCGATGATGCTCATGTTGTCCGCGTGGGTGTGGTGGAATGGACCGTAGCCCATGGGCCTCACCTGAATGCGGTAGTCCACAATGTTGGCGCTAGGGATCCCGGCCATTTCTGAAATGAAATAGTTGTCGTCAATGGTCATGGGCGTGGGGGAGGTGGAAAACCGAGCGCCAAAGCCCAAATCCTCGGCACGCTTCCACACCTTTCGCACAATGTGGGGGGCATACTTCAAACTTGTCCCCTCTTGGTGAAAGGCAGCATCGGAAGCCCCGACCATGTCAAGCAAAACCCCAAACCTTGCCCTGTAGCCTGGTCGATGTGGATTTTGAGCCCAGTATTGGCTTCCCAAGCACCAATCCTTGTAACCATTTTCTGTGGCTGGGAGCCATTCGGGTTTGCCGTAGTCCTCGGCATCAAAGAAGATGATGTCCACGCCGACATCAGAAGGCCGCTCGCCGAGTTGACGTGCCACCTCCAACAACACCCCTACGCCTGAGGCACCATCGTTCGCGCCATCAATGGGCTCACGTGTTCGTGTGCTGTCTTTGTCGGCAAAGGGTCTGGTGTCCCAGTGGGCGAAGAGCAAGATGCGGTCGCGGGATTCGGGATGGAACGTGCCCACGATGTTCTGCATGTCCAAAATGGACCCGTCGTAGGCCCTTGCGCGTCCCTCTTGTACGGTGACCTCAGCGCCATGCCGCGCCAACTCCTCCGCGAGCCAGCGGCCGCAGCGGTCGTGCTCAGGGGTGTTGGGCACTCGGGGGCCAAAATCCACCTGTTTTGCCACAAAAGCAAAGGCTGAGTCTGCGTCAAAAGAAGGACGAAGAACCTCCTTTTCCTGGGCCTCGACAGCCTGGGGCAACTCTGGAGAGGATGGGGCTTCACAACCTTGGGTCCATGCCAGGACCAAGCCAAGCGTCAATGGGAGAAACAGGCGGTCATTCACGGGTCCAGGAGCTTCCGTCTTTGCTGTCTTGGATGGTGACGCCCTGGGCGGACAAAACGTCCCGGATTTTGTCGGCAGTGCCCCAGTCCTTGTTGGCCTTGGCCTCGCCACGCATGGTCACTAGCAGGTCCAGATATGCTTCTGTTTCGGCACCGCCACCCGCGGCGGCGGATGTGACTCCTTCCGCTTGCAGGCCGAGCACGTCCCGCACAAATGCCTGGAAGGTGTTTCGAAGAACCTCCAAATCCGCGGCCGTCAAGGTGGTGAGACCTGCCGCTGCGCTGTTGATTGATTTCACGGCGTCGAACAAGGTGGCAATCAAGATGGGCGTGTTGAAGTCGTCGTTCATCGCCCCTCGACATTTTGCCGCGAAAGCCTCTGCGTCGAAAGATGTCTCGCCCTCAGAAGGCCCAAGACCTTCAAGTGTGACCATGGCCTTCTCCAGCTTGGAGAGCCCCTTTTCTGCCGCTTGGAGGGCCTCATTGCTGAAGTCTAGGGTGCTGGCATAGTGGCCCATCAGCATGAAGAAGCGAACAGTCATCGGGCTGTACCCTTGTTCCAAGAGTTTGTGGTTGCCCGTGATGAGTTCTTCGGGGGTGAATCCATTGCCCTCCGATTTGGACATTTTGCGGCCGTTCACCGTGAGCATGTTGCCATGCATCCAGTAGCGCACCGGGCGCTCTTCTCCGTTGGCCCCAACATTTTGCGCGATTTCACACTCGTGGTGTGGGAATTTGAGGTCCATGCCTCCACCGTGGATGTCGAAGGTTTCGCCCAAATATTTGGTGCTCATGACAGAACATTCGAGGTGCCACCCTGGAAAACCCATGCCCCATGGGGAAGGCCATTGCATGAGGTGGCTCGCATCGGCGGCCTTCCAAAGGGCGAAATCAAGGGGGTCCCTCTTTTCACTTTGGCCATCGAGGTCCCGTGTGTTCGCCATGAGCTCGTCGATTTTCCGTCCAGACAATTCCCCGTAAGGATGGTCCTCACTGAATTGCCGAACACTGAAGTAGACACTGCCGTTGACTTCATAAGCATACCCGTTGCCCATGATCTTTTGGATGGACTCGATTTGCTCCACGATGTGTCCCGTGGCGGTGGGCTCGATCGAGGGCCGCAGGATGTTGAACACGTTCATCACATCGTGGAAGTCGTTGGTGTACCGTTGCACCACCTCCATGGGTTCGATGTTTTCAAGCCGCGCCTTCTTGCCAATTTTGTCCTCCCCATCGTCGGTGTCTCCCGTCAAATGGCCGACATCGGTGATGTTCCTCACGTAGCGCACGTTGAATCCGAGGTGCTGAAGGTAGCGGTAGACAATGTCGAAGGTCAAGAACGTGCGGACATTGCCCAAGTGCACATTGCTGTAAACCGTCGGTCCACAGACGTACATGCCCACAAAGGGCGGATGGATCGGCTCGAAAGGCTCTTTGGTTCTTGTCAGGCTGTTGCTGATGTGCAGGGAGTCCATGGTCGTCGGTTCGTGTTCACGTGCAAAGAAAAGACCAAACAACGCATCCTGTCCGTCCGTTTGTCACACCTTCTCAACCATCGACAGGTGGAGAAATGCCTTCCAGAATGTGGGCCACCAACCCCTGGACATCGTGTTTTGGGCGCCAACCCCAATCCTTCTGGGCTTCCGTGTCGTCCAAGCTGTTGGGCCACGACGCTGCAATGTCTTGTCGGGCATCCGGGACGCAGTGCATGTCAAAACCAGGCACGGTCTGTTGGATGGCTCTGGCCAATTCGTCTGGGGTGAAGGAACAGCCTTGGAGGTTGTAGGACGTCCGAACACGGATGTTGTGGGCGGGTGCCTCCATCAACTCCAAGGTGCCACGCACGGCGTCCTCCATGGTCATCATGGGAAGCCGCTCATCGGGTGCCAAATAGCATTGCAGCGTGCGATCTTCCAACGCAGCTTGGAAGGCCTCCACGGCGTAGTCCGTCGTTCCTCCTCCGGGTTCAGACCGGAACCCAATCAATCCGGGGTAGCGAATGCTGCGGACATCCACCCCAAATTTGTCGTGGTAGTACTGGCACCACAATTCTCCTGACACTTTCGAAACCCCGTAGACTGTGGTGGGGCACAAGTTGGTCTCTTGCGGAGTGAGGTCTTTGGGGGCGTTGGGGCCAAACACCGCCATGGAGCTGGGCCAAAAAATGTGCTTCACCATGCCTCTTCGCGCCGCTTCCAAGGTGTGCAGCAAGGGGTTCATGTTGAGCCCCCAAGCGGCCATGGGTGCCGACTCCCCTTTGGCAGAAAGCATGGCCACGAGCATGTACACGGTGCTGGGTTGGGTCCGCTCGATCAAGTGGTCGAGGGCATCCTTGTCCTGGGCATCGCAAAGGATGAATTCACTCGCCTCAGCTTGGGGATGTGGCACGGGCCGTATGTCCGACAGGGTGACGCGCTCGGCGCCATATTTTGCCTGCAGTGCAAGCATGAGTTCGACGCCCAATTGTCCTGCAGCGCCAACGATGAGATGATTGCTCATGAAACGAAGGTAGTGCGAGGGTACCTTTGGAAGGTGAACGCAAACGAGTTTCAATACGATTTGCCCGACCAGGCCATTGCCAAACATCCCGTTGAACCACGTCGCGCGGCGCGCATGTTGGTGAGGCACGTGGACGGAACGTTGGAGCATGCCACTTTTGAGTCCTTTGTACCCCAGTTGGAGCAAGCGGGTGCAGATGGTGTTTGGGCGAACGACACCAAGGTGTTGCACGCACGCATCCTTGCGACCAAAACCACCGGAGGACAATTGGAGGTGTTTCTCTTGGCCCCAATGGAGGGGCCCATGGAGCGGGTTTTGTCAAGCCGTCAACCGGTGCGTTGGAAGGCCATGGTGCGCAATGCCAAAAAGTGGTCAGATGGCCAAGCGTCGGCCGAGGGAACCCGCTGCGCGATGGCCATTTCCTTGGAGGATGTGGCAGACGATGGCACGAGGGTTGTGAAGCTGGCGTGGTCCTCCTTGGAGGGCCCGGAGGACGTTCCTGCACCCGGCACTTTTGCAGAAGCATTGGACGATTTGGGCAAAACCCCCTTGCCCCCCTACATGCGACGCGCTGCGGTGGAGGCCGACAAGGAAGACTACCAAACGGTGTTCGCCATGTCGCCTGGAAGTGTTGCCGCCCCCACAGCAGGACTTCATTACGACGACCTTTTGCTCAAGGAGATGGAGGGTGCAGGTTTGGGCTTGCAACGCTTGACGCTCCATGTTGGCGCCGGCACCTTCAAGCCGCTTGGCGAGGGAGACATCATGGCCCATGACATGCATGCTGAACGTTGCATCGTCACCCGTGAAGCACTGACGATGATGCGCGACCAGCACAAACGGGTGGCCACAGGAACGACGAGCTTGAGGACCTTGGAAAGCCTGTTCTGGTTGGCCGCTGGCCACAAGTTGAACGGACATTGGTGGCCGAGCTTGCCCCAGAGATCGCCTTACGGAGAATTGAAGGAAGCGGTGACCAAATGGGGTTGGACGGACCAAGAAGCGCTGGACCATCTCTTGGCCAATGCCCCTTGGGACCAGGATGGCCGGTGGTCGTTCGAGACGCAGCTCATGGTGGTGCCAGGCTACACGATCAGGATGGCTCAGGGTTTGGTGACCAATTTCCACCAACCTGGAAGCACCTTGCTTTGCTTGGTTGCGGCGTTCATTGGAGAGGATGCCTGGAAGGCCATGTACGAAGAGGCATTGGGCCAAGGGTACCGTTTCCTGAGCTACGGAGACGGAAGCCTGCTTTGGCGATCTTGATGGCCTTCACGCACAAGCCCCGCCAAATGGCAGGGCTTGCAAGTTCAATCGACGAAAGGATGGATCAATTCGTCTGACGACGGTTGTCGTCAATGTCTGCTGCTTTTTGCATGGTGCTCAACACGGTGAACGGGAAGTTGGTCCTTGCCCGAGTCGCCAAAGTGCTTTGCTCCTCCAAGTACGAATCCTTTGTACCCGCTTCCTTGACGCTGACAGGAGCGATGACCCACACGCCGTCTTTGCCGACAATGGGGCTTGACATGTTGCCCACGGGAATGGAGAAGCATGCACCGGCAACCTTGGGTTCTGGACCTGCGCCGCTGCCTCGGAACGTGGGCACTTTGATGCTCACGTCACGCGCTGTCTTCACGGTCTCACCAACGGCAACGGCAATGTCGTCGAGACTGGTACCGTCCATTTGCTGGGCGTACCAATCGCCCTTGGCTTCGTTGGTGGCACCCTCTGTCATTTCCTCCTTCACGGCTTCGAGGGTAGGCACGCCTGCCTCTGTGACGTTGTCAAGGTGGGCCACAATGTAAAAGTCGGCCGTCAAGATTGGATTGGACACTTCGCCGCGCTCACTGCGGTAGGTCCAAGCCACGATTTCGGTTGCCTCGCGGATGCCGGCAATGCTTCTTGCAGCAGGGGCAATGCCCTTGCCTTCTCCTGTGGCGTAGCCAGCCTCACTTGCGGCTTCCAGAAGAGACTCTTTGTCGGTGGCGTTGATGGCAAATTCACTGGCTTGTGCATAGGCCTCACGTGCTGTGACTGCTGAGGCATCCACGGTGCGGCTGATGTAAGCGACGCGGGCTTCTTCCACCTCTTTCCTGCGGTCGAGCACTTCGATCAGGTGCACACCGTAAGTGGTTTCCACCCAACCAATGGACCCAATGGATTCATTGAAGCAGAAGTCCTCGAAAGGTTTGACCATGCGGCCCTTGGGAAAGAAATCATAAACTCCTCCTGTGGCCTTTGACCCTGGGTCTCCGCTGAAGCGTTGCACAAGATCGTCGAAGTCGCCCCCATTGCGAAGGACCTTCTTGAGGCTGTCGGCGCGGGCGCCCAGCTCGGCCATCTCGGCCTCGTCTTTGGCATCCTTCGCCGTCAACAAAATGTGACGGCATTTGGCCGCTTCGTCGGGAGCCATGCTGCGGTCCAAGACTTGGGCCACAATCATTTGACCGTTCTTGTTGTAGGGTCCCACAACGGTTCCCGCCGGCTCGTCGAAGAATTTGCTCTCGTTCACATCGAGTTCGACCTGTGCCAAGCGCAAGTTCCGGATGTCACTCTTGCCTCCATTCTGCTCCTGTGCAAAGGCTTCGGCGTCCGAAGCCTCTTTCCAAAGTGCAGCCACGTCTGCCATTTCTGCTTCCATGGCCGAGATGTCGTCGGCACTTGCGCCAAGTGGAATCTTCACGTAGCTGATGTCTCGGCCTTCGGTCTGCTGGAACTTGGGATCCTCTTTGTGACGGTTGTAGTAAGCCTTGATGTCGCCCGCGGACACTTCTACTTCCCCGTCAGGGATGTTTTTGTAAAGCTTCGCTACGTATTTCACCTCCGCTTTTTGTTCTGCGTTGATGTAGTCGTACTTCCCCTCGAGGCTGTTGGTGTACAGCGCATCGCTGAGCAAGGCGTCCATCTTTTCTTTCTTGCGCTTGGCAATGATGAGCTTCTTGTAGCTCAGCAGATTCATTTTGCCCTCATCCGTCGTGAGCATTGCGCCAAAGTTTTGCTGCCAAAAGGCCTTGTTTTCTCCATTGCTGAAGAATGCCCGACTCATGTAGGGAGAGTCCAGAGAACCAAACAACATCTCTTGGAATTCCGCATCGGTGACGGACAGCCCCAAAGCGTCGTAGGTGTCATCCAGCAAGATGTTGGCGGTCAAATCCCCCCACACCTCGTCTTGGAGTTGGTCTCCTGAAAAACCGAGGCGACGGCGCTCGTCCACCTCCATTCGGTAGGTCAAAGCAGAGATGCTTTCGCCCCCAACACTCCCCACATCTCGGGTGGTGCCTTGCCCCATCAGGGCCAAAACGGCGTCGTAGGGGACCAAGAATCCCAACATTCCGATGCCGATAATCACGAGCAACAAGCCTTGCCTGTTGCGGATTTGTTCAATCATAGCCATGGTCTCTGTCTTCTTTTGTAAGGATTGCGAAGATAACGTTTCCACGGCAACTAACCGTGGAGGAGCTTCAGCCTTCTTTTTTGGGGTCAAATTCCACCCAAATGATC
Organism: uncultured Flavobacteriales bacterium; assembly: GCA_938085425.1. GTDB lineage: Bacteria > Bacteroidota > Bacteroidia > Flavobacteriales_D > Sanyastnellaceae > UBA11663. Next base: position 193,227 of record CALKGQ010000011.1, read on the forward strand.
CGGTTTTCTTGCACTTCGCGCACGACCAATGGTTGGCCATTGACATCGATGGACGTGCCAGCCTCTGGGATGTCCTCGGCGTGGTGCAAAATCAAACCGCCCAACGTGTCGTATTGCTCTCCCTCAGGCAGCCCCCAGCCGTGTTGATCATTCAGGGCCCGGACCTCTCGACGCGCGGGGATGCGCCAAGTGCCCTTCTCGGTTTGGAACTCCACGTCCTCCTCCTCTTGGTCGTGCTCGTCGTCAATTTCACCCAGCAGTTCTTCGACAATGTCCTCCATGGTCAGGATGCCTGCAGTGCCCCCGAACTCGTCCACCACGACGGCCAAATGACGTCTTCGTCTCAGAAATTGACGCAACAAGTCGTCGCCTGCCATGGGCTCTGGCACCACAAAAGTGGGGAGCAAAATTTCGGCCAATTCTCCTGGCAGTGAAAACAAGTCTTTGGCGTGAACGTACCCCACAATGTGGTCCATGTCGCCGTCAAACACCACGAGCTTGGAATACCCTGATTCGGCAAATGCACTTTGAAGCTCGGAAATGCTGGTCCTGAGGTCCACGCCTTCGACTTCATTGCGTGGCACCATGCTGTCTCTTGCCTGCACACTGGGCAAGTCGAGGGCATTTTGAAGGATTTGCAGTTCGTGTTCAAGCTCTTGTTCTGGCTCCATACGTCCGCTCAACCCCTTCAAAAAATGATCCAAATCCATGGCCCCCAATGTTTGGGCTTGGACCTCAATGTCCCCATCCACAAATGGGGTGAGAAGGACCTTGCTCAAGTTGGTGATCAACCAAGCTGGGAGGGAGAGCACACCAAACACCAACGCCAACGGGTAGGCCATGGCCCGCAGCCAAAAGTTGGGCGAGGCGTGAAAGAGCGACTTGGGCATGAACTCAGCCAGAACGAGGACCACTGAAGTGGTGATGCCTGTCTGCACGGCAAGGACAAGTCCAGGCTGCGCGGCATCTTGCCATCCCGACACTTGAAACAAAGCTTGGCTGATCCATGCGCCAGATTCCATGCCGCAAATCACCAATGCGAGATTGTTGCCGACCAACATGGTGGCGATGAACAATTGGGGCCGGTCCGCCAAGAACGCGACGACTTGGCCACGCAACGACTGCTGTGCGTCCAATTCCGTTTGCAGCCTGCTCGAGGCCACAAACGCCATCTCCATGCCTGAAAAAAAGGCGGAGGCCAGCAGCGACGCAGCCAGAATCAAAAGGGAACTCGAGGGGTCAGGATCCATGAAAGGAGTGCAAAGATGCTTGCCAAGATACGGATTGCCTCATTGGGTCTTCGTGCCAGGTTGCATGCGCTTGCGGAAGATGCGCCGCACCAGGTACCAGAGCCAAGCGATGCAAGGGAACAACCCCAAAGTGTAGCGTGGCGTGGACTCCGACCACCACATCCAAAGAACGTAGAGGGTTGTGAAGCTCGCGGCCACAAGCCAGAACCACTCGGCTGCGCGGGCGGTCTTGTATTCAAACGAAGGCTTGGCGGGAGGAGGTGTCATGAGGCAAAGGTCAGGCATCGGGCCCAGCAGGCAGTGAATCTCGGTCCACAGTCAAGTCAAAGGACCCTGTAGGCGAAAGGATTTCGTAGCGTTCAAAGTGGCTGTCGGCCCGCAATCCCTTCCCTCGAAGCACGCCTTGTGCCGTATGGATCACAACAGGCCGTTGGGTGTGCACGACATCGGAGTCGTGGGACCAAATCAAGTGCTCCGTTTCCAGCCGCTCGCCCTCTTGGTTGACAAGGACCACGTCGTCCCATGCTTCCAATCGACCCGCTTGGTCGTCGTAGGTCCCGCGCTGGGCAGACAAGACGGCATTGTGGTCGTCGCGTGAGCCACCAATGTACAGGGTGTACCCTCCTCCCACTTGCCAAAGGGGAGAGAGCCCTTCCTCTTCAGTGCCAGGTTGTTCCTCCCATCGTTCAAGCCGCGCAGCCTCGAGGGATTGGATGATTTGGCCTTGTTCCGTGTATTCGAAGTAGCCGTCCACCACAAGCTGTGCCGGGAATCCTTCTCGGAGGGGAGGCCCATCTGAGTTGGCGCTTGGACGCTCCATCGGTTCTTGCGGTCCTTGCGAGCAGGAGGTGGCCCAAAGGCCCAGACACACAACCGCCCAAACCTGAACAGGCGGGCGGTTGCAAATCGAATGGCAAGAACGTCCGATCACGGGAATCAGCGCACACGGATGGTCGTGGTCTCCCCCGAGCAAGGACAGCCGGGTTTGTTGGGGACCGTGAACGTTCCTCCAGCCTGTTTTCCGTAAGTGAAGATGTCGTCCACCGTGGGGAATTGCTTGGCCATGTTGTTCATTTTCTTGCCGGCGAGGTCGGCAAGCTCGGCGTCGAGTTGCTTGGCCTTCGCGTAGTAGTCGGAGGCCACCCAAAATACAGAGCGGCTGCCCAAGGCGCCGTCGTTGCATGATTGTGAGCTGCCTGCGATGGCATCCCCAATGAGCATGTAGGCGTCTCCGTTGTCGCTGTCGATGGCCAGCACCTTGCGGGCATAGCTTTTCGCCGTGCTGCTGCGTCCCATTGCACTTGCAATTTGCCCCGTTTTGAGCAGGTAGGTCAGCTCCTCGGTGCACCCTTCACAGCGCGAAACGGCATCTTCCATGTAGGCGAAACTCGAGTCGAGTTGACTGGCTTTGGCAAATCCAATGCCAATGGCGTAGGCGGCGGGAGCAGAAGGCTCCACGGCATAGACCGAGGTCGCCACCGGCAAGAACAGGTTGTTGTCGGTGCATTCTTTTTTGTTGAGCAAGCGGAGCACCTTCTGTTGAAGTTCCATGTTGGCAGAATCTGCAGCAATGGCAGAGGCCAAAACAGGCACCATGTCTTCGCAATCGGCAATGGCCACGAAAACCGTTTCGATGTTCTTCTTCGCCTTTTCATAACGCTTCAAGTCCCGGTCCTTCCCAGCCTCAGTGGCACGTGCCATGCCAGCTTCGACGTGGTCCACCAAGCTCAGGTAGTCCGTGAGCATTTGGGCACGCATGTTCGCCTGTGCCAAGGTGTCACCCTTCATCGTCCGCTTCATCGTGTAGAAGCTCGCGGTGTAGTATTGATAAAGCGTGGTCGCCGAGGCTTCGCCTTGGAGGCAATCCAAACTCTCCTTGAACATTTCGTAAGCCGCTTGGTGCTCTGTTTTGTTGTACTTGTAAAAGTCGGCGGCCTTCCTGCCCAAGATGACACAGCGGTTGTTGGGACTGCGTTTGGTGCTGGGGTACAATTCCATGCGCTTGTCGTGCAAGTACAGCAAGCTGTCCACCAACACAGCGTGGCGGGCATCTTCTGCTTCCACAGCCTTCAACTGCTTGGCCACGAAAGTGGTGCCGTCGGCGTACAGCCCCTCACTGGCCGTTTCAGGACAAACATCGCACGCCTTCCTCCACTGGATGTAGGCTTCGTCGTAGTTTTTTTGCTTCTTGTAGGACTTGTAGACACTCAGTGCTTCTTTGCACTTGAGTTGCTGGTCTGGCGTGTCTCCATAGCGGCTGTCGTCTTGCGCCATGCCCGACAAAGGGGCCATCAACAAGAGCGAGCAAGCGGTCAAGGCTGTGGTTAGGGCTTTCATGGTGTAGGTTTTCTCAATTTCAAGGTTCAAGCATCAGTCGTACAACCTTGGGGTCAGCCAAAGGTTTTTCACGAAGGGCGTCAAGGTGACCCCAATGTGGACGCGCATGTTGCTTTCTGTGTGGTACGATTCCAAGTCTGTGTAGCGACGGCCAAAATCCATGCCAAAGTGAAGCTGACTTGCGCTTCGGCTCCCTTTCAACGGAGCATTGAAGCCGCAACTGGCCCTCCACTCCTGCAATTGCACCGTTGCTGCATCTCCTGCTGAGGCAAGGTCCAATGGGAGCATGGCATGGCTGAATCCTGCCCTGTAGGTGGTGCGTGTGATTCTGCCTGGTTTTCTGCCTGGGGTCCAAACCATGGCAATGGATCGCGACCAGGCATCGGCCCAGCTTCCGTCTCCATCCATGAGGTGCCCGAGGGAGGCATTGGCATTCGACCAGGACTGTGCATGCAAGTCCACAAAGACGCCAAACCTGTTGCCACGCGAGCCATCGTATTGCAGCCCTCCGCCAAGGGTCCACTTGGACGGCACGGTCCCTTGAAGTTCGGTTTGGATGAACTCAGTGGTGTCGATGCCGGTCACCACGCCCGAAAGCAGAACGGTCGATTCGGTCCACTTGGTGAAGTCGGTGTTCAAAGCGCGCTCAGGGCTCCATGTGGCCCCCAAACGCATCACCCAACTGCCTCTGAATTGCTTCAAGTCGTCGTACCGCGCCCGCAAAACTTGAAACGCCTCTGCCCCGAGGATGAACCCTGTGGCGCGTTGACGGGATGAGACGACCGTTCGCGCATCCCTGAAAGTGGGGTCGAGGATGTCGATCCGTGAGGTCTGCAGCGCATCCCCAAACCAATGGTCCACTTGGGCCCCGAGGTCCAACCCACGCACACTGATTTGCACGCTGTCTTTTTGGCCAGCAGCCACCCACGACTTTTCTCTCCATCCGTGTGACAAGCCCATGTAAGCTCGGGCCAATCCCCCTTCGCCCTCGAAGGCCGTCGATACTTCCCCCAAAGCGGTGTCCGTCAGGCTCCGCTGGACCAAATAGGCTTTCGAGGTCATGGGGGTCAAGCCGAGGCTGAAGGCAGATCGGGCACGGGGTCGCTTGACCACCAGCCCAAAGTTTCCTGGGCCTCCTGTCCATGCGTTGGACGTCGCTTCCCCTTCGGACAACTGCATGCCCTGGACATGGATGGAACCTTGAAAGGTGGGATTGCCCAAAGCAGCGGCGGAAGCCGGTTGATCGGGGTTGATGAAAACGTTGTCGGGATTGACGGAGATCAAGCCCACCGTGCTGGCGAGTCCGGGACTGAGTTGGCCTTGTGAGGTCCCCAGTCCAAACCGCGCGAAGGGGCTGAAGTCTGTTTCTTGGGCCTTGGCGTCTGTGCTCATGCCCATGCCCAACCCGACCACGACGAGTCCTGCTAGGAGGCTGGAGGCCAAAGAAAAACCGCGTTTACCGATGATCATGGGCGTGTTGAAACAGAGCGTGAAACCCTTTCAGGGTCAAATGAGCGTCGGCGAATTTCGGGGAGATGGTGCGGAGTTCCAAGAACTTCGCGTCTCCTCCTGCAAGGACCAACCCCAGATTTGGCATCTCTTGGCGCAAAGCCCCCCATTTCCCTGTGATTTCTGCATCCATCCCCCCAAAAACACCTGCGAGCATGGCATGTTCTGTGGAGGTTCCCATGGCGGAGGCATGGCCCAGGGGTTGTCGATCGAGAGGCACTTGGATGGAGGGCAAGGCCTTGGCATGGTCGTGCATGGCGTTCAACCGAAGCTGAGCGCCGGGAGAGATGGTCCCGCCCAAGTGCCTTCCGCCTGAGACCAAGTCCATGGTCAAACAAGTGCCAGCGTCCACCACCAGCCAATCCCCAGTGGCTTCTGCGCCAGTCACCTTTCCTTGCAGAACAGCCCATGCATTGGCCGCCCGGTCCAGGCCCAAGGAAGTGGAAGGAACCGCAGCCGTGTCGAGGGGCAGTTCATCTCCAGGGCACAGGACTTTGGCATGCGGGGCGGCCTGCAACCAAGGATCGAGGTCGCCACTTCCCGTGATGCAAATGACATCTTCAGATTCGGTTTTTGCGGACCAGATGGCCATGGCTTGAGCAGGGTCCGTTGGGATGTCCATGGCTTCGACTGAGAACGGCTCTGCCGTGGACCCGTCATTGTCGCGAAAGGCAGCCCACTTGGCGCGGGTGTTCCCGACTTCAAGGATCCAGATGTTCATGACCACCTCAAGGTTTCCATCAGTTTCCGAACGTCGGCTTCCATGCGGTCCAAGACAGGAGCAGTGCTGTCGGGATTGGGGCGGTGGTTGAAGTAGAGGGACCCACGCATGAAATGCTGGGTGCTGTCGGTGATGTAGAACTGCAATGGGGTGGCCACAGGGCCTTCCAGAAGAAAGATCATGCCGGATTTCCCGGGAAGTTCAAAGGACTGCCTGCGGATGCCGGTGGCCGCGGATTCGTGGCCAAACACCAGCGACTGTGAGTCCTTCATCAATTGATGAAAATCTGTCCCCACTTCTCGTTCCGTGCAGTGGATCCTTGCTTGAAAACGAGGGAACGCCAAGTTGTACCAACATCCTTCTTGTTGTGCAGTGGGGGTCCTCAATTCAACCTTGGCGTGACGCGGCAGCCGAAACGAGGTTCCGCATGATGACGTGTAGGCAGAGGTGGCCGTGTCGGGCAAAGTGAGACGCACCTGCCCAAGAGGTTTGGGCACCATGGCGTCTTCCGGTTGTACCCACCATCCCACTGCAGCGAGCAGCGCAACCATGCCCGCCATCCATGGCCAAAGTTTTCTGTTCACCGTTGAATTTGCAGGTTGGCCCATCATGTTTGGTCTAAGGTCGAGGGGCCTCCTTCCGATGCCTCAGTGGAGGGCAGCACCACCTTGATTCGATGAATCCTGCGCGCATCGCCAGCATCTACCTGCAGCGTCGTTCCTTGAAACGAGACCGACTCTCCACGTCGAAGCATGCGGCCGGATTGCTCCACCATGAATCCGCCCAAGGTGTCGCTTTCGCCTTTGGAGGCTTCCCAAACTTCCTCGTCGAGGCCCAAAATGCGGTAAGCATCGAGCAACGGCGTCTTCGCTTCCATCAAATACGTGCGCTCGTCCAAAATGGAATGCATCACATCCTCGTCGTCGAATTCGTCGGCGATTTCTCCTACAATTTCTTCCATCACATCCTCCAAGGTGACCAAACCACTGGTCCCTCCATACTCGTCCACCACGAGTGCCAGGTGCACCTTCCGTTCTTGGAATTCTCGGAGAAGGTCATCGATTTTCTTGCTCTCGGGAATGTACATGGGGGGACGAATGACCGCCGTCCAATCCACGTCCTCGTGGTGCAGCAGGGGAAGCAAGTCCTTGACGTGAAGCACCCCAGCAATGTTGTCAATCGACCCGTCTTGGATGGGGATTCGGCTGAACCCAGAGGCGACAATGGTGGCGCGAACATGCTTCCAAGGGTCCTCTTTGGAAAAGGAGACCATGTCCGTGCGTGGGGTCATGACTTGCTTGGCGTCCTTGGACCCAAAGCTGACAATGCCCTCCAAAATCCGCTGCTCATCAGGCGTGCGGCCGGCGTTGTCAGTCAGCTCCAAGGCCTGCTCCAGGTCTTCAACGCTTACCTCGCGGTTGGGGCTGGCCAATTGCCGGTCCATCCATCGTCCCATGCCGACGAGAGGCTGCCAAACAGGCCGGAAAATCCGTTGCAAGAACTGCAAAGGCGCCGCGGTGAATTTGGCCAAACGAACGCCAAATTTCGTGGCGTAAATCTTGGGGACCACTTCCCCAAACAGCACCAACAAAAAGGTGACGCCGACCACGTGAACCAGGGTGCCGAGCCAAGCCGGCATCGACTGGCTGGGCAACAAGGCTTCTGCCACCACAGTGGCCATCAAAACGATGGAGATGTTGACCAAATTGTTCACCACCAAAATGGTGGCGAGCAAATTTCGAGGCCCGTCGGTCGGGTTGGGTGAGCGCATCAGGCGCAGCACCTTTTGGGCCCCAGGCGAGTCTTCTTGCTCCAACTCGTGCAGTGCCTGAGGCGACAAGTTGAAAAAGGCGACCTCTGAACCTGAAACAAGGGCAGAAACCACAAGCAAAAGCCCCACGACCACAAGGGTAGGGGCATGGTCCATCCAAGGAATGCCGACGGAAGCCGTATTCATTCAGGCAAGGTCCATTCAGAAGGGCAAGTCGTCCGCCTGACCGGCTGTGGCTTGGGCAGCTTGGACAGGTGCCACGGCTGCGGCTGGCGTTGCGGCAGGAGTTGCGGCCGGGGCTGAAGCCGCAGCAACAGGCGCTGCCGTTGCGGCAGCGGTTTGCTTCGGCGCAGCCGCTTGGGGCTGGGCGTTGTCTCTTCCAGGTGCTGGGCCCAACAACTGCATGACGTCTGCAACCACCTCAGTAGTGTAGCGATTTGCACCCTGTTGGTCCTGCCACTGTCGGGTCTTCAATTTGCCTTCGATGTAGACCTGCGAGCCCGTCTTGAGGTACTTGCCTGCCGTTTCTGCCAGCCCACGCCAAAGCACAACATTGTGCCATTCGGTGGTGGTGACCCGTTCTCCGGAAGCCCGGTCGGTGTAGGATTCAGAGGTGGCCATGCGCAAGGAGCACACGGCAATGCCGTTGGGGGTGTAGCGCAATTCAGGCTGTTGGCCGAGGTTGCCTACGAGGATGACTTTGTTGATGCCTGCCATGCTTCGAAGGTACTGCTTCTCCCTCACTCTCTCCTTTGAAGAACAGACAGGAGTTCGTCAAACACCTTTGTCATCAACCTCGGTCTGGCCTTTTGGCCCAAAACCTCCCAACTCATCGCCGTTCCTCCAACCGATTCTGCAAAGGATTCCAAGGCCTGGATGGTGGGTGCGCGATGTCCGGTGAATTGCGCCTCGATCCTTTTGTGGGTGAGCAAATGGGTAACAGGTTCGTGCAGTTCGCCAAGCGCAGACATGGCGTCAGGCGGCGATTCGGGAAACACCCACATGGTGGGCCATATCCCCGTGGAGGGCCGCTGCAGGGCCACCACCTGATCGCCGCAGGTGACGATGTGCCAATGCAAGTGCCACAGGGTGGCTTTCTTTTTTTTCTTTTTGACGGGCAAGCGTTCCAAGGCCTCCGGTTGGTGGGCGGAGGAGCAGTCCGAGGCGAGTGGGCATGCTTGGCAGTTGGGGGAGCGGGGACTGCACAACAGGGCCCCGAGTTCCATCACAGCTTGGTTGTGGTCGCCGGGATGTTCTGGGTCGAGCAACGCATCTGCGAGGCGCTGGATTTCTTTTGCGCCTTCAGGTGCGTCGACGGGTTCCGACATCCCCGCCCACCTGGACAGCACGCGCTGCACGTTGCCGTCGACCGCGGCCACGGGAACATTGAGCCCAATGGAGGCGATGGCGGCGGAGGTGTAAGGACCTACGCCGGGCAATGCAAGCCAGCCTGAATGGGTGTCGGGGAAATCTCCTGCCTCGTCAATGGCCTTCGCAGCTTGGTGCAACAGCCGAGCCCGGCGGTAATACCCCAATCCCTCCCAAGCCTTCATGACATCGTCTTCGGACGCGGCCGCCAAATCGCCCACAGTGGGAAACAAGTCCATGAAAAGGTGCCACTTGGGGATGCCTGTCTGCACCCTAGTTTGTTGGAGCATGATTTCACTGAGCCACGTTCCATACAAGGACGGAGAAGTTCTCCACGGCAACGTTCTGGCGGCCTTGGAATACCAACGTCGAAGGGCCAAGCGTGCACTTGAAGCCCTCCGATGGAGGGACACATTTTGCAGAAAACCCTGGTCATCCATTTCGTTTTCAAAGGTATGGGTGTATTTTCGCACCCCCGAAAACGCGCACTCAAACGCTCGGATTCAGGGATTGAAACCTTGACAAACAACCTTCAGACCCCTCGCAAATCATGACTAAGGCGGACATCGTAAGCCAAATTTCGGAGCAAACCGGAATGGAAAAAGGAGACGTTCAAGTGACGGTGGAAGCGTTCATGCGCGCCGTTCGTAGCAACTTGGAAAGTGGTGAAAACGTTTATTTGCGTGGGTTTGGAAGCTTCGTGGTGAAAACCAGAGCGGCCAAAACAGGACGGAACATTTTGGCGAAAAAGTCCATCCAGATTCCGGCACACAACATTCCTTCGTTCAAACCGAGCAAGGACTTTGTGGAGAATGTCAAACTCAACGTGAAGGTCAAGTAAGCATTCATGAAGGTCTCTCGCTCCACATGGGTTTTGGCGGCCGGCGCTTCGGTGTTGGTGGCAGGCATCCTTCTGATGCCTCGCACCCCTGCCTCTGCGGAGCAAGTCCATGACCATGACCATGTGGCCCTCGAAGACATTGGCACCGACCCCGTCGACCTCGCTGTGGCCAAGGTCAATGGGGAAAACCCGATGACAGGCATTCTTGAGTTGCGGGAAATGGCCGACGCCACCCCGCCCAACATGGATGCGGTGCTTTGGTTGGGGCGTTTTTCCGTGCAGAGCGGTCAGCTCGAAAAGGCGCGTGAGCGTTTTGAGCAGGTCATTGCCGCGGCCCCCGATCGGGTGGAAGCCTACTGGGAGCGGGCCATGTTGGACATGGAGGAAGGCTTCTTGGAAGATGCCGTGCAAGGGTTTGACCTTTGCATCTCTGCAGACGAATTGTATGTGAATGGACGATTTTTCAAGGCCCGATGTCTCGAGGCCATGGACCAAGGTGCACTCGCATTGACTGAATACAAATCCTACCTTCCCGTGGCGCCGGACACTGCCGTGGCCCGCAGCGTGGAAGGCATTATCGAACGGCTTGAATCTGAGCTTTCAGGTTCCGGCAATTAAACCACCATATCATGCCAAGCGGAAAAAAACGCAAGCGTCACAAGATGGCGACGCACAAGCGGAAGAAGCGTCTTCGCAAAAACCGTCACAAGAAGAAGTAATGAGCGTGGTGCGTGGCTGGCCTTGTGCCAGACCCGTGCTGCGTGACTTCATGTGATGGACGCGGAACTCGTCATCAACTCGACGCCAGCTGGCGTCGACATTGCCCTTCTCGAAGACGGTCAGCTCGTAGAGCTGCACCGAGATCGGGGAGATGTGCAATACGCCGTGGGCGACATTTATGTCGGTCGCGTCAGAAAAGTCATGCCCAATTTGAATGCGGGGTTTGTGGACGTTGGACATGGGAAGGATGCTTTCCTTCACCATTCCGATTTGGGTCCACAATTCCAAACGCAGCAGATTTGGGTCAAACGTGTCATGTCGGGCAAGCAGCCGACCTCTGACATCAGTCAATTCAAGAGAGAGGCAGACATTGACCGCAAGGGAAAGATGAAGGACTATGTGTCCGCATCTCAACTCGTGTTGGTTCAAGTTGCCAAAGAGCCCATCAGCACCAAGGGTCCGCGTCTGACCGCTGAGGTCAGCTTGCCAGGTCGATACCTGGTGCTCGTGCCCTTCAGCGACAAAGTGAGCCTTTCTTCTAGGATCAAGGGAGACAAAGAACGGACGCGTTTGCGCCGTTTGATGCAGAGCATCCAGCCTCCGGGTTTTGGCATCATCGTGCGAACGGTGGCTGAAAACAAAGGATCGGCAGATTTGCACAGCGACTTGTCCGACCTGGTCGACCGTTGGAAAAAGCTCTACGACAACCTCAAAAATGGGAAGCCAGGCAAGAGAGTGTTGGGGGAGGTGAACAAGGTGAGTGTGGTGCTGCGCGACGTCATGTCGTCGGACTGCAAAGCCATCCATGTCAACGATCCCCGTGTGGCGGATGAAGTGAAGGAATTCGTGGCCAACATCAAGGCCGGGGATGACAGCATGGTGAAAATCAGCCGTGCCAAAGACCTGTTCAACGCCATGTCCCTTCACCGACAAATCAAGGCAGCCTTTGGCCGTCAGGTGAATTTGCGCAGTGGTTCGTATTTGATTGTGGAGCAAACCGAGGCCATGCACGTCATCGACGTGAACAGCGGTGGCCGCAAGAAAGGAGCTTCAAGCCAAGAAGAAAATGCCCTGATCACCAATTTGGATGTGGTCAACGAGATTGCCCGTGTGCTCCGCTTGCGGGACATGGGGGGCATCATCGCCATCGATTTCATCGACATGGCCAAGCGTGAGCACAACAAGCAGCTCACCGACGCCTTGCGTGCTGCCATGAAGAATGACAAGGCCAAGCACAACATTGCTGTGCCAAGTCGCTTTGGGGTGGTGGAGTTGACCCGTCAGCGCGTTCGGGATGTCGCCCAAGTTTCTGCCACCGATGCGTGCCCAGCTTGCAACGGAACGGGAAAAGTGGAGGCCAGCATCTTGATCACCGACCGGATCGATTCAGCCCTCAAATACCTTGCAGAGGGAGAAAACCGGAAGCGCATGACCCTCATGACGCATCCAATCCTGGAGGCCTACATCACCAAGGGGTGGTGGAAGTCCATCCGCAAGGAATGGGAGAAATCCTTGGGAATCAAATTGTCCATCGAGTCCAACTCCAACTTGGAGATTCTGGAATACCACGTCTACAACGCCTTGGGCGAAGACGTGACGCCCGACTGACAACATCCCGTCTCTCGCTTATGAGCGAGGGGCGGGTTGCAGTTCTTTGGGGTAACACAAAAAGCTTTTTTCGACAGGTTTGCTCAGCAATTGCAAGCTGAGGTGGTCGTTCGCTTCCGCAAAGTCGCGGACCGTGCCATCCTTGTACAGGACCAAAATTCCTCGCGGAACGTAGGCTTTGTTGTCGATCCGGGCATTGCTCACCAGGAAAGAGGCTTCTTCCTTGGAAAGCCCAAAGTATTGGGAGGTGGCCTGCACACGCTCTTCGACCTCGGCCTCTCCAAAGGGCTCGGGCCTCAATTCGATGCGGAACAACCCGCGGTCCAGCAATCGGGCGCTTAACATGGCCAAGACCCGATCGTCGTGGTGCCGCCAGGCCTTCATCGCCACAAAGATGTCGCTGTCGTCCAATTCACAGAACCGCTCCAGGACTTCAGGGTCGGCCAAAAACTTCGCCCGGTCTAGGTCGTCGTGGAGGAAGAGGGAAAGTGCGGGCGATGCAAAGACCGGCTCGCCTTTTCGGGCGAGGTACTTGGCCCGCCTCAACACCAACATGAGCATGTGTTCGGCACTCAAAACGGTTCGGTGCAGGTAGACTTGCCAGTACATGAGGCGTCGGGCCACCACGAATTTTTCGATAGAGTAGATGGCCTTTTCTTCCACGACCAGCTGGCCGTCGACCACGTCGAGCATTTTCAAGATCCGCTCGCTGCCGACCTTGCCCTCCGTGACCCCGCTGTAGAAACTGTCCCTGGCGAGGTAATCCAAACGGTCCATGTCCAATTGGCTGCTGACCAGTTGGTGCAGAAATGCTTTGGGGTGGTGGTCGTTGAAGATTTCTATCGCCATGTCAAGGGCGCCTCCAAACTCTTCGTTCAAGCGACCCATGATGAGCGCGCTCACATCTTCGTGATGCACGCCTTGGACGATGCTGTGCTCGAGGGCGTGGCTGAAGGGTCCATGGCCTACGTCGTGGAGCAAGATGGCCAGGCATGCGCCTTCCGCTTCTTCCTCCGTGATGGCCACCCCTTTGTTGCGCAGGCTGTCAATGGCCTCTTGCATGAGGTGCATGCAGCCAACGGCGTGGTGAAAACGGTTGTGGACGGCGCCTGGATAGACCAAATGCGACAGCCCAAGTTGGGAGATGCGCCTCAACCGCTGCATGAACCGGTGGTCCATGAGGTCCAAGGCGCGCTCGTGGCGGAGGGTGACGAACCCGTAGACCGGGTCGTTCAGAATTTTGTGGCGGTTCACCTTGCTCATGTGGATACGAAGTCGGGCGTCTCGACGTTACTTTGTCGCAAGATACGTGTGCCGCCAACGCCTGCGGTGCCCGGATTTGCACGAAAGCAAACTATCATGGGACGACCACACATTCTTTGGGCAGACGACGAAATCGACTTGTTGAAGCCGCACATCATGTTTTTGGAGGAAAAGGGATACGATGTGACCGGGGTCAACAGCGGGGTGGAAGCCCTCGAAGAGGTAGAAGCCCACTCGTTTGATGTGGTTTTTTTGGACGAAAACATGCCCGGCATCCACGGCATTGAAACCCTGCAAAGGATCAAGGACAAACGGCCAGAGCTGCCTGTCATCATGATCACCAAAAGCGAGGAAGAGCACATCATGGAGGAGGCCATTGGCTCCAAAATCAGCGACTACCTCATCAAGCCAGTCAACCCCCATCAGATCTTGCTGGCCGTCAAGAAGACATTGGACAACCGCCGTTTGCAAGGGGAGCAGGCCCAATCGACCTACATGCGGGAGTTTCGCGAACTCGCCATGAAGCTCGGCGGCAGGCTCAACGCAGACGAATGGACAGAGATTTACAAGCGATTGTGCCACTGGCATGCCGAGCTTGGGGGTTCGGGGGACAGTGGCATGCTGGAGATTTTGGAAAACCAGCATGCCGAGGCGAACCAGCAATTTGCCAGGTTCGTGGAGGCGCATTACGAGCATTGGATGACGGGCCTCGAACAGGCGCCCATGATGTCCCACCAGCTCTTGCCTGAATGGCTGCCCGAGGCGGTCAAAGGGGCAGAAGGCCGACCGGTGTTTCTGGTGGTCATTGACAATTTGCGTTGGGACCAATGGCGCACCATTGCGCCATCCTTGGGGACGGATTGGACCGTGAAGGAGGAGAAGTCCTACTTCAGCATTTTGCCCACGGCCACCCAGTATGCCAGAAACGCCCTTTTTGCCGGAATGACCCCGGGGGACATTGCCAGGGTCATGCCAAAGCTTTGGATTGGGGAGCATGAACAAGGGTCCAAGAATGCCCACGAAGAGGCCTTGCAAAAGGCGTTGTTTGACCGGTTGGGCATCGCGGGGAAAACCTCCTACCACAAGATCACCAACTTGCAAGCAGGCAAGCGGTTGGCAGACAAATTCCACGAATTGAAGGGCCAGCAAATCACCACGGTGGTGTACAATTTTGTCGACATGCTGAGCCATGCACGCTCCGAGATGGACATGATCAAGGAGCTCGCGGACGACGAAGCGGCCTACCGCAGTTTGACCTTGTCTTGGTTTGCCCACAGTCCGTTGAAGGACATGATGGACGCCATGGCCCAAATGGGCGGCCGCATGATCCTCACCACAGACCATGGCACCATGCGCGTGGACCATCCCGTGGAGGTCCGTGGGGACAGGGAAACCAACAGCAATCTCCGTTACAAGGTGGGGCGCAATCTGGGCTATGACCCTGAAGAGGTCATGGAGGTGCGGCACCCCGAGCGTGTGGGCTTGCCCAAGCCCAATGTTTCGAGCAGCTACATCTTTGCCAAGACCCGCGATTTCTTGGTCTACCCCAACAATGCAGCGAAGTACACGAAGACGTTCCGGGACACCTTCCAGCACGGCGGGGTGAGCATGGAGGAGGTGATCATCCCATGGGTGGTTTTGGACCCCAAAGGCGCTTGACATGGGGGCGATGACCACGGTGCATGCTTGGGACGATTTCTCTTTGGAGGCGTTGCCTGGTTTGGCCCAACAGATGGCCGAGGCTTTGCCCATGACTGGCGTGGTCGCCGTCCACGGCCCCATGGGGGCGGGCAAAACCACATTGATCCGTGCCCTCCTTCAGGCTTGGGAGGTGGAGGAGCATGCGGCCAGTCCCACGTTTGGGCTGGTCCATCACCACCACGTGACAAGAAATGGAAGGTCCACAGAAGTCAGGCACATGGATTTGTACCGCCTCGCCGACGAGGAGGAGGCGGAGCGTTCAGGCATCGCGGACATGCTGCACGACCCCGTGCTGACCCTTGTGGAATGGCCGGAACGCATCCCAGGCCTGATGCCCGACGACGCATGGATGGTGCGCTTGGTTCCTGTGGACGGAGGCGGCCGGTCGTGCATTTTGTCGCACCTGTAAGAGGGATTCAACGCGGGTTGGCTATTTTGGGCCTCCATGGACCCAGGACGCAAAGCCATCAAAGCGCTCGCCCGTGAGGCGTCGCTTCTCCCCCAAGAAGAGTTGCTCGAAGCCAAACGCGACCAAGCAGAACTCACCATCGGGATTCCCGCTGAGACGAGCTTTCAAGAAAAGCGCGTGGCGTTGGTGCCTGAAGCTGTGGCGCTCCTTGTGGCCCACGGCCACCAGGTTTTGGTGGAAACCCAAGCCGGAGCAGACGCCCAATTCAGCGACAACGACTACAGTGAATCGGGGGCGCGGATTGTGTACGACCGTCGACAGGTGTTCCAAGCCAACATCGTGTTGAAGGTTGAACCGCCCTCCTTGGAGGAAGTGGAGTTGATGGGGGTGCGTCAAACCTTGATTTCAGCCTTGCAACTGAGCGTTCAAAATGAAGGGTTGTTGGAGGCGCTTTCCGCCAAGAAAACCACGGCCATTGCATGGGACTTTGTCCAAAATGAAAACGGCATCCAGCCTTTGGTGCGCGCCATGGGCGAGATCGCGGGCAACACCGCCATCCTCTTGGCAGGAGAGCTCATGGCCAGTGTTTCCGGCCAGGGCACCATGCTCGGAGGCGTCAGTGGCGTGAGGCCCAGTGAAGTGGTCATTTTGGGGGCAGGCACGGTGGGGGAGTATGCCACGCGTTCAGCCCTTGGGCTGGGGGCGAGTGTGAAGGTGTTTGACAACAGCGTGCACCGCTTGATTCGGCTGCAAAACTCGGTGGGGCAGCGTCTTTGGACTTCCACCTTGCAGCCTTCCGTGTTGGAAGAGGCCCTCCAAACAGCGGATGTTGCCATTGGTGCCGTCCGTGGGACGGGTCCTCGGGCCCCGATGTTGGTCAGTGAACCCATGGTCGCCGGCATGCGAGAGCGCTCCATCATCGTGGACGTAAGCATCGACCGGGGCGGGGTGTTCGAGACGTCCCGTCTGACCAGCCATGAACGGCCCACCTTCCTCGAATGTGGTGTGATCCACTACTGCGTGCCCAACATTCCGTCCAGGGTCTCCAGAACGGCCAGCAAGGCCTTGAGCAACATTTTTGCACCCATGCTCCTTGGGGTGGCGGCTGAGGGAGGCGTGGTGCCAGCCATCAAGGACCACAGCTTGATTTCCACCGGAGTGTACATGTTCAACGGCACATTGACCCACCAAGACATTGCTGGGGAGCGGGGACTGCCGTGGAAGCCACTGGACCTTTTGTCAGCTGCGCTTTGAGCGCCGGCCACTCCATCAGATCAGCTTTTGGGACAAGGCGATTTGCCTTGATGTCGACGCTGTTGATGGTGTCTTGGACCCTGTGCGCCCAGCAGGGAATGTTGATGAAGGCACGAGGAAATTACAAAGTGGAGTACATGGGCGAAACGTGTCGCCCAGGAAGGGCTGCCGTTCAATTTTGCTTCGACTGTCCCGACGCGAGGGAACATTTTGAGAAGGCCAAAAAGCTTCGGATTTGGAATGTGGTGTGGTCCCAAGTGAGCGTGGGGGAGGTGGCCTTGGGGACAATCCAATGGGATGAAAACGCCACCCGTGCAGCGCTGAATTCCGCGTTTGGTGGTTGGCTATTGAGCTACGTGGGGCGGCGTGAGCGACGGATTCAAGCCGAGATCCGGGAAGGCATCGACGACTTCAACCGATGCCAGTATTTGCGGTACTGAGTGCCTTTTGATGCCTTGGGGCAATCAAGGCTTGGACTTGGTCCCTGTGAGGGTCGACTTGATGTCGTGAAGCTTCATCAACGCTTGCATGGGCGTCAAGTGGTCGATGTCGACCTCCAGGATTTGGTCACGAATGGATTCGAGGGCAGGATCGTCGAGCTGGAAAAAGCTCATTTGCAGGCCCGCTTCCTCAGGTGCGATGTGGCGTGTGGCAGGAGCATGACTTTGGGGCTCCGAGGACGCTTGAGAGGCTTCGCCCCGTGCTGATTCAAGCACCTTGAGAACTTCCTCTGCACGACGGATCAAAGGCCGTGGCATCCCCGCCAATTGGGCCACATGGATGCCAAAACTGTGGTTGGAACCTCCCGGCGCCAATTTGCGCAGGAACACGATTTTCCCTTTCAATTCCTTGACGCTGACATTGACGTTGACGATCCTTGGAAAGCGGTCGCTCATGTCGTTCAATTCATGGTAGTGCGTGGCGAACAGGGTCAGTGGCCTTAGGTCCTGGGCCTGGTGAAGGTGTTCGGCGATGGCCCAAGCAATGCTCACCCCGTCGTAGGTGCTTGTCCCCCTTCCGATTTCATCGAGCAAAACCAAACTCCTAGCCGTCAAATTGTTGAGGATGGCCGCCGTTTCATTCATCTCCACCATGAAGGTGGACTCTCCGCTGCTGATGTTGTCAGAGGCTCCCACCCGTGTGAAGATTCGATCCAAAATGCCCAGGTCCGCATGCTTCGCGGGAACAAACGATCCAGACTGCGCCATCAAGGAGATCAATGCAGTTTGCCGAAGCAGCGCACTTTTTCCAGACATGTTGGGTCCAGTCACCATCAAAATTTGTCGGGTCTCCGGGTCGAGTTGCACGTCGTTGGCGACGTACGTTTCGCCCACGGGAAGTTGACGTTCAATGACCGGGTGCCGGCCCTCTGAAATGCTCAACCCAAGTTCGGCGTGCATCCTGGGCCTGGTGTAGCCGAGGTCCCCAGCCGTTTCAGCGTGGGAGGCCAGCATGTCCATGGTGCCCATGGCCCTTGCATTCGCCATGAGAGGCTTCAATTCAGCCACACATGCGGCCACGAGGGCAGCAAATGCCGAGGCTTCCAAGCTTTGGGCCTGCTCCTTGGCCGTCAAGATTTGGGTCTCGAGTTCCTTCAACTCCTCCGTGATGTAGCGCTCGGCTTGCGTCAGGGTTTGCTTGCGGATCCACTCAGAAGGCACCTTGTCCTTGTGCGCATTCCTCACCTCGAGGTAGTAGCCAAAGACGTTGTTGAAGGCAATCTTCAGTCCAGAAATCCCAGTGGCTTGGGCCTCCCGGTCCCTTATGGCGTCGAGGGCTTCTTGGCTGTGAAAGGCCAAGCGTCGGACTTCGTCCAAGGCGGCATCGACCCCTTCTGCAATGACCTCGCCCTTGCCGATGGCGACAGCGGGCTCGGCCACAAGGTCGCGCTCGAGTCGGTCCAGAAGCGTGCCGCAAGGATGCAGGTCTTCGAGGTAGGGAAGCAAGGCCGCTTCTCCTGCCGTGGCATCTGCCACGGCCTGCACGGCGTGGAGTCCACGGCGCACATGCCCCATTTCGCGGGGATGAATGCGTCCTGAACTGGCCTTGGTGGTCAGCCGTTCGAGGTCGCCCACGGTCTTCAGTATGGTGCGCAGCTCATGGCGCAAGGCCACCTCCTCGGCGAGTCGGTCCACTGCCGCGTGGCGCCCTTCGATCGCCGCCATGTCGGTCAATGGCGCGACGAGTGCGCGCCTCAATGCCCGCCCACCCATGGGGGTGCACGTGCGGTCGAGTACTTCTACGAGCGACGTGCCATCGGGGTGGTTGGGGTGCAGGATTTCGAGGTTGCGGACCGTGAATTTGTCGAGCCACATGCCCTCTTGGGCACGAAGCCTACGGATTCCTTGAATGTGGGTGGTCTCTCGGTGGTGGGTGAAGTCCAAGTAATGGAGCACCGCACCAGCTGCAATGGTTGCAAGGGGTGCATCTTCCAAGCCAAACCCCTTCAGCGTCCCCGTCCCAAATTGCTTGGCGATCCATTCTTCTGCATACGCCTTTGTGAACACCCAATCCTCGAGGGTGGTGCGTGGAACGTCGTCGCCAAACAACGCACGGACATCGCCCTCGTGCCGTCGGTCGAGCAGCCACTCTTTGGGTTCCAAACTCCGGAGGATGCGGTCGATCCACCGTGCATCTCCTTCAGCAGCCTGGAATTCACCGGTGCTCAAATCGAGCAGTGCGAGTCCCACGCCTTTGGGGGTCCAGTGCAGAGAAGCCACGAAGTGGTTGACCTTGCTTTCAAGCACATGGTCGTGCGTGACCAGTCCTGGGGTGACCAACTCGGTCACGCCCCTTTTGACCAAACCCTTGGCTTGCTTGGGGTCTTCCAGTTGGTCGCACACCGCCACCTTGAGTCCCGATTTTACCAGTTTGGGCAGGTAGGTGTCGAGGCTGTGGTGGGGGAAGCCGGCAAGTTCGATTTCGGAGGCGCTTCCGTTTCCCCGCTTGGTCAGCACGATGTCCAGCACCTTGGCCGCGGCAATGGCATCGGACCCAAAAGTCTCGTAGAAGTCCCCGACACGGAAGAGCAAGACGGTGTCCGGATGCTTGGCCTTGATCCGGTTGTATTGCTTCATCAATGGGGTTTCCTTGCCCGCCACGGTGCCGATGTTTTTGGGTTCAAGGGTGACGCAGAAGGGGCCACCTCGGCCTCCTAAAGTAGCGTGGTCGTGCGCGGTTCGACGTGGATTTCCCTTTCCCTTTATTCACAAGGGGTCCACACCTGTGGATCCTTCAAAAAGCCACTGCGGGACCTTGCACCACTGGCCTTCCTTCTTCTTGCCATCCGGCCATGCCATCTTCCAAGTTGTACACCTCTTGGTGGCCCATGGCGCGAAGCTCTTTTGCCGTCAATTCACTTCTGCCGCCTCCTGCACAATAGACCAAGACGGGACGGTCCTTCGGGATCCGCTGCATGCATCCATCAAAATCCTCGTCGCCCCAATAGTCCTTGTGGGACGCCCCGTCAAGATGTCCCTCCGCCCACTCTTCTGGGGTCCGAACATCCAAAAGCAATGGGTTGTCCAGGGACTGCATCAACCCCTCGAATTCCGCGACGGTGACATCTTTCAAAACCGAGGCATCGGCGGGCGACCCTTCCTTGGCGGGCACACCGCATTGGGCGAGGACCAGCAGGAGCATTCCTCCCCAGAACCGGCGGAGCGTCATGAGGCCTTGGCCTTGTTCTTCGGGCTTGCCTTTGGGCTTGCTTTTGCCTTTGCCTTTGGTGCTTGGGCCAATTCTTCAGCGTGGGCCGCGTACTGGGCATCGATTTGGCCTTGGGCATAAGCGGCCGTCACCTCCAATTTCTTGGTCTGGGATCCGGGCAGGTCAAACATGGCATTGCGAAGGATGACTTCGCATATGCCGCGCAGGCCCCTTGCGCCCAGTTTGCGCTCCATGGCGTGCTTCACCACCAAGTCAAGGGCGTCTGCCTTGAAGGAGAGGGCAATGTCATCCATGGCGAACAGTTTGATGTACTGGCGCACCAGGGCGTTTTTGGGTTCGGTGAGGATGCGTCTCAAGGCGTCTCTTTTCAATGGCCTCAAGGCCGTCAAAACGGGAAAACGTCCAATGAGCTCTGGGATGAGGCCAAAGTCTTTCAGATCCGACGGATCCACATACGCCAAGGCCTCGCTTTCTTCGACCACCTGACCTGCCGTGGCATAGCCAATGGTGCTTTTGCGCAGCCTCCGCGCCACGATCTTTTCCATCCCTGAAAAGGCGCCACCGCAGATGAAGAGGATGTTCGTCGTATTCACCGTGATGAGCTTCTGCTCAGGGTGCTTGCGCCCGCCTTGAGGTGGCACCTGGACATCGGTGCCCTCGAGCAGTTTCAGCAAGGCTTGTTGCACACCCTCTCCGCTGACATCGCGTGTGATGGAGGGGTTGTCGCTTTTTCGGGCAATTTTGTCGATTTCATCGATGAAGACAATGCCGCGTTCGGCCGCATCGACGTCGAAGTCCGCGGACTGCAAGAGCCTGGAAAGGACACTTTCCACGTCTTCTCCGACGTAGCCGGCCTCGGTGAGCACTGTCGCATCGGCGATGCAGAACGGGACGTCCAGCATCCTCGCGATGGTCTTGGCCAGTAGGGTTTTTCCAGTCCCTGTTTCCCCCACCAAAATAACGTTGCTTTTGTCGAGTTCAACCTCGTTTGCGTCCTCCTTGGGCGCGTGCGTGAGCCTCTTGTAGTGGTTGTACACCGCGACACTCAACGTCCGTTTTGCCGCCTCTTGACCAATGACGAAATCGTCGAGGTAGGTCTTGATTTCAGCAGGTCGGCGCAAGGTGAAGTCCAGAGCTGTGGCGTCGCCCCCTTTGGCAGAGGATTCCTCTAGGACAATGGCCTCGGCTTGCTCGACGCAACGGTTGCAAATGTGTCCGGTGGCTCCGGCAATGAGGATGTCTACTTCGTCCTTTCGTCGGCCGCAAAAGGAGCATAGAATGTCTTGTTCGGACATGGAATGTCGTTCAAATGTGAGCCAACGAAATTACTTAGAATCAGGTCGTGCGGACCAAAACTTCGTCAATCATTCCGTATTCCTTCGCCTCTTCGGCGATCATCCAATAGTCCCGGTCGCTGTCGCCCCAGACTTTGTCGTAGGTCTGGCCGCTGTGGGTGGCGATGATGTCGTAGAGCTCTTTCTTGAGCTTTTGGATCTCACGCGCAGTGATTTCAATGTCGGATGCTTGGCCACGTGCGCCGCCAAGGGGTTGGTGGATCATGACACGGCTGTGCTTCAATCCTGTGCGCTTGCCTGCGGCGCCACCACAGAGAAGCACCGCACCCATCGATGCCGCCATGCCAGTGCAGATGGTGGCCACGTCGGGACGGATGTACTGCATGGTGTCGTAAATGCCCAATCCGGCGTACACGCTTCCTCCTGGCGAGTTGATGTAGATCTGGATGTCCTTGCCGGGGTCGGTGGATTCCAAAAAGAGCAATTGCGCTTGGATGATGTTCGCGATGTAATCGTCCACGCCTGTGCCCAAAAAGATGATCCGGTCGGCCATCAAACGCGAGAAGACATCCACCTCCCGAAAGGGCATGGGCCGTTCTTCAATCACAGTTCGGGTCATGCTGTCTGGTCCGGCAATGGGCCCGTGCGTCTTGGAGATGTAATCCTCAACGGTGTGGCTGCTCATGCCGCGATCGTGGACGGCGTACTTCAGGAATTCTTTGCGGTTGTTCATGGTGCTGTTCTGTGGGACCAAATTACGTCCCACGCACCCGATCATCGGACCTCGAAAACGAGGTTGTTCACAACCGTTGGGGTAGAATCAACGGACTTCAGCGGCCAGCTTTCCAAACTCGTCAAAGCTCACCAGCTTCTCGGAGATTGAGACCCTGGTCTTGAGGTCATCGACCACTTTACGCTCGACCAAAACATCGGCGATCCGGCGGCGTTCTTTTTCGTCGGTGAGGACATTCTTGGCCACGTTCCCGAGGGTTTCTTCATCCATGGGCATGCCGTACTGTGCATACTGTGCGCCGACCATGCGTTTGGCCTCTCCTTCGAGTTCTTCAGAAGACACCTGCAGATCGATTTTCTCTGCCACGGTCTGCTGAAGGATTTGCCAGCGCAGGGACTCGGCATAGCTGGGGTACTCCTCCTCCACCTGCTCAGGCGTGAGGGGCTTCTCGTTGGTCAACATGATCCAACGCTTGAGGAAGGCATCGGGGAGCTCGACCTTCATTTTCTCGATCAAGTCCACCACAAACCGGCGTCGGAACACCCATTCTGCATCGCGGTCAAAGTGGCCGTCGAGGTCCTCTGCCACCTTCTCGCGGAAGGCTTTTTCGTCGGTGACGACGCCCACTCCATACACCTTGTCGAACAGCGAGGCATTGACTTCATGTGGCTCGAGGCGCTTCACCTCTTTCACAGTGAAGCGGAAGGTCCCTTTCAGACCGTGCACCTGTTCGTGGGTGATGCCCAACATGCGCTCGAGGTCGTCATGTCCACGGCTCACTTTGTGCGGATCAACGTCCACGGCAGAGCCCGGCTGCAAGCCCAGCAAAGACTTGGCTGTTTTTTTGTCCTCGACAAACTCAAGGCTGATGGTGCTGTCGCTGGTGATGCCATCTTCCAGCAATTCCCCTGAAGCATCCAACTGGGCAAAGTGTCCCACGAGCATGTCGTTCGCTTCGCTCTTGTCGGGGTCGGACATTTTTCCGTGGCGCCGCTGCAAATCGGTGACTTGCCTTTGGATCGCTTCCTTGTCCACCTTGATCTTGTGACGGGTGAATTTGGCGCGTCGTCCAAACTCCAGGCTCAGCTCAGGGGCCAGCCCCAACTCATAGTGGAAGGTGAACGTGCCTGGATTGTTCCAGTCTCCATCGTCCTCTTTGTTCTCGCTGGGAATGGGGTTGCCCAACACATTGAGCTTGTTTTCCTGGATGTGCTTTTGAAGGAGCTCACTCAACATCTGGTTGAGTTCTTCCGCCAGGACAGATTGGCCGTATTGACGGCGCACCAGAGGCATGGGGACCTTGCCTTTTCTGAATCCAGGCATGGTGGTTTGCTGTTGGTGTCGCTTCAAGGCCCTGTCCACGCGAGGCGTGTAGTCTTCTTGGGCGAGGGTGATGGCCAACTCAACACGGAGATTGTCCAGGGAGGTTTGGGCGATGTTCATTGCGGAATCAGGTTGCCGGTTTTTCCTCGAAGAAGTGCGGGTGGAGGGACTCGAACCCACACGCCGAAGCACCAGATCCTAAATCTGGCGTGTCTACCAATTTCACCACACCCGCTCCCTTCGAGGGCCGCAAAGATACAAGGATTTTCTCGGAGGTCAACCCCCGACATGCATCCATTGATTTGCGGGCGAATAAGCCTTCATCCGTTGCTCTTTCGCAGCATGGTTTGGAGGTCAAACACCTGGCCCAGGCAATGGGCAATGCTGGCGGTGCCCATGCTCTTCGTCCTCTTTCATGGGGAGGTGCTGGCCCAGGAGGAGTCCCTGGATGGCCCCCGGGAACAGCCCGAGTTGGGCGGCGAATGGACAGGAGGTTTTCCTGTGTCGGGAACCCCGTGGGGCCAACTCTGTGCGTCGATGTGGGGATCGGGAATCTCAGGTCGACCTTGGTGTGAATGGCACCTGGGTGGGGCTTGGGAGGGTTGGGCTGCGTGGCAGGTCTTGGGGTTGCAAGGAGGCATGGCGGGAAGGGCGGGTGCAGGGGGGCGTTGGGAAGGGGTGGGCAAACTGAGCCGAGAGGTGTGGCCAGACCTGAATGAAAAGCGTTGGGCCGGTCATTTGGCTTGCCGGTGGACCGAGGAGGGACCCCGGGGCCGATGGGCGCTGACGCTTGCCATGGGCTCTGTGCCATTGGGAGGCGGACGGGTGTCCCAAGACGGGGTGTTCAGGGCCACTGCTCCTTACAGTTGGCAGATGTCTTGGTCGCCACCAGAGGAAGGTGCATTGGTGGGGATGCCGTCGTTTGTTTGGTCCAGGGGAGGAGAGTGGAGCGTTCAATGGAGCCCTGTTCGCTTTTGGCAAAAGGAGCTCAGGCTGTGGCGACAGGGTCCCAGCGAACTGTGGATTCAGATCGCAGGTCCGCAATGGGCCATGCAAGTGGCATGGTGGATGAAGCTGCCCAGCTGGCAAAGACCGACGGGGGCGCACAGAACGCTTTCCAAAACGACGGTGCAGGTGCCGGGTGCATTGCCGGGAAGGCGCTGGCACCGCCTAGGATGTGGAATGGGCCGCGGTGGAGCCGCTGGATCATGGCAGTGGGGTTGGCGATGGGGAAGCACAACGGAATCCGACCAAGCAGCGTCCACCCATTCCGCCGCGCAATGAATGGGCATCATGTGGTGCTGGGTCTAGGGATGGTTTGGTTGTTCACCTGCTCCGCCCCGAATTGGGCCCAAAGCGAAGGTTGGACCCAAGAGCTGCCGGAGTTTTTTTCGGCCCACCCGGAGCTGGTTTGGGGCCTGCAAAGGGCATCGGAAATGGGCGAATGCACCAGTCGATGTGCCGCGCTTGTCATGGCACATGTGCGTCGTCAAGGCCCACCGTGGTCCGTGGAAGAGGCCCATTTGGTGGAAGGACTGACCCCGTTGGAGCATAGCTGGCTGGCCCAAGCCCCTTGGTGGCGTGCAGCAGCAATGGACAGGGTCCGCCGGGCCTCACAACCCACGCCTTCTTGGCGCTCCACCCTGGCAACCACCCTTGCACGGACCGACCAAGACGTGTGGACGATGGTGCCGGCATGGCGGGTCACGGCCCCGCACGTGATGGCGCAGGTGGTTCGCTCCTCCAAGTTGCAGGCCAGCGGGGCGGTCCATGGTGGAAAAGGGGGGGTGCAGTGGGTGCTGGGTAACCATCGTTTGGGATGGGGCCAGGGTTTGACCATCCCTCGCAACGACCCCTTTGGCCAACCATGGTTTTTAGGGGCCTCCGAGGTGATGTTGCATGCTGCGCCATGGCCATTGCGCGCGCCTCAGGGAACAGGAACTTTTCGCGGTGTTGCCGCGGAATTGGGGGGAAGTCGTTTTCATATGGGCTGTTCCAAAGGGCAGGACCACACGTCGTTGATGCTTGGTTTCGCCAAGACCAAGGACCGGCGTTGGGGGGCCTCTTTGCACCAAGCCCCTGAGGTCTTGAAATATGGACTGGACGGCTCGGGTGAGCTTGGAGCTTGGAGCCACCAATGGGCGGTGGCGGCAGTCAAAAGTTCGGGCCAAACTTCCTGGAGTCGCCGCGCTTCCATGCGTCGTGCTTGGGGCAATGGTGCAGTTGTCCAATGCGCCCATGAAGCCTTTGGGTCCTCAGGATGGCGTGCCTATGAAAGAGAGACCAAGTGCCATTGGGCATCCACCCACGGCCCTCAAGGCCTGCGCCTTCAATGGCGCTTGTCCCTTCAAAACGGGGGCTCTCCCGAAGTCAGGACCCGCGTCGTCCCGTCCAAGACATCGCCTTGGACTTGGGACCTCCGCCTCGACGAGGGCATCTCCACGTTCACGGGGACATGGCACGATGGGCATTGGCGGTTGTCTTGGATGGTCACGCCTTGGCAGGGCACCCGTGGACAAGGGCGGGCTGTGACTTGGCAATCGGGTTGGCAGCAAGGCCAATGGCGCGTGGGGGCGATGGCGATGGACGGTGAAGGATCGCCTGTGACTGGTTACGTGTCCATCGCTTGGCTCGAATCGCGGCGCTGGGTTAGATTGCCAGAAGATGGCGCCCGGCTGAGCCTTTGGTTTGAACAAAAGACCAACAGATTGGGAAGAAAGGGGAGCTGGTCGGGCCATTTGTTTTGGTCACCTTCTCAACAGGAGACCTTTCGTTGTGGGCTTCGCTGGTCATGGGAAGCGTGACCTCGTGGAGTATCTTGTCCCCGGCAGAACCTGAATCTGCCCAACAAGAACATCAGCATGGCGAACACCAGTGACATCAAAAACGGCATGGTCCTCAACCACAACAACGGCTTGTGGCAAATCGTGGAGTTTCTCCATGTGAAGCCGGGAAAAGGGGCGGCATTTGTCCGGACCAAACTCAAGAACATCGAGACGGGAAAGGTGGTGGACAACACCTTCAATGCAGGCCACAAAATCGACCCTGTTCGGATTGAGACCCGGGAGCACACCTTTTTGTACAACGACGACGAAGGGTACCACTTCATGAACACGGAGTCCTACGAGCAAATCCGTTTGGAGAAGCACCTCATTGGGGCACCGCAGTTTTTGAAGGATGGATTGAATTGTTTGGTGGTTTTTCACGCAGACGAGGAGCGGCCCATCAACTGCGACCTGCCCAGCCATGTGGAGCTGGAAATCACCTACACGGAGCCGGGGGTCAAAGGAGACACCGCGACCAACTCTTTGAAACCGGCCACGGTGGACACAGGGGCCGAGGTTCGTGTTCCTCTGTTCATCAACCAAGGCGACTGGATCAAAGTAGACACGAGAACAGGTGAGTATTCTGAGCGAATCAAAAAGTAAGCCTGTTCCGCACGCCATGACCAACCCCAAGGAACGGAGATTGAAGGAGAAGCTCGAATTGCGGGACTTCAAATTGAACGCGCTCCTCGAGGTCACAAGGGCGGTGAATGCAGAGACCTCTGAAGAAGAGTTGATGCAGGGCTATGTGAACGCCTTGAAGGAAAATTTGGGCATCGACCGCTTGGTCCTGTATGCGGCCGACTTGGACGGCAAACATTGGAAATTGTTGGTGTCCGCGGGGACGGATGGAGGATGGCCTGCATCGCGTCCGGCTTCTTTCTTTGAGGCCTTGGACCTCGACAACATCGGCCTCGCTGGAGCCCTTGGCGGGGATGAACATCCCTCTGACGTAGTGGTGCCTGTGCGCCAAAACGAGGAGGCCATCGCGTTGGTCTTGGCAGGCGACACTTCCGATTCAGACCGAGGGGTCAGTCCTGTGGTCAAGCACTTGAATTTTTTGGTCACCTTGACCAACATCTTGGTGGTGGCGCGGCGCAACCGGCACATGGTGTCCCGGAACTTGAAACAAGAGGCGTTGAGAAGGGAGCTCGAACTCGCAGGGGAGATGCAAGCCATGCTGCTGCCGAGTTCTTGGGACCATGTGGAATTGGATGTGGCAGGGTACTATCAACCGCATACTGAGGTGGGCGGAGATTACTACGATGCCTTTGCCACAGACCATGGGAAGACGGTCATGTGCATGGCCGATGTGAGCGGCAAGGGAATGAGTGCGGCACTTTTGATGAGCAACTTCCAGGCCCAGGTTCGCGCGTTGTTTCAGGCAGAGACAGGCTCTTTGGAAGACACGCTCCGAAGGTTGAACCGCCGGGTCATGGACATCGCCCAAGGAGAGAAATACGTCACCTTCTTTGTGGCTGTCCTTGATGAATCGGCAAGGCAATTGACCTACGTGAATTGCGGACACAACCCGCCGTTGTTTGTGCATCCCCAAGGCCAATCGGAGTTGTTGGGACTGGGTTGCGTAGGGCTTGGTATGTTCCGCGACATCCCTTCGATGAATGTGGGCACGGTGGAGGTGTCCAAGGGGGCCTTGTTGTGCTGTTACACCGACGGACTCGTGGAACAAGAAAACCGGCAGGAAGTCCCTTTTGGCACCGATCGGTTGCTGGGGCTGTTGGCCCATCACCAGGGCCAAACGCTCGATGCCGTGCACCGCGCCATTGTGGCCTCTTTGGACGCCTTCAGGGACGACACTCCTCCGTTGGACGACACGGCCATGCTGAGCTGTCGGTTCAAGTGAGCTGAGGCCGTTCTTGGTCGCCCTTGGCCCCAAGGTCGAGCACCACGAGCAAGGCCAAGAACCCCCAAAATGGTGCACTTGCCTTGTCGGTGTCGAGGTAGTTGTTCAGCACGCCATGCACGAAGTAGGTGATGAGTCCCAAAAAGAGTCCCATGGCCAACCTTTTCTTCTCTGGATCGTGCAAGGTTCGTTGAAGCTTGAAGCCCAAATGGCAGGTTGCCAAAAGCAGCGCAAGGACCCCTGCCAGTCCCAACACCCCCTGTTCAGCCAACGGTCCGAGGTATTCGCTGTGGGCATTCCCCAGATCGGCATTGTTGGTGCTGATGACGGTGCGCAGGTCCGAGGTTTGGAAAGGGGCGTACTCAAACTGGTAGGTCCCAGGCCCCCAGCCCCAAAGGGGACGCTCCTGGAACATGGCCCAAGCGCAGGACCAACGGTTGAGCCGTTCGAGATTAGAAGCATCGCTGGACACGTTGGAAATGCTTTCCACATGCTGGGCCAAATCGTCTGACGAGTCCTGTTTGTTCCGCTCGAGTTGGATGACCAATGCATCCCAGCTCAAGCCCACCACCATCAACCCCACAAGGCCTGTGGCCAAGAGGGTTTTGAACCTTGCCCCAAGGGCCATGAGGACCCACAGGGCGCCAGCCACGGCGAGGCTGACCCATGCCGCTCGGGTGAAGGAAAATACGGTGCCCAACACGAGCCATCCGACCCCCATGGCCCACAAGACCCTGGACAAGGAGGATTGTTGGCTGCGCCATGCCATGGCCAAAGACGGAGGGATCATCATGGCCAGAACGGCCCCATAGGAGGTGTGGTCCTTGAAAAATGGCTTCATGACCCAGTGTCCGGCAGCCTTCTCGAACCCATACCCTGCATGCCGGATCATCGTGTACAAGATCACCACGGACAAGGGCACCAAGAGCAGGCCCAAAAACCGGGCATGGCTGCGGTCACTGTCCCGGAACCAGGTGGCCAAAAGCACGTAGAATGACACCACAAACCAGCCCCGGGCCACCCAAGCTTTCAACGACACAATGGGGTGGCTGCTTGGCAAAATGGTGAGCCCCATCCACAAGAATCCCAGGCCAATCACCCATGTCACAGGATGTTGCAAAAGGTCACGGTCTGGGGCCTCGCCTGAAAGCCACCGTGCCACAAACAACAAAAGCAGGGCGAACAACATGGGTTCGGTGGGCATGTACCATCCAATGGAGGTCAGGCCAAACTCACTCAGATTGACTGACAATGGCACCAAGAAGAGCACCACCGACAGGTACCCATCCATGCGGGCAAACGCCATCCAAACCACCGCCAAAACCAGGGGCAGTGCAAGGACATGCGGCACGTCCAACCACCAGCCTGCGAGGGCGATGGCCGTCATGAGGATGCCGCCCGCCCAACCTGCTTGCGCTGTGGTCCAAGGAGACAATTCGGGGGTGGTTTACGCGTTGGGGGTCTGCGCGCGTTGCAGCGTTTCCCAGGCCAGCATGGCCAGGAACGAGGCCCCAACGGCGATGACTGCGGTCATCACCACGATGAGCCACCTCACAGGTTTGGACTTCTTGTCGGCCGCAGAGGCATAGTCCACCACGAAGCTCGACGGAAGTTGCGTCTCAGCATCTACACGCATCAACTCCACGCGCTTTTTCAACAGGGATTGTTGCTCGTAGGCCCCTTCCAAAAACGCCGAGAGGTTGTTGTACCCATTCGCCAGCCCCGCGATCTTTTGCAAATCGGATTGCATCGTTCGGGCTGCGCTCTTGTTGCCGGACGCCAGCGCCATGCCATACTGCGCGGTCAACCCTTCGACTTGGGCCTCGAAATCGTAGATGCCCATGCTGTGCAAAGTGGCCAAGCTGTCCTCTGCCTCCGCGATTTGCTGGGAGGTTTTTTTCAAGGTGTTGATGGCCAAGTTGAAGGCTTCTCTGGCGCGTTCGTTGCGCATTTGGTTGGAGACACTGTCCACCAAAAACGCCATGTCGTTCGCCATGTCCCTCGCCATGTTGGGGTCGGTGTCCAACACTTCCACCTTGATGGAACCAAACCGGGTCAGGCTCGCGCTGACGTTGCTGTTGTACGTCTTCGCCATGTCTGTTTTGGCGCCGGCTTCAGCATGGTCCAAATCGTAATGGGTGTACAAATCGTACTTCGTGATGATGCGGTTGCGGATGCGGTGAGAGTTGAGGATCTGGAGCAAGCGCTCAGCGTCCTCGGTTTCACCGTAAGCGAGGAGGTCGTTCTTTTTGGTCTCTTCAAAAAACTGCTCCCCAATGCTGTGCTGGGATGTGGCAAACATCACCACGGTGCTCTGGTAGTATTCATCGAGCAAAAAGGAGACCCCGCTGGCGGCCACGGCAGAGAGAAAGCCAATGGCCATCAAGGTTTTGAAATTGCGGGAAAGGAACACCAACAAGTGGGTGGATTCCATGGGACGGGGAGAGGACATGTGTTAGAAGTTTGGTCGTGAACCACCGCGAAGGTAATGGGCGGAGGCGGTACCTTTGAGGGAATGGCGCGCATTGCCTTGAACGGTCGGTTGTTGGTCCCAGGGAAGCTTGAGGGCATTGGGAAATTCACGTTGCGCTGTCTCCAAGAATTGGTGCGTCTGCGTCCCCACGATGAATTCCTCCTGTTGGTGGACCGACCGAACGATGAGCTGTTCCATTTGGGTCCCAACGTCGAGGTGCGGCGGATTCGTATCCCTGGCCGTCGACCATGGCTTTTGAAGTGGTGGTTTGGGGCTGCGATGCGGCGGGTGCTAAAGCAATGGAAGGCAGAGGCCTTTGTTTCCTTGGAAGGGCCATTGGTGTCGGGAATGCCGGAAGATTTCCCTCAGCTTTCTGTCATCCATGACTTGAATTTTGAGCATCATCCCGAATGGATCCCAGCTGCTTGGGCCTCGTATTACCAAACCGAATTCAGATCCTGTGCCCATCGTGCCCATGTCCTTTGCACGGTGTCGGAATTCAGCCGCGACGACCTCGTTGCCCAATACGGCCGCCCCAAAGAGGACATACGCCTCGTCCCCAATGCGGCAGACGATGCATTTCAACCCTTGGATGAGGCTGGACAGCACGCCGCACGAACGCGCTTTGCGGAAGGAAAGAAGTATTGGGTGTACATCGGGTCCTTTCACCCAAGGAAAAACCTTCAAGGTCTTCTGTCGGCCTTTCAAACCTACGTGGATGCAGGAGGCAGTTGGGACTTGGTGTTGGTGGGCGAAGCCATGTGGCAGACGCCAGAGTGGCCCCAAGCACTCCTCGCCACGAACAGAGTGCACACGACGGGCCGCTTGGATGAAGTTCCCCTCGCCCAAGCCTTGGGCGGCGCATCGGGGATGGTCTTCGTCCCTTGGTTCGAGGGGTTTGGGATTCCCTTGGTCGAGGCCATGGCTGCCGGCGTTCCCGTGGTGGCCTCCCACGTGACGTCCCTGCCTGAAGTCGGAGGGGATGCGGTTTGTGCATGGGTGGATCCTGGCAACCCCGTGGCCATCTCTGAGGCCATGTTGCACGTCGAGGCCCAACCTAAAATGCAGGCGGAACATGTGGCCAAGGGCTTGGTCCGTGCCAAGGCATTCTCATGGCGAGAAAGCGGTCAAAAGCTTGATGCAGCGGTCGACGATCTTCTTCAACCTTCACGGCATGCCCAAGACGTTGCTTGATCAAGTGGTCCGGGGCCGGGTGGAAGCCGGATGCGATGAGGCGGGGCGGGGCTGCTTGGCCGGTCCTGTTGTGGCGGCTGCCGTGGTTCTGACTCCTGAGGTTGCCCGGTCGTTGCCATTGAACGACAGCAAGCAATTGACCGCAAAGCAGCGCGATGCATTGCGTTTGGAAATTGAACAGCTTGCAGTTTCCTGGGCCGTGGCTTTTGTGTCTCCAGAAGACATCGACCGAATGAACATCTTGCAGGCCTCTTTTGAGGCCATGCGGCGCGCCGTCCGCGGTTTGGCGGGCATGCCTGACCACATGCTGATCGACGGCAACCGCTTTGTGACGGCCCCTGATCTTCCTCCATTCACATGCTTTGTCAAGGGCGATGCGAAAATTGCTTCGATCGCGGCGGCGAGCATTTTGGCCAAAACCCATCGGGACACCTACATGCTGGAGGCGGCGAAGACGTACGGCGACTATGGCTGGAAAACCAACATGGGCTACCCGACGGTGGCCCACCGAAAGGCACTGGTAGCGCACGGTCCCACACCCTTGCACAGGAGTTCGTTCAAATGGGCTCCGCCTGAATTGTCCTTGTTTGAGGACCCCTCTTGATGCGGTCCAGATGTGAATGGAACGTTAAGGTTGGAAAGTCGGCTCAAAATCCTGCCGAAGATTGTGGGAATTCGTCGAGGAGAACGTAATTTCACACGACCAAATCCATTAATCCTTAGACGATGCGTTATTCCATTTGGATGCTTTCCGTGCTCTTGTTTGCGGCGGCATCAGGCCTGCAGGCCCAGTGTGACAACTTGTTTTTCTCTGAAGCTGCAGAAGGCAGTTCCAACAACAAGTACCTCGAGATTTACAACCCGACTTCCGCGGCCATTGACCTCAGTGGTTACGCCTACCCTAGCGTAAGCAACGCTCCGGACAACGGGCCAGGCAACTACGACTTCTGGAACAACTTCGCAGAAGGCGCAACCATTGAGGCGGGTGGAGTTTACATCATCGCCCATCCTTCTTCGGATGCCAGCATCTTGGCTGTGGCGAACGAGACTTTCACTTTCCTGTCCAACGGAGACGATGGGTTCATGATTGTGCAAGGTGACGAAGCTTCCTACGTGCAAATTGACGCAGTGGGCGATTGGAACGGCGATCCCGGTTCCGGTTGGGAAGTGGCTGGCGTTGCGGATGGCACCAAGGACCACACCATTGTGCGGAAGTCCTCTGTGCAAAGTGGAAACGCAGGCGATTGGATCACCAGTGCAGGAACGAATGTGGACGACAGCGAGTGGATTGTCTTGGACCAAAACGACTGGACCAACTTGGGCATTCACACTTTCGATGGCTGTGGGGCTGCGGTGGAAGGATGCACCAACCCCAACGCGACCAACTACAACATGGACGCAACACAAGACGATGGGTCTTGCCTTTTCGACAACGCTTGCAATGTGGACGGTGTCGTTGTGGAAGCATCGAGCTTTCAGTATGTGCCTGCCGACTTGAGCATTGAAGCTGGGACCACTGTGGTGTGGTCCAACCTCGGCGGAACCCACGACGTGAATGGAGACATCGACTCTCAAACGTCCATGTCCTTTGGCAACCCTGAGTCGTTCTACATCGCTCCTGTCTCAGGTGCTGCAGGTGGAGTTTGCATTGGATCTTTCACGTTCAACACCCCTGGGGTGTATGCGTACGACTGCTCCATTGGCTCTCACGCAGCTTTGGGCATGGTGGCCACCATCACGGTGGGCACAGGAGGTTGCACCAGTGCCGCCGCCCCCAACTACAACCCGTCCGCAGATTTTGACGATGGCTCTTGCATTGAGGTGAGCACCACTTCCATTGCAGACATCCAATTGGGCCAGGAGACGGGTGTCTTCACAGATAGCGTGGTCGTCACCTCTGGTGTGGTCACAGGTGTGTTTGGCAGCAATGTCAGCATCCAAGACGGCCAAGGCGCTTACAGCGGAATGTGGCTCAACGGTCCTGATGTTCCGGTGGCCGTGGGGGACCAGATCGAGGTGACAGGAGCTGTTGCAGAGTTCTTCGACAAAACCCAAATCTCAAACCCAGCGGTGGTGATTTCAAGCCAAGGCAACAGCTTGCCAGTGGCAGAGGTGTTGGCCACGGCCGACCTTGCTGCGGAAGCGTGGGAAGGTGTCTTGGTGCAGACCACGGGTGTGGTGACCTCGACTTCCCTCGGATTTGGCGAGTGGTCGTTGTCAGACGGTTCTGGCGACGCCGTTGCCGACGATGCAGCCTACGATGCGATTGGCGGTGAACTGGCGGCAGTGGGCAATGAATTGCAATTGTCTGGGGTGCTTGACTTCTCCTTTGGAGCCTTCAAGGTTCAGCCTCGTGATGTGACCGATGTGTTGCTCTTCGGATGCAGCACTGAAGGCGCGGCCAACTTCAATCCCTTGGCCACGATCGACGACGGAAGTTGTGTGTTTGAGGGAGGCGAGTGTGGTCTGTTCTTCTCAGAAATGGCAGAAGGAAGCTCCAACAACAAGTACATCGAGTTGTACAACCCGACCCAGAGCACCATCTTCCTCAGTGAATACACCCTTGGCAACTGCAGCAATGGATGTGATGTCACAGGTGAATTTGACTTTTTGACGTTCAACTTCCCTTCAGGTGCTGTGGTGGAGGCAGGTTCGACCTACATCATTGCACATCCCACAGCGGATTCCTTGATTTTGGCTTCGGCAGACATGACCTACACCTTCTTGAGCAATGGCGATGATGCCTACGGCCTTTTGGACATCACTGGCGACGCACCTGTTTTGGTGGATGTCTTTGGTTCCTTGGGTGCTGATCCAGGCTCTGGTTTTGCGGTGGCTGGAGTGTTGAACGCCACCCAAGATGGTACCATCGTTCGCAAGTCTGGCGTCAGCCAAGGCAACGGAGGAGATTGGGCCACGAGTGCGGGCAGCAATGAGATTGATTCCGAGTGGATCATCAACCCTTCCAACGATTGGACCAACTTGGGCATTCACACGTTCACGGGCGCATGCGCCACCGACAACGGCGGTTGCACCGACTCAGGTGCAGTCAACTACGACCCCAACGCCACAGAAGATGATGGTTCTTGCATCTTCGTTCCCACCCTGTCCATCCAGGACATCCACGCAGGAGCCTT
Organism: uncultured Flavobacteriales bacterium; assembly: GCA_938085425.1. Lineage (GTDB taxonomy): Bacteria > Bacteroidota > Bacteroidia > Flavobacteriales_D > Sanyastnellaceae > UBA11663. Next base: position 228,492 of record CALKGQ010000011.1, read on the forward strand.
CAGCGGCTCGGTGGTGACCTCTGGTTTGGTCACAGGTGTCTACGGTCCCAGTGGTTCCTTGTCTGGTCAGCCCTCCTACTCCATCCAAGATGGCAGTGGGGCATTCTCCGGCATTTGGGTCATTGGAGACGGTGTGGCTGTGGGAGACTTGGTTTCTGTCGCCGGTACCGTGAATGAGGTGTTTGGCTTGCGTCAAATCTTGTCGGCAGTTCCGACGATTCAGTCTTCGGGCAATGCCCTTCCAGCTGCAGAGGCATTGACGACTTCTGGCATCAACGACGAGCAATGGGAGAGTGTTTTGGTCACCATGACCGGATCCGTCACGGACATCAACGCAACCTTCGGGGAGTGGCTCTTGGATGATGGTTCTGGAAACGGCATGGCTGCGAGCCTCGGCTATGAGGCCGTAGATGACAGCATCGAGGTCGACGGCATGAACATGGCTGTGGTGGAGCTTGGCGCAAACTATCGCGTGAGCGGAGCCAACTTCTTCGCCTTTGGCAATTGGAAGCTGTGTCCCAATGCGTCCACAGATGTTGTGCGCATCGGTTGCACCGATCCATCTTTTGCCAATTACGATGCCTTGGCGTCGGAAGACGACGGGTCATGCTCCAGCGTGGAAGGTTGCACTGACGAAGGTGCGGACAACTACGATCCCACAGCGACCATCGACGATGGCACGTGTGTGATTGTCGGATGCACTGACGTGACGGCATTGAACTACAACGAAAACACCACACAGGAAGACAACAGCACTTGCTACTTCACCCTTCCTTCCGTCATCATCAACGAAGTGCACTACAACCCATGCACGGCTCAGGGCGATGATTTTGATTTCGAGTTTGTGGAGCTTTTGAACATCGACGATGTGGCTGCTGATCTCTCCGGATACCAGTTCTACAACGAATCTGGAGGCTTGTTGCAATTGTCGCTCGTGTTCCCTGAGGGCACGACCTTGGCGGCGGGTGAATTCATGGTGCTTGCTGTCTCTGAGGCGGGAGCGTCCACTTATGATGGCAATGGTTACCAGGTGTTCCAAATGACTGCGGGCAACTTCAGCAACAGTGGCGAGGCATTGAGCCTGCAAGATGCCTTTGGCAATGTTGTCAACGCCATCGACTACAACGATGCAGCACCGTGGCCTTTTGAGGCGATGGGCATTTTGGGCAACAATTTCATTGAAACACCTGATGGTGGTTGTGCTTCTTTGGAATACACTCCTGAAATCCTTGCCCTGTACTTGGACACCCCAACAGGGAATGGCAATGACCTCGGCGGCAATTGGCAAGCCTCTTGGGTGGACAATGGCACTCCTGGAGCGGCCAACTCTTCTGCCTTTGGCTGCAACAATCCACAGGCTTGCAACTTCAATGCCAATGCGATCCTTGGTGATGAGACCCAGTGCACCTTTGATTGCACGGGTTGCACCTATGCTGGTGCGGACAACTTCACGGCAGGTGCTACAGTTGACGACGGTTCATGTGAATTCTCGTTGACCAATCCATGTCCTACGGACTTGAATGGCGACGGTTCCACGACCACAGCTGACTTGTTGGTGTTCTTGGTGGACTTTGGCAACACTTGCCTCTGAGCCAAACCTGATTCAACATTCCTTGAAGAAAGGGGCGCCCGTGGCGCCCCTTTTTTTGTGGGCCAAAATGCTGCGGGATGAAAGAAGAGGAAGGCCTCAAGGGACGGCGAGCGCTGGAGTCGTGACCGTATTGGAGGGTTGGAGATCGCGGTCCCAAAGTGTCCACTGGAAGCGAACGGAATCGGATGTGGTACCTGCGAGGTACCATGAGGTCAAGGACAGGGCAATCGTACCTTCGAGCGCGGGGCTGGACCCTGTGGGTTCCGCCACGGGGACCCGGTAGGCGTAAGGCACCAAGAGAGGAGGCGTCACCCATTCTTCGTCATCCCATTGTTGGTAGACCCCTATGAGATTGTGGTGGTGCGGGCAGGTGGCGCAAAAGGGGGGCAAAGTATCGCCTTGAGACAGCCCCACATTCCCGTCGCCATCCGTGAATCCGAGTGTCATGGTGGCCATCCCGTTGTCCATCGCTTCGAAGGACTCAAAGGAAAGCGTGGGTTCGTCGGGGAACATGGGGTCTGGCAAACATCCACATAGGAGGAGGCAAGCTCCCCAACCCATCCAATGCGTGCCTCGAACATCCATAGGGCAAAACTACCGAACTTGTGGCCATGTCTCATGCCTTCAACGATTGGAACACAGATGCCGAGCTTGGCGAGGTGCGTGCCGATGTTGGAGCTTGGATGGCCGGCACCAAAGAGGGGACCTTCGAAGAGGTGGCATTGGCCTTGTTTCGTTGGCAGGCATCCAACAACCAGGTGTACCGTCTTTTTTTGGAAGCCATGGGCACCGATGTCGGTGGAATCGAGCGGGTGGACGACATTCCTTGCTTGCCAGTCGAGATGTTCAAGCACCACCGGGTCCAAAGCGGCGAGTGGACTGCCCATCACGCCTTTAAGAGTTCAGGCACCACGGGACAAAGGCAGCGATCGACGCATTGGCTTGACCCTGAGGGGTTGACGTGGTACCGAGATGTGGCAAGCCGAGCTTGGTCTCAGATTTGGGGGAGTGAGGTGAAAGACCACCAATGGTTGGGCTTGCTTCCTGGCTATGTGGGCAGGGAAGATGCGTCTTTGTTGACCATGGTGCATGGCTTCTGCGATGCATCTGGTCATGCCACCTCTCGCATGTTCATGGACGACCACGTGGCATTGAACAGGCAGCTTCTTGCATGGTTCAGCACCACACATTCTCTGACACTTGTCCTCTTTGGGGTCACGTGGGCCATCCTTGATTGGTTGGAGGGTCCCGATGCGCCTGACCATGATTGGTCCCAAAGCCTTCGTTGGAAGGAAGTGATTTTGGTGGAAACGGGAGGGATGAAAGGCCGGGACGAAGAGCCCATACGGGAAGAGGTGCACGCCCGCATTCGAAAGGCGCTGCCTTGGATTCGGATCTCTTCCGAATACGGAATGACAGAGATGCTTTCGCAGGCGTATGCCTTGGACGGTCAGCAACACGTTTTCCCATTTTGGTCCCACGCCATGGTGCGGGACCCTAGAGATCCTTTGGCCAGTCAGCCAGCGGGAAGGTCGGGCAGGTTGGATGTGGTGGACCTTGCCAATGTGCACAGCTGTGCTTTTTTGGCCACATCCGATTTGGCGAGGAAGTGCGATGCCGGGCTGGCTTTGCTGGGGCGTTGCGACAACGCAGAGGCAAGGGGTTGCAGCCTTTTGACCTTGGGTTGAATCGAGGGGGGCCAAGACCTCGAAAGAAGCTGCTTGAATCGTGTCTTTTTGCTGGCCCCGGCAGACGACTGTTAATATTGGCGTAACATTGAAACTGCGGAATGCCGTCTAATTTGCGCCTCTCATTGCTGTCGTCTCTTGGGACCACGCAGCCAAAATGACATCGAAATGGTTGAGTTGTATACGCTGGTGGGATTTTGTTTGGCAGGCTTTTCTGTCATTGCCAATGACAGTGTCCAAACACTGGGCACCTGGATTGCTTCCAATCGTGACAATTTCAAATGGACCACCTTGTGGGCTGCGGCTTCCACAGTGTTGGTGGCCACCCTCGTGTATGGGTGGGTTTCCTCTGGAAATGGGGACATATCCTTCGGACGATTGGCCAAGATTCCTTACGCTGAGCCCCAGTGGTACCATGCTTTGGCACCCCTGGCACTCGTGTTGTTGACCCGCAAGGGCATCCCAGTGTCCACCTCTTTTTTGGTGCTCTCAGCCTTTGCCAGCACCTTCGTGCTGGAGAAGATGCTCATGAAGAGCATCATGGGCTACGGCTTGGCAGCTGTCGTGGCGTACGTTCTGTGGTTGGGGATTTCCCGTTTGGTCAATGAAAAAGACGACGTCAACGAGGAGTCCAAAAAGTTCTGGCGTGTGTTCCAGTGGTGCTCCACGGGGTTTTTGTGGTTCATGTGGCTGTCTCATGACGTGGCCAACATTGCGGTGTTTTTGCCCCGTGAATTGTCGCTTTTGCAGCTGATCATTGTGATTGCTTTTTTCGTCACAGGGTTGGGGTACATCTTCTACCGCCGCGGAGGCAAGATCCAAGACATTGTCCTGGACAAGCAAAGCACGAAGTATGTGCGGTCTGCCACGCTGATTGACTTGGTGTATGCCTTTTTGCTTCTCTACTTCAAGCAGATGAACAACATCCCCATGTCGACGACTTGGGTGTTTGTGGGATTGCTTTGTGGACGTGAATTGGCCTTGAATACTGGCTTGACCAAAAAGGGAAATCTGAAAACGATTTTCCCCATTGTGGCCAAGGACTTCTTGAAATTGATTGCCGGCTTGCTTGTCAGCGTGTCCATCGTCTTGGCCATTCACATGGGGCAAGATTCGAATGCAGAGGAGGATACTGCCCCTGAGTCCATAGAAGTGGTGTCAAGTCCAGCAGGAGGGGCGGATGCACAATTGCCGGAGACAGAGGACTGACCTCCGAAGCCGTCAGTCGGCCAGGCGAATCAGGTAAAAGTTTTTCTTTCCCCGCTGAACGAGGATGAGGCTTTCGCCCACGAGGTCTTCTGAAGTGATGGTTTTGCTGCCGTCCACCTTCGCCTTGTTCACGCTGACACTGCCTTCTTTCAGTGCCCTACGGGCTTCTCCGTTGCTCGCCAAAAACGGCGTTTCTCCCCCGGCGAGTACATCCACAATGCCCATGCCTTGGTGGAGTTCGTCTCGGCCCAGAACCCGCTGAGGCACCCCTTCAAAGACCGACAGGATTTCCTTTTCTGGGAGGGCACGCAAGTCGTCCTCTGAGGTTTTGCCAAAAAGCAAACGGCTTGCAGCCACAGCAGTGTCGAGGTCAGCTTGTCCATGGATGCGGCGCGTAACATCCTCTGCCAAGGCCTTCTGAAGGGCCCGGGCGCCAGGATTTTCAGCGTGCGATGCTTCGATGGCTTCGATGTCTTCTCGGGGAAGCAGGGTGAAGATTCTGAGGTACCGCGCCGCATCTGCATCGGCGGCATTGATCCAGTACTGGTAGAATTTGTAGGCAGAGGTGCGGTTCTTGTCGAGCCAAACATTGCCTCCCTCGCTCTTGCCAAACTTCGATCCGTCGGATTTGGTGATGAGGGGTGCGGTGATGGCAAAAGCCTGTCCATTGCCCTTTTTTCGAATCAACTCCGTTCCAGTGACCATGTTGCCCCACTGGTCGCTCCCACCCATTTGGACCTTCACATTGTGCTCTTTCCACAAGTGGTAAAAGTCATGACCCTGGACGAGTTGGTAGGTGAACTCGGTGAAGCTCATTCCCGACTCCAGGCGGTTTTTCACACTGTCCTTGGACATCATGTAGTTGACCGTGATGTGTTTGCCCACGTCACGGATAAAATCCAAAAACGAAATGTCTTTGAACCAGTCGTAATTGTTGACCACCACAGCGGCGTTCTCTCCTGAGAAGTCCAAGAATCGTTCGAGTTGGGCCTTTTGACCTGACAGGTTGTGCTGAAGCACTTCTGCATCCAAGAATTGTCGTTCCGCGGTCTTCCCGCTTGGATCACCGACCATGCCGGTGGCTCCTCCTACAAGGACAACAGGTGTGTGCCCCGCTTTTTGCCAATGGACGAGCAGCATGATGGGCACCAAGTTGCCAATGTGCAAGCTGTCCGCTGTGGGGTCAAATCCCACGTAGGCTTTGACACGCTCTTGGTCCATCAAGGCTTCTGTGCCGGGCATGATGTCGTGCAACAACCCCCGCCATTTCAAATCTTCAATCAGCGACATGTGGGCAAAGATAAGGGGGTCACAGGTATGGCAGGATGCGTTCCAGCCTTGCACTTCTGCTTCCTTTCACCAGAACTTGTCGCGCCCTCATAGGGTGGTCTTTCAAGTGTTCTTTCAGGGCGTCAAAATCTGAAAAATGACTCCATGAGGGGTTTGGTCTCTCTTGGAAGGAGGCCTTGAAGCCGTCTCCGATTGTCACGAGTTCGATGCCCAATCCCAGCACGTTGTCAGCTGCCTCTGCATGTGCTTTGGCACTTGCTGTCCCGAGTTCCCCCATCTCGCCGAGAACCACCACGGGGGAGGCATGGCCTCGGGCATGGAAGGAAGCAACGGCATGCGACACACTGGTGGGGTTGGCATTGTAGGCATCTAGGACCACTTGGTTGTGCTCCGTGTCCATCCATTGTGACCTGTGGTTGGATGCATGGTAAGCCGTCAAGGCCTCTTGGGCGTCGGAAGCCTTCACTTCAAATGCCTGGCCGATGGTGTGGGCGGCCACCACATTGGGCAAGTTGTAATCTCCCTCGAGGTGCACTTGAAAGGCCTCTCCGTTCGGCCCCTTGATTTGGCCACCAGCCTCTGAGGAGATTGGGGAGGTCCAAGTCCAAAGAGGCGTGTTCACGCGGATGGTGTTGGTCAACTCAGATGCCGCCCGGATGGTCTTGGCATCGCCATGTTGGACAAAGGCTTGTCCTTTGTGGCGATTCAAGTGGTCAAAAAGTTCTTTTTTGCCAAGAAACACGCCCTCTTCTCCTCCAAAACCCTCCAAGTGTGCACGGCCGATGTTGGTGATGTACCCATGGGTGGGCAAGGCAATGTCCGCGAGGCATTCGATTTCGCCGCGGTGGTTGGCGCCCATTTCGACGATCACAAAGCCAGGTTGTGCCGGTGCGCGAAGGAGGGTCAGCGGTACCCCAATGTGGTTGTTCAAATTCCCTTGGGTGGCGTGGACGTCGAATCGGCGTGCAAGCACATCGCGCAGGAGTTCCTTGGTGGTGGTCTTTCCATTGCTTCCGGTCAGAGCGAGCACTGGGCATTTCCACTCCTGTCGAACCACCCTGGCAAGCTCTTGCATGGCATTCAGGACATCGTTGACGACAGTGGTCCTTGGATGTCCTTCCCACATCCCATCCTCTGTGACGACGTGCTGGGCACCGAGTTCCAAAGCCTGTGCGACGAAATCATTCGCATCAAAGCGCGGTCCCTTGAGCGCCCAAAACATTTGCCCATTCAAGTTGTCCCGGGTGTCGATGGACGTCCCAATGCATGCGCGATGCGCTTCACGCAGTTGCAGCATGGCGGGAGAAAGGCAGGAATCAGTCATGGCGGGAGTTGGGGCAAAGAAAAACCCCGCAGCTCAGCTGCAGGGTTTTTGTGATCCAAGTTGTTGACCACCGTTTGGGGGTAGCCAAGCGCGTCCAATGATTACTGGCCCGCGAATGGCACCGGCGTGCCCAATCGATCCATGGCGCAGCGGAAGCCGATGCTGGCGGAACTTTGGCGCTCGTCCATGTAGCGTCGTGTTCCTGGAATAAGGTAATAGGCCCTGTCATCCCAACCACCGCCCTTGTAGACGCGGCTGCGGTTGCTGATCAAGGTGGAACCTCCAAAGTTGTACACGCGCTTGTCTTGCATGACGTCTTCGTCCTTGCTCTGGGCGGCAAAATCAAAGGAGCTGTTCCGATCGCCATCGAGGTAGTCAACATTGTCTGCCACCCTGTAGTTGGTGCGGTTGAGGTTTTCCTCTAGGCTTTCTTTTCTCTTTTGCATTTCCCCAGGCAGGGCATCGATGTTGTTGCTGAAGCCCTTGCGCAAATCGGCGGCTGCGAGTGCGTCGCTGTCGACGATCAGGTCCATGGCGTCTTGCATCAAAGTTTGTGCTTCCTCAAAGCGCTGGGCCGCAAGACGTTCTTTCGCGTCGCTCACTTTTTGGTTCAGGTTGCCGATCAAATCGGTGTCTTCAGGGGTCAAGGCCTGTACGGTGTTGCCCTGCGTTTCGTATTCCTGGAGGAATGTCTTGACACCGTCGATGTCGTAGACCACATAGTCGTACTTGTCCACAGGATTGCCTTCGGCATCGAGCCTCTTGGTCTCGTAGACATTGCCACGGAAGGGTCTGAATTCATTGTTGTCCTGGATGGACAAAGGACGATATACGTCCATGACCCACTCGCTCACATTGCCTGCCATGTTGTAGAGCCCGTAGTCGTTGGGTGCGTATTGGTAGACGTTCACGGTGATGTCTCCAAAATCATCCAAAGCACCGGCCACACCCATGTAGTCACCATTTCCCTTGACGAAGTTGGCATTGATGGAGCCGTACCCACCTTTGCGGCTGTCTCCATTCCGGACGAAGTGACCGTTCCAAGGGTAGGTCTTGCGTTCAGCCACAAGCTCGCCTAGGCTGTTTCCGATGAGGCCCAAAGCTGCGTACTCCCACTCAGCCTCAGTTGGGAGGCGATAATTGGGCAAGAGCACACCATCTTCCACTTTGACATCGCGGAATTCGCTGTTCAAGCCGTAGCTCGGCAGGCCTTCTCTCAAGCGCTCGCCCTGGTACTGACCGGACAAATAAGTTTCTGTGGTGAAATGTTCTTCATCGATTTGGGCATCAGGGTTGTGCAACAGCAGTCCTTCCCGCACCAAAATTCCCTCGTTCACTCGGTCGGAACGCCACTTGCAAAAGTCGGTGGCTTGCAACCAGCTCACTCCCACAACGGGGTAGTCCCGGTAGGAGGGGTGGCGCAAGTAGTAATTGACAATGGGTTCATTGTAGGCCAGCTTGTTCCTCCAAGCGGCGGTGTCTGGCAACGCACGTTCCACGATTTCTGGGTACGATGATCCGTAGATGCGCTGCAGCCAATTGACGTATTCGAGGTAGAAGTGGTTGGTCACTTCCGTCTCATCCATGTAGAAGGATGAAATGGTCGTGCGCCTTGGGATGTTGTCCCATGCGTACGTCAAGTCGTCGTCCACTTGCCCCATGGTGAAGGTGCCGCCTTCCACGAAGATGAGTCCCGGTCCCGTTTCTTGTTCAAAGTAGGCCGTGCGCTCAAACCCACCGTTGGATTCGAAGTTGTATGCCCAACCTGTTGCGCCAGAGCGCTCGTAGTAGCAGCCGTTCAGCGTCATCAAGCCAATGGCGACACTGAGCAAGCCCAGAATGTGCTTTTGCGTCATGAGAGGTGCAGTTTCAATTTTCAGGTTTCGTAGTGCAGGATGTGATGTCAGACTCAGAAGGTGGGGCAAGCCACGGTGCGGAATTTGGATCGCTGTGGCGAAGCAAATTTCATGCTCAAGCTGAGCTCGTGGGCACCACCTGTTGCAGGGGTGAGATCTGAAATCGTGATGTCGTAGCTGTAGCCAAAGCGCATGAGGCCTGTCTCCACCCCCAGCAACACAATCAATGCGTCACGGGTGTCTTCCGAGAAGAAACCGCGGTGCCAGATGCCCCCTACCAGAGGACCCTTGCTCACATAGACGCCGAGGTTCAACTGTTGAAATTCGCCCTGAACCCGGTAGAGTACGTTGGGAGAGATCCAGGCTTCAACTCCTTTCACAGAGCGTTGAAGTGGGAGCTTCGCGCCACCATGGGCAGTGATTTTCATGGGCAATCGACTCACTCCCACGACCAAGCTTTCGTTGGGCTCGTTCAGATGAGATGCCGCAGCACCGACGTAAAATTTCTCGGTGAAGGCCAGTAGACCTGCTCCAAAATCAACTTTTTTGACGGTCTCTCCGCGCGGGGTGTCAGCTGTTTCGTAGATGAAGCCCCGGCGTGGGTCGATCATGTCCCCAAAGGTCAAGTTGCTCCAGTCCAAAGCCTTTTGGAAGTAGCTCGCCTCGAGTGCAGCCCGCAAAGAAAGCTTGCGTGTGATGGCTTGTTGGTAGGAGTATGCACCTGTGATCCTCGTGGTGTTGAGGGTGCTTTGGCCAGCTTGGTCGTGCATGACACTCAACCCCAAACCTCCTTGGATGGAATTGAACTGTTGGTCATAGCTGACCGCTTGGGTCACAAACGCACCACTCATTGAAGGCCATTGGTTCCGATGCGACATGACGACGCGTGGCCCCCGTGCAGTTCCAGCAAAAGCTGGATTCAGCAACATGGGGTTGGAGTAGAATTGCGAGAATTCAGGGTCCTGGGCATGAGCCTTCTGAGGGGAAATCCCCACAAAAAGAACAGATGTCAAGGCTGCAAGGGCAAGGCAGGAGATGAATTTCGTCATGATCGGAGTCGCTGTTGAACCCACAAGAATACGAAAAAATACCGAGTATTGGGCCAAAAGAACCCGCCCAAGCTCCCAAAAAGGGAAGCCATTCTGAGGCCTCACGGGGACTGGGCAATATGCCCCACCTTTGTGCGTAGGTATGTCAATGGCTGTCTTCAATTTCCCTTGGAATGCTTCCACGAAAATGCGCGTGATGTGCTCAGTCTCTAACGCGCCCTCCGGAAGGTTGTTCACATCACAACGTGTGCGGCGCCGGTCATGGTATGGCAGCGCCCTCTTTTTCTTGTGCTTTATGCTGTGTTTGGGTTGGAGTCCCGTCAACTGTTGGGGCCAGGAAGATGTCGTGGAACTGCATGTGAATTGGGGGGAGTCAGACTGGTCATCCTTGCTCGACCAACCGTCCAAAACCCCATTGTGGCGTTTGGTTTCTCCGCTTGATTCCCTTTGGAACGGGGTGGAGGTCCTCGACGAAAGGTTGACATGGGAGCCATGCGCTGGCGAATGCCTTGAACATTTGAATTCTCAAGTCCGAAAGGCGATGGCATCACCATGGCTTTGGAGCGTTCAACAGGCAAATGGCCACGCCCGCTTGGTGGGCGAAGGGGGGGCGTTGAGGAAGTCCGATGCGGGATGGGAACGTTTGGTCGCTCTGGATGCCACATTGGGGGCTTCCCCGGCACCATCGTCACGCGTGGTCAGGGATTGGCCCACTTCAAGTGCAAGATCATCTGGAACTTGGGTGGCGTTTGCGACCACAGAAGAGGGGGTGCACTGCATGGGGTACGACCAGCTTTTGGAAGTCGGATTGCAGCCTGAGGATTTGACCCCCAGCTCGCTTCGTTTGTTTGGACAGGGTGGGGGGGTGTTGCCCTTTGAAAACGATGCAGACCGGCCATTGGACATGCCGCAACAGCGGGTGGTTTTCCGCGGATTGGACGACGGAAGTTTTGATCCCGGGGACGAAGTGTGCTGGTACGCCCGCGCCCACGAGCGGTGGGAGTGGGAGGCATCCGACGGGTGGTCCCACCAGGCCCCTTTTTGGGGAGACACCGCCAAGTGGTACCTCCGCATTGATGCGGATGACACCATTCCACTGGTATCCATCACGGCGGCGGCGCCCTATGACGGCGCGATAGACGACACGCGCATTGCCCATTTGGCCTACGGGGTCGAGGAACGGCACGACGAGAACTTGATCCGATCGGGCCGGAATTGGTTTGGCACAAGGCTCTCCTCTTTGGGGGCCAACACCAAGTCCTGGAACATCAGCATCCCGGGCGCCATTGCCGGCCAAGAGGCCACCATTGAGTTTGCGGCCGCAATGCGCACCACGGGGTCTGGATCTGGATCGGAGTTGGTGTACGCTTGGGAAGGTGAGACCCTGTCCCTGACGGACAACTTGCTTTCACCCTCCTCTCTTGCGTTTGCAGGCTACCGAAGTGGAGCCATGACTGCGCAATTGACGCAACCTGGTTTGCAGGTCCTGGCCACCCTCAACCCTGGCACCGACGACAGCAATGCGTGGATGGATTACCTGGCCTACCAAGTCCCTCAATCGCTGGTCTTTTCAGGAGGCCAAATGGCGATCAATGGCCTGCCAGTGGATGGCGACGGGAACAGCGTGGAAGGCGCCCAATACTTGCTTGGCGGCAGCCCGCCTCCCGACGCGGTTTGGGATGTGACCGACCCCCTCGATGTTCATGAGTTGCCCTTGGAGGATTTGGATGGCGCCTTGTCGTGGTCATCCTCTGCATCGGAGGTTCGCCGTTTTTGGGCCTTTCGATGGAGTGCTGCCAAGCGTCCGATGCCTCTTGGACCGGTTCCCAATGTGAATTTGCATGCCTTGGGTGAAGTGGACTACGTGGTGGTGACCGTTCCTTCTTTGGCGGCGCCTGCCGACTCTTTGGCCTCGCTGCATGCGGCGCTCGGCCGTCGTGTCGCCGTGGTGCAGCAACAAGCCGTCTTTGATGCTTTTAGTTCGGGGGTCGCCGATCCCACAGCCATCAAAATGCTGATGATGATGTTGCGGGACCGTGCTTTGGCCAGTGATGGGGCATTGGAGGCCCCCAAGTACCTCCTGCTCATGGGCGATGCCTCTTATGACAACAGGAACCTTCAGGGCAATGGGGATCTCGTGGTGGGCCACTATTCCCAAGAATCTCTTTTGACGACCACGAGTTACATCTCTGACGATTACTTCGCATTGACGGCAGAGGGCCAAGGCGAGCGGCCCGAAGACCTCCTTCAACTCGGCGTGGGCAGAATTCCAGCGCAAGACGAAGATGCGGCGTGGGCGGTGGTGGAGAAGGTGGCCACTTACCTCGGGTTCGACGAAACCAATGCCGATGCAGCCTCTTGCTTGGACCCCAACGGTACGAGCAGCTTTGGGCCTTGGCGCAACAGGATTCTGTTCGTGTCAGACGACCAAGACGGCAACAACCAAGACGGGCATCGCTACATGGACAACAGCGAGGAGCACAGCAAAGCCATCCAACAGCAGCATCCGGAATACGATATTTTGAAGGTGTACCCTGATGCTTACGTGCAAACGAACACCCCTGGAGGAGAGCGTTATGCCGATGCCTCGGAGGAAATTGGCCGCCGCGTGGATGAAGGGGCGTTGATTGTGAACTACATCGGGCACGGTGGAGAGCGTGGCTGGGCACACGAGCGCATCTTGAACATGGAGACCATTCAATCATGGACCAACCTGCGTCGCTTGCCCATCTTCATGACGGCGACATGCGAGTTATTTCGCTACGACGACCCAGAAATCTACTCGGCTGGCGAGGCCATTTTGTTCAACCCCAAGGGCGGGGCTGCCGCCCTTCTGACCACCACCCGAACGGTTTACAGTGCGGGGAATCAGCAAGTCAACCGTGCCTTTTTTGAGACGGCACTGGACAGTGACCAAGGGCAGCGATGCCTTGGCGACATTTACCGCGACACGAAAAATTCAGAGGCCATCCTTGCCCACACGAACAGCCGAAATTTCAGCTTGATGGGGGATCCAGGGTTGGAGGTTGCTTATCCCAAACATCGGGTGTTTCTCACCGACATCCCAGACACTCTGAAGTCATTGGATTTGGTCACGATCCGTGGATATGTAGGGACTGAGTCAGGGGACACATTGACGGGGTTTGATGGAGCTCTGGTGCCGACTGTGTTCGACAAACGAGCGACGGTCACCACGTTGGACAACGACGCTTCTGAAGGACCTTTTGTCTACGAGGTGTTCCAGAACATCCTGCACAAGGGGCTTGCCTCCGTGGAAGCGGGGGTGTTTGAATTCAGGTTCATTGTGCCAAGGGACATCGATTACACCTTTGGAACGGGGCGCATCAGTTGTTACGCACTCGGAGTCGGCACCGATGCGCATGGGCGTTCCGAGGATTTCGTCATTGGTGGGACCTCTGAAAACCCGTTGATGGACGACGACGGTCCTGTGGTGGAGCTGTTCATCAATGACACGCTCTTCAAGGATGGAGACCTCGTGCATGAAGATCCATGGTTGTTCGCCCGAATTTTTGACGAGAGCGGCATCAACACGTCAGGTGTGGGCATCGGGCATGATGCCAAGGCGATCTTGGATGGGAATGCAAGTGCGCCTTACGTGCTCAATGAATACTTCGTGTCGGATTTGGACACCTACCAGCGTGGCTCCATCCGCTTCCCTTTTCAAAACTTGGAAGAAGGGACCCACCAGTTGTCCTTCAAGGTTTGGGATGTGGCCAACAACAGTTCAAGTGCCGAAACCCATTTCGTGGTGGCTTCTTCCCTTGAGGTGGCTTTGCTCGAAGTGCTGGCCTATCCCAACCCTGCGGTGGAGCAAGTGACGTTCCGCATGGCGGGCAACCAAGCGTGTCGGCCAGCCAACGTGCGACTTGACATTTTTGACATTCGTGGAGGAAGGGTGCACACAGAGACGTTTGAAGGGGAGGTGCTGGGCTTTCGAGACGACGTCATGACTTGGGATTTGAAACCTTCTTCGGGACAAAGCGTACCCCCTGGTGTGTATGTGTTCCGTGTGACATGGGAGAATGAAATTGGCCAATCTGCACAATACGCAGACAAATTGGTCGTTCTTCGACCCCAATGATGCGCCTTTCACTTGATTAACTTTGGCAATTCTACGATGAAGCAAATCTTCCACATTTCTTTCCTTGGCCTGACGGTTGCGGCGATGTTGACCTCTGCCACACCTGTTTGGGGCCAAATCGAAGAAGACCCTACACAGCTGCTGCAGCTGAACACAATCACCACGGCGGTGCCTTTCTTGATGATTGCCCCTGACTCGCGATCTGGGGCCATGGGAGACGTCGGTGTGGCTTTGTCCCCCGATGCGAACAGCATGCATTGGAATCCGGCCAAAATGGCCTTTTCCGAGAACGAGGTGGAAATGAGCATGAGTTACGCGCCATGGCTAAGGGCCCTTGTGGACGACATGAACCTTGCCTATGTCAGCTCCGTTCGCAGGCTCAACAAGAGGCAGGCGTACGGCGTTGCATTGCGCTACTTCAGCCTGGGCAACATTACTTTCACAGATGAAGTGGGGACGACCATCCGAGATTTTCAGCCTGCTGAGCTGAGCCTGGACGGAGGGTTCTCTCAAAAGTTTTCCGACAAATTCAGCGGAGGGTTTTCTGCACGTTTCATCCACAGCAACCTAACGGGCGGCACATCGGTGCAAGGTGCGGACAGCCGTCCGGGCATCTCAGTGGCAGCCGACTTGAGCATGTATTATGTGAACGACGAGGCTGATTGGGGAAGCAAGGACGGCATCTTCAGCTTGGGGATGAACATGAGCAACCTCGGGGCAAAGATGTCCTACACCGAGACGACTGCCCGGGACTTCATTCCGAGCAATTTGAGGTTGGGTGCTGCGTATGAAACCATCCTGGACGATTACAACAGCCTGACCTTCGCCTTGGACGCGAACAAGCTCTTGGTCCCAACACAACCTGTCTACGACTTTGACGAGAATGGGGCCCAGTACATTTTCAGCGGAAGAGACCCAAACGTGGGAGTGGCCACAGGCATTGTCCAGAGTTTTTACGATGCACCGGGCATCGTGGTGGAACCCACCAATGGAGACGACCCTTACATTTTGGAGGGCAGCCGTTGGAAAGAGGAGCTGCGTGAAGTCAACCTTGGCGTGGGCATGGAATACAATTTTGCCGATGTGTTTGCCTTCAGGTCTGGCTATTTCTACGAGCACTTTAGCAAAGGCAACCGGCAATTCATCACATTGGGTGCAGGGGTCAAATACACGGTTTTCACTGTGGATTTAAGCTACTTGATCAGCACCACACAGCAAAATCCACTGGCCAATACGCTACGCTTCTCGTTGCGTTTGCAGTTTTCGGATTTGGCCGAGTTTGCCCAAGACAAGGAATGAGCCTTCGCATTGGATACGGTTACGACGTGCACCAGCTTGCGGAAGGCGAGGACTTGGTGATTGGGGGTCTAACGGTCCCCCATGAAAAGGGATCCGTGGGCCACAGCGATGCAGACGTCCTCTTGCATGTCATTTGCGACGCGCTGCTGGGTGCTTTGGCCCTCGGAGACATTGGCACCCACTTCCCCGACACCGACATGGCCTTCAAAGGCATTGACAGCAAGGTGCTGCTCAAGCGCACTTGGGATCTGGTCCAAAGCCATGGGTGGACCCTCTCCAACATGGACACGACCGTTTGCTTGCAGAGGCCCAAGTTGAAGCCACACATTCCTCAGATGCGCAAGTGCATTGCCGAGGTGATGGAGGTGGAAATGGGGCGCATTGGGATCAAGGCCACCACAACAGAAAAATTGGGGTTTGTGGGCACGGAGGAAGGTGTTTCAGCCCACGCCGTCGTGCTTCTGGAGCCACTTGCGTCGACTTCAGCCTAAGGGCTCTTCGAAGTGGTCGGGCTCCTTGTCCCCCGAGAAGTGAATTTTCAAATTGGCCGTGTCTCTCAGCAGGTCCACTTTTCCGATTTCCAAATGCACAATGCTGACGCCAGTGCGTCGCTCGAGGTCGGCGATGAGTTCTTTCCTCTTGCCTTCTTGCAGAAGATCAATGCGGTCGTACACGACCATTTTGGTGGCGAGATGTTCCACAAACCAAAGACGTTCCAGCACAAAGCTCAAGGCCCAAATCAGGACATTGGCCAGTACAATCTCCACCCAAGAAGCTGCCACGGGTGCAAGGGCATTGATGACCGCAAGGGCAATGACAATGAACAAATAGGTCATTTCCCGTATCGGGATGGCATTGGTGCGGTACCTGATGATGCCGAAGATGGCAAAGAGCCCCAATGCGAAGGCGAGGTCAATTTCCACTCCAGCCAACAGGCGACACAGCAAAAATACTGCGGTGGAAACCAGCATGAAGGTGAAGACGAAGTCGCGTCTCTTCGCGGCCATATGGTAGATCAACCGCACCACCACCACGGCGGACAAAAGGTTCAACCCAAACAGGAGCAAGAGTCCCATCCAACCGGAATCGAAAAGTGAAAGTTCAAGGGAAATCATTGAAGGATGGATTCGTGTTCTGATTGTGGGGTGCTGGCGGCAAGTTCCGCACGTTGGATGTCACGCAAAGTCTTGCGGTACGCGCCTGGCGCAAGGTCGTCGCAAACGGACATCCTTCCCAAGATGTATTTCGAGATTCTCAAGGCCCTGCCAAGCGGTCCGCGTCGACCAGGTTTGGCGCGGAACGACTGAATCAAATCACCTTGATGGTTCAGCTTTCGTTGCTTCCATTCCACCACGGCCAAATGCGGTGTGGGGGAGGTCCACAAGGGGGTTTTCAGATGTTTGCGCGGATCTGAAAATTGAAGATTCTGGTCGAAGGTGATTCGGTCACCACGGTCCAAGTTGACCAGGGTGAACCGGTCAAACCGACTTTGCAATGATGGGGTCAGTTCATCCGTGACATTGCCGAGATGCTCCCGCAGAAACAGAATCTCTCCTTCCGTCAAGGGAGCATTCCAAGGGAGATCAGAGCTTCTGGCCATTCGTTTTTTCGCAGTCTTCCCGTACACGTCGCGGAGCTTGACTTCGAGGAAAGCCACCTTTGAATTTTGGTACTGTCGGATACGAACTTTGAAGCGTTTGGTCCTGCCTCTCAAATGTTCCGTCAGACACTCGTTGCCCTTGGTGTCGAAATACAAGTTGTTGTAGCGGATCAGATGATCTTGCTCCACTTGGAGCACGTGGTGTTCTGTCAAATCAGCGAGGACCTCCGGCAACCAATCGGTTGGGGCCAGGAATTTTGAATCATAGCGGTCCATCAAGGCCACGGATTCGATGGCTTGAAGTCCCACAGCGGGACGGTTGGAGAGCAATGAGGAAATCGACATGCAGCAGGTGGCGCAAGATACGGACGATTGGTTGGAGTACCTGTTGGACACGTGGCTCAAGTCGTGTACAAATGACACGAATAAACCTCCTTGGACGACAAAAAGATTGCTGTTCCGTGGGAGCATCCTTGGCATAGGGTGGAATGCTATATTTGAGCGTTAATCCCATCTCGATGGCCACTTCTCAACCTACTGCCGCGTCAGCGCCGAAAAAGCCTGCAAAAGCGAGCCGAAAGCGAACCGACAAAAAGTCCAGTTTGCCTCATTCTTCCGAAACCTACAACCGTTGGTTCCGCGAAATGTACCTCATGCGAAAGTTCGAGGAACGCTGCGGCCAGCTCTACATCCAGCAAAAGTTTGGCGGGTTTTGCCACTTGTACATTGGACAAGAAGCGCTGCTTTCTGGCATGAAGGAGGCCATTCGTCCCACGGACAATGTCATCACGGCCTACCGCGACCACGCCCATCCGCTTGTGTTGGGCACTGACCCGAAGTTTGTAATGGCCGAGTTGTACGGCAAAAAGACGGGAACGTCCAAGGGCAAAGGAGGCTCCATGCACATGTTTGACAAAGAGCGCAACCTCTTTGGTGGGCATGGCATTGTAGGCGGCCAAATCGGCTTGGGGGCGGGCATCGCCTTTGCGGACAAGTACCGCAAGGAAGACCATGTCACCGTCTGCTTCATGGGAGACGGTGCGGCGCGTCAAGGCATGCTTCACGAGACCTTCAACATGGCGATGACGTGGAAACTTCCAGTCATTTTCATCATTGAAAACAACAAATATGCCATGGGAACCTCGGTGGAGCGCACCTCCAATGTGACCGACCTCGAGACCTTGGGCGCGAGCTACAAGATGCCATCTGCCACGGTGGACGGCATGAGCCCCGAAGCGGTTTGTGCGGCAATCGCAGAAGCTGCCAAACGCGGCCGAAAGGGAGAAGGTCCTACGTTGTTGGACATTCAGACCTACCGCTACAAGGGCCACAGCATGAGCGATCCGCAGAAATACCGCACCAAGGATGAATTGGCGACCTATGTGGAGCGCGACCCCATCACCCACGTGCGCACAGTCCTTTTGGACAACAAGTGGGCGACGGAAGAAGAGTTGAAGGAGGCGGAGAAAGGCATCAAGGCACAGGTCGAAGAGGCCATCAAGTTTGCGGAAGAGAGTCCGCTTCCAGACCCCTCGGAATTGTACGAGGATGTCTACGTTCAATCTGACTATCCATTTGTGAAAGACTGACCTCATGGCTGAAATCATCCGCATGCCCAAACTCAGCGACACCATGACCGAAGGAGTCGTGGCTGAGTGGCACAAAAAAGTTGGGGACGTGGTCGAAAACGGCGAATTGCTCGCCGAGATCGAGACGGACAAAGCGACCATGGAATTTGAGTCGTTTCAAGACGGTGTTTTGCTCCACATTGGGGTGGACAAAGGTGGAACCGCACCTGTGGACAGTGTGCTTTGCATTGTTGGGGAAAAAGGAGAGGACTTTGCAGAATTGTTGGCGGCCTCTGCGTCGCCAGAGCCAGAGTCATCGCCTGAACCCGCCCCTGCTGCCGCACCTACCCCCGCTCCGGCTCCGGCTCCTGCCCCCGTGGCGGCTTCCGCACCGAGCCCTGCCCCGGCAGTCCCCGCGGCAGTCCCCGCGCCTGCGCCCATGTCCAATGCAAGGGTCAAGGCCTCTCCGCTTGCCAAAAAGCTTGCAGAGGACCGCGGCTTGAGCCTGGGCCTCATTCCTGGTTCAGGGGAGGGAGGGCGCATTGTGAAGCGAGACGTCGAGGCATTCGTGGGGGGAGGGTCTTCTGCCGCCAATGCCGTGGAACGCTTTACGGAGGTTGGGGTAAGCCAAATGCGCAAGACCATTGCGCGTCGTTTGGCAGAGAGCAAATTCACCGCCCCCCACTTTTACCTCAGCCTGACCATGGACATGGACGCCGCGATGACGGCCCGCAAAGCATTGAACGACCGCGGCCCGCACCGCGTGAGCTTCAACGACATGGTCGTGAAGGCTGTGGCCATGGCCTTGAAGAACCACCCGGCGGTGAACAGCAGCTGGCTTGAAGACCGCATTCGGTACAACGAACACGTTCACATCGGTGTGGCTGTGGCGGTCGAAGACGGCCTGCTCGTGCCCGTCGTCCGCCATGCCAATGCAAAATCCTTTGCCGAAATCGGTGTGGAGGTGCGCGAATTTGCCCAAAAAGCCAAAGACAAGAAGCTCCAACCCAGCGACTGGGAGGGGAACACCTTCACCATTTCCAATTTGGGGATGTTTGGCATCGAAGACTTCACCGCGATCATCAATCCGCCAGACGCATGCATTTTGGCCATTGGAGGCATCCAGAGTGTGCCCGTCGTCCGTGACGGCGCCGTGGTGCCAGGACACACCATGAAAGTCACCCTGAGCTGCGACCATCGGGTCGTGGACGGCGCGACTGGTGCGGCCTTTTTGAATGAGGTCAAACAGAACTTGGAGAATCCAGTGTTGATGTTGGCCTGAGAAGCGCCTCGGGTGTAGCTTGCCACAACCATGGCTGACGTTCGCCCTTCGACTCCCATAGAATTTTTGAAAGGCGTCGGACCCAAACGGTCCGACGCGCTTGTTTCTGAGCTTGGGTTGCACACTTGCATGGACTTGCTCCTGCACCTGCCCTTTCGGTACGAAGACAGAAGTCAATTTCACCGCATCGTGGACATTGAAAGCGAGCACGTGGCCGTCCAGATCCAAGGGGTGATCACCCAGGCGAATGAATTTCGAGGGGGCAAAGGCTCCAGGTTGGTGGCCGTGTTTGACGACGGTGAGGCAACCATTGAGTTGCAGTGGTTTCGGGGAGCCCAATGGATCCTGCGCAACTTGCCTGTCCAAAAACAAGTGGTCATCTATGGCAAGCCCAAGATGTACAAGGGGAAATGGAGCTTGGCCCATCCAGAAGTGGAGCTGTTGTCACAGTTTGAAACGCGCCAAGGGGGAGGCCTGCAACCCGTCTACCCCAGTACTGAGAAATTGTCGAGGCAGGGATTGAACAGCCAAGGGTTGGCCAAGCTCATCCGAAATGTTGCTTCCGAAGTGTCAGGAGTCTTGACGGAAACGCTGCCCGCACGCGTGCTCAAGGAGATGCATCTGGTCGACAGGGCGGCTGCTTTCCGACATGTGCATCAGCCAGCCACCGCGCAAGAAGCGGATGCGGCCATGACCCGGCTCCGTTTTGAAGAGTTGTTTCTCCTGCAAATGACCTTGCTCCAACACAAGAAGAAAGTGACACAGGACCTTCCTGGCGTTCGTTTTTCAGAAGTTGGGGAGGCCTTCCATACGTTTTATGACACCCAACTTCCTTTTGAATTGACGGAAGCCCAAAAGAGGGTGCTGCGCGAGATCCGAGCAGATTTGAACACAGGTTGGCACATGAACCGCCTGCTGCAAGGCGATGTAGGCAGTGGCAAAACCGTGGTGGCCCTTCTCACGGCATTGCTGGCGAAAGACAATGGGTACCAAGCGGCCATCATGGCGCCGACTGAAATTTTGGCGCAGCAGCATTTGGAGGGCCTTCGGGAATTGTTGGGGGACATGCCGGTCAGGGTGGAGTTGCTGACCGGTTCTGTCAAAGGCTCCGCGCGTGCCACCTTGCTGGAAGACCTCGAATCCGGCGCCATTGACATTTTGGTGGGAACCCATGCGTTGATTGAGCCCAAGGTGATCTTTGCACGTTTGGGTCTTGCCGTCATTGACGAGCAGCATCGCTTTGGTGTGGCGCAACGGGCAAAACTTTGGAAAAAGGCCAAAGTCGCCCCGCACATCCTGGTCATGACCGCGACCCCCATCCCTCGAACCTTGGCCATGACGGCCTATGGCGATTTGGACACGAGCGTGTTGGACGAGCTGCCTCCAGGGAGGAAACCGATTCAAACGGTCCACCGCACCGATGCCTCACGGCTCAAAGTCTTTCAATTTTTGGAGGACCAAATCGCCGAAGGCCGTCAAATTTATTTGGTCTATCCCCTCATCGAGGAAAGCGCCACACTCGACCACAAGGACCTGATGGATGGTTACGAGAGCATCGTTCGTCGCTTCCCCGTCCCCAACTACCAAGTGGCCATTGTCCATGGGCGAATGAAGGCGGACGACAAGGCTTGGGAGATGGAGCGCTTCGCCAAGGGTCAAGCCCAAATCCTCGTGGCGACCACGGTGATTGAGGTCGGGGTGAATGTTCCCAACGCCAGTGTCATGGTGATCGAAAGCGCCGAGCGCTTTGGTCTTTCTCAGTTGCATCAGCTGCGCGGACGTGTGGGCAGAGGGGCCAACCAGAGCTATTGCATTTTGATGTCGGCCACGGAGCTTGGTCAGGACGCCCGTCGTAGGCTGGAGACCATGTGCCGCACCAACGACGGTTTCGAAATTGCAGAGGTCGACATGGAGTTGCGCGGCCCAGGAGACGTCATGGGCACCCAGCAAAGTGGGGTGCCAGATTTGAAGGTGGCGGACTTGGTCAGGGACAGGCCTCTTCTGACAAGTGCGAGGTACCTCGCGCAGACGGTCCTGGACGAGGACCCCGATTTGGGGCGACCCGACCACCTTCCGCTGCGAGAAGCGTTGGAAACTGCGTTGAAAGCCCGCAGCAATTGGGTTCGAATCTCTTGAGAAGAGTCCCGAAATTCGTCGCATGAAGTTGTGGTGGATGCTTGCATTGTCGACGTTGGTCGCCCTGGTCTCGGGGACGATGTTCATCTCGGCACCTGCTGACTCAGGTCCACCTGCCAACCCCATGCACTGGGCTTCTGACGACTGGGTCCAGTGGACCCAGATGGCCCCGGAGGCGTTTGCTTCCTTTCTCGGAGCCCAAGAAGTTTTGGATGGAGAATGGGTTCGGGTGTTCCGCCATGCAGAGGGCTGGATGCTTCAACACCACGAACGACCTTGGAAGCAAGTTCCTCAAGGCAGCCTTCAGAAGGCGTGGCGTGGCGGATGGATCAGTGGACCACCGGAGGCGTTGGCGGTTTGGGCAGAGGACCCTGCAACCATGGCTGGGCATTGGCGGGACGGACAAACCTCGGCGGAATTGAAGCGTTTGGAGCTTGGCTGGGCATGGCAAAGTGAGGGTTGGGTGATTTGGCCCGACACCAATGTGCTCCCAACTTTTGAGGAGACTCCCAGTGCATTGTCATGGCAGGTGCAAGGCAGGAACGCTCCGGAGGAATGGTGGAGTTCCCGTCGGGGAGAGTCCCCCATGGATTGGCCGTCGGACCATCCCGAACGCCTGCTGCTTGCCGCAGGCATTCCATTGCATTCACATGCCACGAGGTGGCGTGATGGAGGCAGGTTTCGTCTTCGGGACAAGGACACTTGGGAGGAGGAAGTCGAGAAGCTGGCACTGCAAAACGGTTGGGTTCTTGCCTGGACCAACGAAGAGGTGGTCATCGAAGGTGATGCGCGATGGGAGTGGTCCACCACGGAGGGCCAGCGCTTGACGGGAAGGCAGCAAAACACAGATTGGTCAGGCACCATCACCGCGCAAGGTGCTGTGGTATGGGCGAGACTAGAGGAGGACGGACCTGAAGATGGGCCTTTGACCTTGGCATCTTTCGAAACCACGAAAGGCCCAGAGAAAGGTCTTCTTGGGGAGGTTCGGAACCACAGGTCTGGCGGCCGCATGAGATTGTTCTTGGAGGAAGGCCGCGTTGTGGCAAGGGAGGCCGGGTCGGACGCTTTGACCTGGAGCTTCCCTGCAGAAGGGCTTCTTTCTGGAGGGGCGCGAGAAGTGGACGTGTACGCCAATGGCAAGTTCCAAGCCATGTTTGCAGAGGCCGATGGGCTCCACCTCGTGGATGTCAAAGGCCGGGAAGTGGCGGGCTTCCCCCTTCGTCCCGACGACGGGGAGTGGACAGCCTGGGCATTGGTGGACTACGACAGAAACCGATCGTACCGCTACTTGGTGGCCGACGATGCCAGTGGATTGGTGCGCAACTTCAGAAAGGAAGGACAAACCACTCCGGGTTGGTCCCATCGCCCGGCGGAAGGTGTGGACAAGGACTCACCGGTCCGGCATCTGGCTCATTTGCGGTTGGGGTCAAGAGACTATGTCTATGTGGGCAGGGAGAATGGCCAGGTCGAGCTTCTCAAGCGCAATGGGACCACGCGCGCCCAGACACCCGTTCAGGTGGATCCCACGCATCCTCCTTTGTTCAGGACAGGTGCGGACTTGGACCGCACATCTGTTTTGTTCTTGGACGCTACGGGCTTCGTGAGAGAGTTTGTGCTTGGCACCGGAGAAGCGGTGGGCATCTCCGGACAAGCACGGGCCGATCGGATGTCTCAGGAGGATGTCGACGGTGACGGCATCTTGGAGTTGGTCACGTGGTGGCGAGGGGAATCGACCGCTTGGGATGCCCGCAACGAGCCCATCAATCGGCCAGCACGGCGCGACTGATCACAATCTTTTGGACTTCAGAAGTCCCCTCGTAGATCTGGGTGATTTTGGCATCACGCATCAGTCGTTCCACATGGTATTCCTTGACAAAGCCGTAACCGCCATGGATTTGAACCGCTTCAACGGTTTGGGTCATGGCGACCTCTGAAGCGTACAGTTTGGCCATCGAAGACGCCAAGTCGTAGTTCTCTCCAGCATCCTTCAGCACGGCAGCCTTTAGGCAAAGCAAGCGCGCCGCTTCCACCTGTGTGGCCATGTCGGCGAGTTTGAAGGAGATGGCCTGGTGCTTGTGGATTTCCTTGCCAAACGCCTTTCGCTCCTGCGAATAGGCGAGCGAAAGTTCCAGTGCTCCAGAAGCAATGCCCAAGGCTTGTGCTGCGATCCCAATGCGTCCGCCACTCAAGGTTTTCATGGCGAATTTGAAGCCAAAACCATCTTCCCCGATCCGGTTCGCCTTGGGGACCTTGACGTCCTGGAACATCAACGTATGGGTGTCGGAGCCACGGATACCGAGTTTGTCCTCCTTGGCACCGAGTTGGAATCCAGGCATGTCCCGCTCCACAATCAGAGCATTGATGCCGCGGTGGCCTTTCTCGGCATCGGTTTGTGCGATCACGAGGTAGGTCGAGGCGGAGTTGCCGTTGGTGATCCAGTTTTTGGTGCCGTTGAGCAAGTAGTGGTCCCCCATGTCCACAGCGGTTGTGCGCTGCGAGGTGGCATCTGATCCGGCTTCGGGTTCACTGAGGCAAAAAGCCCCAATTTTCTCTCCTGAAGCCAGCGGCTTGAGGAACTTTTGCTTTTGTTCCTCGGTGCCATATTCCTGCAAGCCGTAACAAACCAAGGAGTTGTTGACACTCATGCAAACACTTGTCGAGGCGTCGACTTTGCTGATTTCTTCCATCGCCAAGACGTAGCTGACGGTGTCCATGCCTGACCCCCCGTATTGTGGGTCGACCATCATGCCCATGAAGCCCAATGCGCCCAACTCGCGGACTTCATCCGCGGGAAAGCGCTGTGCATTGTCCCGTTCGATGACCCCTGGCTTGAGGACGTTTTGAGCGAAGTCTCTGGCAGCGTCGCGCACTGCTTTTTGTTCTTCTGTGAGGTGGAGGTTCATTGCCTGCGGCCTGTTGAGGAGAGTGAATAAGTCCAAAAACAAGAACTGTCGGTCCGCCGGATGTCGGCGTATTTTCGGTTCATGCGTGGCGAAGATACGTGGAGGTGCCCTCCCGATGGTTGGCTTGTCCTTGGCTTGATGAGCGGGACGTCCGTGGATGGCCTCGATGTGGCCATGACCAGAGTGCAGGCAACTCACAAAGGGGGACATGCCCGTTCACCAGAATCTTATCAATGGGATGTGAAGTTGGAAGCGTTCACGACGTTGGACTACCCGTCCGAGTTGCGGTCCTCGCTTTGGGGTGCGATGGAATTGCCTGCAGAGGAGTTGGCCGCTTTGGATTGGCATTGGTCGCGCTGGTCTGGACAGGCGGTTCTCCACTGGTTGAGCGAATGCGGCCACCCTCGTCCCCATCTCGTCTCTTCCCATGGCCACACAGTGTTCCATCGTCCTGAGCATGGATGGACCCTGCAGTTGGGTTGTGGCGCCACTTTGCATGCGGTTCTCGAGGCGCCCGTGGTCCATGACCTTCGGCGCTTGGATGTGGCCTTGGGGGGGCAAGGGGCCCCACTGGTGCCTTTGGCCGACAAGCTGTTGTTTGGCACTTGGGATGCGGCATTGAACCTGGGTGGTTTTGCCAATGTGAGCTTGGACGATGCCAATGGCCAAAGGGTGGCTTGGGATGTGGGGCCTGCAAATTTGCTGCTGAACCATCTTGTCAAGCCATTGGGGATGGACATGGACCGAGATGGCGCTTTGGCTGCTGAAGGCCGGGTGGATGCCAATTTGCTCAAGTCATGGCAATCCCTATCCTACCACGAAATGGCGCCGCCCAAAAGTCTTGGCCGAGAGTGGTTGGAAAAGGAGGTGATTCCAGTCCTCGCCTCTCATGATCGCCTTCCGGTGCAAGATGTTTTGGCGACTGCTGTGGCTTACATCGCGGACATGGTGGTCCAGGAATTGCCCGCTGGGATGGGGGTTTTGGTGACGGGCGGAGGGGCATTCAATGGCACGCTGATGGAGGCCTTGCGTCAGAAAGGAAAGGCCAAGCGCTTGTCTTGGCATCTGCCAGATCCTTCCATGATTCACGGGAAGGAGGCCTACGTGTTTGCGTGGTTGGGGCTGCTTCGATGGCTGGGCATGACCAACACCTTGGCATCCGTCACAGGGGCCCAAAAAGCTTCCGCAGGAGGCGCTCTTTGGGGTCCAGGTCCCCATGAGGTGGACAGGTCGGCATGAGGTTTGGCCTAACTTCGCGGTCCCCTCCACACCCCTTGTCATGAAAGACCTCCTGAAATCCTACGAAAACCGCGCACCTGAAATTGTTTTCGCGTGGAAAGACCATGAGACAGAAGCCCGTGGCTGGGTGGTCATTCACTCGTTGCGCGGAGGCGCCGCAGGCGGTGGTACCCGGATGAGGAAGGGGTTGGACCAGAGGGAGGTGGAGAGCTTGGCCAAAACCATGGAGGTCAAGTTTACAGTGTCCGGTCCCCACATTGGAGGAGCGAAAAGCGGCATTGATTTTGACCCCAACGATCCCAGAAAAAAGGGTGTCTTGGCGCGCTGGTACAAGGCAGTCACGCCTTTGTTGAAGCATTACTATGGAACCGGTGGCGACTTGAATGTCGACGAGATCCACGAAGTCATCCCCATGACCGAAGCCAATGGCGTGTGGCACCCGCAAGAGGGCGTGTTCAGCGGCCACTTCCAGCCCAATGAAGCCCAAAAGGTCAGGCGCATTGGCAACCTCCGCCAAGGGGTGTCCCAAGCGGTGGAAGACCCCTCCATCAGTCCAGATGTGTCGAGAAAGTTCCGCGTAGCCGACTTGATCACGGGCTATGGCGTGAGCGAATCGGTGCGTCATTATTACGACTTGAAAGGCTCAAGTGTGGAGGGCAAGCGGGTCGTGGTGCAGGGTTGGGGAAATGTAGGGGCGGCGGCGGCCTATTACCTGGCACGCGACGGCGCCTCGATTGTGGGCATCATCGACCGGGTCGGGGGAGTGATGTGTCCCGAGGGGTTGGGTTTTGACGAGGTCAAGGCCTTGTTTTTGGCCAAAGAAGGCAACGCACTTCGGACCTCAAATCTGCTCGATTTCCGAGAAGTGAACGAACAGATTTGGGACATGGATGCCGAGGTTTTCTTGCCTTGTGCGGCGAGCCGTTTGGTGACCCAAAATCAAGTAGAGCGTTTGGCGAATTCGGGGGTGGAAGTCATCTCTTCAGGGGCCAACGTTCCGTTTGCCGATTTGGAAATCTTTTACGGTGCCATTGCCGAGTATGCCGACGAACGGATGGCCGTCATCCCAGACTTTATTGCCAATTGCGGCATGGCCCGTGTGTTTGCTTATTTGATGGGCGATGAAGACGTGGACATGTCCGATGCGGCCATTTTTGAGGACACGAGCTCGGTCATCCGAGAAGCCCTCGCCAAGGTGCTCGACGGAAGCGACACCAACACCCATGTGACCGCCAAAGCGTTTGAGCGGGCCTTGGGCTTCTTGGTGTGACAAAAGAGCCATCTTGATGGGTGGCCGCGAACAATGCGCCTCATCTTGCGATTAGAATTCAACGACCATGGACATTTTCATTCTCGCCGTTTTTGTGATGGGCTATGTATTCATTGCCCTTGAACACAACATCCACATCGACAAAGCAGGTTCAGCCCTTGTGACGGGCACCCTGTGCTGGGCCATTTTTGTACTAGGGACCCACGAAGTCCCCGCCCACATGGCTTCACAATTCGAGGCGTTCATGGCCAGCGGCCATGGCGGCGGGCATTCTGGTCTTGCGGCATTTTTCGAACACCGCTTGTTGCACCACATGGAGGAGATTGCATCGATCCTGTTCTTTTTGATGGGGGCGATGACCATTGTGGAATTGGTGGATGCGCATGAAGGTTTCAGGGTTATCACGGACAGAATCACCACGCGCAACAAGGTCAAAATGCTTTGGATTGTTTGCGTCCTGACGTTCTTCTTTTCTGCGTTGCTGGACAATTTGACCACCTCCATTGTCATGGTGTCCTTGTTGCGAAAGTTGATCGATGACAGACAAACGAGGTGGCTCTTTGCCGGCATGGTGGTGGTGGCCGCAAACGCAGGTGGCGCTTGGTCGCCAATAGGGGATGTGACGACGACCATGTTGTGGATTGGGGGCCA
Source organism: uncultured Flavobacteriales bacterium (assembly GCA_938085425.1). Taxonomy (GTDB): domain Bacteria; phylum Bacteroidota; class Bacteroidia; order Flavobacteriales_D; family Sanyastnellaceae; genus UBA11663. The sequence continues at coordinate 256,549 of CALKGQ010000011.1, forward strand.
GTTGACCACAGGCACCATCATTGCCAACTTGATTTTGCCCAGCATCGTTTGCTTGCTCGTCCCTCTCAGTTTGCTGAGTTTTCGGTTGAACGGCGACATCGACCGTCCGGCCCAAGAGAAGGAGGAGGAATGGGACCCAACCACCCCTTTTGAACGGAATTTGGTGTTTGCAGCTGGGGTGGCAGGATTGTTGTTTGTGCCGTTGTTCAAGACGGTCACCCACTTGCCTCCCTTCATGGGAATGATGATGAGCCTGGGTCTGTTGTGGATGCTCACGGAGCGCTTGCACCGCTCGAAAAACCATGAAGCCAAACAGCACCTTACGGTGGTGGGTGTCCTGCGACACATTGATTCCGCATCGGTGCTCTTCTTCCTCGGGATTTTGTTGGCGGTGGCCGCCCTTCAGGAGGCAGGTCATTTGATTTTGGCGGCAGAAGGGCTACGCGCTGGTCTCGACAACGTCTACCTCATCGACATGGCCATTGGCCTGCTCAGTGCCATCGTGGACAATGTGCCCCTTGTGGCGGCAAGCATGGGGATGTACGATGTGGTGGCCGTGGATGCGGTGACAGATGCATGGTCGGCCATGTTTGTGCAAGACGGCATTTTTTGGCAATTCCTCGCATACTGCGCCGGAACGGGGGGGTCGGCATTGATCATTGGTTCGGCTGCTGGGGTTGCGGTCATGGGGCTTGAACGCATTGATTTCGTGTGGTACCTCAAGAAAATCAGCTTGTTGGCCATCCTCGGTTACTTGGCGGGAGCTGGCGTGTACGTCTTGATGTTTGCCTGATTTCGACCACAGGCAAGACGGCGTCTTTGTGAACCCGTCTCTTTGAATAACTGAAGGAGAACCCCATCAGGGGACCCAATAATCTAGGGAACTTGTACGTTCAACCCTGGAACCCCTTTCTCCTCATGTCATCCATTCTGGTTTCTTTCTTGCTCCAAGTGCCCAACGCGGCCACTGAAGTGTCCACAGCCGAAGTCTCGGAGGTCGATGTCAACGTTTTGCAGCTGCTTATGGAAGGCGGTTGGTACATCATGTTGCCCTTGGCCTTGATGAGCCTCATCGGGATGTATGTGTTTTTTGAGCGCTTCTTTGCCATCCGAAAAGCCGACAAAGTGAGCCCCGACTTCATGAACCGCCTCAAGGATTACATCTCTCAAGGTCAATTGTCAAGCGCGAGGAATTTGTGTGCGGACAGCAACACGCCGTTGGGCCGAATGTTGGACAAGGGCATCAGTCGCATTGGCAAGCCATTGAAAGACATCAGCGTGGCCATTGAAAATGTGGGGAAGCTGGAGATTTTTCGATTGGAGAAAAATCTCAGCACCCTGGCCACAGTGGCTGGTGCCGCCCCCATGGTGGGCTTCTTGGGAACAGTCATTGGTATGGTGAATGTGTTCTTGGACATGGAAGCTGCTGGCACGGTGCAGGTGAGCGACATTTCATCGGGCACCAAGCAGGCCATGATCACCACCATTGTGGGGTTGATTGTGGGGATTTTGGCCTTCATGGCTTACAACCACTTGGTCAGTCGGGTGAGCCATGTGGTCCACCGCATGGAGGCGAACAGCTTGGAATTTATCGACATTCTCGAAGAACCTGCACGCGGATGAACCTCGGCCAACGCAACAAAGTCAGTGTGACGGGGAACATGTCTTCCATGACGGACCTCGTCTTCTTGCTGCTCATTTTTTTCGTGATTTTGTCCACCTTGGTGAGCAACGGTGTGAACGTGGATTTGCCCACGTCCAAAGGGACCACCTCTGTCACTTCCAGACTGACGGTCAGCATCCAAGCCGATGGTTCTTACCATTTGAATGGGGAAGTCCGACCCATTTCACGAGAGGATCTTGAGCCCAAGTTGAAATTGGAAATGGACAAGCAGACGGAGAAGGTTGTTTACCTGCAAGTGGACAAAAGTGTGCCCACTGGTCAGACCGTGGACTTGATTGGCATGGCCAAGGCCAACCAGTGGAAAATCATGCTGGGGTCCAATCCATCACAAGGCGATTGACCTGAACATGACGGCACAACAGCACCTCGAAGAGGCGCGCCTCGACCAAGAGAAGCGCCATCAGCGTCAGGCAGCAGCCTTGAGCGTTTTGCTGTTCTTTGCCGTCCTTGTGGTTTGCTTCTTCCTGACGGCATTCACCATCCAAGACCCTCCTCCCGGAGAACAATTTGTGGCGGTAGGGTTTGCGGATTTGGGGGCAGATGAGCAAGCCGGTGGCGACACAGAATCTGAGGTGCCCAGCGAGGTTGTGGAAGAGGCCGTGGAGGAGGCCGTGGCAGCTGCAGAAACGGAGCCAGTGACGCCGGTGGTTGCAGAAGAAGTGGCGACCCAAGAAGAAAGCGAAGTGGCCGTGCAGTCCCAGCCTGATCCCGACCCCGAACCAGATCCTGAGCCCGATCCTGAGCCTGTGAGGGAGGACCGAACCGCGCATTTGTTCCAATCCCCAACGCAGTCGTCCTCAGGGGGAGGAGGCAGTCAGGGGGAGAGCGATGGGGTGGGCAACGAGGGAGAGGAAACGGGGAAAATTGACGGTAAAGGGGTGGTGTCCGGAGACTTTGGAGAGGCGATGTTGAATGGAGGCACCATGATTGGAGAGCCCCAGCTGGACGAGAAGCCCACCCAGGACGGCTCGGTGCGCGTCAACATTGTTGTCGACGGAACGGGCAAGGTCATTTTGGCTTCGGCCGACTATCAATCCGCACTGACCACAATCCGCGATTCGCGGCACGTCAAGTTGGCCATTCGCGCGGCCGAGACGGCTCGATTTGATGGGGATCCCACCAATCCGAGACGCACGGGCTACATCACCATTCGGTTTGACCTCGAGTGAGTTGACATACGAGGCGGCGGTGCAATGTCTGTACCGTGAGCTGCCCATGTTTCAGCGGGACGGCCCCGCAGCTTACAAGGCGGATTTGTCGGCCACCAAGCGGGTTTGTGCTGCATTGGGTCGCCCTGAAAATGATCTGCGGTTTGTGCACGTGGCAGGGACCAACGGCAAGGGAACCGTTTGCCATATGGTGGCCGCTGCCCTGCAGACCCAGGGCCACAGCGTAGGCCTTTTCACATCTCCGCATTTGATGGATTTTCGAGAGCGCATCCGGGTCAATGGGGCCTGCATCGATGAAGAAGCTGTGACAGCTTTCGTCCAACGCTGGCAAGCAGCGGATGGGGCATGGGGTTCTCCGTCTTTTTTTGAGTTGACCTTCGGCTTGGCTTTGGACCACTTTCGGGCAGCCCAGTGCGATGTGGTGGTTTTGGAGACTGGCATGGGGGGGCGCTTGGATTCCACCAATGTGATTCCACGCGCTGAAGTTTGTGTGGTGACCAACATAGGCATGGACCACCAGCGGTTTTTGGGCGACAACATCCGGGCCATTGCCAAGGAGAAAGGAGGCATCTTCAAGGATGGTGTGCCAGTGGTCTTGGGCCCCATGCGCCCTGAGGCCCAATCTGAATTGCTGTCCAGTGCGCTAAGGTCCTCAAGCGAGGTTCACTTTGCCCAAGAGATCCGCCACGATGAAAGTGTGTTGCGACCAAGAGGGCCAGTGGAGGCGCCGAGCCCTGTGGACGAGGCGAACAGGGCCACAGCGGCCATGACCTTGCGCGTTTTGCAAGGCTTGGGTTGGGTGTTCAGTGACCGTGCCATCGAAGCGGGCCTCTGGCGTCACAAGGAATGCACGGGGCAGCAAGGGAGGTGGCAGGTGGTCCAGCGAGACAACGGAGCCACCTTGGTGTTGGACGGAGCCCACAATGTGGACGGCGTCGCCATGGTGGCGCAAAAGGTGGCGGAATTGGTCCAAGAACATGGAGGGCAACTGCATGTGGTATGGGGGTGTGTGGGGGACAAGCCCCTTGAAGAGGTGTTGGCTTTGCTGCCTCAAGACGCCCAATGGCACTGGTGTGCTGCGGACCTCCCCAGGTCGTTGTCGCCCCATGATTTGTCCCTTGTTGCACTCGACCATGGGCTGCAGGGCAACGTGCATCCTTCGGTGAAGGACGCGTTGGGCGAGGCCCTTGATGCCGCACTGGCTCGGGATGTGGTGTGGGTGGGCGGGAGCCTTTTTGTGGTGGGAGAGGCCCTTCAATCGCTTGCATGAAAAAAGCAGGCACATGGCCTGCTTTTTGTGGGCGGTGAGGGACTCGAACCCCCGACCCCCTCGGTGTAAACGAGGTGCTCTGAACCAGCTGAGCTAACCGCCCGGGACCGCGAAGATAGCGCACGTACATTTGACCCATGAGCACGTGGCGCGATTGTTGGGGTTGTGTGGTGGACAACCGTTGGGTATCGCCTTGGTCGGGTCGGTCGTGGAGGCGTTTGCATTCTCCAATGCTCTACATGTGGGGCCGGGCATTGCAGGCCCAGTCCAAGCACTGGCCAGAGGGCAAGGATGTGTTTCAACCCTTGGTGAACGATCATGACTTGTTCGCCCATCGGAAGCAATTGTTGTCGCACAAAGGGACCCTGCAAAGGCTGGACCTTGGAGCGGGTCCAAGACGTGGCCGCAGGTCATCGCCTGGTTTGCAAGAAGTGAAAATCTCTCGATTGGCCAAGCAGTCCTTGACCCCGTTGAATGATGTCCAAGGCATGGTCCGATGGCTGAGGACCATTTCATCCCACGGGCGGATTTTGGAATTGGGGACTTCCCTGGGGATTACGGCAGCGCATTTTGCACAATCGGGTTGGGAGGTGGAAACATGGGAAGGGTGTCCCGCGACCCTTGATTTTGCGCGCAAGTCATGGCGCGCCATGGGCTGTGAATCTTCTGTCCTAGGGCGGCAAGGTGACTTTGCGGATTTGCTGGCCCGTTGCGCGCCGGACGAATGCTGGGACGTTGTCTTTTTGGATGGCCACCACTCCTTCGATGCCACCGTACACTTGGCGGACAGATTGGCCCAGCACACAACGACCGCGTTGGTTGTGGATGACATTGCATGGAGTCCGGGCATGCACCGCGCTTGGCGGTCGCTTCAGCAAGATGTCCGTTGGGACCTTTCTTTTTCTTGGAGAGGAAGGGGGTTTCTTGTCAAGGCACCTGGCATGCGCCGCCAGAAATGGCGTTTGGCCTAACTTGCAATTTCTAAACGACCAACGATGAAACAATTGATGATGACCATGGGGCTTTGTTTGATGGCTGCGACTGTCATGGGCCAGAAGGGAGCGGGGTTGAGCACCATGGAAGAAGGTCGGCAAGGTGGCGTGTACCGCACCAAGGCACGAACCATGGAAATCCATGCCGAAGTCGTCGCGACGCAGCAGTCCAATACCACATTGGTTCGTTTCATTGTGGATGAGTCGTACAAGATGTTGACCCGAGACCAAGATCTCATCAAGTCTGTGGAAGCGGCTTCCACCTTCAGATTCCGCAACGCGATGGAGGCCATGAACACCGCCGCGTCGCATGGTTGGGAATTGCGGTCCACGTATGTTGCTCGAGGGCGAACTGGAGACGAGACGCATTTTGTGATGGTCCGAAGTATTGAAATCACCCAGCCTTATTCGCCGTGGCTTGACCGTGGCAAAAGTGCTGACGGGAAAAAGTGAACGCACCGAATCGAGGAGTTTGGTTGGTGAGGGCCTTGGGGGCCTACGTCATGCTGCAATTTGTTTGGTGGGCTTATCTTTTGATCCAATCGCGGGGTGAAACCGCAGTTCACATGGTGTTGGGTGAGGGTGCGGTTTTTGCATGCATCTTGGTGTTTGGTCTTGTCCGACTGGAGAAGGGCCTGCGCAAGGAGCGCGATCGGTTGGAGCGGGAGCGTCACATGCTCCTTGGGGTCACCCATGAGCTCAAAACACCTCTTGCCGCCGTGCAGTTGGGCGTGGACACCCTTCGCAGGGTGGAACTCGATGAGGAGGACAGGGATTCTGTCCTTGGGAACATGCAGCGTGGCGTGCAAGACCTCGAACGACGTGTCACGGACATGCTTACGGCAACGCGACTCCAACAATCTTCGGAGGTTCAGTCGGTTCCCTTTTCCTGGAATGAGACCATGCGCGGCGTGGCCCTTAGGCTGGAGCCTTTGGCCCAAGGAAGATTGAGTTGGGTGGAACCGGGTCCTGAAGAGCACGTCGTGGAAGGGGACAAGGAGCTTTGGATGCTTGCCTTGACCAATGTGATGGAAAACGCACTCACGCATGGTGAAGGTGAGGTCCAAGTGTCTTGGCAATGCGATGGCCTTTTGGCCTCCTTTGAAGTCAGGGACCAAGGCAAGGGCATTGAGCCGGCGGACCGCGAACGCGCCCTCAAGCCATTCTCACGGCTCAAGGACGGGGAAGGTGGCACGGGCCTGGGCCTGCATCTGGTCGCCCAAACAGTGGACAGGCACGGTGCCCAGTTGGAAATGGACCAGAAAAGCCCGTCGGGTTTTGTCGTTCGCGTGGTTTGGCCCCACAAGCATTGAGTCTTCGGCTACCTTTGCCGCATGAAAACGGCGCTCATCATTTTGGACGGTTGGGGACACGGAAACCCTGACAAAGACAATGCCATTCATATGGCACACACCCCTTTTGTGGATGCCCTGAACGAGAGCACGCCATGCGCTTCATTGCGCACAGATGGCGAGCATGTGGGGCTGCCCGTCGGCCAAATGGGCAACAGTGAAGTGGGCCACATGAACATTGGTGCTGGGCGCATTGTCTACCAAGACTTGTTGCGCATTGACCGTGCTGTGGCCTCGGGTGATTTGGGCCAGGAAAAGGTGTTGAGAGAGGCTTTGAACAAGGCCAAAGCGCCGGGGGTTCGGCTTCATCTCATGGGTTTGGTCTCTCGTGGTGGGGTGCACAGCCAGCAAGCCCATCTTCATGCGCTTGTGGACGAGGTGGTTGCCCATGGCGTCCAGGATTGCGTGGTCCATGCGTTCACGGACGGCAGAGATACTGCCCCTCAAATGGGCACGAGTTACTTGTCGGATTTGGAGACTCATTTGCAAGGGACTTCAGTGCGCATTGCATCGGTGCATGGCCGGTACTATGCCATGGACAGGGACAAACGTTGGCCTCGGATTGCCAAGTCTTATGAGGCGTTGACGTCGGAGGTGGACCAACAATGGAGCGACGCGGTGTCTGGTGTGCAAGCGCATTACGACATGGACATCACGGATGAATTTGTGGAGCCCTTTCAGGTGAAGGGCGTGGAGGGGACGATGCGCTCCGGAGATGTCGTGCTGTGCTTCAATTTCAGAACCGACCGGTGCCGGGAGATCACAGAGGCATTGACCCAGCAAGCCTTCCCTGAGCACGGCATGTCTCCCTTGGATTTGCACTATGTGACCATGACCAATTACGACGACAGCTACAAGGGGGTCCATGTGCTCTACGACAAGCCCAATTTGGTGAATACCCTTGGCGAAGCGGTGAGCCAGTCGGGACGAACGCAACTGCGCATGGCGGAAACGGAGAAGTACCCGCATGTGACCTTCTTTCTAAGCGGTGGCCGGGAAGAGCCCTTTGCAGGGGAACAACGTGCGATGGCCGCGAGTCCCAAGGTCGCCACCTACGACCTGCAGCCCGAGATGTCCGCGCCTGAGTTGACAGCCAAGGCCAAGGAGGCCTTGGCAAGTTGGAAGCCCGACTTTCTCTGTCTCAACTTTGCCAATCCGGACATGGTGGGGCACACTGGGGTGTTTGACGCCGTCGTCCAGGCCGTGGAGACAACAGACCGATGTTTGAAGGAAGTGATGGAGACCGCTCTCGGTGAGGGCTATGCCGTTGTGGTCATTGCGGACCATGGGAACGCGGACCTTGCACGCAATTCAGATGGCACCCCTCATACAGCCCACACCACCAACCCGGTGCCCATTTGGGTGAGCGGCAGCGGGCATTCTGAGGTCCTTGATGGCATTTTGGCCGACGTCGCTCCCACCATTTTGTCTTTGATGGGGCTTCCTCAACCCAAGGAGATGACAGGCCGATCCTTGGTGGGCTGAGTCAATCTTATCGCACAAGGGTCAGTTCGCCAGCGTCTTTGAAGCCGTCGGACCGAAGCAAAACCCATTGATAGTGGCCTGAAGGAGCGGGATTCCCATTGGGGTAGTCCCCATTCCAGACCAATTCAAATTCGATGTCATTCGCGGTCTCGCGCGAGAACACCACCGACCCGTAGCGGTTGTAGATGATCAATTGGGAGCCCGCAAACCCTCCCAGTCCGCGCAAACGGAAATCGTCGTTGACGCCGGCACTGCCCACACCAGGGGTAAAGATGTTGGGCACCACACAATCTCTGACCCGGAAAAGCGCCTCTGTGATGTACCCACACGTGTCTTCGAGTGCCAATATACCCTGCCACGACTGGTCATTGGCCCGAATGTCTTGCAGCAGCCAATGGTCCCCAACCGATTGGGCATCCACAGTGACTGGGATGCCACCTGCGAAGGTGTTGAGAATGGATTGTCCATTGGCACGCACGTCAGAGACGGGGATGCCGGCGTTGAATGCAGGGAAGCTTTGGCCATCGCCACTGCAAATTTCTGCTTCAAAAATGACAGGGTAAAGGACTTGTTGTTCGTGGACCACGGACTTTCCGCATTGGTCCGTGATTTCGAGCGGCACAATGTGGCTGGCCACGAGTTCCCCCTCTGCATTGGTCATGGAGAACAGGGAATCAAAGGTGATGGTCCATTCCGAGGGATCCATGTCTGCGTTGTTCCACACGTTGCCATCCCACACGTATTGAAAAGGACCGTAGCCTGTGATGTTGGCATAGCCCAGCACTTGTGTGCCATCGGCATTTTGACATGCTCTGACAGCTGGCGTCGCCTCAATGGGGACAGGGTCGAGGATGACCACCCTTGACGTCGTGGTGATGAGCTCCCCACACCCATTGATGTATTCGTAGGTGATTTGGGCATATTCCACTCCTTCGTTGAAGCCGTCGTCCACCACGCCGAGTGTGATGTCGCTTTCTGTCTGACCTGGCGCCATGATGACTTGGTCAAAATTTTCAGCATAATCCAACCCAAGCTGCGCGGAGCCTTGCAAGCCTAGGTACAGGGTGTCCAAGACATCTGCAGTTTCCTCAGGCCGGATCACAGTGAACTTTGCATCGTTGCATCCTTCGATGATCACGGCGTCAATGATGGAAGGAACCCCATCCACCTCCACTGTAATGTCGTTGTTGACGGACCACGCTCCAAAGGGAAAACTCTCGCCGTTGGGGTATGAAAACACGTCGGGAAGGCCCACAGATTCCTCATAGGGAACGAGGTCCTCGAGTCCTCCTGCAGCGAAGGGTACGGCGTCCGCCTCGAGGTTCACAGCATTGGAGCTGAACGATCCCGCTTCAAGAACCACTACGGATTCAAGGAAGCTGTCGCTGCCATCTGCGATGGCCAATTTGATGTGGTAGGTTTCTCCGCATTCCACTGCTGCGGAGGCTGTGAAGGTGGTGGTGTACCCATTGAGACAAATGCCTTCTTGTCCTGGATTGTCGATGTAGTACTGGGGATTGGTGACATTGTTCACCGAGCTGATGGTGATGGGAAGGACCGGGTCCGACTCAGGCACCTCGGCGATGTTGATCGCACCATCTGGAAATCCTGCGGGCGAGGCGAAGGGGCCTGTGATGCCTGGTCCACTCAGAAAAAAGGCGAAAATGTCATTGAATCCTGTATTGACGTAGGTCAAATACTCATCGGAACCAAAGGCGTAGTTGAAGGAAATGCTGTCGCCTCCGGCCTCGAAGTCAAACTCCAAAACACAGCCGTCTTCTACACTGCTTACATTGAAGGTTTGGTTGATCAAACCGGGGACGGAGTTGGCGACGTTGAGGAGGTCGGCGTCGTTGAAGGCAGTTCCCAAACCCGTGGGGCTGGCATCGGCTTCACAATCCGAGAGACGGTTGGGGTCACCGCAGCTCAGGACCAGCCCTGTTTGGACACTGAAACTTCCCGACTCATCCGTCATCTTTGCCAGTTGGATGGGGTCGCCAATCAACGAAATGTTGCTCGCACTGACCCCATCCCCCAACAAAACTTCATTCACATATTCCTCTGGAGTGAAGGACTGGTCAATGGTGACTTGAGCCTGAATCCCAAAAGCAAATGCGCATAGAAAAAGAATCACGAGAGATGGACGGAGAAGCGAAGGAAAGGAGTGAAACATGATGTCAAAGTACAACGCGCCGGCCTGGAACCTCGTGCCGCTTGGCCCTAACTTCGCACCATGTTAGGTTCAAAACTCAAGCACGATGCTCCTCCTGCCCTGCTCCAGGCACGGAACCTGCGCAAGACCTACCATGTCGGGGATCAAGTGGTCCACGCCCTGGACGGATTGGACCTTGACATCCACGCCAATGAATACGTGGCCTTGATGGGGCCGTCGGGATCGGGAAAGTCCACTTTGATGAACATGCTGGGGTGTTTGGACAGCCCCACTTCGGGGTCCTATGTGTTGAATGGCCAGGACGTGAGCCGTCTCGAAGACGACGCATTGGCTGACATCCGGAACCGAGAGATTGGGTTTGTCTTTCAGACGTTCAATCTGCTTCCTCGTTACACGGCCCAGGAAAATGTCGCCTTGCCCATGATCTACGCGGGGATTGGGAAGGCGGATCGGATGAAGCGTGCGGAGGAAGTTCTCGCCCAAGTGGGTCTTGCAGACCGAATGGACCACAGGCCCAATGAATTGAGTGGTGGACAACGGCAACGTGTGGCCGTGGCACGCGCTTTGGTCATGCGTCCTTCCATCATTCTGGCGGATGAGCCTACAGGCAACCTCGACACCGCGACCTCTTTGGAGGTCATGGAACTTTTTGCAGACATCCAAAAAGCCGGAAACACGGTGATTTTGGTCACCCATGAAGAGGACATTGCGGCTTGTGCAGAGCGCACCGTGCGCCTCCGGGACGGACGCGTGGAAAGCGACAGCTGAATGGCTTGAATTTCCTTGGCGGACTGCCGCGGTGGCCAGCTTCCCTTTGTTTACTTTGTGGGTTGGAGACAACGATGTCTCACAACCTCTGAACATGGACCCAAAGACCTCCCCCCGCTCCCTGATTTCGTCGCTGTTGGACACCACCCATCTTCACGCCAATCTGCGTGTCTGTGGATGGGTGAGGACCTTTCGCAACGACCGATTCTTGGCCCTCAACGATGGGTCCACAGGAAAGAACTTGCAGTGTGTGGTGGACAAGGACGCCCTCGATGCCGATGTGCTTCGCAAGTTGAACACCGGAGCCGCTGTGGAGGTGCATGGCACCTTGGTGGAGAGCCAGGGTGGTGGCCAGGCCACCGAACTTGTGGTCGATGCATTGCTGTTGCTCGGAGAGGCCGATCCCGAGGAGTTTCCGATTCAGATGAAGCGGCACAGCCTCGACTTCCTTCGGGAAAAAGCCCACCTGAGGTTCCGCACCAACACCTTTGGTGCGGTGTTCCGCTTGCGTCACCTGCTTCAATACGCCGTGCACACCTTCTTCCACGAGCGCGGATTCTACCAGATGCATACCCCCATCATCACGGGCAGCGACGCCGAAGGGGCGGGTGAAATGTTCCGGGTAACTACGCTGGATTTGGAAGATTTGCCACGCAATGAGGAGGGAGGGGTCGATGAATCCAAAGACTTTTTTGGCAAGGAATCCAACCTTACGGTCAGCGGACAATTGGAAGCCGAATTGGGCGCCATGGCCTTGGGTCAGGTGTACACCTTTGGCCCCACTTTCCGGGCAGAGAACAGCAACACCTCAAGGCACCTGGCGGAGTTTTGGATGATTGAGCCTGAGATCGCTTTTGCAGATTTGAAGGACGACATGGCTTTGGCGGAGGACTGCTTGAAGTTTGTCCTAGGGTACGTGCTGTCGAATGGCGCCGAGGATTTGGCCTTTCTCGAAAAACGGGAATTGGATGCTGAAAAGCAACTGCCCCAGGTGGAGCGGCACGACGCGCCCTTGACGGCACGGCTGAAGGCCGTGGTCGAGGCTCCATTCACCCACCTGACCTACACCGAGGTGATCGACATCCTCAGGAATTCCAAGCCGTACAAGAAGAAGAAGTTCAAATTTCCAGTGGAGTGGGGGGTCGACCTTCAAAGTGAGCACGAGCGTTGGTTGGTGGAGAAACACGTGGGGGGTCCCGTGGTTGTCACCGACTATCCTGCGGGCATCAAGGCCTTCTACATGCGTTCCAACGACGACGGCAAAACGGTCGCAGCCATGGATGTCTTGGTCCCTGGCATTGGAGAAATCATCGGAGGCAGCCAACGCGAGGAGCGTTTGGACGTCTTGAAGAAAAAGTGTGCAGAATTCAACATTCCTGAAGAACACGTCTGGTGGTATTTGGAGACCCGGAAGTTTGGGACAGCACCGCATTGTGGATTTGGCATGGGTTTTGAAAGGTTGGTGATGTACGTCACTGGAATGACCAACATCCGAGATGTGATTCCCTTCCCGAGAACCCCGCAGAACGCCGAATTTTGACCCATGCTCAAACAGAGTCTCCAACAGAAACTTCTCCAAAAGCTCTCGCCTCAGCAAATTCAATTGATGAAGTTGCTTCAAGTTCCGACCCTGGAACTCGAAGCGCGGATCAAGCAGGAATTGGAGGCCAACCCCGCCCTTGAGGAAGGGGCCGAGCGAGAAGAGTTGGACGACTTGGACAACAGCCAAGAAGAGACTTCCGAGGCTTTGGAGGAGTTTGATTTTGAGGAGTACTTGGACGATGAAACACCTGACTATCAGCTAACTGCAAGAAACCAGGGCGCGGATGTGGAGGACAAGGACATTCCATTGGGGAGTGGCACGACTTTCCGTGAGTTGCTGACCGACCAGCTGGCCTTGCTGGAAGCCACTCCTGCGACCAGGGCGCTGGCCGAACATTTGATTGGACACTTGGACGACGACGGCTATTTGCGCCGCGACTTGGAGAGCATTGTGAACGATTTGGCCTTCACCCAAGGCATTGAGGTGGAGAAGGAGGCCCTCGAAGAAGCCCTCGGTCTCGTTCAAACCTTGGACCCGGCAGGAGTGGGAGCGCGTGACCTGAAGGAGTGTCTTTTGTTGCAGGTGTCGAGGAAACAAGACGAAAAGACCGACAGCGATCCCAAGCAGGTGTCGCTGGCCCGAGCGGCGTCGATTTTGACCGCGCATTACGACGCCTTCGTGAAGAAGCACTTTGCCAAAATGCAGTTGGCGTTGGATTTGGGGGAAGATGAGTTGAGGGATGCGATGGAGGAATTGACAAGACTCAACCCCAAACCAGGCAATTCCGGAAGTGAGTCCTCGCGCACGATTCACCATGTCATTCCCGACTTTTTGTTGGCGGTGGAAGGGGAGGACATGGCCCTTCAGCTCAATGGCCGCAATGCGCCTGATTTGCGCATCAGCCCCTCCTACAAAGAGATGATGGACACGTATGCGCAGGGGGGCAAGCAGGACAAGGCGACGAAGGAAGCCTTGACGTTTGTGAAGCAAAAGGTGGATGCGGCCAAGTGGTTTGTGGATGCCATCGCCCAAAGGCAGCACACCTTGATGAAAACCATGCGCGCCATTTTGGACCACCAACAAGCCTATTTCCTCAGCGGGGACGAGGTGGACTTGAAGCCGATGATTTTGAAGGACATTGCAGAACGCATTGGCATGGACATCAGCACAGTGTCTCGGGTGGCCAACAGCAAATATGTGCAGACGCCCTATGGCACCCTCTCCCTGAAATCGTTCTTTTCCGAGGGACTGAGCACCGACAGTGGAGAGGAAGTGAGTTCGCGGGAGGTCAAGAAGATTTTGGAAGAAGCCATTGCAGAGGAAGACAAGAAGAAGCCGCTGTCGGATGAGAAGTTGGGGGTGTTGCTCAATGCCAAAGGCTACAACATTGCCCGCCGCACCGTGGCCAAGTACCGCGAACAGCTGGGCATTCCGGTGGCCAGATTGCGCAAGGAATTGTGATGAGGTTCACCGCCCAGTTGGTCAGTGCCGTCTTGCACCCCCTGTGCATGCCGCTTTTGACGCTGGGTTTGCTGCTGGCGGTGGACGGTTACCTGATGCACCGTCTGGGCCTCTTTGCCTATTTGTTTGTGCTTTTGTTCATCAACACACTGGCGCCTGCCATTTCGCTCTGGGTGCTTAAAAGGCGAGGGGTCATTTCAGATTGGGACATCCGTTCGCGTCGGGAACGTCCCTTGCCATTTTTGATTGTTTTGGGCCACTACAGCATGGCGTATGTGTTGGTTTGTGGGGGCACAGCCGTCCAAGTCCCCTTCTTTTACAGGCAGGTGTTGCTGGCCTTGGCGGTGGCCATAGGTGCAGCTTGGCTCGTCACTTGGAAGGCCAAAATCAGCATGCACATGTTGGCCCAAGGCGGCATCCTTGGCGTGTACATGAACGTGGCCATGCAGGATGGCGCGTGGAACTTGAATTGGGTGACGGCCCTTCTCTTGGCAGCAGGTGCTGTGGGATGGAGCCGCCTTCAGCTCGAGGCACATACGCCTCGACAGGTCTACGCAGGTTACGTGTTGGGTTGGCTCAGCGTGTCCTTGACGTTGTTTTAGCGTCCCAACTTTTCTTGCCACCTCCATGCGTCTTGCAGCGAGGTTGCAAGGTCCCTTTGGGTCGACCACGCGAGCTCTTTTTGGGCCCTTGAGGGGTCAGCCCAAATCGCCACCACGTCGCCCGCCCTGCGCCCGCCAATCTCATGCGCAACTTGCTGGCCTGTGACCCTTTCGAAGGTTTGGATCACTTCGAGGACAGAGGCCCCTTGGCCCGTGCCAAGGTTGAAGGCCCTCACCACACTTGAGGTCGAGGCTTGGGTCTTGCACCACTTCAAGGCTGCCACGTGGGCCTCGGCGAGGTCCATCACATGGAGGTAGTCCCTCACACATGTGCCATCTGGTGTGGGGTAGTCGTTGCCAAATACGGTCAGTTTTTGGCGAATGCCAGATGCCGTTTGGGTCAAGTAGGGGATGAGGTTGTTGGGCACGCCAAGGGGCAGTTCTCCAATGATGGCGGAAGGGTGGGCGCCAATGGGGTTGAAGTACCGAAGCAAGGCCACATGGGCCCCAGCCAAGCTCTGGGCATGATCCGTCAGCACGCGTTCACAGGCTTGTTTTGTCCAACCGTAAGGGGACTCTGCGGTCTGAAAAGGAGCGGATTCCGAGACAGGTACTTGTGAGGGTTCTCCATAGACGGTGCAGCTTGAAGAGAAGACCACATTGTTCACCCCGTGCTTGGCGGCTGTTTCCAGAAGGACTGCAAGTCCACCGACATTGTTGGAAGCATAACGGGCGGGTTGTGCCACACTCTCTCCAACGGCTTTGTGTGCGGCAAAGTGCAGGATGCCTTGCAACGGGGTTCCTTGGGCGTACAGATCGCTGAAGAGCTTGTCGAGTGAAGCGCCATCCCGCACATCGATTTGATGGAAGGGAAGGTCTTCTTGACAGATTTCCCGAACCCCTGACACGGCTTCGATGGAGGCATTGTCCAAATTGTCCAACAGGACAGGACAAAACCCGGCTTCGTGGAGTGCCACTGCGGTGTGACTCCCAATGTACCCAGCTCCTCCTGTGACCAAGACATGTGGACGAGATCCTTCACTCATGGTGCGAATCTACTGCGAACGGTGGGATGAAACTTTTTGGGCCACGAAAACGTATGCCTTCGCATGGACCGTCATTACGACCTGACATATTTGAACCAAGTGTTCCATGGCAACGAAGCCATGGTGCGTCAAATTGTTGAGCTGTTTTTGAAACAGGCCCCAGAGGCACGCACGGACATGATGCAATGCGTCCGGCAATCACGGCTTCAGGACTTGCATCCGATTGCACATCAGCTCAAGTCAAGTGTCAAAATGTTGGGACTGTCCGGCCTCGAGCCTTTGGTGCTCAACATTGAACGCTGCAGCAAGTTTTCCTCTGAATTGAACACGTTGCCCGGGCTGGTCTCGGAATTGTCCAGTTCAATGGATCTGGTCTGCAACGCACTGGCACAAGACCTGTCAGAGGTGTTCCCTGCCGTTGCCCCCAAGGTCACGCATTTGCGGAGGGCCTGACCAACATTCCCATCTCAATGAATGTACCTTCGGACCATGGATGTTCGAGGGAAATGGTTGTTCGCGCTCTCCAACGAGGAGAGCCTCAGACGGTTGACTTCTCCTGTGCCCCATCCGGATGTCCTTCGACCCTGCACTTTGGGCGATGGTGTGGAGTTGTGGTCTCAAGAGGCTTTGGAACAAAAGGTCGATTTGTGGGCAGCAGATCCGCCCAAAGGAGATGAATGTGGTTTGTTCGTGCCGGCCTCTGGAGCAGCGACCCGCATGTTCAGCGTCCTCAGAGGCGATCCAGAAAAGGGAAAGGCCTTGTGGGCCAAACGGAAGCAACTGGCCTTTGGCAAGGAGTGGGAAGAATCTTTGGTGAAAAAAGGGGGTGAGCTCGATGGGGCGTCCATAGAGGATGTTCTCGACGCGCTGTTCTCGATGTTTCGCAACGGTCAATTCCCCAAGGGATTGGTGCCATTTCAAGTCGAGTCAGCGGAGGATGGAACTCCGAAAACAGTCTCTGCATTTCAAGCCCATGTTCATGCATGGTCCGAGCTCTTTGAGGAGCCTCATCTGTGGTTCACGGTTCAGCCGTCCTTTCAAAAAGAGATCGAGGCCCATTTGACCCCGCTGGCTGTCCAAACGGCATCCAAGGTGTCGTTTGGACTTCAGCATCCACAGACCGACACACCGGCTCTCTCCCCAGCAGGAGATTGGGTCAAGGTGGAGGATGGCAGCGTGTTGAAACGTCCAGGGGGGCATGGGGCACTTTTGCCCTTGCTCGAAGACATCACTGCACCAATGCTGGTGATCCGAAACATTGACAATGCCCCCTCCCCACAACGCCGGTCGTTGCGTTCCATGTGGACCCGGGCCATGGTGGCAGAAGCCCGCAAATGGGCTTCGGAAAGGGATGACTTGGTGCAAGCTGTCAAGAAGGGCGAGCCACGTGCATCAGCCATGGCTTGGGATTGGCTGAAGGCCGCGCATGCCGAGTGCTCGGATTCCCCAGACCGCTTGTTGGAGGAGTTGCAGAGACCGCTTCGAATGGTCGGGGTCGTGACCAATGAAGGCCAGCCGGGAGGAGGACCGTTTTGGGTGCAAGTCAAAGGCGAGGATGGAAGCCTCCATGTGCGTCCACAAATCGTAGAAACCTCCGAGTTTTCGCAGGACCAACAAGCGGTGCTTGCCCAGGCCACACATTTCAACCCCGTGGAGATGGTTGCCGCATTGAGCCCTGGTCAGCCTCTGTCTGAGTTCGTGGATGAATCCAGGTATTTGGTGGTGTCCAAAAGCATTCAAGGTCAACCCTGCAAGGTCCTCGAGCATCCCGGACTTTGGAACGGAGCCATGTCAGGATGGATCACTCGGTTTGTCCAAATCCCCGGAGATTGCTTCCAGCCTGTGAAGACGGTATTGGATTTGTGCGGTCGGGTCTGATGCAAAAAAAGCGGCCCGGACGATGATTCGTCCGAGCCGCTGCTGTTCAATGTCTTTTGTAGGGCAGGATCACCGCTTCAAGATGGTCATGTTCTTGACTTGGTCCCCCTGGATGATGCGCAAGGCATAGTAGCCTGGGCGCTCAATGTCACGGGTGTTGAAAGTGATGTTTCCTTCGGAGTCCTTGACGAACAACATGTCAGAGCGAAGCACGTTTCCTGAGAAGTCGAGCAACTGGACCACAACTTTTCCTTCTGGGGCATGCTTCATGTGAACCGAGATGCGGTCTGCGAAGGGGTTGGGAAAGGTTGTGATGCTTGCAGCCTCCAAGTCTTGGGGGGTGCCTGTGCGGTCCTCGCTGATGAAGGCGGTGAATTCGACATTTGCATTCACTTCGACTCCATTGATGGCGCAAGATCCTGCATTGCCATTGGAGTTGCTGAAGATGCCGAGCCTAGACTCGCCGAGTACTTTGACAGCAACAGTCAACTCTTCGCCAGCGTTGACCTCCAAGTCAAGGGGCAAGGACAACGTACCTTTGACGATGTCACGGGCGTCGAGGTTGGTCACTGAGAGGACATCACCGCTGCCATTCTTCACGAATGCACGGCCTGAGAAGTCCTCGAAAGAACGCTGGATGGCGATGGTGATATGCGTCAATTCACCAGTGGCGCAGGCTTGAAAAGACTGGGTGACGCCTTGGCCCGCTTCAGTAAGGCTGATGCGGTTGTCATGGCCGTTCACTGCCACCTTGCATTCGTTGGCCATGCCACGTGTCTCGGGCTGGGCGTCTCCACCACGGCCTTCGTACTGCGCTTCGATCTGGTCGAACTTGTCGTCGTTGAAGCCAAATGCAGCCGTCAACTTGCCACGGACAGGAGAACCGTCCTTCACGAGGGTGCCCATTGGGCCGTGCTCGTAGCGGTAAGAAATGTTTCCGTTCTCAGGAGAAGTGACCTGCAAAGAGTAGTTGGCACCATTCTTCACTTCTGCTTCAAGATCCAAAACGAGCACGTTTTGACGGATGTTGCGTGAAGTGAAACGGGTGTCGTCCAAGATGTTGCCAGAGGCGTCGCGGATCTCGGCAAGGAACCAAGTGTTGTCGGTGGCACCTTTCAAAGTGAGGGCCACGTTGGAAAGCGTTCCGTCCGTGCAAGCGGTAAAAGAATGTGCCATCACAGCACCTTGAACATCAAGGCTGCGGTCCTGGGCTTTGTTTTCTTGAACGCAATCGTATGCTGATGCAGGTGCGTCGTAGTTGGACAATGCGGCTTCCTGAGCGAAGAGGTTGCCGGTCGAAAGGGCTGCAAAGGCAGCGAGGGGGAAAAGAAATTTTTTCATCGTTGATGAGATGAGAGGGTTGAAGATTTTTCTCCTGTTACGCCCCCACCCCTCAAACAGTTACATCATGTCCTCACTTTTTTCAAACTTCCAGGATTGACGCGCCTTGGAAGCCTTCTTTTTTTTGGTCGTTGGTCGCCACCACCAGCAAGGTGTCACGAGAAATGACGTTCAATTGGTCTTGCAGCCACTGGATTCCTTCCGCATCGAGGTTGGTCGCCGGTTCATCGAGCAACACCACTTGACTCTCGGAGCCCAAGGCCAATGCCAAGGCCAATCGCTGACGCTGCCCAGAGCTCCATGCAGCGACGGGGACATGGTCCCCTACGCTCAACCCCGCGTCCAACAACAAGCGCTCCCAATGCCTTGGACCAGACCGAGGTGTGCGGAATTGGCTGTGGAAAGCAAGGGTTTGCGACAAGTTGAGGTGTCCCGGTGTCGAAGCCCAAGGGGCGGCGAGTGATATCGAGGTCATCCAGGCATCTGGGGCGATGTCTTGGCCACCATGGACAAGCGACAATTCTCCTCGGATGGGCGAGAGCTGACCAGCAAGCATGGCAAGGGTCGAACTTTTTCCTTGCCCGTTTTTCCCGAGGATGACTGTTGGGGCGTCCAAACGCCATGTCGCATCCTTCCAAACCACATGGTGGCCTCTACGAAGGGTCAGGTCCTTGGCTTGAAAAGCGGCGAGTTCCACAGACATGATCTCAGAAGGGACCGCGAATGATGCCTTTGTCCGATTCCCGGATGAAGCCTAGGACCGTCTCTTTGTCCTCGGATTGAGGCAACTCCAATTCCGCAGCCTTCATGGCCTGCGACATGTTGTTGTTGAGGACATACAAGGTTCTGTAGATGTCCTCCAATCTTTGGATGCGGTCGAGATCAAACCCCCGACGACGCAACCCAATGCCATTGATGCCAATGTAGCTCAGTGGCTCACGTGCCGCCTTGATGAAAGGAGGGACGTTTTTGCGCACCAAGGAACCACCTGCTACAAACGCATGCTGTCCGATGCGCACAAATTGTTGAACACCCACCATGCCTTCTATGATGACGTGGCTTTCAATCACCACATGGCCTGCGACATTGCACGAATTGGCGAGGATGACAGAATTGCCAATCTGCACGTCGTGCGCGACATGCACATAGGCCATGATCAAGCAGTCTGAACCAATGCGCGTCACCAATTGGTCGGCGGTGGCACGGTGAACCGTCACACATTCTCGAATCTGGGTGCGGTCCCCAATTTCCACCCTTGTCCGTTCGCCATTGTATTTCAAATCTTGGGAGTCTGCCCCCAAGACGCATCCAGGAAAAAGCTTGCAGTCTTTGCCTACGGCGGTGTTGCCCAAAATCGTGACATGGGGACCGACCCATGTGCCGGGACCAATTTGAACGTCGGGGCCAATGAATGCGAACGCCTCGATCACCACACCTTCACCGATGCTCGCGCTGGCGTCAATGTGGGCCTTGGGAGAGATGGATGTCGCTTGTTGCATCATTCCTCGTCTTGGGGGGCCCGGTCTCTGACGACTTGGGCAAGCATGGAGGCCTCCGACACCAACTCACCCCGGACATAGGCACGTCCTCTCATGTTCACCAAACCTCTTCGTATGGGGGAAATGAGCGTGAGGTAAAACACCAGGGTGTCGCCAGGAAGCACCTTTTTCTTGAACTTGACCCCGTCGATTTTCATGAAATACGTCGAATAGTTTTCAGGGTCCTCCACCGAGGACAGGGCAAAAATACCTCCCACTTGGGCCATGGCTTCGACTTGAAGAACCCCAGGCATCACCGGGTTGTTGGGGAAGTGCCCTTGGAAAAAGGGCTCGTTCAACGTGACGTTCTTGACCCCAGTGATGCTTTGGTCATCGATGTCCATGATGCGGTCCACCAAAAGGAAGGGATACCGATGGGGCAACATCGCAGAAATGTCGTTGATGTCCATCAAGGAAGGGCGGTCCGTCCTGAAGTCGGGCATGTCCTCTTGGGCCTGAATGGTCGTGGCCAACAACTTGGCAAAGGCCACATTGGCCGAGTGGCCGGGGCGGGCCGCCATGACATGGCCATGGATGAAACGTCCCGTCAAGGCGAGGTCTCCGACGATGTCCAAGAGTTTGTGCCGGGCGGGCTCATTTTGAAACCGCAATTCAGAAACGTTCAAAACGCCAGACTGGTCCGCAGTTTCAGACAGAGAGTCCTTGCCAATGGCCTTGGCGATGGCGGACAACTCCTCTCTTGTGTAGGAGCGCTCAGCCAAAACCACTGCATTGTCGAGGTCGCCCCCTTTGATCAAGCCTTGTTCTGCAAGGCTGGCAATCTCTTTGAGAAACACAAATGTTCGGCTCGCGGCAATCTCTTCCTTGAAATCGCCCAAATGTTCGAGGCGGGCGTGTTGGGTGCCGAGGATGGGGCTGTTGTAGTCCACCATGACCGTTGCTTTGAAGGCCTCCTCTTCAAGGGGCACAATCAGCATCTCCACCCCAGAGTCATCCTTCTGGCTGATGTTTTTCCGAACCTTGAAAAATTTTCGGGGCGCATCCAACTTTTCTCCACCTACAGAGTCAATTCCTTCGACAAAAGGCATGGCTGAACCATCCAGAATAGGGACCTCTGGACCGTCGATCAACAGCCTGGCATTGTCGATGCCTGAAGCGTACAATGCTGCAAGCACATGCTCAGTGGTGTGGACCATGGCCTCCCCGACCTTGAGGGTGGTTCCTCGCCGGGTCTCACACACATTGGCCACTAGGCCAGGAATTTCTGGCCGGCCCTCCAAGTCGGTGCGCACAAAGACATACCCAGAATTGGCCTCCCCGGGGGCCAAGGTCATTTTGCTGTGGACCCCCGAATGCAAACCGATGCCCTCAAAGGAAATTTCTCCCTTCAAAGTGTGTTGTTGGTTGGACGAAATCATGAATGCAAACCTACGTCAGCGGGAGGAACCGGTGGACACTTGTGCACTCCTGGTTTGTCCTGAGTGGAGGGCTTCTTCGATTGCGGCAAGCCTTTCGCTCAAGGGAATGCGTGCCAGCCTGCGAAGGGCGATGTGGTACGCTTGGAATTGCTTGACTGGCACCGCTGGATTGCCTTGGTAGGTCTGGTGCGCCTGGATCAGGCTTGCACTCACCCCAGACTTGGCGGCAATCTTGCTTCCATCGGCAATTTTCAAATGACCGCCAATGCCCACCTGGCCACCAATCATGCATCGGGCGCCGATTTCGGTGGATCCAGCAACACCAGTTTGTGCTGCAATGACAGTGCATTCCCCAATGACCACGTTGTGGGCGATTTGGATCAAGTTGTCCAATTTGCACCCCTTTTGGACCAAGGTGCTCCCAAGGGTTGCCCGGTCAATGGTGGTGTTGGCGCCAATGTCGCAGAAGTCTTCAATGACGACGTTGCCAGTTTGCGGGACTTTGGCGTAAGAGCCGTCCTCAACAGGAGCGAAGCCAAAACCGTCGCTTCCAACCACCGCGCCGCTTTGCAACACACATTGGTGGCCAACCACACAACGGTCAAGCACACGGGCGTG
Organism: uncultured Flavobacteriales bacterium; assembly: GCA_938085425.1. Classification (GTDB taxonomy): domain Bacteria; phylum Bacteroidota; class Bacteroidia; order Flavobacteriales_D; family Sanyastnellaceae; genus UBA11663. The sequence continues at coordinate 278,848 of CALKGQ010000011.1, forward strand.
GCTGTGCAGGACAGTGTCCGAGCCAATGCGCACCCCCCTGCCAACGTGAACATGCGCATGCAATTCGGTGCGGTCCCCAATCACTGCGCCTTGTTCCACAACAACTCCCGGTCCGATGTAGCATCCTTTGCCGATTTTGGCATCGCTGTCGACATGTGCAGCGACATGGATGCCCTCCTTCCGCTTCAAAAGGGAATCATACGCTTCCAGGAGGTGGGCGAATGCGCGGTAGGGGTCTTCCACACGGAGCAAGGTCAATTCAGAAGGAAGAGCCTCAGAGGCCACAAAGTCGTCTTTGACAATCACGACACTTGCCTTCGTTGTGAAGATGAAGCGCTCGTATTCAGGGTTGGCAATGAAGGAAACCGACCCAGGACCTGCAGATTCAATTTTTGCGAGACGCTTGACGCGCACGTCGGGGTTGCCAGCGACGCTTCCGCTAAGCAGGACGGCCAATTCAGATGCTGTTTTTTCCAAAATTGAAAAGGTTCACAAGTGAGGGGATTCCATTTCAGAACGCAAAAAGGCTGGCCAAGTTGCCTTGAACGCTTCCTTTTCCAAAATTTCCGGCCAAACCACGTCGCCCCAGCCTTTCCAATGCACCTCACGCACCTCCCCTAGGCTGTTTTTCTTGTCGTGCTTCATGATGGGCCAAAGTTCATTGGCCGTGGGCCATTTGACAGAGGGAAGCGGCACTTGGCGCTGCAGCCAGTGCTTCAAGGGCTGGAAATCGTCAGGGGAAGACTCCGAGGCCATGAAAATGGCGAAACGCAGCCCGAGGGCCACTGCTTCTCCATGGAGCCATGGGGCATTTGTTGCTGAAAAGTGCGCTTCGATGGCATGGCCTATGGTGTGTCCCAAATTCAAGGTCGCCCGACGTCCTGTTTCGAAAGGATCTTCTTCCACGATGCGCCGTTTGGCTTCCGCGGAATCCTTCATGCGGTCTGTCCATGTGCGAAGGACGTCTTGGTCCGTGGGCGACCAATCAGGCCAATTTTTGAGGTGGTTCCAACCCAAGATGGGGTCGAGCATGGCATGTTTGGCCACTTCAGCCAATCCCGACCTCCTGTGGCGTTCAGGCAGGGTGCTCAACCAACATGCGTCGATGTGAACGAACAAGGGGGCATGGAAGGTGCCCAATTGATTTTTCTTGCCGTCGTGGTTGAATGCCGTCTTTCCGCCCCAAGCAGCATCCACCATGGCAAGGGTACTTGTGGGCACATGGGCAACACGCATTCCACGCTTCCAAATGGAGGCGGCAAAGCCTACAGCATCACTCATGGCTCCTCCACCAGTCGTCAAAACGACGCTGTGGCGGGACAGCCGATGGTGAGAAAAGGCTTGAAGCAAGGATGGAAGGTGGTCCCAAGACTTCATTTGTTCGCCTCCCGAAGCCACGAAAATTTTTAGGGGGACTGACGTAGATTCTTGAAGGGCTTCCCGGTATGCTTCCACGCACCTGTCATCCAAGCCTTCTTCGTGGACCCAAAAGAGTGCATCCATGTCGCCGGGCCAAGAGTGAAATGCAGCGATTTGGAGGGGAGGGTTCATGCTGCACAAAAATGCAAAAAAAAAGCCGCAGGGGTGCGGCTTCTTGAATTGTGGTACCACCGGGATTCGAACCTGGGACACACGGATTTTCAATCCGTTGCTCTACCAACTGAGCTATGGTACCCGAAAGAGGTGCGCAAATATACGGCACATTTGCCTCAGCAGCTTCGAAGGCCATTAGGAAAGTCGCCATTGGGAGATGATAGGAGGTTGCGGGCAAATTGTTCAGTGCAGCGACATTTACAATCATTATCACTTCATTCTCGCATTCGTTCGCCCCGTTCAGGAGGTTTTTGCAAATGGGTTTATATGACGTCATCGACAAGTGGATTGCATGGCTGAAAGGCTCTGCAGGCTAAATATTATGTATCCCCAAAACTTCGAAAAAAAACCAAGACAATTCCGGGTATAATCATTTGGAGTTACACCAAATTCACATGCTACTTTACACCGCCGAAAAGTGCACTGAAGCCTTTGAGGTCTGTTGATTTGAATTTTAAGGAGTTAAACCAAACTGTTATCGCTATGCGAACATTTTTCACTGCGCTGCTTACCTTGAGTGTGGCAATTCTACAAGCCCAATTTTTGGCGCCTGGAACCTTTGACCCAGCCCCCGAGGGCTATTGCGTCTCTGTTGAAGAGCTTGTTGTACATGAACAAGGCTCCGCCCTTGAAGGTCAAACAACCTATCGTGTGTACTTGAATTGCTTGAACGAGACAGACTACTTGGGTGGATGCGCAGGCGACGCGAACAATCCATTGATCATTGAGTCCACTTCTGGGGAGTGGTACAACTCTGAAGCCAACGCAAGTTGGAATGCCGGTGGAATCACTGATTTTGTGATCGGGTTTTTTCCCGATGTCGTGTACGACAGCTACTTGACGATTGGCGCCGAAGATGGAGAGACCACAGCTGCAGGAATGTCCACCATTTGGGGAGACATCGATGCTTCTGAAGAATTTTCCGGTGGAGATGCAGGCCAAAACGTCACAGTGAACGATGTCACAGGCGGCGCCTGGTACGAACCGTTCGAGGGGGTGGAAGCGAACCAAACGGGCTTGGCCGGCGAAGATTTGAAAATCTTGTTTGCCCAAATCACCACTTCGGGCACTTTGTCCGGTCAGGTGTACTTTTCAGTTTATGCCAATGGCGACCAGGATCAAGAGTGGCGTGACGTTCTGACGTTTGACAGCTGCCCCATTCCTGGATGTACGGATTCTTCTGCCTGCAACTACGACGTGGAGGCCACTGAAGACGACGGGTCATGTGCGGAGTTGGATTGCGCCGGGGTTTGCGGTGGCGATGCAGTCCTTGATGCCTGCGACATTTGCAATGGTCCTGGAGCTGTTTATGAGTGTGGATGTTCCGACATCCCCGCTGGCGATTGCGATTGTGACGGCAATGTTCTTGACGAGTG
>CALKGQ010000012.1 GCA_938085425.1 uncultured Flavobacteriales bacterium
ACTGATGGCCCGTATCCTTTTGATCGACACCTCCACCAAACAGTGCTCTGTGGCGGTGGCAGAAGATGGAAGGGCGCTCACCTGGCGGGAGGAAAGAACCGAGGGCTACGTCCATGCGGAGCGGCTCATGCCGTTGATCGAAGAGGTGTTGAACGATGTGGGATGGGAACACCAATCCCTGCAAGCCATCGCCGTCACTGGTGGGCCTGGTTCCTTTACGGGACTTCGCATCGGAGTGGCCACGGCCAAGGGCTTGTGCCAAGGGTGGAACGTCCCCTTGATTGCTTTGGACAGCACCGCTCTTCTGGCTGCCCAAGGAAAGAGAATGGACCCCACCCCTCAGCCCCGGATTGGCATGATCGACGCGCGAAGAATGGAAGTCTATGCGGCGACCTACAGCGATGATGGGGTTTGCCTTCAGGAGGTGGAACCCGTGGAGGTCGACCAGGCCCCCGACCATTGGACTGGCCCTGGGCAATTCATCGGCGACGGAGCCGTCAAGTGCAAGGAGCTTTTGGCGGGAGCTGACCGGACGTTTGAAGACGCTTGGCCGCTCGCCCGGGACGGAGCTCAAATGGCTGAGGATGCCTTCAAGGCAGGTCAATTTGAAGATTTGGGGTCGTACGAACCCAAATACGTCAAGGCCTTCAAAGCAGGGGCACCCAAGGATCCTCTGGGCCTGCGTTCGTCCTTGAAAATGTGGTGGTTTGCATGGGTGTTCATGCTGTTTTCTTGCGCGTCATGCGGAGAGCAGTCCCAGTTCATCCCTTACGTTCCCGTCAACTTTCAAATCGACCTGAACCTCCCCGCCTACAACACGTTGAATTTTCCAGGAGAGGCCATTGCACTTCCTGGGGGCTCCAAGGGACTCTACATCTATCGGTTCACACTCGACGAATTTGTCGTACTCGACCGGCATGCCACGTTTGACATTCCTTTGGGCTGTCAGGTCACCTTGGAAGCCGACAATGTCACACTGCGCGACGACAGCGATTGCAGCGAGAGCGAATGGCTTATGCTCGACGGAACGGTGATGAATGGTCCGGCGACACTGCCATTGCACCGCTACCGCACTTCCCTGAATGGCTCAATACTGAGCATCTTCAACTGAAGGACAAGGCCCCGCGAAAGGCCAAGGCACAAAAAACCCCGCCGTCTTGGCAGGGTTTTTTTGCATTCCGTTGGAGAGAAATCAGTAACGGTAGGCTTCGCCTTTGAAAGGGCCTTGAACCTCCACACCGATGTAGTCCGCTTGGTCCTTCGACAATTCGTCGATTTCCACACCAATTTTGGCCAAGTGCAACCGCGCCACCTTCTCGTCCAAGTGCTTGGGCAAGGTGTACACGCTGTTTCCGTAGGCATCAGCGTTGGTCCAAAGTTCAATTTGAGCAATGGTTTGGTTGGTAAAGGATGCTGACATCACGAAGCTTGGGTGGCCCGTGGCGCAGCCCAAGTTGACCAAACGGCCTTCCGCCAGCAAGATGATGTCCTTTCCGTCCACCGTGTACATGTCGACTTGTGGTTTGACCGTGTCCTTCGTCTCTCCAAAGTTGTCGTTCAACCAAGCCACATCAATTTCATTGTCGAAGTGACCAATGTTGCACACAATGGTCTTGTCTTTCATCGCGCTGAAGTGTGCCCCGGCAACAATGTCCTTGTTCCCCGTGGCTGTCACCACAATGTCTGCTTCCGCCACAGCGTCGAGCATCTTTTTCACTTCGTATCCCTCCATGGCCGCTTGCAGGGCGCAGATGGGGTCGACCTCCGCGACAATCACACGGCAACCAGCGTTGCGAAGCGACTCAGCTGAGCCTTTTCCAACGTCGCCAAAGCCAGCCACGACTGCGACCTTTCCAGCCATCATCACATCTGTCGCGCGACGGATGGCATCCACACATGACTCACGGCAACCGTATTTGTTGTCAAACTTTGACTTGGTCACAGAATCGTTGACGTTGATGGCCGGCATGGGCAGAGTCCCATTTTTCTCCCGGTCGTACAAGCGAAGCACACCTGTGGTGGTCTCCTCAGAGATTCCCTTGATGCCACCTGCCAATTCAGGGTGATCGTTCAAAACCACATTGGTCAAGTCACCTCCATCGTCCAGAATCATGTTGAGGGGCTTGCGCTCCTCCCCAAAGAAGAGGGTTTGTTGGATGCACCACTCGTATTCCTCCTCTGTCATTCCTTTCCAGGCGTAGACAGGGATGCCCGCCGCGGCAATGGCTGCTGCTGCGTGATCCTGGGTGGAAAAGATGTTGCAGGAAGACCACGTCACATCCGCTCCGAGCTCCACGAGGGTCTCGATCAAGACAGCCGTCTGGATGGTCATGTGAAGGCAACCAGCAATGCGAGAACCAGCAAGAGGCTTGGACGCGCCGTATTCTTCACGGAGCGCCATCAATCCGGGCATCTCTGCCTCGGCCAATGTGATTTCTTTGCGACCCCATTCGGCAAGGCTCATGTCCTTGACTTTGTAGGGGAGGGTTAGGGTAGGAGATGTATTTCCCATAGGTTGTGTCATTTAGCGTTGCAAAAATAGGCAACACAAGGTCATTTATCGTCGAGGCCAAACCCCGTTACTTTGCGTCCATGCCTCGGATTGCGCTGCCAAATCAACCCATCTCTCCCCAACTTGTTCTCTGGAAGCTCACCGAGGAAGAGTTCGAGGGGGGTTCTCAATGGGCGCGCTTTTTCCCGAAAAGGCACACAAATGATCTCCCCCTGCTGCGCCAAAAAGAACATGTCGCCGTCATCTTGGCCACCCAAACCTTGCTGGGCCATCCACATTGGCACATCCGTCACAACGAAGAAGGAAAACCCTCCCTTGTGCCAAGCGAAGCGCCCGGGACAGAAGCGCCTAGGACATGGGCGTCATTTGGCGTGAGTCACCACACCTCAAAAGAGGGCATCACATGGGCAGTGGTTGGGATTTGGGAGAATGACACAACGGGAGGCTTGGACCTGGTGGACACCCAGGACCTCCGAATCCCGAGGGTTGCGCCGCGCATCATGTCCGCGAAAGAATGCGTTGAATTCGTGGGACTTGAATCTTGGGTGTGGGCTTCCAAAGAAGCCATGTTCAAGGGCCATGGTCCCAAGTTGGACTTCAGGAAGGACCTCTCCATCCACGCCATCCATGAGTTGGAAGGCACCATCCAAGGTGCCGTCAAAGGAAGCCCTTGGCACGGAGGTGCCCTTCGGACCGACCCTGAATTGTTGTTGGTCTGGTCTCGCCCGTTCCCAGATTGACCCTTTGTTTTTTTGCAATAAATCCATTGGGCACGAAAAAAGGGACCCATGGGTCCCTTTTTCTCGAATCGAGGTCTCTGTTAGAGACGCTCGACGCCCTTGTGGCGGCGCTCGGTGCTGACCGAGAGTTTCTTGCGGCCTTTGCGGCGGCGTGAGCTGAGCACGTTGCGGCCTGCTGCCGTTGCCATGCGCTTGCGGAAGCCGTGCTTGTTGCGGCGTTTCCGTACGGAAGGTTGGAATGTCCTTTTCATCTTTGCTCTTGTTACCCGATAAGGGACGGCAAATGTAGTGAAGCCTTTGCGTTCCTCCAAAGCCTTTGGCCGACATTCTGAGCACAAAGTTCGCTTTCCACGGCTCAGGCACGCCGTAACTTCGTCCCAAGAACTTCGAATCCCCACTCTTCATGGCACATGGCCAACGTCCTCATCCTGGACTTCGTCCCTCCAACGGGGAAGATCCGTCTCCCAAAAAACGCTTTCAGTTCCAGGACCTGAGGGGGTTTGGACGGATGAAAAAATATTTGCGGCCCTACATCGGGCACTTTGCGGCAGGCCTCATTGTGATGACCATCTCTGGGGGATTGACATTGGCCATCACACGTCTTTGGGGACAACTTGGTGGGGTAGGGACCACAGGAGCGGCAGGAGAACTGCCCTTTTTGGGCATCGCTTTGGACGACTTGGCATCCATCGGGTGGACCTTGCTCATGGTCCTTGCCGTTCAATCTTTGTTCTCCTTCTTGCGCGTTTTGCTCTTTGCGGACATGACTGAAAAAATGATGCTGTCCATGCGCCAAGATGCGTTTGACGCGCTGGTGAGCATGCCCATGGCCTTTTACGATGCCCGCCGTGTGGGGGACTTGAACAGCCGCATCAGTGCAGACATCGCCACCATTCAGGACATCTTCACGGTCACCTTGGCTGAACTCTTTCGTGGACTGATCTTGATTGTAGGGGGCATTGTGGCCCTGTCCTACTTCTCTGTCGAGCTGACGCTTTGGATGCTTGGAACGTTGCCCGTGATGATTGTTGCAGCGGTGGTCTTTGGACGTTTCATTCGGAAATTGTCCAAGAGAACCCAAGATGAAGTGGCGGCCTCCAACGTTGTGGTTCAAGATGTTTTGACTGCCATTGTCAGCGTCAAGAGCTATGCGAATGAATGGCTGGAGCGCGGGAAGTACGGAAAGCACGCCATCGAAATCAAATCCCTGGCCATGCGCGGGGCCCTTTGGCGTGGCACCTTTGCAAGCTTCATCATCTTGTTTTTGTTTGGGGCCATCACCTTGATCATTTTCAAAGGTGCAGACCTGATGCAACAAGGGGAACTGGCCAGCGAGCACTTCTTTTCCTTCCTGCTGATGACTGGACTTGTGGCGGGCAGCATCGGAGGGATGGCGGCGCAGTTCAGCGCATTGCAGCGCGGACTTGGTGCCATTGAATCGGTCATGGACATTGTCGAGCAAGACCGTGAAGTGGAGGACCTGGACGCCCCCACTCCTCTTCTGTCCCTGCGTCGTACGGTGGTCTTCGAAGATGTCCACTTCAAGTACCCCCAGCGGCCGGACGTCCCTGTCCTGCAAGGCATGAACCTCAAGGTCGAACCGGGACAGCAAATCGCCTTGGTTGGCACAAGTGGTGCCGGCAAAAGCACGGTCGCCGCCCTCCTTCTTCGGTTCCACCAACCCGACTCAGGAACGATCAAAATGGGGGAACATCACGCCGCTGACCTCGACTTGCGGGGGTACCGGCAGCAAGTGGCCTTCGTGCCGCAAGAAGTGATTTTGTTTGGCGGCGACTTGCGCAGCAACATCCGTTACGGCGACCCAAAGGCCTCTGAATCGCAGGTCATTGAGGCGGCCAAAAAAGCCTATGCATGGGATTTCATTCAAGAGTTCCCCGAAGGCCTCGATACTTTGGTGGGCGAACGCGGGGTTCAGCTTTCAGGGGGCCAGCGTCAACGCATTGCCATTGCCAGGGCCATCCTCAAGGATCCGGATCTTTTGATCCTGGACGAAGCCACCAGTGCACTCGACAGCACCTCTGAACGGGAAGTTCAAGCCGCCTTGGATGCACTGATGGAAGGCAGGAGTTCTGTGGTCATTGCGCATCGATTGAGCACCGTGAAAAACGCTGACCGCATCTGCGTCATGGAGTCGGGCAAGGTGGTGGAGGAAGGGACCCACGACGACTTGATGGCCAAAGGGGGCACATACGCCCGGCTGGTCGAGAACCAGGAACTTGTGTCCCAAGGCTGATTGGGTCGGACTCAAAGTGTATTTTCGCCCTCATGGCGACCAAAAAAGCACTCATCACTGGCATCACGGGCCAGGACGGCGCGTACCTGACCGAACTCCTGCTTGAGAAGGGCTACGAAGTCCACGGCATCAAGCGCCGTGCGTCTCAGCTCAATACGGATCGCATTGACCACCTCTACCAAGATCCGCACGAAGACAATGTGCGTCTGAAGCTGCACTACGGCGACTTGGTAGACAGCACCAACCTCATCCGCATCGTTCAGGAAGTCCAGCCTGATGAGATTTACAACCTCGCGGCCCAAAGCCACGTTCAAGTCAGTTTTGAAACCCCGGAATACACAGCAGATGCCGATGCCCTTGGCACCCTCCGCTTGCTAGAGGCCATCCGGATTTTGGGGTTGGAAAAGACATGCCGATTCTACCAAGCCAGCACCTCTGAGCTGTACGGGTTGGTCCAAGAGGTGCCTCAATCCGAGACCACTCCATTCTACCCGAGAAGCCCTTACGGTGTGGCAAAGCTGTATGCGTTTTGGATTGTCAAGAACTACCGCGAGTCGTACGGAATGCATGCGAGCAACGGCATTTTGTTCAACCACGAAAGTCCCCGACGCGGCGAAACCTTTGTGACCCGGAAAATCACACGTGCTGCGGCCCGCATCAAACTTGGGATGCAGCAATGTCTCCACCTCGGCAACTTGGACGCCCAGCGCGATTGGGGACACGCCAAGGACTATGTGGAAGGCATGTGGCGCATGCTTCAGCAGGACACCCCGGATGACTTTGTCTTGGCCACAGGAGTGACCACCTCCATCCGCGATTTTGTCACCCTCGCCTTCGAAGAAGTGGACATCACATTGTCCTGGAGAGGCGAAGGCGTGGACGAAGAAGGGTACTGCCCAGAGACAGGAAATGTCTTGGTGAAAGTGGACCCCCGGTATTTCCGTCCCGCCGAAGTCGAACTCCTGATTGGAGATGCCTCAAAGGCAAAGCAAGAACTCGGATGGACGGCCAGCACGCCTTTGATCGAGCTCTGCCGAGAAATGGTCCAAAGCGACCTTGCCTTGTTTGAAAAGGAGGCATTTCTTCAAGCCGCGGGCCACAGCATCAACACGCCCTCGGAGCACTGATTTCAGGGGCGTTCAACGAAGACCCACAGCACCATTGCCCCGAAGGCTGCCCGACAGCCGGAGCACCTCCCAGTGGGCAGCATTCCAGGCTTGGACTGCCGCCAATTCGGCGGCTTCAGCCTGAAGAAGAGCCACATCCAGTGCACGGAAATCCAGTGCATTGAGGGAACCATTTTGGTAACGATCGGCCCCGAGAGAAGCAGAGATCTCAGCGTTTTGTCGCCTTTGGATGGACAACGACCAAAGGGCGAAGGCCGTGGCACGTTGGTCCCACGCCTGCCGCAAGGCTGAACGTGCCTCAAGGGTGATCCTCTCCTGGTCCATGGCCGCCAAATCCACTTGAATTTGCGCTTGCTGAATGGCCCGCTTGGTGGCCCCTCCGTTGAACAAGTTGAAATTCAAAGTCAGCGAGGCGCCGTAATTGGTGACATTGGATTGAATGTCTCCGTCCGCATAGGGATTGAAGACCAAGTCCATGGGCAAATCCGACACTGCACGTGAGGTCCCAAGGGTGTTGCCCCAGTTTGCTGCAAAGCCCAAAACTGGCCAAAGTTGGGCCTGGGCTTGGTCCACCCCTTTCATGGCAATGGCCTCAGACAGAACGGCATTTTGGAGGGCGGCATTGTCCGACATCAATTGGGACATGGTGGCCGCCAAATCGGTCATCGCTTGTGGAGTGCCCAAGTCGGACACCAACGTCCAATCGGCATCCTCCTCTTGGACCATGAGAACATTCAAGTTTCTCCTGGCTGCGCGGGCGGCGGAAGCTTGACGCAGCCAGGCTGAGCTGTCATTGATCAAGGCGTTTTCAAACTGCAGCCGGTCGAAGGTGCCTGAGCTGCCCAACTGCTCTGCAGCACGGATGCGCACCAGCCGCTGACGCGTCAAATCCATCGCTGCGGCCAACACGTCCGCACTGCGCTCCTGAACCAACAGGTTGTCGTAAGCATTGAGCACCGCTTGCACCGTGGATTCCATGACCAATTGCACGTTGCCCGATGCCTGCTCGGTCAGAAGATCCAAACGCTTTTTGGTGGCGAACATGCCCATCCCGTCGAACAAGGTCCACTGGGCTTGAATGCCGGGCGACAGCGACTGCGACTCCGTAGCGATGGGCAAAAAGGTGGATGGGTTTTCCGTTTGATCTGTGACATTGCTGCCAGCCCCCACGCTTCCACTGATGCGCGGAAGGGCGCCCGCGGCCCCCCAAGCATTGTTGAGTGCGGCTCCCTCTTGGTTGACCAAGGCCATCTGAACCCCAAAGTTTCGTTCCAAGGCGAGCGTCACAGCTTCTTCCCTGAGCAAGTTGGGGGCCTCAGACGATTGGGCCTCCACATCCATGGACGACAACCCCAAGCCCAAGGCAAGGCCCACCGAGGCCCACGTTCCAAGTTTGGGGCCCATGCCACTTTGCTCTCTCACTGCGGGCTCCGCGGCTTCCCGACCCAACCAATCACCCCTTTTCACCCACACCCAGGACCTGTGCAGCGGATTGATCCAAAGGAGATAAATCGGGAGCAAAACCAAAATCACAACCGTGACGAAGAGCAAACCAAAAGCCACAGAGATCGCCATGGGGATCAAGAACTGCGCCTGAAAACTCTTGTTGAGCATCAACGGTGCCAGACCTGCCACTGTGGTGACAGAGGTCAACAGGATGGGACGAAAACGGCTCATTCCCGCCTCCCAAATCGCTTGACGCACCTCCAAACCATCTCGCAAATAGTTGTTGAATGCCGCCACAAAGACAAGTGCGTCGTTCACCAAAATGCCCACCAAGGCAATGCAGCCCAAGAGACTGAACAAGCTGATTTGGGCCCCCAAAAGCCAATGGCCCAAACTGATCCCAATCAATCCAAAGGGAATGAGGCCAAACACTGCGATCCCTTGCAAGGGGCTTCGGAAGGTCAAAATGATGACGAAGAGCATCAATGCAAAAATGAGCGGCATGATGGCCTGGATGCTGGTTTGGCTCTTGGCCTGTTCCCTGTTTTGTCCCTCATAACTGGCACGAATGGCTGGGTATTTGGACAGGATCTTGGGAAGGACATTGTCCTTGATGTCTGCATTGGCATCGCTTGCACTGACACCAGGCCCCGACAAGTCGGCACTCACTTGGACTTCACGTTCTCCATAAAGTCGGTTGATGGCGGTGATGCCTTGCACCTCCCTCACGTCTGCCACCTCTTCCAAAGGCACCAAATTGCCATTCGCGGTCCGTATTCGGTAGCGCATCAAATGGCTCAGGGACGCACGGTCCTCTTCTGCCAAGCGCACCCAAACCCGGACTTCGTCCCGCCCACGTTGAAGCCTTTGGACCTCACTCCCAAAGAAACCTTGGCGCACCTGCGACATGATGTCGGCGGCTGTCAGCCCCAATTGACGGGCACGCGGATGGGGCAAAATCTCCAGCTCTTGCAGTCCACGTTGGTTGTTGTCGGTGACATCTTTCAAGTCTTCCCGCAACACCATGGCAGCCTTCAATTCCTCTGTGGCCATGGAAAGCTCTTCCAAGTTGCTCCCCAAGAGAGACACCGATACAGGCCGTCCAAAAGGCGAGAAACCCGCGAAGCTCAGGTTTTCTGCACCATACACGGTGCCCACTTTTTCCCGAAGCATCGCACTGATGTCCGTGCTGCGCTGGGTCCTGCGCTCCCCATCTAGGAGTTGAATGTTGATGCGCCCAGTATGGGCATTGGGACCAATGCGTTTGTCCACGGCCAAAATCACCTCCAAACTGTCCTCTCGCCCTGCGCTCAAGGTTTGGTTGACCTCCCAAACCGCAGCCTCGATGTCGTCCAATTCGCGCATCGTGATCTCCTCTCTCGTTCCACTTGTCATGGACAAACTCACCGTCAAGTTGTCGGATTCGATGAAGGGGAAAAAGGTGGTCTTGACCAAGCCACTGCCAATCAATCCCGGCACACTGACGAGAAAGAGTGCGACAATGGCGGAAAAGGTCACCCATGGCTGGTCCAAGGCGAAGCGGAGCACAGGGGCGTAAATCTTGCTCTTGAGACCCTCCATCAAGTTGCGCATGGTGCGCTCCACCTTGTTGGGTTTCCAGTCTCGCCGGAGCGCCTTGCTGTGGCCCACGTGCGCTGGCAAAATGAAGGCCCCTTCGACCAAACTGAAAACCAAGGTCAGCATGATGACAGTGGCCATGTCTCCAAAGAAATCGCCCAATTGTCCTTCGATGAAAAAGAACGATGCGAAGGCCACCATGGTGGTGACAATGGCAGAAAAAACTGCGGGCAAAACCTCCATGGTGCCGTCGATGGTCGCCGTGTATTGGTCCTTGCCCATCTCAAAATGCCGGTAGATGTTCTCTGCAATCACAATCCCATCGTCCACAAGAATCCCGATCACCAAAATCATTCCAAACAGGCTGATGACGTTGATGGTCACCCCTGCCATGCCGGCAAAAATGAACATGCCGGCGAAGGACACTGGGATGGCCAAAGCCACCCAAAAGGCCAAACGAATGTTCAAGAACAACGCCAACAAAATCACCACCAACAAAAAGCCAATCACCCCATTGTTCACGAGCAGATCAATGCGTTGGTTCAACACCACAGAACTGTCCCTGATGATGTCGAGGTGAAGACCAGTCCCCACCTCCTCGGCTTGTTCGTTGTAGGCCGTGATGTAATTCCTCGCCAATTCCGTCACCTCCAAAATGCTCTCCGTGGTGAGGTTGTTCACGGTCACCACCACCGACGGCTGTCCATTGTACCAGCTTCGGGAAGGATCGTTGTCCGCCCATCGGTCATGGACTTGCGCCACGTCCGACAATCGAACCACCTTGCCGTCGAGGTTGGAACGGACCACGATGTCCTCCAAGGACTCCGCGTCGTAGCCACGGAAACGTCCGCGAACAATCCACTCCTCACGGTCCGTTTTCAAACGCCCTCCTGTGGTCTCAATGTTGGCCGTCCGGATGGCCCCGGAGACCTCCGACAAGGTCATGTTCAACTCGGTCAATCGGTCGGCATGGATGGCCACTTCCACTTCTTCTCCTGGAAAACCGCTGAGATCCACTTGGCTGATGCCCTCCAAGGCCCGCAAGTCCTGTTCAATTCGACGGGCCTCCCTCTTCAAAGCGCGCAGGTCTTGTGCCCCAGTGACAGCAAATGTCATTGCCACACCGATGGCTTCTTGCTTGAACACAGTGGGCGGTTCCATGCCCACCGGAAACGAGGCAATGCGGTCCACAGCGTTCTTGACATCTTGCAAAATGTCATCGGTTTCTGATGCCGAAAGGACCTTGACAGTGATGCTTCCTGCATTCTCTGAACACACGGATTGCACCTGGTCCAACCCCGCGATGCCTTGCAAGTTTTCTTCGATTTTGGCCACGATGCCCTCCTCGATTTCAGCAGGAGAAGCCCCCGGATACACCACTTGAATTTGGATGGTCTTGGACTCGGTCACGGGGAAAAAGTTGCTCCGGGTCGAGCCCATGCCCACCCAACCCGCCGACAAAATGGCAATCATCAACAGGTCACCCACCAAGTTGAACCGGACAAAGAATCGAATCAATGATGCCATGGCTTAGCGGATTACGGGCTCCACCAACATCCCTTCAAAGGCGCCGGAAACAGGTTCTGCAAGCAATACCTCACCTCCCTCCAATCCTCCAATCAAGGCACGGTCGGCGTCCCTGTGGATCAAAGTGACGGGAAGCATGGACAGCCTTTTGCCCACAACTTGGTACACGGCAACGCCTCCTTCGCCTTCCAACAATTCTTCAGGAATGGGCACCACATCGTTCACAGACGCACCCGATGCCTTGCCGCTCAGAAACCGGCCATCCCGGAGCGTCGCACCATTCACCGCACGCACTTGACAATGGACGCCTGCACTTTGCGTCATTTCATCCACATGTCCCGCGATGCGGGCCACGGTGCCGCGCGCCACCACCTTGCCCGAAGCCTCCGACAGGGTGACTGAATCACCTTCTGACAGAACCGACAAATGCCTTGCATGGATGGCGGCTTTCACTTCGTATTGGTCGTTGCCAATCAGGGTGCCAAGAGGCTGACCCGCCCGAACCATCGAACCTGGTTCCACATTGGCCATCGTCAGTGTTCCTGAAAAGGGCGCTTGAATTTGAAATTTGTCCAAGCGCTCTTGGGCCGCCAAGATGCCATGGTACCCAGAGACAATGCCTTTTGAGGTGAGGTACAAACGCTCTCGGTCAGAGTCAGCTTCGGGCATGGTGGGAACCGCCTCATCCGCGCGAATGCCTTGGACATAGGCTCGCCAAACTTCAGCGCGAAGTGGAAAATCCAGCTGAAGATCCGCGAGATTGGCCGCAAGAAGTTGGATCCATTGGCTTCTTTGTGCAACCAAATTGGCGCGCACCTCCGCATCGTCCAAGGAGAGCATCACCTCACCTTTCTCGAAACGAACGCCCTCTCTGAATTCTTTCCCTCCCAGAGGCAGCATGCCATTGACCTCGCTGAAAACGGTCACCCGATCAAGGGCCTGTACCCTGCCTTCAAGCTCAACTGTTGGCCGCCAAGTGTCAGGGGCTGCCACCATGGTCTTCACAAGTCGCGCAGTTGCCGGCCTCGGCTTCACAGGAGGCGTTCCTTTCATGCCGATCAGTCCATTCATGAACCATACGCCCAAAGCGAGGATGGCCAGGCCCGCAAATCCCCGCATCAATGTCTTCTTCATGCCGCGAAGTTCAGCGCCAATCCATGCACTCACACCTCACACACGCTTCGATTCCACCAACGCTTTGTGAATGCCTCACCAAACAAATCTTCGTCAAAAGCTGTCCAAGTCAATGGGTCTCATGACGCCAAACCATTTGCGAATGGTTTGTCCCACATCGGGGACATCGACATGGATGATGTAAACGCCACCTGCGATGGGGACGTTGGCTTCATTTTTCAGGTCCCAGTCGA
>CALKGQ010000013.1 GCA_938085425.1 uncultured Flavobacteriales bacterium
TGCTGCTGGAGCTTCCTCTGCTGCTGGAGCTTCCTCTGCTGCTGGAGCTTCCTCTGCTGCTGGAGCTTCCTCTGCTGCTGGAGCTGCTTCTTCGGATGGAGCCTCTTCAGCTGGCGCTGCTTCGGCTGCCGCCGCTGCTTCTGCCGCCGCGGCGAGTTCAGAGGCTGCTGCTGCCAAGGCTGCTGCGCGGTCCTCGTTTAGCTTGCGTTCTGCTGCCAAACGATCCTTCACTTCTTTGTCTGCAGCTGCAGTCAATCCGTCGCGCTTGGCTTGCAATTTGCCCTGCTTTTCATTGAACCACGCATCAAAACGCTTTTGCGCCTCCGCCTCCGTCAAGGCTCCCTTGCGGACACCATTGAGGAGGTGGTTGTGGTAAATGGCACCGCTGAACTTCAAGATGGCACGTGCCGTGTCAGAGGGGCTGGCCCCAGTTTGCAACCAATGCAATGCGCGGTCGTGGTTGACTTCGATCGTGGCAGGGTTGGTGTTGGGGTTGTAAACGCCGAGCTTTTCGATGTAACGGCCGTCTCTCTTGGAGCGGGCATCTGCAGCGACGAGGTGGTAGAAGGGTTTTCCTTTCTTACCGTGGCGTTGGAGTCTTAGGCGTGTGGCCATGGGAAAAACGTTTTAAAAGGGTCCAAAACCCTGTTGTTAGTGCCAAAATTGGAGCGCAAAGATAGTCAACTCTGCCAAACCCTGCAAGACCAGACGCTTATCCTTCGCAGTGCTGCAGGAATTCAGCGCGAATGTCGGGGTTGGACTCAAAAGCACCGCCGTAACTCGCGGTCACCGTGGAGCTCTGTTCGTCTTGGATGCCGCGGCTGGACACGCACAAGTGCTTGGCGTCAATCACCACTGCCACGTCTTCAGTGCCAAGCAATTCTTGCAGGGAGACGAGGATTTGACGGGACAAGCGTTCTTGCACTTGGGGACGCTTCGCATAGTGGTCGACGATGCGGTTCAGTTTGCTCAGTCCCACCACGCGCTCGCCAGGGATGTACGCCACATGCGCCACCCCAACGATGGGGAGGAAGTGGTGTTCGCAGGTGGAGTTCACCGTGATGTTGCGTTCCACCAACATGTGGTGGTACCCGTAGATGTTGTCAAACGTCTTGACGTCGGGGTGGTTTTCAGGGTTCAGGCCCTTGAAAATCTCCTTGACAAACATCTTGGCCACGCGATGCGGGGTTCCCGACAGGCTGTCGTCTTGGAGGTCCAAGCCAAGGATGTCCATGATGTCATGGAATTTGGCCTCGATTTGCTTGATTTTGACCTCGTCGGAAAGGGCGAATGCATCGTCCTTCAGAGGGGTGTCGACAGAGGTTCCAATGTGCTCGTCTCCCAAGTCATAGGATTTGGGCGAAATGGGGGGTGTGGTGGGTGTTGTCATGGTGGCAGTCCTAATTGAGGCAGTCCAAATCCCCTAGATGGGGATGCAATGTGGAAAACAACCTTGCACAAGAGATGTTCGTTTCAGGCGGGTTTCGCGAATTTCGAAGGCTCCATGATTCTCATTTACGATACGGAAACCACGGGCTTGCCAAGGGATTGGAATGCCCCCATCACCGATGGGGACAACTGGCCCCGATTGGTGCAGCTGGCGTGGCAACTTCACGATGAAACGGGCAAGCTGTTGTCGAGGGGGAACCACGTGGTGTGCCCCGATGGGTTCACCATCCCCTTCAACAGCACCAAGATCCACGGCATCACCACGGAGCGTGCACAGGAAGAGGGGGCACCACTTGCCGAGGTGATGGAGGCCTTCATGGCCGACGCGGTCAAGGCCACCTATGTCATGGGCCACAACATCGGGTTCGATGTGAATGTGGCGGGCGCGGAATTGGTGCGCTTGGGATTTGACCCCGTGGCACTGACCGACATCGCACTGATCGACTCCAAGGACGAAGGGACGGCCTATTGCGCCATCCCAGGCGGACGAGGCGGAAAATTCAAGTGGCCCACCTTGACGGAGCTGCACCAGAAATTGTTTGGGGAGGGATTTGGCGATGCCCACGATGCTGCCTACGATGTATCGGCCACCGCGAGGTGCTTCTTCGAAATGGTCCGCATCGGCGTCATTGCTCGGCCCGAATTCGTGGCGCCCCAAGAGGTGGTCTACGAAGCTCCCGCCTTGGAGAAGGCCAATTTCGCCGAAGCGGACGCCGCAGGGACCCAACCCCAAGAGGCACCCTCGGGAGAGGCTGCTTCTTCCACAGCTGAGGCCGCGGCTTTGGCCGAGGTGCCCTTTTCGCATTTGCACGTCCATTCCCAATTCAGTGTGTTGCAGGCCGTCAGTTCCATCGGGGAATTGGTCTCTGCAGCGAAGACCATGGGCATGCCGGCCATGGCGGTCACCGACCATGGGAACATGATGGGGGCGTTTCAATTTGTCCGTGCGTGCAACAAGGAGGGCATCAAGCCCATTGTGGGGGCAGAGTTGAACGTTTGCCGGGACATGCACGACAAGTCCCAAAAGGACGACGGTTACCCCACCGTGTTTTTGGCCAAGAACAAGAACGGGTACCACAACCTTGCCAAGCTGGCCTCAAAGGCCTACACGGAGGGTTTCTACTATGTGCCACGGATCGACAGGGCCCTTGTGGAGACCTTCAAAGAAGATTTGATGGTGCTCACCGGCGGACTTTTTGGGGAGGTGCCATCGCTCATTTTGAATGTGGGAGAGGCCCAGGCTGAGGAAGCCTTCTTGGCCTGGAAGACCATGATGGGCGACGACTTCTATGCGGAGTTGAACCGCCACGGATTGGAGGAAGAACAGGTGGTCAACGGCGTGCTGCAAGGTTTGGCTTCCAAGCACGACGTCAAGTTGGTGGCCAGCAACAACAGTTACTACACCCGCCAAGACCAAAGCGAGGCACACGACATCCTGCTTTGCGTCAAGGACGCCCGCAATGTCAGCCAGCCCAAGCGGTATGTGGGCAAGCGCGGCCGCGAATTCAGGTTTGGCTTCCCCAACGACTCGTTCTATTTGAAGTCGCCCGAGGAAATGAAGGCCCTCTTTGTGGATGTGCCGGAGGCCATCACCAACATCGAGGGCATCGTCGCCCAATGCGAAGGGTACGTCTTGGAGCGGGATGTGCTGCTGCCGGCGTTTGACATCCCCAAGGAATTTGTCGACGCGGAGGATGCCAAGGATGGCGGGAAGCGGGGGGAGAATGCCTACCTGCGGCACATCACGTACGAAGGGGCGAAGAAGCGCTACGGCGAGGTGACGGACGCCATCCGGGAGCGCATCGACTTCGAGCTGGAAACGATTGAGCGGACGGGCTACCCTGGCTATTTCTTGATCGTTCAGGACTTCACCACGGCCGCCCGAGAGATGGGCGTCAGTGTGGGGCCAGGGCGTGGATCTGCGGCAGGGTCGGCCGTGGCGTATTGCGTGGCCATCACCAATGTGGACCCCATCAAGTACGACCTGCTCTTCGAGAGGTTCCTGAACCCTGACCGTGTCAGTCTGCCCGACATCGACATTGACTTCGACGACGAAGGCAGGGGGAAGGTCATCGACTACGTGATCGACAAATACGGTGCGAACCAAGTGGCCCAAATCATCACCTACGGCACCATGGCGGCGAAGTCGTCCATCCGGGACACCGCGCGCGTCATGGAATTGCCTTTGGGCGACGCCGACCGTTTGGCCAAACTCGTGCCCGACATCTCCTTGAAGAAGATGTTCAGCCTCGAGGACAAGGCCCTCAAAGAGAAGGTCCGAAGCGAGGGGTTTGCCCAAATCCAGCAGCTCAAGGCCATCAGCCAACAGCCCACCCTCGAGGGGCAGACCTTGCAGACCGCGCGGGTCTTGGAGGGCAGCGTGCGCAACACCGGCATCCACGCCTGTGGGGTGATCATCACGCCCGACGACATCACCAACTTCGTTCCTGTGGCCACGGCCAAGGACAGCAACATGGCCTGCACGCAGTTTGACAACGCAGTGGCAGAAGATGCGGGGCTGTTGAAGATGGACTTCTTGGGCTTGAAGACCTTGACGGTCATCAAGGACGCGGTGAAGAATGTGAAGCTGCGCCATGGTGCGGACCTCGACCCCGACACCTTTCCCTTGGACGACACCAGGACCTACGAGCTGTTCCAGCGGGGCGACACGGTGGGGATCTTCCAATATGAATCGGCGGGCATGCAAAAGCACCTCAAAGCGCTTCAGCCGACCGTCTTTGAAGATTTGATCGCCATGAACGCGCTTTATCGGCCCGGTCCGATGGAGTACATCCCGGACTTTGTGGCGCGGAAACACGGGCGCCAGGCCATTTCATACGATTTGGATGCCTGCCAGGAATATTTGGAGGAGACGTACGGCATCACCGTCTACCAAGAGCAGGTGATGCTCCTTTCCCAAAAGCTGGCCAACTTCTCCAAGGGCGAAGCGGACAGCCTTCGAAAGGCGATGGGAAAGAAGAAGAAGGACCTCATCGACCAGATGCGTCCAGACTTCTTGGAGCGGGGTGCCGCCAATGGGCACGACCAAGAGAAGCTGGAGAAGATTTGGACGGACTGGGAGGCCTTCGCCTCCTATGCCTTCAACAAGTCCCACTCGACATGCTATGCCTGGGTGGCGTACCAAACGGCCTACCTCAAGGCCAACTATCCTGCGGAGTTCATGGCGGCGCAGCTGTCCAACAACATGAACGACATCAAGGAAGTCACCAACCTCATGGAGGAGGCCCGTCGACAAGGCGTGCCTGTCCTTGGGCCGGACGTGAACGAGTCGATGTTCAAGTTCACCGTGAACCAGGACGGTGCCATCCGGTTTGGCCTTGGCGCCATGCGCGGGGTGGGTGAGGGCGCGGTGGTGGCGATCATCGCCGGCCGCGAGTCGTCTCCGTACCACTCGCTGTTTGACTTTTCGAGCCGCGTCAATCTGAAGGACTGCAACAAGCGGGTCTTTGAAGCGTTGGCGCTGGGCGGAGGGTTCGACAGCTTCGGGCTTCACAGGGCGCAGTTTTTTGCACCCGACCACAAGGACCGGCCTTTGGTGGAGCTTGCCGTGCGCTACGGGGCAGGCATGCAAGAGGCGGCCAACTCCTCGCAAGTTTCGCTCTTTGGGGGCGACGACGGGGCCATGGACATTCCCGAGCCGCCCATCCCCGAGTGCGAACCTTGGCCTTCCATGGACCTGCTCAGCAAGGAACGGGACATCGTGGGGGTCTACATTTCCGGACATCCCTTGGACCGGTTCCGCTTGGAGATGGGCCACTTGTGTGCGCAGGATGGGTTGTCGCGTTTGGACCAATTGGAAAAGGAGATGGGCAAGAACCTCACCTTTGGAGGGCTCATCACCACCGCCGAGCACCGCATCAGCAAGTCGGGCAGGCCTTGGGGTTTCTTCGCCCTCGAGGACTACAAGAGTTCCCACGAGTTCCGATGCTTTGGGGAGGACTACGTGAAGTTCAAAGAATTCATGGTGGAAGGCTGGATGGTCATGGTCACGGCGCGGGTGCAGGAGCAAGGGTTTGGACGGGATGGCATTGAGGCGAAGCTGCAAGCCATCGAGTTGTTGTCTGAGGCCAGGGCCAAACGCATTGGGCGTCTGCGCGTGCAGGTTCAACTTAGCGCCATGAACGATGGATGGGTGGACCGCTTCACCAAGTCTGTGGAAGCACATCCAGGAACGGTGGGGGTCACGGTGGAGGTCTACGACGAGGAGGCGAAACTGGAGATGCCCAGCCGCACCTCCAAGGTCGATCTCGACGACGCCTTTGTGGAAGTCCTCGAGTCTTTGTGCGCTCCTGGGCAGGCCCATTACCGCTTGGACTTGAAGCGCTAAGGGAAAGGGTTGTCCACCACGCCCCTTGTTTCAAGGTGGAAAACTGGGTCCTTGGAAACAACTTTTGTGCTTGGCAGAGAACAGGGGAGGGATACCTTTGTTTCCCATCTAGTATCGAACCGAAACTTTATCTCATGGCAGTAGAATTGACAGACGCGAACTTCGAGGAGCTCGCAATCAACAGCGACAAGCCCGTCCTCGTGGACTTCTGGGCAGAATGGTGTGGACCTTGCCGCATGGTGGGGCCTGTGGTGGAAGAGTTGGCCAACGACAACGAGGGCAAGGCCGTGGTTGGAAAGGTCAATGTCGACCACAACAGCGGCATCAGCCAGCGCTTTGGCATCCGCAACATCCCCACCATCCTCTTCTTGAAAAACGGAGAGGTCGTGGACAAGAGTGTTGGGGCCGTTCCCAAGAACGTGCTTCAAGAAAAGCTCGACGCGCTTCTCTGATCGCGTCTCATCCCCTGATTGAAAGCGTCCCTGCCTATCTTGGTGGGGACGTTTCCATTTCTGCACGCATGCCCATCCAACCCACCCCTGAACTGCAACAACGCCTTGGGCGTCTTGAGTTCCTCGCCCGTCAAGCGGTGGAGGGCTTCATCACGGGCATGCACATGAGTCCCTTTCATGGATTCAGCGTGGAATTTGCGGAGCACAGACTTCACAATCCTGGAGAGTCCACCAAGCACCTCGACTGGAAGCTCTATGCACGCACGGACAAGATGTTCGTGAAGCGGTACGAGGAAGAGACCAATTTGCGTTGTCAGCTGGTCCTGGACGTGTCGAGCAGCATGGCCTACCCCGATGGGGTGACGCTCGACGACGACCGAATGAGCAAGCTCAAATTCTCCGTCCTGGCTTCGGCGGCGCTCTTGGAGCTCTTTCGGCGCCAACGCGATGCCGTGGGACTCAGTCTCTTTGCCGAAGAACTCGATCTGCAGACGCGGGCACGCTCTTCTCGGGCGCACCACCGGATGCTCCTCGACAAGCTGGAAGGGCTCCTTGCGCCTCCCGCAGGTCCGCGGCCCACAAGTGCCATCGAAGCCTTGCACCAAATCGCAGAGGCCACCCCGCGACGGTCCCTCATCTTGGTGTTCAGCGACCTGCTCGACCGGTCGGAGGACCCCGAGGCCCTGGTCAGTGCGTTGCAGCACCTTCGCCACAACAAGCACGAGGTGGTGGTTTTCCATTTGCTGGAAGCCGAGACCGAAGTGGACTTTGCCTTTCCCGATCGCCCCACTCGGTTTGTGGACTTGGAAAGTGGGGAGGAGCTTAAGTTGCATCCCCAAGAAGTAAGGGAGGCGTACGTCGATCGGATGGCGGTGCTGCGCAAGACCCTGGCCAACAAATGCGGTGCCCATGGCATCGACTGGGTGGATGTGGATGTGGCCCAGGGGGTTCAGGCGGTCCTGACGGGATACCTGACGAAGCGGGCGAAACTTTTTTGAGCAGAAATCGTAGCAAGTGTTGCAAGGATGGCGTCGTCGGCACTATCTTTGCGCCCCACCCAAAAGCGGGTGGAAATCGGAAGGGCTTAGGCCTGGAAGAGGAGGTCTGGTAGTTCAGTTGGTTAGAATACCTGCCTGTCACGCAGGGGGTCGCGAGTTCGAGTCTCGTCCAGACCGCTAAAGAGTCCCGTAAGCCCAGTGTTTACGGGACTTTTGCTTTTCGTTGGCTAAATTGTTGGCTAAATTTGACCTGTTGATCTGTCTTCGGCCTCCCAAAGTATTTGAGGCCGTTGTATCTTACTCAACCAAGGAATCACTCCATGAAGTACTTACTCACTTTGGCTGCGCTACTCATTTCATCTTTGATGTTTGGGCAAGAGGCTTGCCCGGAACTTTGGACTGCCTGTGGAGAAGGCACTGTATGGGATGAAGTTTCTCAAACATGCGTTGTAGCCAATCCTTCCGACTCAAACTTCGACGGCTGCGTCCAACTCAACGACCTTCTCGACCTCTTAAGCGCTTACGGTGATTGCGGTGTTGAAGAGTCACCATGGCAGTGCGGTGATCCACTCGAATACCAAGGCTACGACTACGAGACTGTGCAGCTTCACGACCAGTGCTGGTTTGCAGAGAACCTCCGCAGCGAGAACTACGACAACGGTGATGCGATTCCTTCGGGCCTGGGCGACAGCGAGTGGTCAACCACCAACTCTGGTGCTGTCGCTGTGTACGGAGAAGATACTGGTTGCTACAACTACTCTCCTGACATCGACGCATGCGATCCTGCGCAGTCTTTGGAGGAATATGGCCGCTTGTACAATTGGCATGCGGTTGACGACGCCCGTGGCTTGTGCCCAAGCGGCTGGCACGTTCCGACGGACGGAGAGTGGACCGTGATGACGGACTTTTTGGGTGGAGTGAGCGTTGCTGGAGTCAAGATGAAGACCACCTACGGTTGGGCTAGTAATAGCAACGGCACAAACTCAAGTGGCTTTTCAGGTTTGCCGGGCGGCGATCGAAGCCTCGATGGAAACTTCTTCATGGCTGGACACGTCGGCTACTGGTGGAGTTCTTCGCCCAATGGGTCCGGTGCATGGGACCGGGCCCTGTACTTCTTAAGCGGAGTTGTCGGCCGCAACGGCAACTTTCAACGAGGCGGTCTTTCTGTCCGTTGCGTCCGGGATGCCGAGTGAGCAGAGCGAGCGAGTGTTAAACTCTTAAATCTTGGCCTTGCGCAGCAAGGCTCGAGGGAATGGCCGGCGCCGGTTTGCCCAAATGGTTTTTTGCGGTCGCATTGCGCGCGTGATGGAGGCTGGGATGTAGGGCAGGGAGGAGGTGATTTTTGGGAAGGGCTACCCGGTGTTGTATCTTATGTGGTCTAAACCGAGCTGCATGAGATATCTCTTTACACTTTGTCTGGCAATGGTCTGCATGCTTGCGAGTGCGCAAACGCCTTCCTATCCCGAATATCCGTTCCAATACAATCCGGATGGGAATGCTGATGGATTCATTGGACTGAATGATTTGCTTGATCTCCTATCGCTGTATGGTCAACAGCACCCTGAAAGCTTTTATGGTGACAGCACTGGAGCTGTATTGTTTGTTGGTCCCAAGACACCAGGCGGATGTCTTCGGGCTAGTGAATTAGCAGGGAAATCTTGGCGAGTCCTAAATACTTTAGATGCTCGTAGGTATGATATAGCGATAGCTCAACTGAGCGCCAATCAGTGGGATGGGACTAGTTCCAGAAGTTTTAATTATCACGTCTTAGACCGTGATATGGACTTTATTCATGGTGATATCTTTTGGACCACAAACCCGGATGATTGGGTAAATAATGAAGAAGGTGCCGAAGAATATCCTGATGGCTTCCATAAGGCGAATAGGCTTCGGATGAGTAATACTACCAGCATGATGGAGACGACTCCACAACTTTGTTTCTTGGTAACTGAGGTGTACCCTCAGATTGATTACCACATTGTCAATGGATTCAGGTCGGAAGTTCAATCTGAAGTGGCGGATAGCCTCTCGAATGGATGGAAACTGAATGGTGGTATTTCTGCCTATTCTAGTGCGAACTTCCAGCAGTCCATCTGGAAATACGCCGAATAACCGACCGATGAAACACCTACTCACCCTCACAGCCTTGCTCATCTCGTCATTGGCGATGGCGCAGATGCCGTATAACCCAGATTCCAATGGAGATGATTTGATTGGTTCGGAGGATCTCTTGACCTTTCTAGGAGTCTACAACACACTCTTGGTTGACTCTTCGTTGACTTGTGATTATGAGGGCACTGACCTTGAATCTTGGATTGGAGGCCTATTCGACGGAACCTTAATTCTCGATTCGGTGTACGTCGAATATTTGCTTAGCGAAACCTTCGAAACATTTCTACCAGGGTGCCCCGATCCTGTTTTGATTGAAACGGTGCTTGACCGAGGCTACATGTTGACGGGTATTTTAATCGACTACCCAGGTTTTGACCAATGGAGGTCGTTTTCCACTTATCTCGGTTATAGCCGCCAGGTCAATCTAGAGTTTGATCCCAGTGGGAATTATGCTTTTTACTTAGATGACCGGGAAATAGAAGAGTTGACAAACTATAGTCGCTATTCACGTTGGAATACAGTTGCACCTAATTGCTGTATCGGATCTGCTTCTCTTCCATTTCCGGAGGATTGGACTCTTGATGATGATGGGATTCAAGTTGACTGGCAGACTGATGATTGGGCGCACAATTGTCAGCACCTTCGGGTCATCCCATACTGGAGCGAAGCGGAGTAAGCCATTCACATTCACAAAAAGCCTAGGCTCTGAGTAAATGTAAATTGATCACATGGCAAGGCTGATCTTCAGGTTTTCCTCGGTCTGTTGAAGTTGCTTTTCGAGGTATTCACACCTTTGCTCATAGCTGCCATTACCAAAAGCAGCTTTGTCCAGCTGTGCATAGACTAACCACATGAAGCATCTACTGTTTGTCCCATTCATGTTTTTCTGCTTGACTGCTGTTGGGCAGTATGAAGTTGGCGACGTGGGCCCAGCAGGTGGCTGGATTTTCTATGTGGACAGCCTTGACGAGTTCGACTGGGACTATTTAGAGGCCTCCTCAACACGTCACTCGGCGACACAGTGGGGCGGCCTTCCTGATGACTTCGCCGACCAGTCAATTAGCATTGGTGCTGGGCAAGTGAATACTTCTAGAATGTTATTCAATAGGATGATTAATGGCAGTGTTACCGGCAATCAGCCTGCAGCGACGCTTGTAGCGTTGACGAAGGTTCAAAATGGAATAGCTGGGTGGTTCTTACCAAGCGCCTCAGAACTATTCGAGTTTTGGTCGGTTTTCCAAGACTCATTGAGTACTATGTACAATCTCGGGCCAAGCACGAACACTCAGTGCTATACCTCGTCTTACCAATATTGGGACTTCGTCAATGGTTCCCCACTCCATTATAGGATGTCCTTGGAGACGGGTGAGTTCGGGACAGTTTGGGATTATACAGGTTCAACCACCTCGGTATCTGTCTTGCCTATTAGGCAAGTCTACGCTGAAGAGACGCCGATACCTATTGCCTGTGGTCAAGGCACCATCTGGGATGAAGTTTCTCAAACCTGCATCGTAGCCAATCCTTCCGACTCAAACTTCGACGGCTGCGTCCAACTCAACGACCTTCTCGACCTCTTAAGCGCTTACGGTGATTGCGCTGCTGAAGAGTCACCATGGCAATGTGGTGATCCGCTTGAATACCAAGGCTACGATTACGAGACGGTGCAGATTGGGGAGCAGTGCTGGTTTGCGGAAAACCTGCGCAGCGAGAACTACGACAATGGTGACGCGATTCCCTCGAACCTTGGCGACTCTGAATGGCAGAACACGACGTCTGGAGCCGTGGCTGTGTACGGAGAAGATGAAGGATGCTTCAATAACTCTCCTGATATCGACGCATGCGATCCTGCGCAGTCTTTGGAGGAATATGGCCGCTTGTACAATTGGCATGCGGTGGACGATGCCCGTGGCTTGTGCCCAAGCGGCTGGCACGTTCCGACAGACGGAGAGTGGACCTTGATGACGGACGAACTAGGAGGTGAATCGATTGCCGGCGGCGAGATGAAGGCCACCTACGGTTGGTACAATGGCGGCAACGGCACGAACTCGAGCGGTTTTTCAGGTTTGCCGGGCGACAGCCGCAGCGATATTGGTTCCGGCCTCGCTGGGTTCAACGGGTTCTGGTGGAGTTCCTCACCCGATGGCTCCAGTGCATGGTACCGAAGCATGTCCACACTTTACGAGAGTATCTACCGCGACAACCTCAATCGTTTCTACGGTTTTTCTGTTCGTTGCGTCCGGGATGCCGAGTGAGCAGAGCGAGCGAGTGTTAAACTCTTAAATCTTGGCCTTGCGCAGCAAGGCTCGAGGGAATGGCCGGGGCAACCCTTTCTCGACTTTCTGTCGTATTTTGTTTTGGATGCATTCAGAAGAAAAAGACAGATGGCGGATTGTCTTGGATTGTCCCGACAGGCGGGGTGTGGTGGCGGAGGCCAGCACAACGCTGTCGTCCTTGGGGGCCACCATTTTGGATGCCCAACAACATTTGGACCCCGACTCAGGACATTTCTTCATGCGTTATGAGATCGCGAGGGATGCCCACGCGCAAGATGTGTCATGGAGCGAGGAGCATCTGAAATGGGGCCTTCAGGAACTGGCCAATGGCAGAGGGTGGGCGGTTCGCCTTTCTGAAGCCCATGAGCTGCCTCAGGTGGCGCTTTTGGCCACCAAGGCGAGCCATTGCTTGGTGGACATCCTCCAGCGTTGGCGAAGCAAGGAATTGCCTTGTGACATTGCATGTGTCATCGCGAACCACAAGGAAATGGGGGAATACGCCGGATGGTACGGTGTCCCTTTTCATCACGTCGATTTTCAATCCCAAACCAAGGCGCAGGCCTTTGAGGAGGTGGATGACTTGCTCAACGAGCACAACATTGACTGCACGGTGCTCGCCCGCTTCATGCAGATCATGCCCCAATGGATGACGGAGAAAAGGGAAGGACAAATCATCAACATCCACCACAGTTTCCTGCCTGGCTTTGTGGGTGCGCGGCCCTACGATCAGGCCCATGCCCGTGGCGTGAAAATGATTGGTGCCACCTGCCACTATGTGACAGCTGACTTGGACCAAGGCCCAATCATCGAGCAGGAAGTCATCCGTGTGTCCCACATGGATTCTCCCCAAGATTTGCGGCGAAAAGGAAAGATGTGCGAGCGGGAGGCATTGGGTCGAGGCTTACGTTTGCACCTTGAAGACCGCGTGATCGTTCACGGGGCCAAAACCATTGTTTTCCACTGATTCAACCCCTGTCATGCACGTACGTGAAACAAAGTTTGGCTTCGTTCCCCAACACTTCGACAAAATTGTGGATTGGGCGGACGACGCGAAAGAACGCATGAAGGAGACAGAAGGTCTTCATTCCATAGCGCTCTTCAAAATTTCGGAGGACCACGGCAAGATCTTGGCCATGTATGAAACCCAGGAGCACATGGACAAGGGGAAGGGACTCTTCTTCATGGCATTGACGGGGGTGTTGCCGTGGATCACACTTAGCCCCAATGTCGAAGAGTACGAAGTGAATTGGATGTGGGAACGAAATCAAGAACATGGCTGAGATGCGCCCTTGAATGAGGACTGACATCCAAGAACGGAAGATTCTCAGACAAGGAGTTGGCCATGCCGCATGAAGCGTGGCCATTACATTCGCAACAGCGAACCTAGACGTCGCATATTGTGTTGTCTCTTAAACCCATCGACATGGCCACCCTTCCCTGGAAAACCGTCAAGGACTACGACGAGATCACCTTCAAAGTGCACGAAGGTGTGGCGCGCATTGCCTTCAACCGTCCCGAAGTGCGCAATGCCTTCACCCCCAAAACGGTCGACGAGCTTTGGGAGGCCTTGGTCACGTGCCACGAGAGCCAGGACATCGGCGTGGTGCTTCTCACCGGCGAGGGCCCCTCGGCCAAGGATGGCGGATGGGCCTTTTGCAGCGGAGGGGACCAAAACGTACGTTCCACCACAGGATACAAGGGGGAGAACGGCATCAACAGATTCAACATCTTGGACGTCCAGCGCCAGATTCGATTCATGAACAAGGTGGTCATAGCTGTCGTCCCCGGATGGGCGGTTGGAGGGGGGCACAGCCTTCACGTGGTGTGCGACATGACCCTCGCCAGCAAAGAGCATGCGGTCTTCAAGCAAACCGACGCGGACGTTGCAAGCTTCGATGGTGGGTTTGGTTCGGCGTATCTCGCGCGCCAGGTGGGCCAAAAGCGCGCACGGGAGATCTTCTTCCTTGGCGCATCCTACTCCGCCCAAGAAGCCTATGAAATGGGCATGGTCAACGCGGTGGTGCCACACGAGGACCTCGAAGCCACGGCCTTCAGCTGGGCCAGGGAAATCATGACCAAGAGCCCCACGGCCATCAAGATGCTCAAGTTTGGATTCAACCTCATCGACGATGGCCTTGTGGGGCAGCAAGTCTACGCCGGAGAGGCCACGCGGCTCGCGTATGGCACCGAGGAGGCACAGGAGGGAAGGGATGCTTTCTTGGAAAAGCGCACCCGCGACTTTTCCCGTTTCCCCAAGTTTCCTTGAACGGGAAGATTTGACCGACTTTTGTCGGATGAGAGCCATTCAATGTTTTGCTTGTTGCGCATGGATGCTTTGTGTGTCCGCAGCCGCGTGGTCCCAAGATGCCGCTGCACCAGACAGCATGCCTGTATACTTGCTTGAGGTGGTGAAGATGGAGGCCACCCAAAGAGGCCTTTCCCGCTATGAAATCCACCTACAATTGCCAGAGGGGCACCGCGTCAGCGCACTGTTTGGCACCGACACGTACCCCATGACCCTTCATGCGCCCAAGGGGGTGTTCAACAGTCCTTACAACGGGAGTTGGTCCGCCACGGGGATGAACGCCAAGTTCTTTGACGCCATGCCCGCGATGCAGGACGACACCTATGCCACCATCGGGTTGCGCACGGGGGCGAGGGCCAGCGGAATCGAAGGAGCTGCGGACCCTACCATGGTGCAAGATCCTGGAAACCCCTGGGACGATTTTTTCACCCAAGACGGCGAGACCACTCTGGCCATCGACACCCACACAGGCGGATCATGGTTTGTGCTTCGAAGTGCCACCAATGGCGCGCCCGTGGACGGGCATGTCTTGCTCCTCCAAGTGAGCACGCCTGGCAAACTCTCAGGCGCCATCAATGTGCAGGTGTTTCCCTTGGTGCCAGAGTACAGTCAGCTGCGCATGCGTTTCGAATTCGACGGAGAAGGCCTCTTCCAAGGCGCAATCATCGACTGAATTCGGCTGCACTGGCTTCGCGTTCAGCAGCTCTCGCCAAACGCGCTGAGCACGGCCAGGACGTCGCTGACGGTGATGACACCGTCAAAGTCCAAATCTGTGGCAGTGTTGCAGTTGGAGTCGCATCCAAAGTCGGACAGCACCAGGAGCACGTCGGCGACATCGGTGGTTCCATTGCCGTTGATGTCTGAAGCGCAAGAAGAACAGGTGCTGGGCCCAAAATACGCGTTGCCCAATGCGGTGTTGCAGGTGGATTCGTCTTCAAAGGACACCGCCAAGTTGACCCACGTCCCATCGGCAGGAAGCGTCAAGGTGCCTGAGGTTGTGTTGCCTGAGACGTCGAAGAGCTCACCATTGACGAGAAGGCCCCCTGTGTTGGGTGCACCTTGCGATTCGACGGAGAAGGTCAATTCATAGGTGTTGGACCCTGGGTTGCAAGAGGTGGCTGAGATGACTTCCACCTGGTTGATCGCACAGGGGATGTCTGCGCCGCTCCATTGGTCCACGCCATAGCTTCCATCCCCCACGTAGAGATAGGGAGGGAGGGCTTCCACGTATGCATTCAAACCATCGGGCCAAACATTGGCCAATTCCTCATACACTTGGAAGTATGTCGATGAGCTTTCTGGTCCCCATTGCACGTAATCGTATGCACTGTTGGTGGGCAGGAACAACATGAGCCAGTCCCCCTGCAAGCCCTCTGCCCATGACAGCTGCACCGTGCCCCCAGGCTCGATGGTCATGGATTGGCCTTGGCTGACAAGGTCCGCCACTTCTGTGTACGGGCTTGTGGAAGACAACAATCCCCAATCGTCCAAGGTCCCCGGGCAGTCTGCATCGTTGCGCAAGCGGATGACATTGCTCGATGGATCCACATAAATCAAGCGGAAATCCCCACAACATGGGTCCCTGCGACGGTAAACATCTGGAACGGACAGCGCACATGTTTCTTCTGCCGTGAAATAGGCAGAGACATTCACGGTTTGTCCGTCGGCGGGTTGGTTCAACAAAGTGATGGCTTGCGGGCTGCTGCCAATGGCCTTCTGCTCTCCATTGACCATTAACCAGCCGCTCGCTGGACCATATTCGTGGGCAATGATGACCTGTTGGGTGTACGTCTGGGAGATGGGGTCGCACGGAAGTTGGTTGCCTTCTGTGATGGCCGTGATGGCGCATTCAGGAGGGGTGTAACCCTCGCATCCTGTGTAGCACCCGGAATTGCTGATTCCTGGAATCAAGGCGTTGCTCTCCACCAAAGGGTGGAACACCAGCGTCTTCCCGGTGGAGGTGGTGTGGCAGTAGCTCATGATGGTGCCTGAGCTGACCGCTGGACCGTTGCCACAGCTTCCTTCAGAACCCGCACAATTGTCAATGGCGCCTCCAGGCCATCCGCACCAATGCGTATGGTTGGCGCCAAAGTTGTGGCCCAATTCATGGGAGACCACATCGAGGTTCCAAGAGTAGCTGTTGATGTTGTAGTTGGTGGTGTTGTTGAGGTTGGCGCTGAATCCATACGCATACGAACCGCAATTGACCCCGAGATAAGCGATGCCCCCCGTGCCTGTGTCCAAACGCTTGGTGATCAAGTGGGTGATGTCGCGTTGCACTGCGTCCAGCGTAGGATTGCCTTCCCAAGTTTGGCGGAAATTGTCAAGCATGGAGCCTGCGTTGTTGACGTAGGCATCCATGGGGTCCACGGACTGCCAAATGTGCACATAGCTCGCCTGAAGAAATGCCAACCCATTCAGTTCTTGGGTGTAAATGGCTTCCACTCCAGACATCAAGGCCAGGGCCCATTCTGTGGCGTTGGCGGCATTGTTGAAGGTCGCCCAGGTGTCAAAGTCGATGTCCAAAGCGATCTCGACGCAACCGCCGTCGACTTGGCGGCTTTGGTTTTCCAAACTCTGTTGCACCCTCCGCTCAAGCCCCTCCTGGGCATCGGCAGTGCCACAAGAGAAAGGGGAGTGGTTTCGAAGCCCATTCATGTCTGCCACCACATAGAGGTTGTCTTTGCGGTGCATCAAGTCGTATTGCACGCCCCCGTCATGGAAAGAAGCGACCACATGGTCTTTCATCAAGATCAAACTCCCCACGGATTGGCCACGCAGCTTCAAGCGAAAGGACTGTAGCTGTGGAACGTAGTCCATCTCTTCAGTGACATCGTCATTGGTCCATCCCAAACGGATGGTGGCCGGGTGGGCAAAAAACCGCTCCAACTCAAAGGACCAAGTCTCAGGGCCTTCAGAACGTGCAGACTGGGGCTTGGGGAGATTCAAAAGGAAGCCATTGGCATCCTGCATCCTGAGCGTTTCAAGTGCGGATGGATCCATGGACAATGCCACAGCATCGTCCGCCTGACGCACTGCCTCAAGCACCAAAGCTTGTGAGGAGCGGTCTTCTTTGACCTCTGAAAACAACCTTTCCTCGGCCAGAACATTTTGGGCCCAAAAGGAGCCCAACGCATTGGACATGAGGATGAGGCACAGGAGGCGCAGGAGGGGAGTTTTGGTTTTCATCACAGTAGGTTCAGCGGAAAGACAACAGCATCTTCAAAAGTAAAAACGAAGAAGCGGCCTTCAGGTTGCTTCATGTTATGTCAGGATTCTTGGACAGCTTCCAACTTGTCATGAGCAACTTGTGCCGAAGGCTGAGAGGACGACAAGGACATCATTGACTGTGACAGCTCCGTCGTTGTCGACGTCGTACACGCAACTTTCTGCACAGCCAAACTCGGAGAGTACTGCCAGTACGTCTGCCACAGAAATGGCGCCATCGGCGTTGACATCTTCTGGACAAGTGGCGGGTTCCTCCTCATCGGGGTCGATGACTTCGTTGCAGTTGTTGTCGACGCCTATGCCCGTCCCAGGGGCGCCAGGGTAAATGGTGCTGTTGGCATCGTTGCAGTCGCCGTCCAGTGTGACCGTGCCACCGGGGGTGACATTTCCACAGAAGTATTGTGCGAAGAACATGCCGTAGCCATCGCCATCACTGTCGAAGTAAGCTGCCGTGCCGAGGTCGCAAGAACCATCGTCCAGGGTGGCTTCCGAGTCAAAGTTGCAGGCCTCGGGATCGGTGCATCCACCAAATTCAGGTTCGCCGGAGCAAACGCCTTCCAGAACCACGGTGAAGTCGTAGGCCGTGCCGCCGCTGCCTGTCCAGCCATTGATGACATTGAGGCCCCAAGTGCCTTCGCCAGACATCCCAATGGTGGTCAAGTCGACCACGTGGGTGTAAGTGCCTGAAGCCGAGACGTTCCATTCCGATGGCCAGGCCAAGGAGCCCAGCGAACAGCCAGTGCCCACGTCGTAGCCACCAATCCCGACACAAGAACCATCGGGCGCACTGAGTTCAATCAACACATCTCCGGCCCATGAGCCATCTCCTGCGGTGTTGGTCCAGTTGAGGGTGATGTTCAAAGCATTCAAATTCCCTGTTCCTTGCACAGAGGTGTCAGCTGCAGCTTGGGCGCCCAATTGTGCGACCAACGCCAAGTCTGTGGTGCAATCGCATGGGTACCCCAAAGGAGGGAAGATGCACGAGCCGTCGTCAAAGATGGCATCGGCAAAAAAGTTGCATGCTTCGGAGTCGGTGCACCCTGTGCAGCTCGCGCCCAGGCCAGCACAGATGCCGCATTCGTCGATCACGCCGCATGAACCGTCGTCTTGCACAGCCTCCGCATCATAGTTGCAAGCCGATGGGTCCGTGCATCCGTAGGATCCGCAGGAAGTTTCAATCCCAGCGCAATTTCCATGGCAAAATCCATTGGCATTGATGGTGGGGAAGAGGGCCGCCTGTTCCACCACGGGGTGGAACTGCAAAATGGCTCCAGCAGGTTGCAAGTGGCAGTAACTCATGATGGTGCCCTGCTCATTGATGACTGTCTCCGCGCAGGAGCCTTCGGAGTCGTAGCAGTCGTGGATGGTGCCTGTTTCTCCGGCTGCAGCATCGGGGTGGTCAGGACCTCCCGGCCATCCGCACCAGTGGGTGTGGTTGGATCCAAAGTTGTGGCCCAACTCGTGGGCGACTACGTACAGGTTCCATGTGAAGCTCGGTATGACGGGGAAGTTGCTTTGGTTGTCCATGGCGCTGCTGAATCCAAACCCGTAAGTCGGGCTGCACACCACGCTGAGGTAGGCAATCCCACCTGTTCCGGTGTTGCCGCGCTTGGACATCAAGTGCACCATGTCCCAATTGGCGTTGACCAGGACTGCATTGTTGGCGCTCCACTCAAGTCTGAATTGATCGAGCATGGTGCCCGCGTCATTGACCGTTCCAGCCCAAGGTTCGGGGATCTCCCAAACATTCACGTAAGAGGCCTGCAGCGTCACCAGGTCGTTCAATTCAGTGCGGTACACTTGGTCGACTCCTGCCAGCACCCCCAGTGCCCAATCGATGGCACCGTAGCAATCGGCAAAGGTGTTGTACGTGAAGTTGTCGACGTCCAAGCCGATTTCCACACATTGGGGAACCATGCTTCGTTGCGTATTGGACTGCATTCTTTGCAATTCTCGCTCTTGGTCTTCCACGGCGCAAGTGAAGGAGTTCGTGCCTGCACTTTTGGCTACGTCAAAAAGGACGTAGTCCAATTCCATGCCTTGGCGCTCTTCGCGCTCCGTGACTGGACGGACTTCCCACTGTCTTCCTGCCCATTGGAGTGTCGCCCTCAGTTCATCACGAAAAAACACCACTGTTCCAGACACACGCTCATGCGTGCCCCGCGCGTCCCGAACCTCGGTCAATTCATACGTCACAAGGTTGGGGATGTAATGC
This sequence comes from uncultured Flavobacteriales bacterium, assembly GCA_938085425.1. Lineage (GTDB taxonomy): Bacteria > Bacteroidota > Bacteroidia > Flavobacteriales_D > Sanyastnellaceae > UBA11663. The sequence continues at coordinate 19,381 of CALKGQ010000013.1, forward strand.
TCCGTTCGCGTTCCTGATGCTGTGGTGCGTGAAATTTGAAAGTCGTCGCTGATGTTGCAAAACGCATTCAATTCCAAATCGACCAAGCCCAATCCAGGGGCATCCAATGTCCATGTCAAGGTCCCTGGTCGGTGGTCCAAAACCGCCTGGTGCGCAATGGCATCCATCACGAGGCCCTGGGTGTCCTCCACTTTGACGGTGGCCTGTTGAACAGGGGCCTTGGATTTGGAGAAAAGGCCCTGTGCAGGGACTTGGGCTTGGGCCCAGGAAGTGGCACCCAGGCAAAAAGCAAGAAGGATGAATGGACGCATCGGAAGTGGTTTGGTTGGTCGAATATGGTTGGTCAGAAAGATACGGAATTGTCGACGAGTCTGGGATAGGTTGGGTTGAAGGGGGCGAAAGCGAGGCTCAGTTGTTGTGTTTCTTGTGCCACATGAGCGTTCTGCGCTGGACGTTTTCATGCACGTTGGCCCAGACCAAATTGATGTCGCCAGAGTGCCAATCGTTTCGCTGAAACCACCGGGCACCAAACACTTCGGGCCGTTGGACGTGAAAGACCCCTTCCTCTGAAACACGTCCTTGAAGGGAGCGGGGTCGAGAAAGCCAAAACCCGGGCCTAACGAGCCCCAAATGCAGGTCCTTGGGGGACCAACTTTTGTCCGTCGTCCAAGTGATGGGGTTGATGCACAACGGCACGGCAGAGGTTTCTGCGGAATGCCTTTCCTTCTTTTTGACGAGCCATGGGGGCAGGTAGCCGTCATGGTAGGTCATCCAAGTGCAGAGGCACCCTGTTTCCTCAGGCCCCTCGCAAGAGCGAAGGGTGTCAAAGTCATTGAGGTACATGTCCATGCCCGGCAAATAGGCCGCCACAAGTTGGGCCCTGGCCTCCTCGTTGTCAAAAAACTCCTTCAGCAACGTTCGGCCATGGTAAGATCCTTGGCTGTGACCTGCAATGATGACCGGGCGTCCATCGTTCCAATGCTTCATGTAATGCAGGAAGGCCTCCCGGATGTCTCCATAGGCAATGGCTGCTGCTGCATAGCTCAAGGAATCGCCTAGGTCAAAAATCCGAACGTGGGCCTGTCTGTACCGTGGTGCAAACACACGGCCCGCCCCCGCAAATGCCGAGGCCTGATGGCGCACGGGCCATTTGTCGACCTCGCTGTTCATTTCCTCGTCGTACACGTCGGCATTCCACTCAGGTCCTTCGAGCAAGAGGGTGGGGTGCAGGTAGAAAACATCCGCTCCATGGGCCATCGTCGACAACCCACGTGAGCGCCTCCCCTTGGGATGGGAAAGGGCCTTGGGCGTTGCTTTTTCCTTGTTCTTGGGATGTCCTTGACTGTTTGGGGACAGTGCCCAACATTCCCAGCGCTCATAATTGGGAGAGGGAGGAATGGGCTCCAGACGATGTGAGGCACCCATCAGGCCGGCGGCTTGAGGAACCTCAGGAAACTGCTGGGCGTCGACATTTGCATGGTGCATGATCACCATCAGCCAGGTCAATCGTGGCCACTCCTTCAAAAGCGAGTGGACCATTTTTGGGGTTTTCATGAGTACTTCATGTGCATGAGAAATCGGCCTTTTTCATCTGAGCGCCTGCATTAGGAATGTTCAACGGCTTGCAATTGTTTCAAAATGAAAAAAACTTATTCGGCAGAAGGCCTGGTTATGAGGTTCGAACGTGTCGCCTGGTCACTTTGGTCGAACAAAGGTTGTCATTTGTCGTGTTTTTCTTGAATTTAAGCTATCTTTTGCCCGTAAACAACCGTCAAAAAATTAGGTATGAATTGTATCCGCACCTTTCTTGCAATCGCAGCTTGCTGTTGCAGCACATTGATTTTCAGCACACTTAGTTATGGTCAGTTCACGCTGACTGTTGAATCTTCGGCTCCAGCTGGTGCTGCCACTCAAGGATCTGTTTATCGATTCTACGTCGACATGCAGGATGCCACGGACCGTATGAGTGCGGTGTTTGGCAACGACCAAGCAAACTTGATTGTGAATGCACCAGGCGGTGTGTTCAACAGCCCTTTCAACTCTGGCTGGAGTGCAGCAGGCATCAACCCCTTGTTCTTGCCTTCATTCCCAGACTTGGCGGACGACTCTTACGCGACGATTGGATTGGAAGGTCCTGCGTCCAGTGTTCCTGGTTCGGCCGATCCATCTTTGGTGGAGGATGCCAACCAACCCATTTCTCCATTTTTCCTGACGCCGGGCGCGACAGCTCTGGAGAGCAGCACATTGACGGGTGCTTCCTGGTATGTTTTGAACACAGCGACCAATGGTTTGCCTGATGCCGATGGCCGCGTGTTGGTGATGCAAGTCACAACCGCAGGTTCCATCTCAGGTCAAATCAACCTCCAGATTTTCCCACTTGGTGTGGGTGCAGACCAGATCCAAGCTTCCATTGCCTTTGACGGTGCAGGAACGTTCGGTGGAGGGAGTGCCGATGTGGAGGGTTGCACGGATGAGACGGCTTGCAACTACGACATGGATGCCACCCTTGACGACGGTTCTTGCTTGCAGCTTGACGAGTGCGGTGTATGCGGTGGCGACGGCATTGCCGAGGGCGACTGCGATTGTGACGGCAACGTCCTTGACGAGTGCGGTGTATGCGGAGGCGACGGCATTGCCGAGGGCGACTGTGATTGTGACGGCAACCAAGAGGACGCGCTCGGCGAGTGCGGCGGTTCTTGTGAAGCTGACGCCGATGCCGATGGCATTTGCGACGACCAAGACGACTGCGTGGGCGCGTTTGATGCTTGCGGCATCTGCAACGGCCCAGGCGCGATCTACGAGTGTGGCTGTGAAGACATCCCTGCAGGCGACTGCGACTGTGACGGCAACCAGCTCGACGCCTTGGGCGTTTGTGGTGGCGACTGCGCAGCGGATGAAGACGGCAACGGCATTTGCGACGACGCTGAAGTGGGTGGTTGCACCGACGCAGCAGCTTGCAACTACAGTGCAGACGCTACGTTCGACGATGAGAGCTGTGACTTCTGCTCTTGTGCCCGTGCAAGTGACTACACTTTGACAGTCGAATCTGCCCCCGCCGTAGGTGCTGGTGGCACGGTCTACCGTTTCTATGTGGACATGCAGGATGCCACGGACCGCATGAGTGCGGTGTTTGGCAACGACCAAGCGAACTTGATTGTGAATGCTCCAGACGGTGTGTTCAACAGCGCCTTCAACTCCGGTTGGAGTGCCGCAGGCATCAACCCCTTGTTCTTGCCAGCGTTCCCAGACTTGGCGGACGACTCTTACGCGACGATTGGATTGGAAGGTCCTGCGTCCAGTGTGCCTGGTGCGGCCGATCCTTCTTTGGTGGAGGATGCCAACCAGCCGATGTCTCCATTCTTCCTGACGCCTGGTGCGACAGCGTTGGAGAGCACGACATTGACGGGTGCTTCATGGTATGTTTTGAACACGGCGACCAATGGTTTGCCTGATGCCGATGGCCGCGTGTTGGTGATGCAAGTCACGACAGCAGGTTCTGTCTCAGGTCAACTCAACCTCCAAATTTTCCCACTTGGTGTGGGTGCAGACCAGATCCAAGCTTCCATTGCCTTTGACGGTGCAGGAACGTTTGGTGGAGGAGACGAGGGCAACGCTTGTGGTTGCACCAACCCAGATGCTTCGAACTACGACGACACAGCAGTGTACGACGACGGTTCTTGTGAATTGGAAGTGTTGGGTTGCACCGACGAGACGGCTTGCAACTACGACATGGACGCCAACACCGACGACGGTTCTTGCTTGCAGCTTGACGCGTGCGGTGTGTGCGGTGGCGACGGCATCCCTGCCGGCGACTGCGACTGCGACGGCAACCAAGAGGACGCGCTCGGCGAGTGCGGTGGTTCTTGTGAAGCTGACGCCGATGCCGATGGCATTTGTGACGACGTTGACGACTGCGTGGGCGCGCTTGACGCTTGTGGCATTTGCAACGGACCTGGAGAGATCTACGAGTGCGGTTGTGAAGACATCGCAGACGGCGATTGCGACTGTGACGGCAACCAAGAGGACGCGCTCGGCGAGTGCGGCGGTTCTTGTGAAGCTGACGCCGATGCCGATGGCATCTGTGACGATGTCGACGAATGTGTAGGTGCGCTTGATGCTTGTGGCATCTGCAACGGACCTGGAGAGATCTACGAGTGCGGATGTGAAGACATCGCCGAGGGCGACTGTGATTGTGACGGCAACCAAGAGGACGCGCTCGGCGAGTGCGGCGGTTCTTGTGAAGCTGACGCCGATGCCGATGGCATTTGCGACGACCAAGACGACTGTGTAGGCGCTCTTGATGCTTGTGGCATCTGCAACGGACCTGGAGAGATCTACGAGTGCGGATGTGAAGACATCGCCGAGGGCGACTGTGATTGTGACGGCAACCAAGAGGACGCGCTCGGCGAGTGCGG
>CALKGQ010000014.1 GCA_938085425.1 uncultured Flavobacteriales bacterium
GAAGCTCCAGCAGCGGAGGAAGCTCCAGCAGCAGAGGAAGCTCCAGCAGCAGAGGAAGCCCCAGCAGCAGAGGAAGCTCCAGCAGCAGAGAAAAAGGACGACGCAGCAGAAGCATAAGCTCTCCGCATCGAACATTGAAAAAAGGGCCGCATTTGTGGCCCTTTTTCATGCCCCATTGTGGCCGACCTTTGCACCATGACACAAGACCAGGGTTTTCTGCTTGGGAAAATCACCAAGCCCTTCAGCTTCAAAGGTGAGGTGGTGCTTTGGATGGATGTCGACGACGCCACTCCCTATGAAGGTGCCTCCACCCTTTGGGTCCCGCAACAAGGCATTCTCGTCCCCTACGCAGTGGAGGGTTTGCGCAGGAACAAAGACCGATACGTCGTGCGGTTGGCCGATGTCACCACGGAAGACCAAGCGAAAGGGCTCGCCGGCAAAGACGTGTGGTTGCCTTTGACAGAAATGGCGCCCATTGCCGATGGGAAATTCTACTTTCATGAAGTGCAAGGCTGGACTGCAAAGGACCGTGCCACAGGCCAAGAAGTAGCCACCATTGTGCATGTTGTGGACCAAGGGGCCTACCCCATGCTGGAAGTCGACTTCGGCGATGACAACACCGGTTACATCCCCCTGCCAGATCACGTCCAAGTGGATGTGGACCGGGCGAACCAAACCCTTGTCATTGACCTTCCTGAAGGACTGGTCGAAGTGTATTTGAATGCCGACGAGGACCACGACGATGGAGGCGACGAAGCGGGTGACGACGAAGCGTGGGACTGATCCACCGACCGCCTTCGAGATTTTGCACATATTCCATTCAAGGGCTGTGAAGAATTGACTTCGACTGCTGCCCCCAAACCGCAACATTGCAGGGTAGCTTCGAAGTGTTGTTTGATTCTTCACCCGAGAAGCCCAGTTTGGTCTTCTCATGACCCTTTTCCATGGCTGCATCTCCCGCTCCCAAACGAAGCACTGCCGGATCTCCTCCAATAACGGCCACACGCACGGCCAAGGACACCAAAGCCAAGGAAACTGCACCCCTAAGACCGACGACGAAAACCAAGACCAAGACCTACGTTTTGGACACTTGCGTGTTGCTTTTTGACCACACCGCCCTCAACAACTTCGAGGAAAACAAAGTGGCACTCCCCATCACCGTGCTGGAGGAATTGGACAAATTCAAGGTGGGCAATGAGACCAAGCATTTTGAAGCCCGTGCTTGCATCCGCGCCTTGGACAGGTTGAGCGAAGAAAACACGTTGCAGGATTGGATCCCACTGGAGAACGGCATGGGAGGTGAATTGAAAATTGTGATGGACTCCGACTGTTCAGGAGCCTCCACCAAGGGCGTCTTCACGGAGCAAACGAACGACCACAAAATCCTCGACGCCGCCCTCTGCCTTCAGGCACAAGAACCCGAGTCCAATGTGGTCCTGGTGTCCAAGGACATCAACCTCAGGCTCAAGGCCAAGGCCCTGAACCTTCCTGCAGAGGATTACCAAACGGGAAAGGTCAAGGACAACCGCCACATGTTCACAGGCCGCACCACCCTCGAAGGGGTGGACAGCGACGTCATCCGTCGCATGTACGTCGACGGCCAAAGCCGAAAGACCACCGCCCTTGGCTCGGAACGCCAGAACAACCATTTCTACATTTTGAAGGACGGCAGCGCTTCCGCCATGGGGTTCTACAACGAAGGCAAACGTTGCATCTCGCGCGTGGACAAATCCTACGCCTACGGCATCAAGCCGCGGAATTCGGAGCAAGCCTTTGCATTGCATGCCATCCAGAACCCCGATGTGAACCTCGTGACCATCTGTGGTGTCGCAGGCACGGGCAAGACCTTGCTGGCCTTGGCCGGGGCACTTGAACAACACAAACGCTTCGACCAAATCATTTTGGCCAGACCCATTGTGGCCCTTAGCAACAAGGATCTGGGCTTTCTCCCTGGCGACGCAGAGGAGAAGATCAATCCTTACATGCAGCCTTTGTTTGACAACCTGAAGTTCATCCAAAGCCAATTTGGACCCAACGAGCGGAAGCACCGCGCCATCGAAGACATGAAGCGGGATGGCAAAATCCAGATTTCTCCCTTGGCCTACATCCGAGGCCGGTCGCTGTCCAATGTCATTTTCATCGTCGATGAGGCCCAAAACCTCACCCCCCACGAGGTCAAAACCATCATCACGCGGGCGGGCGAAAACACCAAGATCATTTTGACGGGCGACATCCGTCAGATCGACACGCCCTACCTCGATGAGCAATCGAATGGACTCACCTACGTCATTGACAGATTGCGTGGCAAAGACCTGTACTGCCATGTGAGCCTCGAGAAGGGAGAACGCTCGGAGCTGGCCAACTTGGCCAACGACAACCTCTGATCACTTTCGGACCAAGCGCCTGACCCAGTGTTGGCCCTTGCTGTGCATTTGAAGCACGTAGGTTCCTGGGATGGCTGGAAGTTGCAATTCCATCAACGCCTCAACCTGTCCGTGGTTCACCCTTGACCCCTTGGGGTCGTACAATTCCCACATCCCACCTTGGAAGGCCAGAGGTGGCACCACTGTGACCCTTCCGTCCACGGTGGGATTGGGAAAGGCCTGGCCATGTCGGGCCTGTTCCGACACACTGCTCACCACCGGCACACTGACAGAGGTCTCGGCCACCAATTCGGGCGCTGCCCCTTGGGCTTCGAACAAGGCTTGGAACGCCTGGATGGTGCTGTCCTGGATGTCAAACATGGGCGCCACCCAACGCGGAGGCATGCTCTGGTACCACACCCTCACATCCATCACCACGGGGAGATCGGTCGAAGGCGAAGCGGTCATGTCATAGGTCAGGCGGTCCAACCCCAACTCGGACTCAAATGCAAATTCAAGATCGTACAATGCGAGGCCTTCGACACGTGTGGTGTCGTACACCTCGTGGTCGTCACTGAAACCCAGAGGCAGCAGACGGTTGTCCTTGGCCGAGCTTGCCGCCCGCTCCAAAACATTGGTCGGGGTTCCCGTCACATCCACTGCCACCAATTCATAGACCTGCACCTGGTCCTCGGCGTCGATGGTGGTGTAATGCGGCTCGTATTCCGCAAGGCCACCCTCGTCCACCCCGTGCAAGAAGCCCCCTGGACTCCAACGGCCGTTGTGCCAAAGGGTGTCTTCTCCTTGATGGGCCACCACTTCAATCCAAGCCCTGCGCGCAGGGTACCCCGAAGGAAACTTGTGCCCCGCCTTGTTCACCACTTCCACCGCCACAGAACCCAAGCCGTCGACCCAGGACGCATCCTGCACCGAGAGCTCCACCGTTTCATTCCGGAGCACATCCCTCGTCCATGCAATGGTGCTGTCAAATTGGGCCACGGAAGCTGACAAGCCAAGGGCTTCCGTATTGTCACGCATGATCTCCAGCATTTGGGCGTTGCCACCCACGAGAATGTGTTTTTTGAACGGCGCCCTTGGACCTAGAGAAGCTTGACCTGAAGCAATCACCACCCCTCCTGACACTTCAGGCATGTGGCAGTCCTGGCAATCTGTGGGCGTGTCGCCATCGTCCGCATAGGATGAATTCAACCACTCGTGGTAGGTGGCTTGCTCGATGTAATCTTGGCCCGTAAGGTTGCCTTCCATGTCAGCGGTTTGGGTCACCAACGAGTGGCATCCCGCACAGGCCTCCGAACCATCCAAATGCGCGCCGTACATGATGTTCTCATAGGGCGTGTACAATTGCATCGGCGCCTGCAAAAGTGGGGCGTCGTCCTTTCCCGCACCGTAAGGACCGTAGATGGTCAAGGAATCAAACGCCAACTCCCCGCTGAACGCATTGCCCACCGTGGAGGCCTGTTGGTGGCATGCCACACAACTGACGCCATCCAACGCCAAGCTGTCTTGGAACAATTGCGCCATCGCGTAATGTTCTTGGCCCAAATGATGGGCATTGAAATGTCCCAAAGGCGCGTGGCATGAGGTGCATTTGTCTTCGAGCTCGAGTTGGTGGTCGGGATTGAGGGCCACCTCATGGACCACCTTGGCACGCCAAAAAGGATCCTTCGCGCTGTTGGCCATCAGTGAACTCTGCCACTGGTCCGTCGGGTTGACGTCCTCGCCGGCCTCACTCACATTGGCCAACTGGGCCACATCGTGTCCATGGCAACCCGCGCAAATCCCACTGCCTGTAAACAATGCGTTGGACGTGTCGGGCAGCCCTTCGTAAGCCGTCAAAAACGCCCGGCTGTGGTAGGGATTGCCTTGGTCGTGCAAACCTTCTGGACGCATGGACCAAGAGGCCATGACGACCACGACAGCGCCTGAGAGCGCCCACATCGTGCGAGGGGATTGCATGTTCACGTCAGCAGAACTTTCATGGGAAGCTGCAAGTTGCACCCAACTGGGACAAAATCACAGGATCCTGACCTTGAGGACCACTTTTCGGCCCATGTGTTCATTCATGCGGTCGACGATGTCCTGCTTCGCGTGTTGGAATTCTTCCTTCAATGGCCCACTGTCCAACATGCATACCAAGGTGCCATCCTTCTGCAACCGGAGCTTGCGCGTTCTGTTTTCAACGGCTTGACCAAACACTTGGTTCCAAGCCTCTCGCACTTCCACTTCGTCCATGCGCCCCTGCATCCGCGACACTTTCAAGAAGTGTTGGATGACCTCAGCCAATGGTCGGCTGCTGTTCTCTGCACGCTCGTAGTCGGCGGAATTGCGAAGGGGTGGGCGTTTGCGTCTCATGCCTTGGAGGGAGTTTGCACCTTGACCTCACCTTGATGGACTTCAAACACCCGGACGTCTGCACCCGTCGAAGCAAACATGTCGGGGATTCTGCCGAGGTGTGTGTCGGTGATGAACACTTGGCCAAAGGTGCCATTGGTCACCCGCTTCATCAAGGCCTCCACCCTTTTCTCGTCAATCTTGTCGAAGATGTCGTCCAGCAAAAGAATGGGCTTCACCCCTGTGGCTTGTTCGATGAAGGCCAGTTGTGCGAGCCTCAACGCCACCACAAAGGACTTCTGTTGGCCTTGGCTTCCAAAGCGCTTCAAGGCATGGGTGCCCAAGGTGAACACCACATCGTCCTTGTGGATGCCCACGGTGGTGCGGCGCAACCGTCGGTCCTCGTCCTGGGCCTGATGCATCTTGGCTGCAATGGCTTCGGGGTCGTCGTTCACATGGGTGGTCAGGCTGAGCCCCACTTCCTCTGCACCTCCTGAGATCTCCGCATAAGTCGACAAGAATCCCGGCAAAAAATCGTCCACAAAGGCCTTTCGGGCCTTCGCGATCACAGCGGCTTTGGGCGCAATCCGCGCGTCCCATGGTGCCAAAAGAGAGGCGTCAAAGGTCCGGTTCTCCGCGAAGTAGCGCAGCAGGGCGTTGCGCTGCACCAGGGATTTGTTCACGTCGATCAAGGCGTCCAAATAGGCACGGTCGTACTGGCTGATCACGGCGTCCATCCACTTCCTGCGCATTTCGCTTCCCTCCTGAATCAATGCGGCATCGTCGGGCGCAATCATCACCGCAGGGAAACGGCCGATGTGGTCGGCCAACCGTGTGTAAGGCTTGTCGTTGCGCTTGAACTGCTTCTTGGCCCCGCGCTTCACCCCACAGCTCACCCTCTCCTCCACCTCCAAACGCTCGAAATCTCCTTGGACGAGCATGAAAGGTTCGCCGTGTGCGATGTTTTGGCCGTCGATGGGGTTGAAATAACTCTTGCAAAAGCAGAGATAGTGAACCGCATCGAGCACATTCGTCTTGCCGCTGCCGTTGTCCCCGAGGAAACAATTCACCTGCGGACCAAGGGACACGTCGGCCCCTGAGTGGTTTTTAAAGTGAACCAAATGAAGATGTTTGAGCAGCATGCCGCGAATTTCTCTATTTTTGTGCTCCGTTACCCCCTCCTTATGGCGAAGAAAACAAACAAAGAAGAAACAATCGTCGACGTGGAAGAGCTTTACAGCAAATCCGAAAAATTCGTCGACGACAACCGCAAGCAGCTCACATTGGGCCTTGGCGGTGCTGCAGCCCTCATTCTCGTGGTCATTGGATACACCAGTTTGGTGGTCGCACCCAAGAATGAAGCCGCAGAAGAAGCCTCATTCATGGCAGAACATTACTTCGCCAAAGACAGCGCCGACCTGGCGATGCTTGGCGACGGATTGAACGCTGGCCTCGAAGAAATCCTCAGCGACCACAGCGGCACCCCTGCTGCGGCACGTGCTGCTTTTGAATTGGGCATGCTCCACAGGGACGCTGCGCAATTCGAAGACGCCATTGCGGCCTTCTCCGATGCCGACTTTGGAGACGACGTGTTTGGCCCCCTTGTGGACGCCAACCTCGGAGACTGCCATGTTGAACTGGGCAACTTGCAAGAGGCCGAGGGCCACTTCGCAAGTGCAGCTTCTGCCGCGGCCTCTGGCCTTGCGGCAAAGGCTTTGGCGCCCATGTGCTCCTACAAGCAGGCACTGGTGTTGATTGAACTTGGCAACGAAGCCAAGGCGATCAAGGTCTTGGAAAAGCTTTCCAACGATTTCCCCAATTCGACCTACGCTGCCAACGCGACTGGCTTGGCCACATCGCTTGCGAAGTAAATGGCGACAGCAGGCAACAACCTGAGCGCATACAAGTCGTCTGACTTGCCCAACGGTGCCCACTTCAAGGTGGGCATCGTTGTGTCTGAATGGAACCAAACGTACACCAAGGGCATGCTCGACGGCGCCCTCGAAGTCCTCCAGGAGGCCGGAGTCCCTGCGGGGTCCATCCAAGTGCATTGGGTCCCTGGAAGTTTTGAGCTGCCCTTGGCCTCCCAGTGGCTCGTCGAGCGAGACCGCATCGATGGCGTTGTGGCCATAGGATGTGTCATCCGCGGAGAGACCGCGCATTTTGACCACGTATGCAGTGCAACAGCACAAGGCATCGCCGAAGTGAACCTCAAAACAGGAAAGCCTGTGATGTTTTGTGTGCTGACCGATGACAACGAAGCGCAATCCGCTGCCCGTTCAGGTGGGGAGCACGGCAACAAAGGAGTGGAAGCAGCCGTCGGCTTGCTCAAGATGCTCGCTTTGCGCGCCCAGCTTTGACTTTTTGCCCCCCTTGAATTGATTTAGAACGACGACCATGAACAACATGCAACGACGGATTCTATGGACCACTGCCGCCCTTTTTTGGGTGGCCTTCTCCCCTGCACTGGGGCAATACCCCGGCTACCAGCAAAAGGCGGACTACTCCATGGACATTGTCCTGGACACCGCCCTTCATCAGTACGACGGCACCATGCGTGTGACGTACACAAACCAAAGTCCGGAAGTGTTGGACCGGGTGTTTTGGCACTTGTTTTTCAATGCCTTCCAACCAGGGTCCATGATGGACGTGCGTTCGAGGAACATTTCAGATCCTGACCGTCGGGTGGGCAGCCGCATCGCGGAACTTCCCGAAGACGAGTGGGGTTGGCAACGGGTGGAGTCGGTGAAGGTCCAAGGAAAAAATGTGGCGTTTGAAGAAGACGGCACCATCCTCGTGGTGGACCTGCCCAAAAGGCTCCGCCCGGGAAAGTCCGTGACTTTTGACTTGACTTGGAAGGCCCAAGTGCCACGTCAAATCCGCCGATCCGGCTGGATGAATGCAGAGGGCGTGGAGTACAGCATGACCCAGTGGTACCCCAAGCTTTGCGAATTTGACCACCACGGTTGGCACAGCAACCCCTACATCGGCCGCGAATTCCACGGCATCTGGAGCCACTACGATGTAAGGCTTCACGTGCCCCAAGGCTATGTGGTTGCCGCCACAGGTGTCCAGGAGTCGGCCACGAACAAGGCCATGCCCAACGGCACACCTGGCACCGTCGTGCGGTTCAAGGCCGACAATGTCATTGACTTTGCTTGGGCGACCGACCCTGATTTTGTCGCGGAGACCTTCGATGTGGACGGTGTGACCCTTCGCTTGGTCCACCAAGCAAACCCAGAGTTGGACAGCAATTGGACAGCCCTCGGGGACTACGCAGCAAGGGCCATGGCCTTCATCAACGAAGACATAGGTCCATACATGTACCCTGAATACAATGTGGTCCAAGGAGGCGATGGCGGCATGGAATACCCAATGCTGACCTTGGTGACCGGCGAGCGTTCGCTGCGCAGCCTGGTGGGCGTCACCGTCCATGAAATGGCCCACAGTTGGTTTCAAGCCATGGTGGCCACCAACGAGAGCCTGCACGAATGGATGGACGAGGGATTCACCTCATGGGCGGAATCGCGTTGCATGGCAGAATTGTTTGCCGACCCCATGAAGCCTTCTGAAAACCCCCACAAATGGTCCTACAGTGGCTACATCAACCAGCACTTGTCAGGCAATGAAGAGCCTTTGATCACCCATGCCGATCACTACAAGACCAACCGTGCCTACGGCATTGGTGCCTACGCCAAGGGCGAGGTGTTTGTGGAGCAATTGGGCGCCGTGGTGGGAACGGCCACCAGAGATGAGGGCATGCGTCGTTACTTCAAGGAATGGTCCTTCAAGCATCCTGGGCCCCGCGACTTCAAGCGGGTCATGGAACGCGAGTCTGGACTGGAACTCGATTGGTATTTCCAAGAAATGATGCACACCACCAATGCCATCGACTATGCCGTCGAGTCCGTGGTGAACGATGGGGAATCCGTGACGGTCGAGCTGTCGCGCCGGGCTGACATGCCCATGCCACAGGATTTGTCCTTGGCCTGGGACGACGGCACCCTGACCTTGGTGCACATCCCCTTGGTGATGATGCGTGGCCACAGGCCCTTGAACGAAGGTGAAATCCTGGGCGCAGATTGGCCATGGGTGGACCCCAAGTACACGTACACCTGTCCTTCAGAAGGTCGAAAGCTGACGTCTGTGACGCTCGATGCCGCAGGATTGCAGGCGGACATCCACCGAGACAACAATGCGGTGACCTTTGACTTGAGCCGCGTGCAAGAAGCTGGGCAATCCAACTGATCCCATGTTCCAAAAACACTTGAACCTCTCTCCGCCTTGGCTCGAATGGGCTGGAATGGGCCTGCTTGGCGCGGGGCTCATGTGCTGGATGGGACCACAGGTGTGGATGTTCCAAGGCAACCTTCCCATCACCCCTCAAAGCCTTCTCATGGTCCTTTGGGGTGTTCTCTGGGGCGGTCCCATTGGCCTGCTGGCCTCAGCCCTGTACCTCATTGCAGGAGGATTGGGACTCCCCGTTTTTGCGGACGGCGCACATGGCTGGGAACACTTCATGGGAACCACCGGGGGCTTTTTGCTCGCCTTTCCCATCGCATCCTGGGTCGTGGGTACCCTGGCCTCGTCGCTCACACGATGGAAATACGGCACAGCCACCCTGTTGTTGCTTGGGGGACAAGGACTCATTGTAGGGCTCGGCCTGCTGTGGCAACGGGGCATTGTGCCCGTGGAAACATCTTGGATGGACACCCTTGCCAGATTGATGCCGGCCATCTTGGTGAAGACGGCTTTGGGCGCGATTGTGGTGGTGTTCGTCGGTCGGCTTTTGACCAAGCACGAGGTCGAAAGTTGAGTCGCTACCTTGGGGGCTCAATTCCCCCTCATGAAAACCAACCATTTCTGGGCCTTGTTGGCAGCTTGGGCACTGTGCATCGGCTGTCAGTCAGACGAAGCCGCCTCTGCCCCTTCTGCCAAAGCCCAAACCATCGCTGACATGAAACGAGCCACGGACAACCACAGCTTCAGCCGGCCCCAGGAGGCCGTCACCACGCACCTTAGTTGGACGGCAAGGGTCGATTTCGACACGCGTCAGATCTCTGCAACCGCCCAATACCAAATTGCCACGGCCGACGACGCCCAACGCATTTTGCTCGATTGTCGGGGATTGGACATCGCCTCCGTGATGGTGGACGGCGTGGAGTCCAGCTTTGAACTCGGTCCGGAGCAACCCTTTTTGGGGCAGCCCTTGAGCATCCCTGTCAATGGCCAAAGCCAAACCGTCAGCGTGACGTACACCACTGCGCCTGACGCGGCGGCCTTTCTTTGGGTCGAAGGAGAAGCTCCCTTCTTGTTCACGCAAAGCCAGGCCATCTTGGCCCGAACATGGGTGCCATGTCAAGACAGTCCTGGCATACGTTTCACCTACGATGCGGACGTGCAGGTGCCGGCCAATTTGATGGCACTGATGAGTGCCGTCAACCCAACAGAGAAATCCAGCGACGGACACTACAGCTTTGTGATGGACCAGCCCATCCCAGCGTATTTGCTGGCCCTTGCCGTCGGCGATGTAGCCTTCCAAAGCGTGGGAGACCATACGGGCGTCTACGCCACTCCTGACCTCATCGATGCTGCGGCCTATGAGTTCGCTGAGATGGAGGACATGTTGGTGGCCGCTGAAGGCCTTTATGGGAAATACGCCTGGGAACGCTACGACTTGCTCGTGCTGCCTGCGGCCTTTCCCTTTGGCGGCATGGAGAATCCTCGACTCACCTTCGCCACCCCCACCATCATTGCTGGCGACCGCAGCTTGGTCGCTTTGGTGGCCCATGAATTGGCCCACAGCTGGAGCGGCAACTTGGTCACGAACGCAACCTGGGATGACTTTTGGCTCAACGAAGGCTTCACGGTGTATTTCGAGCAACGCATCATGGAGGAGGTCTATGGGCGTGACATCAGCGAAATGCTGACCACCTTGAGCTACCAGGGCCTTGTGGATGAAGTGGATGGCATGATGGAGGTCAACCCCAACGACACCCACCTGCGCTTGCACCTCAAGGACAGGGACCCCGACGACGGCATGACCGCCATTGCCTATGACAAAGGCTATTTCTTTCTCAGGCTCCTCGAAGAGACTGTCGGGCGAAGCGCATTTGATGCCTTCTTGAAAGAGTACTTCACGGGCCATGCCTTCCAAGTGATGGACACTGACAGCTTCTTGGCCTACCTCGATGACAACCTGTTGACGACCGAGGAGCGACGAGAATCCGTCCGGGTGAAGGATTGGGTGGATGGTGCTGGCTTGCCAGACAATTGTCCAGAAGTCTCCAGCCCCCGGATCGACAAGGTGGACCAAACCCTTCAGGCCTGGATCAACGGATCTGTTGCCACCTCGGCGTTGCCATGGAACGACTGGTTGTACCAAGAGCGGTACCGTTTTCTCTCCAATCTCCCAAACGGCACAGAAGCCGCAAGGATGGCAGAGCTCGATGCCACTTGGCAGATCAACAGCACCGGCAACAATGAGGTGCTATTTGCATGGCTGGAACAGTGCATCCGAAGTGGCCACGCTCCTGCCTATCCCCGCCTGGAGCGTTTCCTCGTGGAGGTGGGGCGGAGAAAATTTTTGACGCCTCTGTATTTGGCCATGGTGGAGACAGACCAAAAAGACATGGCCCTCCGCATCTACGGCCTGGCACGAGGCCACTACCACAGCGTGTCCACGGGCACCATGGATGAGCTGTTGGCGTGGACGGAATGACCGTTCATTTCAAACATGAAGTGATGTGAAATAGATCACACGAAAAAGGCACCCTACAGAGGGTGCCTTTTTCATGCATGGGAAGAGCGCTGTCAGCGGATGATGGTCACCACCCCAAAAACTTCTTTACGGAAGCTTTCGACGGCAATGCTGTGCACCTCCAAACGGTACGAGTATGGACCATTGGGCACAAAGTGCTGCCCCTCCTCTCCAACTTGGCCGTACCACGCATCTTCCGGGTCGGTGGTGCGCCAAACAAGCTCTCCCCAACGGTTCCAAACCTCAAACTCAAAACGGTCAGGATCGATGTCGGAGCCCTCCACAAAGAAGGCGTCGTTGGTGCCGTCGTTGTTGGGTGTGAAGGTGTTGGGGACGTACAAGTTGAAGAAATCCTGGATGACCACATCACGCGTTACCACATTGACACACCCTTGTGCATCGGTGATTTGAAGCTGCACAGGGTACGTTCCACCGCTTCCATTGGGGAACTGGAAGACGGGGTCTTGCTCTGTGCTCGTTCCGAGTGGGTCAAACACATTGAACGTCCAAAGCCATTCGACCACATTCGCATTGGAGTATCCGTTGAAGGTGATTTCCGTGTCAGGGGCCCTTGTGGGTTGTGGACCAGCAAAGTAGCCAACGTCTGGAATGGGGTAGACATTGATGTAAGCCTCTTGCACCAGCGTGTATTCACATCCACCTGCTTGAGATGTCACCGTCACACCCACATCATAGAACCCAGGGTTCTCGAATGTTTTCACTGTGTTGCTCTCGCCAGCGTACGTTCCATCACCGAAGGCCCAAAGGGTTCCTGAAATGGATGCCGGGTCGGTTTCGTTTGTGAACAAGAAGGTGCCCGTTCCGCAAGCCTCCGTGGTGTCCACAGAAAAAGAAATGGGCACGGGGCTTTCCAACACCACCTCCGTGCATGTTGTGCCAGGCGGGGTTTCGCAGTCGTCTCCCACAGTCACACAGTACGTGCCACTCGAAGGTGGGAACGTGAAGATGTTGGGGTCGTCTTCGTTCAATAGGCCGCCCTCGAAGGTCCAAGTGTAGGTGTACCCGGACCCTGAGCCGCCGTTGGAAGCGCCTGCATCGAGGAACGCTTCCTCCCCACTGCACAAGAAGTCGTCCGCCACGAGGTCGGCATTGATCGCGTCAAGCACGTTCACGCCCACCGAATACGACGGTGTGGGGCAGCCATTGACGTCAAAAGCCTGGACGGTGTACACCGTCGACGTGTTGGGCGACACCTGTTGCGCATTGCCATTGGGAAGGCCGTTGTCCCATTCGTACGTCCATACGTTCAAGGGATCGTCGTCCGAATCCACTTCCAACGTGGCTGTCCCTCCCAGGCAAATGGTCTGGTTAGATGGCACATTCAAGGTCAAAGGCAAGGGGTCCTCAAGAAGAATGTTCTGATTGTAGATGCAGCCAACATCGTCGTACACCACCACAGTGTAGTCTCCTGGCACCAAATCGTCGTAGTAAAAATCTGTGATGTTGTCCCACACCAATTCATCCATCAATACGGGACCCGCCGGTTCATTCGTGTAGAGCGCGATGGTGAAGGGACCTTCTGGCGCAAGGGCATCCTCAAAGATCTCCACCCCAATGACCCCGTCGTTCGCAAAACAAGAAGGCTGTTGTTGTTCCACCTCGTAGTTGAACCCCGGCACCACCATCACTGTGGCCTCTGCTGCACAATTGTCAAAACCTACTGGCTCCACTGTCATGGTGTATTCAGTGGGTGTACCATCAAAGTCCAACACCGTTGGCGTTGGTGACGTAGGATCCGCCAAAAATTCATCTGGTGACCAGGACCAGTCGTAAGAGCATACGTCGGAGCCTCCATTGCAACTGACGCACCATTCTACCGGTTCAAAATCACAAAAGCCAGCACAATCGCAACCTCCATCGCTGAAAAACTGGAAGGACAAGCATCCGTCCGGGTTGGTGGCCATGAAGGACTGCCCGGCAAAATCAGCATCCAATGTGGCCAAGACAGTCCCTGTTGCATTTGCGCCATCGTACACCGTGACGACATCCCATCCGGCTTCCATCACCCCTGCAGAGAAATCAATCGCCATCATGGTTCCATCACCCACCACATCGGGGCAATAGTTGAAAATGGTGGTTTCGTTGGAGCCATAGCAATAATCAAACGAACCTTCAGCCATGCTACATGGAGAAGCGCCACCCCCAGTTTCCAAACCTCCCTGCAAAGTCACAGGAGCACCACAAAAAATCTGCTCAGGTCCGGCTGTGATGATTGCCCCGGGGTTGTCGATGACCTCGAGGACCAGCGTGGTGTCGGCAGCACAGCCAAAATCATTCTCAACATAGAACGTGAGTGGATAACTCCCAGGCGTGATCGCAGCAATGTCCAGCCCAAGTTCTTCCGTTGCTGAAGGGGTGATGACCAAGTCGTTCCCAGAATCGTATGCTGAAAAATCCCAATCTGCGAAGACGATTTCGGGTTGAATGACTGTCACTCCAGGCAGCAAATTGGGGTCCAAGTTCAGATTCCAAGTGCAAACAAAACCATTGTCAGCTCCTAGCAAATCCGTAAAACAAAATTCCCAAGTCCCATTGAGCGGGCATCCAACAAGATCGCACAATGTATTCTCAGGTTCGTAAATTCCGGGGTTGACAATGTTCCCTGTTGCGTCGTTTCCAAGGGCATTGGTATAGTTGACTGTCGAAGCATTCGCAGGGTCTTCGATTTGGCCCAAGGTGGAGGTTTCGCTCCAGCCATAATCGTAGCACGACCCCTCGGTCAAATCATCCTCAACGTCCACAGGCTCGCCCAAAAAAGTACCTCCACCACCTTGGGTTTGGAGGACCACAGTTTGGCCATTGGGGCACGCCACAGAAATGTCCAAATCCCCGAGATAACTGTGCTCCATGGAGGCCGCAACAGACACCAAGTCCGTGCAATTGTCCAAGGTTGCCCCTGCTGGAAAGAAATCAAAATTCAACTCCGAGCAATAGGTAAAACCTGCATCAAATCCTGTAGGAGAGATGGAGGGGGCATCAAAGTCAGGGGCATCGGTCCAAAGCTCAGAAATCACGGGCGATCCATCCAAAGCCAAATCCACCACTGCGGTGCCGGCACAAATGGGGCTCTCGATCGCTGTGTTGAAGATCGGAGGCGTGCTGACAAACACCTGAAGTGGATCAAGATTGAGGCTCGTGCACAAATCAGTCCCGTTGTCGTAACCAACGGTCAATGAAATGGTATAGGCTCCAGGATCATTGAAGACATGGCTCAACGCATTGCCGTTTGTGGCAACGATGGGCGCTGCGCCTTCGTCAAAGTCCCAAGACCATTGCTCGATGGGGAATCCATCCACTGCCGAGCCATTGTCTTCTACTGTGATGGTCTCGCCTGTGCAGATCTGAAGAGTGGGCGTGTTGTTGATGTCCAAGATGTCCGATGGCGTCGCCACAAAGCTGGCAGCGGCGGTTGGCGGCGCACATGGGGTGCCACAAATGATTTCTGCTTCCCAACCCGCAAATCCAGCAGGGTTCGTGGGCGAAGTGAACACAAAAGTCAGGCATCCTGTGGCGTTCCCTGGCGTGCTCCAAACCGTCAAGCCCTGCAAATCGTTTCCTGTGTAAGAACCCAAGGAAGTTTCCCCTGTGTTGTCGCCGTCGTAGATGGTCAGTTGGTCGCTCTGGTTGTTGACCGCCGTTTCGAAGAGGTTGAAAGCGACAAAAGATGCACTCACGAAATCCCCGGGGGTGTCGGGACAAATGGTCATGGTCAATTCCGCACCAGTGTAGGAGCCATTGTTGCCGTCATCGCGAAACAATTGACCGCAAGCGTCGCTCACAGTGCCATTCGACATGATGACCTGGCTGTCTCCTTGAATGGCAAATGCCAACATCGAAACCAACAAAATTCCTTTGAGCCTCTTTGCTTCCATGATGTGAAAATACTACGAAATCAAGACCCGCACGGAACCTTCATGGTTGCACATGTCCACAGGAATCGCGCGGGAGGTGTCAGCATCTTCAGCGCTCGACCCTGACGCGGTCGGTGAACAGGCGAATCTCGCCATCGGGAGAGACGCAACGTACCGTCCATTGGTACAGGGACCGGTTGACGGCCACACTGCCATCGGGAAGGCTGCCGTCCCATGGTTGGTCCGCATCTGAGCAACGGTGAACCTCCTCTCCATCCGCGTCCACAACGACCATGGCCCATGGTTCTTGGAGCTCCAACAAACTGTGGGGCAAGAAGGTGTCGTAGCGGCCATCGCCATCGGGACTGAACCTCGCCTGGGCCAGAAGGCCATGGCGGTTGCCGACTTGGACTTCGCGACGGGCATCGTCCAAGCAACCGTATTGGTTGCTGGCCACCAAATTGATGGGGTACACGCCGGGAACATCGAGCTGCACCCAATTGGACGTCGTACTTTCGCCATCGACCACCCACTGGGCGGATGTGGCGTTTGGGGTTTGGTCCATGAGGCTCACACGCACCTTGTCCCCTTCCACTGCAGCAGGGAATGTCCATGCAAAATCGGCCTCCGGCTTGGGCAACACCGTGATCATGTTTTGAATCGTGCGGGTGCGGATCATGCCGTCCGAAGGCGGGCGCACCGACAGGGTGATGTCGTAGGTGCCTGGACGGGTAAAGACGTGCGAAGGTGAAGGATCACTGCTGAAAGCACCGTCGCCAAAGTTCCAAAGGAAGCTCATGGTACGGTCGATGCCAGACAATTCAAAGGCCACCTCCACCCCTTCGCATGCTTCCTTCACGGAAGATTCGAATGGAAGCACGGCAAGAAGCCTCTCCTCTGATTCGGCAGGGCCGCTTCCCATCGCATCCGTCGTGGCGTTCAAGCTCCCGTTGTCTAGGCCCACATTTTTGGAGGTCACCGCCAACCCAAGGCTCTCCTCTGGGGAAATGTCCTGGTTGGCTGCCGGCATTGCCGACCCTTCAAGGGACTGGGCAGCTGCCAGCGCGGCCTCTCCTTCGGCATCCAGCAAATCCTGCTCAAAACCATTCAATTCTTTGGTGAACTCCTCCCATGCCGCGGCGAAAGCATCCGCCTGAGCGTGCTCCTCCAAGGTCGACGACGCTTCAGCCTCGATGGAGGCCATCCATTCTTCCACCATGGGCTTGGCCACCCACATCATGACACCACCGGCCACAACGGCTGCAGCCACGGCCAATCGACCCGTACCACGGCCAGCATGGACTTGGGCTGGCGCCTGTGGGGCCTGCCGATTCAAATCGCGCTCAAAACCCGTCCAATCTGGCTGGACATCAGGTTCAAAGCCGTCGAAGGACTGCTTCAGGTGTTGATCGAATGGATGCTCACTGGGCATGGGTCTGTTTTCCTTTTTGAGACAACAACACTTCCCGAAGGTTGCGTCTGGCCTTCGCCAGATTGGACTTCGAGGTTCCAACCTGAATCCCCAATCGATCGGCGATCTCTTGGTGCCCCAGGTTGTCAAAGACATAGAGGTTGAACACTGTCCTGTACATGGGGGTCAAATGCTCCATCGCATCCAACACATCGTGCACGGTGAACGTTGCGCCATCCTCCTCTTCCATCTCCCAACCTCCATCAAGGTCTGCAGGTTCAAAAGATGCCTCATCTCCGAGGACCCATCCGGCCGCATTCCTGCGACGGATGGCATCGATTGCCGTGTTCACCATGATGCGACGCATCCAACCTTCGAAAGAACCTTTGAAGGTGTACCCCTCGATGTTGTTGAACACCTTGAGGAACCCTTCTTGCACAACATCCTTCACGCTGTCGGTGTCCGACATGTAACGCAGACATACCCCAAACATCAAACGGTAGTACCGTTCAAAAATGTAGCGCTGCGCCCGGCTTTCGCCGAGTTGACAGGCTTCGATGTATGGGCGCAACTCTGCTTCGTGCATGATGAAGGCCGTTGGAATGACGCAACACAAAAGGAGAGGTTGCCTCGACGTTTCAATGGTTTGCTCAAGGTCGTAGAAATCTGTGCCAAAACCAACACCCAGTCCGTCCGCGCCTTCTACCTTTGTGCCATGCGCGTGGTCGTCGGACTCTCAGGGGGTGTAGACTCCAGTGTTGCAGCTCATCTGCTCCAACAGGAAGGTCATGAAGTGATCGGTCTTTTCATGCGCAATTGGAACGACGAGAGCGTCACCATCAACAACGAATGTCCGTGGATCGACGACGCAAACGATGCCATGCTCGTCGCCCATCACTTGGGCATTCCCTTCCAAGTCATGGACCTCAGTGCAGAATACAAGACCCGCATCGTGGACTACATGTTTGACGAATACGGCAAAGGCAGAACCCCCAACCCCGATGTGTTGTGCAACAGGGAGGTGAAGTTTGACCTGTTCTTGGACGCCGCGTTGAAGCTTGGGGCAGAAGCTGTCGCCACCGGTCATTACTGCAGAAAGCACACCGATGCCGATGGGGTGCACCATCTTTTGGCAGGGGCAGACGGCAACAAAGACCAAAGCTATTTTTTGTGTCAGCTCAATCAACATCAATTGGGACATGCCTTGTTCCCCATCGGTGCCTTGGAAAAGCCTCAAGTGCGGGCCATTGCAGCGGACATCGAATTGCCCACGGCCCACAAAAAGGACAGCCAAGGACTCTGCTTCATCGGGAAGGTTCGATTGCCTGATTTTCTGCAACAACAACTGCGCGTGAAGCAAGGCAACATTGTGGAGGTCCCTTCGAACCATTCCATCTTCGAACGTCGTTTGGATGCCACTTTGGAGGAGCGCGCGGAGCCCTTCGCGCTGACGCCTGAGATGGGGAAAGTGGTTGGGCAACACGATGGCGCACACTTTTTCACCGTGGGCCAGCGCAAAGGGCTTCGGGTCGGCGGGAAGCCTGAACCCTTGTTCGTGATTGGCACCTCTGTCGGCTCCAACACCGTCTTTGTGGGCCAGGGCGAAGACCATCCGGGCCTTTTCAGAACGGCATTGCCCCTAGAGGACCCCCATTGGTTGGATGGCTCCTCGGCGCTGCGCAGCCAACCCTCCTTGTCATGTGGTTTGCGCATCAGGTACCGCCAGCCCCTGCAACAAGGCAAGTTGGTGGTTCTGGATGACGGGCGTCACTTCATGGATTTCGACAAGCCCCAAAGGGGTGTTGCAGCAGGACAATTTGCCGCCTGGCATGGCGGATCGGAGGCGGTCGAAGTGCTCGGATCGGCGGTCATTGCCCGCTGAGGCGGGCAAGGATGCGGTAGTCCGTGCGGGCAGGGTCGTTGCGGGACACCATCTCGGCCAGAAAGCCTGACAAGAAAAATTGCGCGCCCAGGAGCATGCCTGTCAATGCCACGTAAAACCAACTCAGCTCTGTAAGGTTTTTGGCTTCAGCACCCACATTCAGGGCCCATACTTTGTAGCCGCCGATGCCCAAAAAGAGCCCAGCACTGACCATGAACATCAAGATGCCCAACAGGCCAAAGAAGTGCATGGGCTTCCTGCCGAAGCGCGCTATGAATCCCACGGTCATCAAATCAAGCACTCCATTGGTGAAGCGCTCCAATCCAAATTTGCTCACGCCGTAAGGTCTCGCGTGGTGGGTCACCACCTTTTCGCCGATTTTGTCAAACCCAGCCATTTTTGCAAGCATGGGAATGTAGCGGTGCATTTCGCCCTGCACCTCAATGGCCTTGACCACTTGCCAACGGTAGCACTTCAATCCGCAATTGAAGTCGTGCAAGTGGATGCCACTGACCCTCCTTGTTGCCCAATTGTAGAGCTTGGTGGGGAGCGTCTTGCTCAAGGGGTCATGTCGTTCTTTTTTCCATCCACTCACCAAGTCCAAGCCTCCTTCCAACAATTGTTGGCGCATGGCAGGCAATTCTTCTGGATCGTCCTGCAGATCGGCATCCATGGTGAAGACCACCGCGCCTTGTGCCGCTTCAAATCCCTTCTGCAAAGCAGCACTTTTTCCGTAATTCCTGGCAAACCGAATGCCCCGAATGATCTCGGGCTGGGCTTGGTGAAGTTGGTCAATGACCGCCCATGATCCGTCCTGGCTTCCATCGTCCACAAAGATGATTTCAAACGACAGGCCATCAAGGACTTTCTCGATGCCAGACGTGAGCTCGCGAAGGCTTTCTTCCTCGTCCAGCAAGGGAATCACCACAGAGACGTCAAACGACGGAGAGGTGTGCATCATGGCTTAGGAGAATTCAGATTTGGGGACACGCTTGGTCACTGCCGCAACAATCAGCCCTACCAAAGCCCACATGACCATCGCCATGCAAGAATTCTTCAACATCCCGCCCACGGTGTAGGCTTCCTTCATGGAGGAAGCGATTTCCTCCATTTGGCCGTCCAGCATTTTTCCACTCATCCCAAACCCTTCCATCATCTCACGGGTCTTTGCCATGGTGAGCTCCTCCAAGACGCCTGGCAGCTCCGGCGCAATCAAATGATAGAGCAACAAAGTCAAAACCGCCGACGCAAATTGGGCGGTCAACGCCACCACCATCGATGCTCCATAGGCTTGGCCAAAAGTCATGTTGCCGCCCCTCTCCTTCCTTGTCGCCACACTCCCTGTGCACATGACCACCACGAAGATGCCCATGGCCAATGTCCCCACCCACCACTCTGCCAGCAAATTCATGTTGACGATGTACAACACCACCAGGATGGCGAAATTCAACAGTGCGCCCAAGAGGCCATGCATTGCAGAAGACGACAAATGTTTCATGTGGTGCAAGGTACGGCGGGCTGTGCTCTATCTTTGCACTGGGGCAAGTCTCTTGCGACCAGCTCCCGCAGAACCCCCCAGGGCCGGAAGGCAGCAAGGGTATGCGGTTGTAGCGGTGCGACAAGAATCGCTTGCCCTTTTTTCATGCCCTGCAACGGACTTACATTCGTCCCCAGAAAGTCAGACATGAGTACAAAGCACCGCCCCATCACCAAATTGTTGGTCGCCAACAGAGGCGAAATTGCCTTGCGCGTGTTGCGCACAGCCCGTGAAATGGGCCTTGCCACCGTTGCTGTTTACAGCGAGGCCGACGCCCATGCCCCTTTTGTGCGCGCGGCGGATGAATCGGTTTGTGTGGGCCCAGCCCCGAGCAACGAGAGCTATTTGATTGTGGACAACATCGTGGCGGCGGCCCAAGAAACGGGCGCAGACGCCATCCATCCCGGCTACGGATTTCTCTCCGAGAATGCCCTTTTTGCCGAAGCGGTGGAAGCCGCTGGCATTCGTTTTGTTGGGCCCCATCCTCATGCCATCCGCGTCATGGGCTCTAAGCTCGCGGCGAAAGAAGCTGTCGCTGCGCGGAACATCCCCATGGTCCCGGGCACAGAAGGTGCCGTTTCAGATCCGACCCAGGCCAAACAGGAGGCAGAACGCATTGGGTTTCCATTGTTGATCAAGGCAAGTGCCGGAGGCGGAGGCAAAGGCATGCGGGCCGTGCACGACCCCGCCCTTTTGGAATCGGAATTGCAGCGTGCGATCTCCGAAGCAGAACGGTCGTTTGGCGACGGTGCGGTTTTCATTGAGAGGCTCGTGCAGCAGCCAAGGCACATTGAAATCCAAGTCCTGTGCGACAGCCACGGCAACGGGGTGCACTTGTTTGAGCGTGAATGCAGCATCCAACGCCGGCACCAGAAGGTTGTGGAGGAAGCCCCGTCTGCCCTTCTGGATGACAACCTGCGCGAAGCCATGGGACAGTGTGCCATCGAGGTCGCCAAAGCTTGCAACTATGTCGGAGCAGGAACGGTGGAATTCCTTGTGGACGCTTCCCGAGAATTTTTCTTCCTTGAAATGAACACGCGCTTGCAAGTGGAACATCCCGTCACAGAGTTGATCACTGGGGTGGATTTGGTGCGTGAGCAAATCCGAATCGCAGAAGGCCACCCCCTCTCCTTCCAGCAAGAGGACTTGGAGATTCAAGGGCATGCCATTGAACTGCGGGTCTATGCAGAGGATGTTGCCGGAGGCTTCCTGCCCAGCACAGGCACGCTCACCCGCTATGCACCTCCCGAGGGGCCTGGCATCCGTGTGGACGATGGCGTGGAAGAAGGTGGCGAAGTGAGCATGCACTACGACCCTATGCTTGCCAAGCTCTGTGCCCATGGTCCGACAAGAGAAGCTGCCATTGAGCGCATGCTGAGGGCCATCGAAGATTACGAAGTGCATGGGGTGGACACCACGCTCGATTTTGGGCATTTCGCCATTGACCACGAGGCTTTCCGATCTGGTGAATTCGACACTGGATTTGTGGGGGAGCATTTTTCCCCAGAGAAACTGGAACGTCCCTTGCCATGCGACGACGACACGGCGGCAGACCTCATCTTGGGGGCCCTTGACAGGGTGCAAGCCCAGTCCCTGCCCACCACCGAGGCGCCTCGAGGCCTTCATCCGTGGCGATTGCGCGCCCGCTGAGAAACGCCTCTGGGCTCTTGCGGCAGAAAAGCACACCTCAAGGCCCCACTTGTCCACATTGGTCGGGCAGCGCCAAGGGAGTCCGTATCTTCGCCTGAGATGGCCCAACGACAATTCATCGTCTACGATCTCGAAGCAACATGCTGGAGAAGCAGAAAACCACGCCAAGTGGAAATCATCGAAATCGGTGCGGTGAAAATCAATGAGGACCTGGAGGTCGTCGACGATTTCTGCCAATTCGTTCGTCCCAAGCTTCACCCAGAAATCAGCCCCTTTTGCACCAAGCTGACCAGCATTGTGCAGGACGACATTGAAGATGCTCCGTTGTTTGACGAAGCCATCGAGAATTTTGAGGATTGGGTGGGCTTTGAAGACACCCGGACCGTCTTGATGAGCTGGGGGGAATTCGACCGCCGTCAATTTGCCACCGATGCGAGGCTGCACCATTTGGACTTGCCATGGCTGAAGTACTGGGCTTGCTTGCAACGCCATTACAGCCGTTGGAAGGGTTCGAAGAACCAAATTGGGCTGAAAAATGCCCTCGAAATGGAAGGGCTGAGCTTTGACGGAACCCAACACCGCGCCATCGAGGACGCCCGCAACATGGGGCGATTGTTTGCCGAGGTGGCCAAACCCCTTTCCCTCGTTTAACCCCAACTGAACCTTTTCAGACATGCGCGAGACGTGGTTCTTGTTCCGGCATTTTTGGAGGGCTGACTGGAATGCCCAGCACGGTGTGGCGGGGTTGGTGCTGTTTGCCGTGGCCACGGTATACGCGGTGTACCAAGTGGTGCAAGGTCGGCCTGAGCCGGAAACTTGGAATGCCATGGCTTGGGTCATCCTCTTGTTCACAGCGTTCAATGGCGTCACCCGTGGAATGGAAGAAGACCGGCCCGAAGTCTTGGCCTATTTGCGCACCACCGTGCAACCGGTCCACTACATGACCGCAAGGATGCTGCACAACACCGTCACGCTTGCGGGACTTGCATGCCTCGTCGTGGCCCTGATGGGCCTCCTCCTGGGGTGGTCACAATTGGAGGGCCCTCGACTTTGGGGCTTCGTGTGCGGCATGGTCCTCACTTCCATCTCACTCGGCTGCACCCTGACCCTCATCGCATTGATTGCGTCAAGGGCCGGTGCTGGCTTCGGAATGACCGCTGTCTTGGGCCTTCCTCTGGTCCTTCCAACGGTCTTGGTCTCGACAACCCTCGGAGATGAATTGATGCGCGGGGTGTTGGTGGCGGACACCTGGCACAACTTCGCATTTCTTGGGGTGCTGGCCATGGGTTCCGCCACCCTTGGCCTCGTGTTGTTCCCCTACCTTTGGCGTGCATCATGACTGGAGCAAACAGCACCGCTACCCCGCGTTACGTGTGGGGCATTCGCATCGCAGGAATGGCCATGCTGGCCTATGTCTTGGCAATGACCTTTGTTGTGCCACTGGGACCGGGGTTGGTCGATGTGGCCACCGTGCGCCAAGACGTGACGGCCTCAAGTGGCGTCTTTGAATTGGAAATCACTGGACACAACACCCATTTTGCTTCCAATGCACCCTTGGTGTTTTTGAAAAACGGTGACCACATTGTCAATGCCTCGGCCATCAAATCACTGGGCGAAACCAAACTCAAGTGCCGCATCCGAGTGGGCAAGTTCCTTCCTGCGCGGAGCTGGGATGTGTACGTCAACAACGGCATGGATGGGACAATGAGCTACGCCAATGGGTTCTTCGCCACAGATGTGGCCACCAATGCCAAGGCCTCCACGGATGGCGATGCCGCGGTTTTGGACTACCTCTCTGCGCCCAACCTGCCCTTCCACTTTCCCTTTCAGCCCAACATCATGGAGACCATCCGCAACCTGATGTTGCACGTCCCGATGTGGTTCACCATGTTCCTTTTGATGGGGATCAGCTTTGCCCAAAGCATCAGGACGCTGCGTCTTGGGGGCGACACCGACCGCGATCTGAAGGCGGTCGCTTCTGTGAAGGTGGGTCTCTGGTTCGGGGTGCTCGGGTTGCTGACAGGGTCCCTTTGGGCCCGATTCACCTGGGGCGCGTGGTGGGTCGACGACCCACAATTGAACGGGGCCTTCGTGACCGTCCTCGTCTATGCAGGCTACCTCGTCTTGCGTGCTTCCATCCAAGAACCTTTGCTCCGTGCGAGACTTTCTGGGGTCTACAACTTGTTTGGGTTTTGTCTTTTGGTGGTGCTCCTCATGGTGCTGCCACGCTTCACCG
The DNA here is from genome assembly GCA_938085425.1 of uncultured Flavobacteriales bacterium. Taxonomy (GTDB): domain Bacteria; phylum Bacteroidota; class Bacteroidia; order Flavobacteriales_D; family Sanyastnellaceae; genus UBA11663. The sequence goes on from CALKGQ010000014.1 coordinate 24,064, forward strand.
AGAGCCTGCATCCTGGAAAGGGCGGCAACCCAGCCTTCAGCAGCTACGACCTCGACAGTGCCTTGCGCTTGGTGTTTTACCCTGCCGTGTTGGGATGGATGGTGCTGGGCACTTGGATGTACAGCGCCGCATTGAAGGCCGAGCGGATGCGCCACCGCCTTTCAGAGGCACGCCTGACCAAGGCAAGCATGCCCCTCGGCATGCTTCTCATGACCCCGGCCTCAACTTCGGGCTGGGAAGCTTGGTTTGTCTCTTCAGGCAAGCTCAATGTGGTGGTTGGCGTTGCGGTCATCATCTTCGCGGGGTTGGCACTTTGGGGATGGCGCATGCGGCGGGAGCTGAAGTCGCTGTCTGAAGAATTGGAACGATTGAAAACGAACTGACATGAAAAAGACCCACATCGTTTTGCTTCTCCTCGTGGCAGGGCTGATGGGCACTTTTGTGGCGTCCATCACCAGCACCAGCAGATCTGTGGGCTTTGCCACAGCCTTTGCGGACCCTGGAACGGAATACAAGGTCAGCGGCACCCTGGTGACAGAATTCCCTGTGGAATACAACCCATTGGAAAACACCACACTGACCAAGTTTCACCTTCAAGACAAGGAAGGCAACGTCCAAGAGGTGTGGTTGCAAGAAGCCAAACCCACAGGATTGGAAAGAAGCGAAAGCATTGACCTTTATGGCAAAGCCAACGATGGCCACTTCCACGCCACGGAGATGCTCATGAAGTGTCCTTCGAAGTACAACGAGCAGAACCACCTCGTGGAGGACAACGCTTGATGGAGTACCTCGGGGAATGGATCTGGGCGGCCTACGTGGGCCGGTTGCTTGTGGCTTTGGCCTTCGCCGCGGCCCTTTTGGCCATGGTGTCCTTTGGCCGAGGCAACATCGCACTCGGACGCAAAGCTTTTGTGGCCCACAGTCTGAGCACCCTTGGAGTCATCGCGCTGATCTTCGTGTTGTTCTTTGGGCACCGCTACGAATTCCAATACATCTGGAAGCACCTCAACAACGAGATGCCCATGCGATTCGTCTTGAGTGCTTTTTGGGGAGGCCAAGAAGGTGGCTTTTTGCTGTGGATGTTTTGGCACAATGTGCTGGCGCTCTTCATCCTTCGAAGGGCGGATGCTTGGCAGAGGGAGGTCATGACGGTGCTCAGCGCCATCGAGGCTTTTCTCGGAATCATGCTGCTGGGCATCTACTTTGGTGACTTCCAGCTGGGGCTTGATCCTTTTCTTTTGCTTCGCGAGGCGCCCAACAACCTAGGGTTGCCATGGACCGCGCGCGCTGACTACCTTACTTCTATACCTCAATTCACTGATGGTCAAGGACTCAACCCCCTTCTCCAGAACTATTGGATGACCATTCATCCCCCAACGCTTTTCCTTGGCTTTGCGGCGTGCAGCATCCCGTTTGCTTATGCAGTGGGCGCCTTGTGGCGACGGGACTTGACCGGTTGGATCAGACCTGTCCTGCCCTGGGCCTTTTTCGCCGTGGGCATCTTGGGTGCAGGCATTCTGATGGGCGGCGCTTGGGCGTACGAGGCCCTGAGCTTTGGCGGCTTTTGGGCCTGGGATCCTGTGGAGAATTCATCCCTCGTGCCTTGGATGGTCTTGGTGGCTGCAGCCCATCTCTTGCTGATCAACCGCAACCGTACCAAACCCACAGCACTGTTCTCCACGGTGTACCTGAGTGTATTGGCCTTCTTGCTGGTGCTGTACTCCACCTTCCTGACGAAGAGTGGCGTCTTGGGGGACACCTCTGTGCACAGCTTTGTCGACAGCGGCATCCTCCCCCAGCTCCTCGCCTATTTGCTCACATTCGTCGCAGTGGCGCACCTGATGCTCCTCGAAGACACGGGATCACGCAAAGTTTACGGTGGGCTGGCCTTGGCCAGTTTGGGCGTGGTGGCCTTGGGCCATCCTGCCCTCGGGCTTTTGGCCTTTCTGGGGGTGATGGGGGCTGCTGCCGTGCGTGCCTTCCGCAAGGAATTCCGCTCAGACGATGCCGAGGATGCCCTTTGGTCCCGTGAATTCTGGATGTTCGTGGGCTCTTTGCTGCTCGTGCTCGGCGCGATGCACATCACGTGGCAGACGAGCATCCCGGTGTTCAACTTGTTCTTGGAGCCCTTTGCCCCTTTGCTCTCTTGGGCAGGCGATGCAACAGGCTGGGAGACTTTCCGCGCGTTGGCCCAACACGACTTGGCCCCAGGCACAGACCTCGACCAAACCTACCACCTTGTCCAGGTGCCTCTTGCGGTGCTCATCTTCCTGCTCATGGGCCTGGCCCAATGGCTGAAGTACAAGAACAGCGACATCCGCGTGGTGGTGTCCAAGTTGGCACGTGCTCTGCTGGCCGCAGCAGTGGTGACCGGCATCTTGCTGGTGACCTACCAGTTCAAGCTCCACGAAGTGCCTCGTGTGGCCTTGCTCTTCGCCACCTTGTTCGCCGCTTTCTCCAATGCCGATTACATCGTCCAAATGTGGAAGGGCAAACTCGACGCCTTGGGCTCTCCCTTGGCACATGTCGGCTTCGCCTTGACCTTGTTTGGCGCTGTGATTTCCACCGCCCAAAAAGATGTGATCTCCCAAAACCGAATCGGCGACATCAGCACCCTCAACGAAGAGCTGAACAACAGCACCGACCTTCTTTTGATGGAGGGCGACACTTTGCCCATGGGGCCTTATTTCGTGTCCTACGAAAAACGGCGGTCAGAGGGCATCCACGTCATGTTTGACATGGCGTACTTCGAGCGGGCCCCTCGCCCCTACAAGACCGGAGACATCGTTGTGCAGGAGGGCATGGTATGGCAAGCCCTGGACGACCACGAGGCCAGCCCTGCCTTCGACGACGACGTGGAAAACCACTGGAACTTCCTTCCCTTCCCAACGGAAGCCCAAACCGGGCGTGCCTCGCGCTGGGTCAACGGCACCCCCGGCGAGGAGGTGTTCCGATTGGCACCTCGGATTCAACTCAACGCACAAATGGGCAACGCCCCGGAGCCCGACACCAAGCACTTCCTCACGCGGGACCTCTACACCCACATCAAATGGGGGCGTGTGACGCCGCCCGAGACCGACGAAGAAGGATGGTTGGGAGGACAGTCGCAGGCGTTCGCCGTGGGCGACTCGATGTTCGTAGGGGGCGTCTTGATGACCATAGACAGCCTGCGCGTGATCGGCGACGAGGAAAGGCCTGCACGTGGCTTGTTGGACGACGACTTGGCCTTGGCCGCATGCCTCGGCTTGCGTCGTGGACGGACCGTGGAGGTCCACGACCCCTTGTACATCGTGCGCGGAAGCACCGTGGTGCCCGACCTCTATGAGGCAGAAGGCTGGGGACTTCGCTTCAGGGTCGAGAAGTTTGACCCAGAGTCCGAGTCGTTGGAAATGACCGTTTGGGAACACGAAAGTGTGCGCCGCGACTTCGTGGTCATGCAAGCCGTGATCTTCCCTCAAATCAATTGGCTCTGGCTGGGCTGTTTGCTCATGACCCTCGGGTCTTTTCTCGCGGTTCGATTCCGCATCCGCCAAGGCGCAAGAACCCGCCGCCATGGCTAAGCACCGCATCGTTTTGGTGGGGGCTGGACAGGTGTCCTCCGAATTGGGACCGGCTTGGCAACGCGGTGGGCACGAATTGTTGCACGTGGTCAGCCGCACGGACGACTCTGCGCGCCCCTTGGGCGAACTTCTAGGTTGCCCATGGTCGACCAACCTCTCCGAAGCGGCAGGCGCATTGGCCGACGCCCAAGTCGTGGTTGTGGCCGTCACCGATGCCATCATTCCAGAGGTGGCCGACGCCATCTCTGACATGGTCGCAGCCGACTGCACCTTGGTCCACCTCTCTGGTGCGACTTCCCTGGACCACCTGCGCGCGCCTGCGGCTGTGGTATGGCCTGTACGCAGTTTCAACGCCAAAGCCCACTCCGTGCCTTTGGCCCAAACGCCCACGGTCCTTGAGGCCACAAGCGACGCGGCAATGCGCGTGGCCCACGACCTGGCAGGCGCATGGTCGGGCCGTGTCACAGAGGCCACTGGGGACCAACGCACTGCAGCGCACCTCGCGGCCGTCATGGCCGACAATTACGCCAACCACATGCTGGCAGAGGCCCAGCATGTCTTGTCCCAACGTCAATTGCCCACGGATCTCCTGCGCAACCTCGTCCACGGATTGACCCAAGGCGGACTTCAAGGCGACGCCAGAGAACGGCAAACTGGCCCCGCCAAGCGCGGAGACGAGGCCACGTTGGCTCGGCACCGCGCCTTGCTTCCAGAAGACATGCGGGCCTTGTACGACACCCTCGCGAAACACATTGCCTCGCGCCACAACCCACCATCCACCTGAACGCCAACATGAATTACAAGACTCAACTTTCCAAAATTGAACTCTTTGCCTTCGACTACGACGGCGTGTTCACCAACGGCACGGTATGGCTCATGCCCGACGGAAGCATGGCGCGCTCCGCGTCTGCCCGCGATGGTTTCGCAGTGCAATGGGCCGTCAAGCAAGGCCTTCAATTGGCCGTGGTTTCCGGAGGAAAGGAAGAGCCTGTGAAATGGCGCATGGAAGGACTCGGGGTGAAAGAAGTGCATTTGGGAGCTGCCGACAAGTTGGCCCATTTGACAGCCATTGCGGGGCGCATGGGCATTGGGTTGGACCAAGTGGCGTACATGGGCGACGACTTGCCCGACTTGATGGCGTTGAAGGCTGTGGGCTTGAGCTGCTGTCCGCACGATGCCGTGCCTGAGGTGCGGGACGCCGTGGATTGGGTGGCCCCTGAAGCAGGCGGCCAAGGTTGTGTGAGAAACTTGCTGGAACAGGCCATGAAACTCCGTGGGTTGTGGTCCAGCAACGACGGACACCGTTGGTAACTCGGCGACTCTCCAGCCCCCTCATTCCCTAACTTCGCGCACTCATGGATCGCAACACATTGACTGGCCTGGTGCTGATGATGCTCCTCCTTTTGGGGTACCAATGGTACATGGCCCCCTCTGAGGAGGAAATCGCCGCTTGGGAAGCACAAGAAAAAGCCGCCCTTGCGGCAGCAGACAGCCTCTCTCAAGCAGCCTATTTGGAAGCCGAAGCCCAACAAACTTCCGTCGCCGCCATGCAAGCGGGCGACGACGAGGCCATCGCAGGTGATTCCAGTGCCGCACTCGATGCCGAGTTGCGACGCCGGTACGGCTTGTTTGGACCTGGTGTGATGGGCACCGACCGCGATGTGGTCATGCAGAACGACCAAGTGCGGGTGACCTTCAATACACGTGGAGGATTGCCTGTGGCCGCCACCCTGAACGATGGGTACACGCGATACGGTTCCGATGAGCCCGTGAGCCTTTGGGTCCGCGAAGCCTCGGAGATGGACGTCTCATGGGAGGTGCCGGGTGTGGGACGTGTCGGGTTCAACGACCTGCACTTCGCGCCGATCTCCGAAGGGCCTCAACAAGTGGTGATGGAATCCCGTTTGGGCGCCAACCGGGCGATCCGTTTGGTCCATCGCCTGGAAGGCTACCAAGTGTTCACGGACATCTCTTTTGTGGGGGTCGACTCAGCGACGGAGAGCGACCGAACCTTCACCTGGAGTGCCCTTGGACAACGCAACGAGAAGGGCCTTGCGTGGGAACGCCAACACAGCGCCATTTACTACCTCGAATTGGGCGAAGAGCGGGATTACCTGTCCGATGGTCAAGAAAAGGAAGAAACCCTCGAGTCGGAGCTCTCGTGGATGGCCTTCAAGCAAAACTACTTCTCGGCCATGGTCAGCAGCCCCCAGCCTTTTGCGGCAGGAGGCCAAATCGCCAACGTATTGCCTGAAGAGGACACGACCTATGTGATGGGGTACCGGGCGGCCTTGCCCTACGACGGCCAACCACTTCACTTCTACTTTGGCCCCAACGACTTGGATGAACTGGAGGCCACAGGACTCGAAGAAGCTGGACGCATCATCGATTACGGCTGGTGGATCTTTGGCTGGGTCAACCGAAATGTGATCCTCAACGTTTATGGATTTGTCGCCAAATACATTGGCAACATGGGGCTCATCATCCTCGTTCTGACTTTGGTCATCAAGAGTGCCCTCTTCCCTGTCACTTGGAAGAACTACATGAGTTCCGCCAAGATGAGGCTTCTGCGTCCCGAGCTCAACGAGATCAACGACAGGCTCAAGGACGACTCCATGGAGCGCCAAAAGGAGACCATGGAGCTTTACAGGAAAACAGGTGTGAGCCCCATGGCAGGATGCATCCCGGGGCTGCTCCAGATGCCCATCCTGTACGCCATGTTCCGCTTCTTCCCGTCCAACATCGACTTGCGTGGACAGTCCTTCCTTTGGGCCGATGACCTCGGGGCCTTCGACAGCATCCTCAACTTGCCATTCAACATTCCGTTTTACGGCGCGCACGTCAGTGGTTTCACGTTGCTTATGGCCAGCTCCATGTTCATCTACATGCGGATGACCATGGCCAACCAAAGCATGCCCACACAACCGGGCATGCCGGACATGAAGACGATCCAGACGATCATGCCCTTTACCATGCTCTTCTTCTTCAACGGGTTTGCGTCCGGCTTGAGCATGTACTACTTCACCGCCAACGTGGTGAGCATTGGGCAAATGTTGACCATCAAGCGCTTCTTCATCAACGAAGAAAAAATCAAGGCCAAACTCGACGACAACCGCTCCAAGGCAGGTGCGCGCAAGAAGCCCAGCTTCATGGAACGCCTGCAAGAAGCCGCCAAGGAGCAAGAGAAAAAGCAAAAGGAAATGGAGCGCAAGAAGAACGATTCTCGCGCCAAGCGGAAGAAGAAATGACGTCGAACACCTCCCCCATTTGGTTCCTTTTCGCTGCGATGGCCCTGGGCCTTGCCGCTTGCCAAGGATCGAGCGATGCCATGCAGACCGAGGCCTCTGGTGCCGAAGTGGGCGTCATGGTGGGGCTGCAGCGCACGGCATGCTTTGGACGCTGCCCGGTGTACGAGTTGTCCGTGCTGAGCAACGGCCAGGCTTCTCTCCGCGTGGAACGCTTTTGCGACGAGGCCTTTGGCCGTTCGTTGTCCGAGGGCATGCACCATGCCCAAGTCGACATGGGCATTTGGCGAAAATTGATTGTGGACGAGGCCAAAAGCATGGGCTTCGACACCTTGGCCTCACGATACGACGATCCCAAAGTCATGGACCTCCCTGCCAACATCGTGACGGTGGACGGCAAGACGGTTTGGAACCGTTACGGAGGGCCCAACTTGACCCCATTGTACACCCGCATCGAGCGCTTGGTGGGATCCACCGACTGGGTGGCTTCTCCACAAACAGCGCGATGATGCCCTTCTTTGAATTCAAAAAACCCAACCACGGATTGACATGAAACGATTCACCACCCTTGGAGCCCTTTTGATGCTCCTCTTTTCAACTGCACGTGCCGACGAAGGCATGTGGTTGCTTCACATGTTGCAACGCATCAACGAGGCCAACATGCAAGAGTCGGGCCTGCGCTTGAGCGCCCAAGACATCTACGACATCAACAACGCCTCCTTGAAAGACGCCATCGTGCGTTTGAACGGCGGCAGTTGTACCGCAGAAGTCATCTCGTCGCAGGGATTGGTCTTGACCAACCACCACTGTGCCTATGGTGCCATCCAAAGCTTCAGCACCCCAGAGAACGACTACTTGACCGATGGGTTTTGGGCCAAAAGCAAGGACCAAGAAATGCACATCGACGATTTCTACGTGAGCTTCTTGGACCGCATTGACGACGTCACAGAACGCGTTTTGGCCAAGGTCAATGACGGCATGTCGGAAACAGACCGCGCTGCGGCCGTCCAGGCTGAGCTCGAGGCGATCCGCACAGAATTCCAAGCGGCAGACAGCACCTTGAACTACGACATGAAGGCCATGTACTACGGCAACGAGTACTACGTCTTCTCGTACCGTGACTACAACGATGTGCGCCTTGTCGCGGCCCCGCCAGAAAGCGTGGGCAAGTACGGAGGCGACACCGACAACTGGATGTGGCCCCGCCACACAGGTGACTTCAGCATGATCCGCATCTACGCCGATGCAGACAACAACCCCGCAGCGTACAGCGAAGACAATGTCCCCTACACCCCCAAACGTCACCTGAACATCAGCATGGACGGCGTGGCGCAAGGCGACTTCACCATGATCATGGGCTACCCAGGAAGCACCGACCGCTTCTTGAGCAGCTGGGGCGTGGAACAGGCCATCGATCTTTACAACCCTTCCGTGGTGGAGTGCCGCGATTTGAAGTTGAAGACCATGAAGGGCCACATGGACGCCGACAAGGCCGTGCGCATCAAGTACGCCGCCAAGTACGCCCAGACCGCCAACTACTGGAAATACTACATCGGACAGACCAAAGGGTTGAAGCGACTGGAAGTCCAGCTACAAAAGCAAAAAATCGAGGCGCTCTTCGACCGTTGGGCCACCAGCGATGCAGAACGCGAAGCCACGTATGGAAACGCGTTGGGATTGATTGAATCCTACTACGCTGAGACCGATGCCACCGTGCGCGGCGGGGTGTACGCCCTGGAAGCCGGATTGATCGGCAGCGACATTGTGTTGTTTGGACTGCGTGTGGGCTTCCGCGGGGCTGGACTCTTCGCAGAAGATCCCAACCAGGTGATGGCCACCAAAGGGCTGTTGCAAGGATTGGCCGATGCACACTTCAAGGATTACGACCAAGACACCGACCGCGAGTTGTTTGTGAAGATGATGACCAAGTACCGCGACGACATCGATCCGGACCAATGGCCGTCTGAATTCCAAACGGTGCAGGACAAGTACAAAGGTGACTTTGAAGCCTATGCAGAGAAAATCTACACCAAGTCCCCATTGCGCAGCGCAGAGGCCTTCGCCGCGTTCTTGGAAAACCCCAAGGAAAAAACCTTCGACAAGGACATGGCCATCGCCATGGCGATGAGTGTCTACGAGCGCTACAGCCAAGGAACCTCACCAGAAGTTCAAGAAAAATTCGACCGCGGATACCGATTGTTTGTACGCGGACTGAGGGAGTTGATGCCCAACAAGGCCTTCTACCCCGATGCGAACAGCACCATGCGTTTGACCTATGGACCCGTGGGCGACTACACCCCTGCCGACGCGGTGCAGTACGACTTCGTGACCACCGCCAATGGCATCCTGGAAAAGAAGGACAACAGCAACCCCGAGTTTGTCGTCCCCGAGCGCCTCGAGCAACTCATCAAGGCACGGGACTTTGGCCCCTACGCAAACGAGGATGGCGAGTTGGTGGTGTGTTTCATCCACGGCACCGACATCACTGGCGGCAACTCTGGAAGTCCCGTGATGAACGCCAATGGCGACCTGATTGGCCTCGCCTTTGACGGCAACTGGGAGGCCATGAGCGGCGACATCGCCTTCGAGCACCAGCTCCAGCGCACCATCTCGGTCGACATCCGGTACGTGATGTGGATCCTCGACAAGTATGCAGGATGCACCAACCTCATCGAGGAGATGGACTTCGTCTATGCCTCAGAGGAAGTGGCCGATCCAGCCAATGCAGAGCCACAGCTCAGCGACCCGATGGGCGGCAAATAAGGCTCCCCTAGGAAACGGAAAACCCCGACCGAGGTTCAAGCCTGGTCGGGGTTTTTTGTTGAAGTTCTTTTTGCGACGTGCTTACACCGCGTTGCGGCTCGCATTCACGATGCCGTACATCGTGCGGATGATGAGCTTGCGAAGCAGCTCGGGCGTCCAATCGGAAGCCTCTCCCTCCTCGCCGCTGTTCCTCTTTTCCATCTCCGCCAAAGCAAACTGTTGGATCACGAGCAAGGGCAGGATGATGCTGTCCCTGAGGCGAATGCTTTCTTTGATCGAAGGCACCGTCTCCATCAGCTCTTGCTGGCCCGTGATGGCAAGGACCAAAACGCGTGTGCGCTCGAACTCCTCATGGACCGTGTTCCAGAGTTCGCCAAACGTCGGGTGGTCCGCAAGATGCGCCGTCAATCGGAAGTCGCATTTCTTCATGGACTGCATGGAGTTCTCGATCAATGTCCGGAAGAAGGCATTACGTCGGTACAGGCCTGCAGCCTCCTCGAGCCTCCCTTCGCGGTCCAACGCCTCCAATGCCGTGCCCAATCCGTAGTACCCGGGAACGTTTTGCTTCAGCTGCGACCACGATCCCACAAAAGGAATGGCGCGCAGGTCCTCAAAGCGAATGGCCCCGTCCTTGGCTCTTGACGTTGGACGGCTTCCAATGTTGGTGGCGCCGTAGTACTTCAGAGTGCCAAACGTCGCGAGGTAGTCCGTGAACTCTGGACGGTTGCGGAGTGTGAGGTAGTGGCTGTGGGAGGTCGAGCCCAACTCGTCCAGCAAGGCAGCGTCCGCCGCGGAAATCTGGGTGTCCTCCTCGTCGAACAAGCGGTTCTTCACCCCCGCCGTGAACAGCAACTCCAAGTTGAATCCGGCCGACTTGGGGATGCCAAAGTTGGACGAGATCGTCTGGCCTTGGATGGTTGTTTGGATCTCACGGTTTTCAATGTCGCGCCCCAACGAGGCGTAAAACCGGTGGGTGTTGCCCCCACCCCTTGCAGGCGGTCCACCCCGTCCATCGAAGAACATGACGGTGCGTCCATGGTCGCGGCTCACCTGCGTGAGGTTTTGTTTGGCCCGGTAAATCGCCCAATTCGCACGGAGGTAGCCTCCATCTTTGGTGCCGTCCGAGAAGCCAAGCATGACGGTTTGGTCGCTGTGCCGTGCGTCGAGGTGCGCAGCATAAACGGGGTGGGCGTAAAGACGCGCCATTTCTTCCTTGGCCCCGTCCAGGTCTTCGATGGACTCGAACAACGGCACCAAGTCAACCGTCAAAGCTCCCTCCCATCCACTGGACAGCGCCATGGCGTGCAACACGGCGATGTCCAAGGCCCCAGAGCAGTTGCTCAAGATGTAGCGGTGGCAACCCTCTTCCCCATTGTGGCGCTGGATTTCTTGCATGGCCCGAAGGCTCTCAAGGACATCTTGGTGACGGTCCTCCTTCAAAGTGCCTTCAAAGGGAACGTTTCTGCGGAACAACCAATCGATGGCCTCGTCCTCGGGCATTGCCGTGAAGGCCGCCACGGCTTCTGCCCCTTCTTGGGCTTCCAAGAGTTCTAGGAAGGCACTCTTGACCACCCTTGCATCTTGCCGGATGTCGAGCGAGGCAAAGTGAAGGCCAAACATCCGGACCTTGAAGATGAGCTGTCGGATTTGGTCCACATACAACCCATTGAAATCTTCTTCCACCTTCTTTTCCAAACGGCGGAGGCCATGCCACAGGACATCCTGCTTCAACGACAAGTCGCTCGTGTTGAAGATGGCGTCTTCGATCATGCCTTGCAACATGTCCAGTTCTCCTTCAAGGCCCTTGAAGGTGATCAGACGTCGCAACTCTCGGAATTCCTTCTTGTAGCATCGCAACAAGGTCAGCTTGAGCTTCCGCGCGACACGCAAGGTGGTCTCTGCCCCAACGTAGGGGTTGCCGTCGCGGTCGCCTCCAGGCCAAAACCCAATGCGCAGCATGCCCATGTTGAGCCCCTCCCCATTGGGTCGGCCCAAGGCATTGGCCACGCGGGCCCCCAAGGAGGCACAGGCCTTGAAAAAGACGTTTTCCAGGTACCAAATCTGACGGATGGCCTCCTCGTAAGGTGTGGGCGGTTCGCTTTGGAAAAATGGGGTCAGCCCCAATTGGTGCAGTCCTTTGCGGATGCTCACCAAGTCGTTGTCCTCCATCGCCAGGGCGAGGTCCGTGATGATGGCCAAAACGTTCCCAGGATAAAATTGCGTGGGGTGCGAGGTCAGCACGACACGCACGGCGTAGGAGGCCAACATGGCCCGCATGTCCTCCTCAAGGCCATGGCGACGCACGCGTTGCATGAGGCTTTGGAGCGACTCCGCACCGCCCATGTCGTTGAGTTGGGCGTAGCGGGCATCTTCCAAGGCATCGACCAAGACGACTTGACGCTCGATGTATTGGATGATGCGGAACAACAATGCCGCCCCCTCCTCGGCGTCGGACTTGCCTTGGCCCGAAAGGAAGGCCGTCAAGATGTCATGGGGGGCATCGCCGCGCTCCAGTCCCAGCTCGCAGGCCTCCTGCAAGAGCGGGACACGCAAGCCCGTTTGTCGGATCCCGTCCAAAGGCAACGTGAGGAAAATCCCATTGAACACCTGGTAGGGATGGCTCACCACCGACCGATAATCCTTCTTTTCTCGCATGATGGCAGCAAAGTTACCTCGTACTTTTGAACCCATGCGCATCGACATCCTGACTGTTCTCCCCGGGCTCTTGAGTGGGCCTTTCTCTGAAAGCATTGTCAAACGCGGTGTGGACAAGGGCCTCGTGGAAGTCCATGTGCACAACCTTCGGGACTGGAGCACCAACAAGCACAAAAAGGTGGACGATGCGCCCTTTGGCACTGCGGCGGGCATGGTGCTGGCCATGCAACCGCTCCACGACGCCATCTCAGCCTTGCAGGCCGAGCGCAGCTACGACGAAGTGATTTTCTTGACCCCCGACGGCGAACAGTTGAAACAAGAGCGCGTCAACCAGCTGTCATTGAGCGGCAACCTTTTGATGATTTGCGGCCACTACAAAGGCATCGACCAGCGCCTGCGGGACCATGTGGTCACCATGGAGATCAGCATTGGGGACTATGTGCTCAGCGGTGGCGAATTGGCCGCAGCGGTGCTGACAGATGCCCTCGTTCGCCTCGTGCCGGGGGTCATTGGCGACGAGACGAGTGCCTTGACAGACAGCTTTCAAGACGGCCTTTTGGCCCCTCCCGTCTACACGCGTCCCGCAGAATACAACGGGTGGAAGGTGCCAGACGTCTTGCTCAGTGGCAACCATGCAGCCATTGATGTCTGGCAGGAGGAGCAGGCCTTGGCCCGCACCCGAGAGCGTCGCCCCGATTTGCTCGAAGGGCGCGACGTGTAATTTCTTGGGGCCAAGACGCGGAGTTCACAAAGAATCTTCGTAATATTGCACCCCGTTAAAAGTGGGCCGTAGGGGCCTTCTTCTGGAAACGGCATAAGAGAAGACCATGGACCGCATCAAAGACATCGCCGCCAAGTTGGTGGAAGGCAAAGACTGGCCCGCGTTTGGCGCAGGCGACACTGTCACCGTGACCATCAAGATCAAGGAGGGCAGCAAAGAGCGTTTGCAAGCGTTCCAAGGTGTGGTGCTTCAGCGCCGCGGCGTGGGCGCCACAGAGACCTTCACCGTGCGCAAAATCGCAAGCGGTGTGGGGGTCGAGCGCATCTTCCCCGTCAGCGCGCCCATCATCGACAGCATCGAGGTGAACAAGCGAGGCAAGGTCCGTCGTGCACGCATCTACTACCTGCGCGAGCGCACAGGAAAGTCGGCACGCATCAAGGAGCGTCGCGCCAACGCCTAAGTCTCCTGCCCCATCGGCCCTCGTCTCCAAGACGTGGCCAATCAAAAAGCCAGCCCCTCGGCTGGCTTTTTGATTGAGAAGATCTTCAGCGATGCGATGAAAAAGTGTGCCTACGAAGATGACGAGCCAAAATCATTTTCTTTCCCCTCGAGCCTTGCTGCGCAAGGCCAAGATTTAAGAGGTTAACACTCGCTCGCTCCGCTCACTCGGCATCCCGAACGCAACGAACAGAAAAACCGAACCGTTGATTGTAGTCGTTGCGGTCGACATCCTCGTCGTAGTCCAGGCTACGGTACCACGCGCTGGATCCATCGGGCGAGGAACTCCACCAGTACCCGCCGTAACCAGCGCTGTAGAAGAACCCATTGCTGCTCCGGAAGCCGCCCGGCAAACCTGAAAAGCCACTCGAGTTCGTGCCGTTGCCTCCCTGATACCAACCGTAGGTGGTCTTCATCTGGCCGCCGGCAATCGATTCACCTCCTAGTTCGTCCGTCATCAAGGTCCACTCTCCGTCTGTCGGAACGTGCCAGCCGCTAGGGCACAAGCCACGGGCGTCGTCCACCGCATGCCAATTGTACAAGCGGCCGTATTCCTCCAAAGACTGCGCAGGATCGCATGCGTCGATGTCAGGAGAGTAGTTGTTGCATCCATCATCTTCACCGTACACTGCGACAGCACCAGAGTTCGTGGTTTCCCACTCGCTGTCGCTCAAGTTCGCGGGAATCGCGTCACCGTTGTCGTAGTTCTCGTTGCGGAGGTTCTCTGCGAACCAGCACTGGTCGCCAATCAACACCGTCGCATAGTCGTAGCCTTGGTAGCCCACAGGGTCGCCGCAAGCGCCGAAGAACGGCGCACAGGTGTAGGTGAACGTCGTATCGACATCCACTGCGTACACAAACCACTCCCCGTCCACTGGAAGGAATATACTGTCGTAGGTGGTGACGATTTGGTCGATCACAATTTCAGTCGGGCCTGGGCCGTTGCAGACGCCACACTCGTCTTCTACGCCAATGCAGGTGTCGATGTCGTCGCAGATGCCGTCGTTGTCCTCATCCCCTTCACAACCGCCTCCACAGACGCCCAAGACGTCGATGTAAGCGCAGGGCTCTGAAGGGTCGTTGGCATAGTTGCAAGCGTTGGTGTCCACGCAATCGTCGCCGCTGTCCCAAACCCCATCCAAGTCCACATCCGTGTCGCCATACACCGAAAGCATCATCAGGAAGTCCGTCACGGTCACGACGTAGTCGCCGTCCCAATCAAAGACGTTGGTGTTCACCACACCCTCGCAAGGGAAGATGCAGGAGCCATCGTCGTAAGTGGCTTCGCTCGCATAGTTCTCAGCAAGTTCATAAGTGCAACCGTAGACTTCACTGTTGTCGCACACGCCATTTCCGTTTTCATCTGCGAGGCAATCGCCACCGCATACTCCGACCGCGTCAAGTGCATTGCCTTCACAATCGCAATCTCCCTCAGGGATGTTGGAGCAACCGCATGCATAAGTTCCTCCTGGACCGTTGCAAATGCCACAAGCGTCGTACTCACCAATGCAATCATCAACATCATCACAGATGCCATCTTCATCTTCATCCTCTGGGCAATTGACAGCATTCCCACATTCACATGTATGTACACCTAGGTTCACGAACACTCCATCTAAAGTGTAATTCAAGGAATCGTTGGACCAAAGAGTACCGTCCCACTGATCTACAACAAGGAAGTCGTCCAACGCATCGGTGTCGCCTACTGTCACATTTGGCTTTCGGATCAAGGTGTGATTCTGGGTCATCTCTGCCCAACCTGTGGGACCGGGGTCCTCTCCAATCTTGCCGAAAATGTCAACAGGGGCATTGGTTGAGATTTTGCGCAACACCAGCGCATCATTGCCATTGTAGTACATCGTGTTGTTCACATTGTAATTGGGGCAGAGCCATAGGTCAGCGGCGTCCAAAAGCCCGTCCCAAACGGGTTCCTCAAAATCAACACCGTTGGGGTCTCGCTTGTCCAAAGCGATTACCACGACGCTGTTTGCTTCGAGGGTGCCTGAAAGATCCACTTTTTGATTGTCTTCCGGTGTTGTAGCACCATTGCTGTAACGCTCGAGACGATAATCGCTCAAATCGACAGCCACGTCAGTGGGGTTGTAAATCTCGAGTGCTTTGTTGTTGGCAAGACCTTCAATGTATTCAGAGATAAATATCTCGTCACATTGCCCAACAGCAGTCAAGCAAGAAGCAGCCAAGAGAAGTGTGAAGAAGCGGTTCATCGAAATGAGCTTGGTTGTCATAATATACAAACGTTGGCTTTGGGAAATTGGCCTAAAGGCATGGACACACGGAAAACCCGCGTGAAAACGAACTCACCCGGCCATGACACGGTCGACCGTCGCGAGGATCTCGGCTTCCTTGCGCATGGCGCCTTCCACAAGTTTGGCGCACTGGGACTCAATCTGGGCAACGTAGTTGGCGTCTTCGAGGTCGCCGCAGTTGATGCGGGCATTGAGGACAGCGCCTAGGACTGCCGTGCGAAGGCACATGGCCCCCACCCCCGCGTCGGTCACGCTGTTGGGGTTGCCGTCGTTGGCCATGTCCGCCGCCATTGCAAGTCCGTCGTGCGCGAGCTGCGCCACCTGCATGGGAATGTCAATGGCGTTGCGCGTGGCATCTTGGATGGCTTGGTGTCGCTGAGACTGTTGGGCCTCGGTGGCCTTGGGCATGCCGTAGGCCGCCATGATCGCATCGAAGGCCGCGGTGTCGCGGTCCACCAATTGCATCAATTTGTCTTGAAGTGTCAAGCCCTTCTCTGCATGTGCGCTGAATTCTTCCCATCGGTCGTCCCACCCGCGCTTGTGGGCGCTGAGGTTCGCCACCATGGTCGCGAGGGCGGCACCGAGCGCGCCAGCATAGGCGGCAATGGATCCGCCGCCAGGGGCCGGCGCCTCCGAGGCCGTCGTGTCTGCAAACTGAGCCAGGGTCATTTGGATGAGGGGCGTGTTGCCTTGTTCCGCGATGATGTACTCGATGACGCGCTTGGCGGGGTCAAATGGTGCGAGGTCATCCAAACCAAGCGACTTGACCGCAATCTTGACTTTCTCCGCTTCAGAAATGCCCAGCGAACGCTGCTGCTTGCGCAGGTAGTGGTCCGCAGCGTCGAGAAGAACGCGGAGCGGCAGAAGTCCCACCAGCTCCGATCCGGTGACGCGGATGCCTCTCGCTTGCGCCTTGTTGCAGGCTTCGTCAAAGGCGACGTGAACAGGCGTGACGTTGATGTCGGTGAGGTTCAAGGAGAGCTGGGCAATGCCGTACTCCTCGATGTACCAGCCAATGCCTTTGACCGACTTGAGGGTGCCAGGGATGCGAACAGGTTCACCGCGCTCGTCAAGGACGGCGGGGCCAGTGATGCCGTCGCGCTTTTTGATTCGGCCTGCCTCACGGATGTCAAACGCAATGGCGTTGGCCCGACGGCTCGACGTCGTGTTGAGGTTGATGTTGTACGCGATGAGGAAATCACGCGCGCCGACGGCCGTGGCGCCGGTGCGGCGGGCCGTCTCGTTGAAGTCTGCCGGCCCAAAGTCCGGAGCGCCTTCGTCGGTGCTCAACTTGCCAAGCCCTTCGTACTGGCCTTTGCGGCACACTGCGAGGTTCTTGCGCTCGGGGCGCTTCGCGGCAGACTCGTAGAAGTAGCCGGGGATGCCGAGTTCGCGCCCCACGCGCTCGCCCACCTCATGGGCCACCTGGATGCATTCCTCCATCGTCACGCCCGAGACGGGCACAAACGGACAGACATCGGTGGCCCCCATGCGGGGGTGCTCACCGCTGTGCTTGGACATGTCGATGAGTTCGCTTGCTTTCTTGATCAAGCGAACCGCGGCCTCTCCCACCGTCTCAGGCGGCCCCACAAACGTGATGACCGTACGGTTGGTGCTCTTCCCAGGATCGACGTCAAGCAGTCGGCAGCCCTCCACTGTTTCGACCACAGCAGCAACGGCGTTGATGACTTCGGGGCGACGTCCCTCGCTGATGTTGGGGACGCATTCAATGAGTCTTTGCATGGGGCCAAAGTAGCGCGCCCTTTGCCCAAGCGATTGGGGCTTACCCCTCCCAGATTTCCCCGTTGATGAACACCTTATCCACAACCGCGTCCGTGAAGCGGTAGGCGATGTCCTGCAAGCCTTCCATCGGCTGGGTCACCATGAAATTGGCCCTGAACCCTCTGCCCAAAGCCCCGACCTCACGTGAGAGGTCCATGGCGGCTGCACCATTGAGGGTGGCGGCTGCAACGGCTTCGATCGGCAGCAAGCCCATCTTCAGACTGGCCAAACGCACCGCCATGGTCATGTCCCCACTTGGTGCAGACCCCGGATTGTGGTCGCTGGCCAGCACCAAGGGAAGCCCTGCATCGACCAACGCGCGTCCGGGGGCATAGGGAATGCTCAAAAAATGGCTGCATCCTGGCAAAGCCACGGGATAGGTGGGTGACCGGTCCTCCAAGGACGCCGTTTCCAAACCTTCCAGCAAATGCTGGATCGCCTCGGCGGAACACACCTCCAGGTGGTCAACACTCCAAGCTCTTTGATTCACGCAAAGCTCCACTCCACCAATGTCATTGAATTGATTGACATGTATTTTGCCATTGAGCCCAAGTGCCTTTGACGCCTCCAAAATGACCTTGGTTTCCGCCACCCCGAAGTACCCTCTTTCGCAAAACACATCCACGAAATCCACCAAACCTTCCCCAGCAAGGGCCGGCAACATCACCTCGGCCACGTGACGCGTGTACGCCGCAGCATCCTCGAATCCTGGCGGCACGGCATGACAGCCCAAAAAGGTCGCGCGGATGGGAATGGGCATGGCTTCTTTCAGTCGCGCCACCACGCGAAGCATTTTTCGCTCCGCCTCCAAGGTCAACCCGTAGCCCGATTTGATCTCCATGGCTCCGACGCCTTGCGACATGGCATGCCGAACGCGCTGCGCCGCCTCCTCGTACAGTTGGTCCTCGGACATGCCCTGCAAGGCCTTGGCCGAATTCAAAATCCCCCCACCTCGTGCAGCGATCTCTTGGTACGTCGCCCCTTCGAGGCGCATCAAGAACTCCTCGCTCCGTCCATGCGCAAACACCGTGTGGGTGTGGCTGTCGCACCATGCCGGAAGCACCCAACGCCCGTCCACGTCCACAATGTCAAGGCCCGACCAATCGGCGATGCCCGGAAATTCCGACATCGGACCAAAGTCCGCCACACGCCCATTGTCAATCGCCAGCCACGCATCATGCATCACTGGGAATTGGGCCATGGCCACACCGGCCACCTCTCTTGGGACTTCGTCGAAGGCACCCACAAGGCCTTTGATGTTCTTGAGCAACGTGCGCATGACGTGCAAGGTATACCTTCGCAGGGATGGCTGGGAATACATTTGGCAACTTGTTCCGATTGACGACGTTTGGGGAGTCCCACGGACCGGCTCTTGGCGGCATCCTGGACGGATGTCCGGCGGGACTCGCTTTGGACTTGCAAGCTGTGCAGGCCGATCTCGACCGACGAAGGCCAGGCCAATCTGCATTGACCACCCCCCGAAAGGAATCCGACAGCGTCGAATGGCTCTCGGGTCTGCTCGAATCGGAAGGACGGATGGTGACCACAGGAGCCCCTCTGGGCTTCACCGTCGCCAACACCTCGGCCAAGCCCCAGGACTACGACCATCTCAAAGACACCTTCCGGCCCTCGCACGCAGACTTTTCCTACGAGGCCAAGTATGGGTTTCGGGACCACCGTGGCGGTGGACGCTCCTCTGCCCGAGAAACCGTGTCCCGCGTGGTGGCCGGAGCGGTGGCGCGTCAACTGCTTGCCCAACAAGGCGTGGAGGTCAGCGCGTATGTCGAGCGGGTCCAAGACCTCCAAATGCCTTTGCCTCCCTCGTTTCATTCCCGCGAAGAAGTGGACGCTCACCCGGTGCGCTGTCCCCATCCCGAGACAGCAAGACGCATGGAGGAGCGCATTGCGGACGTGAAAAAGGACGGCGACACGGTCGGAGGCGCCTTGGTTTTGGTGGCGCGTGGCGTGCCGGCTGGATGGGGTGAGCCCGTCTTCGACCGGCTCCACGCAGACTTGGCCAAAGCCATGTGGTCCCTCCCGGCCACCAAGGCCCTCGAATTGGGCTCAGGCATGCAAGGCACCTTGATGCGTGGGTCCCAACACAACGACGCCTTCGTCTCCAGAGGCGACCGCGTCGGCACGGCCACCAACCGCAGTGGCGGCATCCAAGGGGGCATCAGCAACGGCGAAGACATCGTGCTCCGCATCGGATTCAAGCCTGTGGCCACCTTGCTTCAGCCTGGCACTTCGGTGGACCGCGAAGGACAAACCGTGGACCTTCCAGGTCGCGGCCGTCACGACCCCTGTGTGCTTCCCCGGGCAGTGGCCTTGGTGGAGGCCATGGCCTGCTTGGTGCTGGCAGATCACAGCCTGCGACAGCGGGCTGCGCGCCTTACCTTCGGGGCATGAGCACCGATTCCTCTCCATCCTCTTCCCCACGCCTCGCCCTGCATTGGCAAGTTCTCATTGGCCTCGCCTTGGGCGTGGGCTATGCCTGGGCCAGCATCCGTTGGGGATGGAACGACTTCACGTTGGACTACATCCAGCCGCTTGGGGACATCTTCATCAACATCCTCAAGCTCATCGCGGTGCCGCTTGTGCTCTTCAGCATCATCGGCGGCGTGGCGTCGCTGGGCGATGTCAAAAAACTCGGGCGCTTGGGGGGGAAGACGCTCGGGCTGTACCTTCTGACGACCTTTTTTTCGGTGACGTTGGGGCTGGTTCTCGTGAATGTTTTTGCGCCCGGATCAGGCGCAAGCGAAGACCTCAAAGCCTCCAATCGCATCCGTTATGAGTTGTGGCGCGATGCCAACGGCATTGAAGTGCTCGACGAGCTTCAGCTGACCCAAGACCCCGCCAATGCGGACTTGGTCGCACGCATCCAAGAACAAGAGGAAGGCGTCAACGACTGGGTGGCCGACAAGTTGAACAAGGCAGAAAACGCTTCCCAAAGCGGGCCCCTACAACCCCTTGTCGATGTGGTGCCCAAGAACATCTTCCAGGCCCTGAGCGACATGGCCATGTTGCAGATCATCTTCTTTGCCGTCTTCTTTGGCATTGTCCTGGTGCGTCTTGACGAGCCCAAACGTGGATCGCTCATCCGTGCCATCGACGGGCTCAATGATGTCTTCGTGGGCATGGTGTGGATGGTGATGAAAGCGATGCCAGTGTTTGTCTTTGCCTTGATGGCAGGCCAAATCGTCAAGGCCGCTGGCACCGACCCCCAGAAATTCCAGGAACTCTTGAGCTTTCTCTTGCGGTACGGACTGGTCGTGGTCCTGGGGCTTGCGTTGATGATCTTCGTGGTCTACCCCTCCATTGCGTCCTTTGGCATCAAAGGGATGACCCCCCGGAAGTTTTTGGCGGCCATGCGCGACGCCCAGATCACGGCATTCTCGACGTCTTCGAGCGTCGCCACCCTGCCTGTGACCATGCGTTGCGTCCACGACAACATCGGGGTCAGCGAACGCACCTCGAGCTTCGTGCTTCCCATTGGCGCAACCGTCAACATGGACGGCACAAGCCTTTACCAAGCCGTGGCGGTCGTGGCCCTCGCCCAATTCCACATGGTGGACTTGACCTTGGCCCAACAGGCCATCATCGTGCTGACAGCGACCCTTGCATCGATCGGGGCCGCCGCCATCCCGAGTGCGGGGCTGGTGCTGATGATCATCGTGTTGGAAAGTGTGGGGCTGAACCCGGCATGGATTGCCCTCATCTTCCCTGTCGACCGCATCTTGGACATGTGCCGAACTGTGGTCAACGTGACCGGCGACGGCACGGTCTCAGCCTTGGTGGCACAATCCGAGGGGGAACTTCACCACGACAGCTGAGCGCATGGGCCGCCAAGTGAACGTGCTGACTTGGATGATGATGGCATCATGTGCCGTGGGGCTTCATGCCCAATGTGAGATGGAGGAACCGCGCCCTTCCAAAGCCCAAAAGCTTTACCAACGCGCCACCCAACCCAAAGGCAAATCCAGCCTTGCCGACAGGATCGAATGGATTGAACAGGCCCTCGATTTGCACCCCGAAGACCCTGAAGCCCTGATGGTCGCAGCGGAGCTTGCCTTCAAATCCAGCCGCAAAAATCCAGGGGCTTGGGCATCCTTGGAGGAATGGCTGACCCAACTGGACGAAGTGTGCCCTGAAGGCCTTCCAGAGGCGCTCTATCTGAGGGGCGCACAAGCCTACATGAACGACGAGTACGAACGCGCCTTGACCCAATTCCGGGCCTACCTCTCCTTACCTGAGGACCAGACCCGACGTTCGCGGCGACGCGAGGTGAATGCCCTGCAAAACGACTTGGCCTTCCTCCATCAATACCACAGGCACGAGGGCAGCCCAGCCCCACAGCCAGTCCCTGAGCTCAGTTGGGACGACGACGAATACCTTCCCATGCTGTCCCCTGATGGGACCCGATTGTTCTTCACGCGCACCAGCATGTTCAAGGCAAAGGGGGACATCACCTCCACCAGAAAAGAGGCCTTCACAATGGCGTCTCGCCCCCATCCTGAAGCCCCCTTCGACGGGGGTGTACCGTTGGCCGACCCCTTCAACATGGGGGACAACTATGGAGGAGCCTCCCTGTCGGTCGACAACAAGACAATGGTCATCGCGGCACGTCGTCCTGTGCCCGGCAATCCTGGCAACATCGACCTCTTTTCCTCTGCATACGAGTTGGACTACCACACCCTCAAGGGCGAGGCGGTGTACTACTGGTCGCCACTGGAACTCCTGGGGGGCAGCGTCAACACGCCCCAAGGTTGGGAGGCGCAACCCTCCATCAGTGGAAATGGCAAGGAACTTTTTTTTGCCGGGGCCCGCGAAGGATCGACCTCCGACGCCAATGGCAACTTGACCATGGACTTGTTTGTCAGCCGCTTGAACGACGCAGGCGAATGGGGAGCGCCCCTTCCTCTTCCAGCACCCATCAACTCGGAAGCGCATGACAAGGCCCCTTTCATGCACCCCGACGGCGTGACCTTGTATTTTTCAAGCGACCGAACGCCCGGTGGCGGAGGGTTTGACATGTGGATGACCCAAAGGGACACCAGCGGTCTTTGGTCAGAGCCAGTCAACATGGGCTTGCCTTTGAATTCGTCAGGAGACGAGCACGGCCTGGTGGTGACCACCCATGGCGAAAAGGCCCTGTTTTCGACGCGAAGAAAAGGAACGAGGGGCCTCGACCTCTGCACCTACGACTTGCCTCCCTTGCTCAGGCCCCAAGCTGTGACGGTGGTCAAGGGCGACATTGGATGGCCCGTGCCAGAGGGGAACTACACCGTCACCATTGAGTATGTCCAAAGCAAGCGCGTCGAGCAAGTGGTCGTTTCAGAGGACGACGGCACCTTCGCCCAACTCATTCAGCTCGAAGAGGGCGAGGACGTGGTCTTGACCTATGAAGATGACCAAGGTGGCTACAACAGCGTGGTCGTGCACGACGCCCAAACTGGCAGCCCAAGTTCTGTCGAAGTGGACTTTGACCCCGAATCTTTGGACGCACGCGGCAATCTCTTCGTCTTGAACGACGTGCAATTCGCCACCAAGCAAACGACCCTCAGCCCCCGTGCAAAGATCATGCTCAAGGCCCTGGCCAACCGCCTGGAACGTGAGCCCAAGGCCACTCTCAACATCGATGGACACACCGACAACATCGGCGAATCGGCCGACAATTTGGCCCTCAGTGTGGGACGTGCCCAAACCGTGATGGCTTACTTGACGGCATGCGGCACCTCTGCAGAAAGGCTTTCGGTGGAAGGCCATGGCGAAAACAAGCCCAAAACCACCAACGAAACGCCCCAAGGGCGGCGGGTCAACCGCAGGACGGAATTCCGCTGGAAGGACATTCCATAAACGTGTGAAATGACGTGAACGGGGAACGCGAAATCCCCACGGGTGCGCGTTGAAAAACATCCGCAAACTTCCCGGTGCCACCTCGGCCCCTCGGTAGTTTTGGAAGAACACGCACGACGACATGCCCCATTCCCAACCGACCCTCTTTCTCATCCTTGCCGCTGGGCTTGCCATGGCCCCTTCAACGGGGGCTTGGGCCCAATGGTCCGAAGCCACATCGCCCTCGCAGGTGGCCCATGAACATGCCAAGGAGGCCTACGACAACGAACAGTTCGCCCTGGCCCTTCATTTGTTCGAGCAACAAATGGCCACAGCTGAAAGCCCCGCTTCGGACGCGTATGTCGAAGCCAGCTATTACGCCGCCATGAGCTCCCTTGCCCTCTACCACCGCGATGCGGTGTACCGCACGGAGGCCTTCATGACAGAGTTCCCCGAGAGTCCTTTGGCCCTCAAGGCACATTGGTCTTTGGCCAACCACCACTACAAGCGGAAGAACTACTCCAAAGCCTCTGAAACTTTTGAAAGCATCCGTATCAGGGACCTTTCGCCCGAGAAAAGGGACGAGTACCGCTTCAAACTGGGCCACTGCTACTTCGAACGCGAAGCCTATGAAAAAGCCCGTGTTCCATTGTATGAAGTGCTCGACGTCGAAGGCGAATTCCAAGCCGCTGCCCAGTACTATTTCTCACACATCGCCTATTTGAAGGGTCAACCACAGGTCGCCCTGGATGGTTTTGAGACCATTGCGGATCATCCAGATTTTGACGAGCTGGTGCCCTTGTACATCGCACAGCTCCTTCATGCCACAGGCCAGTTTGAGCGTCTCAAGTCCTATGCGCCTCCCCTTCTTGACGAGTCTTCTGGGCTGGACGACGAAAGTGTCGCCGAAGTCGCCCACCTTTTGGGCGATGCATGGTACCGCGCCGGCTCCTTTGAAGAGGCCGCCCCTTACCTGGAATTGGCTTGGGAAGAAACCGATGGCCCCGGTCGTCAACCTGAATTCGCCTATCAGGTGGGCTATACGCGCTATCAAATGGGCGACTGGAGAGGAGCGCTCGACTGTCTTCCATTGGCGACCTACGAAGAAGATGAGCTTGCCCAAAATGCGGCCTACCACATGGCCGATTGCTACTTGGAACTCGGCGATCGGGCAAGGGCCAAGCAAGCCTTCAAGACCGCTGCCCAACCACAATTCGACATGGACATCCAAGAAGATGCCTTCTTCCACTACGCGAAGTTGGCCTTTGAGCTGTCCTTCAATCCTTTCGACGACGCCATTGTCGCCTTCGAGACGTATTTGGCCCAGTTTCCATCGTCCCCAAGACGGGACGAGGCCTACCGGTTCTTGTTGCAGGTCCACATGACAAGCAGGGACTACGAAAGGGCCCTCGCGGCCCTGGCGAACATCACAGAACCTGATGAAACCGTGCGCGCCGCCGCACAGACCTTATCCTTCAACCGCGCCGTCGAGTTGTACCAAAACAAGCAGCTGCAACAGGCCCTTGCCTCTTTCAAACGCTGTCGCGATTTCGAGGTCGATCCCCAACTTCAGGCAGAGACGTATTACTGGGAAGGGGAAATCCTTTACAACAAGGGGGATTACGTTGGGGCCGCCGCAGCATACGCGGCCTTCAGCACAACCCCTGGAAGCTACCTCAGCCCCTTGCACAACGATGCCGATTATGCAAGAGGCTACGCCAATTACAAAAGGGAAGCCTACACCGATGCTTTGTCAGCCTTCCGCGCCTATTTGGCCACCAACCCCGAGGACGATCCCTCACGGATGCGCGACGCAGAATTGCGGACCGCGGATTGTTTTTACGCGCTCAAAGCTTTTGACCAGGCCGCCAATCTTTACGACCGCGTTTTGGAGCGCGATGTCAAGCCATTGGACTACGCCTTGTTCCAGCGCGCCATGGCTGCGAAACTCTCCGACGACCCCACCGGACAGGTGGAGCGTTTGGAGCAACTTCTCGAGGAGCACCCCGACAGCCGCCTGACCGTAGAGACCTTGTTCCAAGCTGCAAGAACCCACATCGAGGAAGGCGACTTGGCCAGTGCCGAGAAAAAGCTGAACCGCCTCATCGACGATTTCCCAGCCACTCCGAGGGCGAAAGAAGCCCTCGTGGAGTTGTGTCTCGTGGCTGTCAAACAAGGAGAGGATGACAAGGTCCTGTCCCTGTGGGACCGCATTCGCACGGACTATGGCAACGACAACGTGGCGGCCGATGCCTACAACATTGTGGAACCCCTGCTGATGGACCGGGGATTGCTGGACAACCTCCCTCCCGCCGTTGGGCTGGATGGCCTTGAAATTGAAAAGCGGTTCTTTGAATCGGCATCGTATCCAGCCCTTGAGAACCGTTGCACCGACGCCATCCCTCGATTGCGGGAGTACATCCGACAATATCCTGCGGGCCTGCACATGGCAGAAGCACAATTTTATTTGGGGCATTGCCTCTTTGAACAGAGCGAGACCGATTCTGCCTATGTGTCCTACTTGGCTGTCCTGGCCTTGCCCGCTGGTGAATTCTCCGAGGCTTCTGCCTTGGGCGCTGCAACCATTGCTTGGAACGCCGGCAACCATCGCGCCGCCTTGGGACACTACGAATCGTTGGAAGCACTTGCCGTCTTGCAATCCAACCGTTTGGAATCGGCCATCGGCCAAATGCGATGCCACTACCTCTTGGGGCAAGAGAGCGAAGCTTCAGACTTCGCGGCCCGCGTCATGTACGATCCTGCCACGCCAGACGACATCCGACGCACCGCCCAGCTGTGGAATGCCCGAATCGCTTGCAACCAGGGACAACACGACACGGTCATAGAGGACCTAGAGACGTTGGTGTCCTTTGGAGGAAGTGCAGGCGCTGAAGCCCAATACCTCTTGGCAGAAGCGGCGTTCAATGCAGAACAATACGACGTTTGCGAGAAAGCCTTGTTTGTCTTGATCGAGCAATTTTATCCTCAAGAAATTTGGAAAAACAAGGGCTTCTTGCTCTTGGTCCAAGCCTACATCGGCATGGAGGACCTTTTCCAAGCCCGCGCCACTGCGCAGTCCATCATGAAGAATGTCCAAGTGCCCGAGGTGCAAGAGGCCGTCTCTGATTTGATGTTTGACATCGATGCTTTGGAGGCCCAACAGGCCAACCCTGCCCCCACCACTGAAACGAACAACGAATGAACCAGTTCCACTTCCTACCCCTTGCCGCGCTCCTACTTGTTGGGACGACTGGGAACCTTCAGGCCCAAAACGATTCTTTGGACATGGACGTAACCTTTGTGGGCAAGCGTCAAATGGAGGTCCGGGATGCGGTCAAGCTGAGCTCTTGGCCCTCCCTTCGGGCCCTGTCTTCAGAGAAGCCTCAGCTTCAGTACGACCTGCTTTCCAAACGGCTGCAGTTTGACCCCACCATGACGCCTGTGGAGGCCACCCGCCTCCGAGTCGACCCCTCATTGTCGCGTTTGTACAGGGGCTTTGTCCAAGCCGTGGTAGGCACACGAGGCACCACGCTGCTCGAAGCGAGTTACACCGACCTGCGCAGCAGAGATGGCAGCTGGGGCACAGCGCTGCACCATGCCGCCACGGCAAGCCCGTCCGCTCTGCTGGACGGGCGATTGAATGCCAATGAAGCAGAAGCATGGGGTTCGCGCTTCTTTGGCAAGGAAAAGGTCGACGTGAATGTGCGTGCCGGACAATCCAAAACCCTGCTCTATGGCTTTGACTCGCTGGCAGTCGACAGCGCCTTGTCCACCATGGACGCCCCCCAAGTGTCCTGGAAGCATCTCGGCGGAGATGTCTCCTTCAAAAGCCACCACAAAGACAGCACCGACTTGAACCACGAGGTGCATTTGACCCTTGGATGGCTCAGCAACGACCGAAACACGCAAGAGCGCCATTTCCTCACAGAGGCCATGGGCTCCAAATACATTGGCAAGGAAAAGCTAGAGGTGAGCGCCAACATTCAACTCGATCGCTATCAACTCGATACTGCGGGCGCCAGCAATCAGGCGGTGTTGACTTTGAACCCCAGCCTCGTCTCACGCCGCGGTGCTTGGACGGCTTCGGTGGGCTTGGGTTTGGCCATTGATGCCGACCAGCCTTCGAGAGACAACATTGGAGAGTCGTTCCATTTGTACCCCAGGGCGCAAGTTTCTGTCAACTTGTTGCGCAACCTCTTCGTCCCCTACGCACAATTGGGAGGCGAATTGCAAGCGAACAATTTCCACAGCTTGCTTCGCGACAATCCCTTCTTTGCGCCCACTGCGCTGGAGAGCCCGGTGTACATCAACTCGCAACGGGTAGATGCCACCGGCTTCCGCTCCACCAACAAGCGCCTCGCTCTTTCAGGCGGGGTGCGCGGTACGATCACAGAAGTCTTTCGGTTCCATGGATACTTCAGCACTGCACAATACGAGGACTACCTGCTGTACACCCCCGTTCTCGATGCGCAAGGATTCACTGAATTTGAAGCCGTGTACGACACCTTGGGGATCCGTACCATTGGAGGCGAAGCCTCCTTCGATTTGAGCGACACGTGGTCGTTTGCAGGCGGCATGCAATTGAACAGCTACACCGTGCGCACAGAAGACCGCCCCTGGCACCTTCCCAAAGTCGCCTGGAATGCCTCTGCCTCCTACAAGGTCATTGAAGGGCTCAAAGTCTCCGCCGATGTGCGGTTTGTGGGGGAACGGTATGCCTTGAGCCAAAGCGACTCCTACGGAGAAACGACCTCCTTGGGCGACGGACGATATGAAATGCGCCTTCCCGGTTTCTTGGACTTGAACCTTTCCGCCAATTACCGCTACAATGACCGGCTGGCGGCTTCATTCACCTTGGCCAACATTGCCAATGCACGTTACGCGAATTGGGGCGGATACCCTGTTCAAGGCATTCAAGCATTGGCCGGAGTGCAATACGCCTTCTGACGCTGTCCACACCCATTGTGAAAACCCCGGTTTTTTCGTGGAAAAATCGGGGTTTTTCATGCCCATTTGGGGAGCCGTTGAGGGGGCTCTACCTCGTATCTTCACAGGACAATTCACAGAGATGTCAGAAGAGAACAAGAAAGCCGGGCAATCGGGATATGACGCAAGTCAAATTCAAGCCCTTGAGGGAATGGAACACGTCCGCATGCGCCCGTCGATGTACATCGGCGATGTGGGTGTGCGTGGACTGCACCACCTCGTGTACGAAGTCGTGGACAACTCCATTGACGAGGCCTTGGCCGGTCATTGCGACCGCATTGACGTGACCATCACAGCAAACAATGGCGTACGCGTGGTGGACAATGGCCGCGGCATCCCTGTGGACATGCACGAAAAGGAAGGCGTCAGCGCCTTGCAAGTGGTCATGACCAAGATCGGTGCTGGCGGAAAATTCGACAAGGATGCTTACAAGGTCTCGGGAGGTTTGCACGGTGTTGGGGTATCTTGTGTGAACGCACTGTCCATCCACTTGAAAGCGGAGGTTCATCGTGATGGCAAGGTGTACGAGCAAGAATACAGCCGAGGCAAAGAGCAATACGCCGTGCGCGAAGCCGGCACGACCGATCGCCGAGGAACCACCATTGAGTACCAGCCAGACGAAGATATTTTTGAGGTTTTGGTGTACAACTACGACACCTTGGCCGACCGCATGCGTGAGCTTTCCTACCTGAACCAAGGCATCACCATCTCGTTGACGGACGAGCGGCACCACGACGAGGATGGAAAGCCTTTGACCGAGGACTTTCACAGCGATGCGGGCCTGAAGGACTTTGTGACCTACCTCGACGGGAACCGAGAGGCCATCATCCACGAGGTCATCCACATGAATGGGGAGCGCAATGGCGTCCCTGTGGAGGTGGCCATGACCTACAACAACTCGTTCTCAGAAAACCTCTTCTCCTACGTCAACAACATCAACACGCACGAAGGAGGCACCCACCTCACCGGCTTCCGCCGGGGGTTGACCAACACCCTGAAGAAGTATGCTGAGGGAAGCGGCATGTTGGACAAGCTTAAATTTGACATCAGCGGAGACGATTTTCGCGAAGGCCTGACGGCTGTTGTGAGCGTCAAGGTCGCAGAACCACAGTTTCAGGGTCAAACCAAGACCAAACTGGGCAACGCCGAAATCAGTGCCCCTGTGAGCCAAGCGGTCAGCGAAATGCTGCAATCCTATCTTGAGGAACATCCAAACGATGCGAAGACCATCGTCCAGAAGGTGATTTTGGCTGCGCAAGCGCGTCATGCGGCTCGGAAAGCCCGTGAAATGGTGCAGCGCAAGACGGTCATGGGCGGCAGCGGACTGCCTGGGAAATTGGCGGACTGTTCGGAAAAAGACCCCTCCCTTTGTGAGCTCTTCCTGGTCGAGGGCGACTCGGCGGGTGGAACCGCCAAGCAAGGTCGAGACCGTTTGTTCCAAGCCATCATGCCTCTGAGGGGAAAAATCCTCAACGTTGAGAAGGCGATGCAACACAAGATTTTCGACAACGAGGAAATCAAGAACATCTACACTGCCCTCGGAGTCACGGTCGGCACAGAGGAAGATGAAAGGGCCCTGAATTTGGCCAAGCTTCGCTACCACAAAGTCGTCATCATGTGTGACGCGGATGTGGATGGAAGCCACATAGAGACGCTGATTCTCACCTTCCTTTTCCGTCACATGAAGGACTTGATTGAGAATGGCTACGTCTACATTGCCACACCTCCCCTGTATCAAGTCAAGAAAGGATCACGTGCGATTTACGCCTGGGACGACAACGAGCGTGACCGCCTGATTGGAGAATTTCGTGGGAAAAGTGGTTCAGACAGCGGCATCCACGTCCAGCGCTACAAGGGTCTGGGTGAAATGAACGCAGGACAACTGTGGGACACCACCCTCAACCCGGAAAACCGCACGTTGCGTCAAGTCACCATTGAGAATGCCGCAGGGGCCGACCAAGTCTTCTCCATGCTGATGGGCGACGATGTCCCCCCCCGTCGAAAGTTCATCGAAGACAACGCCAAGTACGCCAACATTGATGCCTGATCAATTCGTGCGGCTCCACGTGGCAGGGATGACCTGCAGTGCTTGCGTCGCACGGGTCGAATCTGCACTGGCCCAAGTGGCTGGCGCAGACCATGTGCACGTGGACCTTGGACAAGGCACTGCCATGGTTTCTGGCGGTGAATCATTGGACCAAACCTCGGTGGAATACGCCGTTCAGGCCGCCGGCTATGAAGTGGCATCCGCCAACGGCGCGGCTAAAGAGCTGCCCGCCACCTCCACTTTTCAAACGTTCAAACCATTGATGGTCGCCTTGGGCCTTCTGGTCATTGGCAGTTTGGCTTCTGGAGGATTTGGAGGAGCCATGGGGCGCTTCATGGGGGGCTTTTTTCTCGTGTTTTCTGGACTCAAGATGCTCGACCTTCCGGGCTTTGCCAAGGCCTACAGCAACTACGACCTCCTCGCCCGTCGCGTGCCAAGCTATGGCCTCATGTACCCTTTTTTGGAGGCCGCCTTGGGGTGCGCCTACCTCGCTGCCCCCACTTCCTTGGGCCTCCACGCCTTCACATTGGCCCTGATGTTGTTTTCAAGTCTCGGCGTGATCAGAAGTGTGCTTCGTGCGGAAGAATTGCCATGTGCTTGCATGGGCACCTCCATCCAGCTTCCGATGACCACCGTCACCATTGTAGAAGACCTCGGCATGGCGGCCATGGCTGGCTGGATGTTGGTCGAATTGTCGCTCACCTTAAACTTGTAACCATGGGCCGTTGGGACAATGACATTGTATGGGTCACGGGGGCAAGCAGCGGCATTGGCCAGGCTTGCGCCGAAGCGTGGGCCCAGAAAGGAGCCACGGTTGTGCTTTCAGCCAGAAAAAAAGACACCTTGGAAAAAGTGGCAGCCCCACTTCGGGACCAAGGTGCCAACGTGCATGTGGTCACTTTGGATTTGGCTGAAACCGACCAACTCGCCGGCATTGCCCATCAAGTGGAAACCACCATAGGACCGGTGGATGTCATGGTCCATTGCGGGGGCATCAGCCAGCGCTCAAAGGCCATCGACACAGCCCTTGAGGTGGACCGCCGCGTGATGGAAATCGATTACTTCGGCACCTTGGCGCTGACAAAAGCCCTGCTCCCTGGCATGGTCCAAAGGCAAAAAGGACACTTTGTGGTGGTCACAAGTTTGATGGGGCTGTTCTCCTCTCCACTTCGATCAGGCTATTGTGGGGCCAAACACGCCCTGCACGGGTTCTTTGAAGCCCTTCGTGCTGAACACCACGACGACGGACTGAACATCACCATGGTTTGTCCTGGATTCATCCGCACCAACATCAGCCTCAATGCGGTGGTGGGCGACGGGTCCAAGCAAGGAAGCATGGATGCCAAAACGGGTGCAGGGATGACTGCAATGCAATGTGCAGAGCGCATGGTGCGGGCTGTGGAACGTCGGAAGGCCGAGGTCCTGATCGGTCGCCATGAAATCATCGCAGCCTATCTCAAACGATGGGCGCCAGGCCTCCTCAGGCGCGTCGTTCGAAGCGCGGCAGTGACCTAAGGTTGTGCCTTGAATTCACGCCCCTCCACATGGAGCAGCCGCGTGCGCTTTTTCAGAAACCGAAGCAGGAGGAACACCACCACACTTGAGGCCATGCCCACTTGCCATGTTACGGTCGCCCAAGAGGCCAGGCCGTCGCCCCAAGTCCTGAATCCGTCCAGGAAAAAGAAGCCCAGCACCAAAGCGAACACCCCATTGTACTCGCGCTTGATGACGTGACGCAGGGAGAAAGTGTTGCCCGCTGGAACCCAAGAACTTCTTGGCTGCCCCCAAAATTTGGGCACAAATGCAGGCACAGTGCTTGCCCAAGCCGCGTAGCGCTCTCCAAACTTCGCATGCAGGAACGCCTCCTCTGCCATGGCAATGCGCAAGTAGTACATCATGTAGAGCAGAGCGACCACAAGGGCAAAGCTTCCCCGTCCCGTGGCCAAAACAAGGGCCATCCACATGAAGAAGTTCCCCAAGTACAAGGGGTGCCTCACCCAACTGTACATGCCTTGGGTGTTCAAGACTTCAGCCACTTGGCCCTCGCTGGTGTTTCTTCCCGACGTCCCCGGAGGCACATGGCCAATGGTCTTTGCGCGGATGGCCACCCCAAGGAAGCCCACCGCCCAGCAAGAAGCTTGGTAGCCCAGGTGGTTGGCCCATGACGGAGCACCCCAGCCCATCCAAAGCGCCGGTGGCACCAACACCAGAGGAAGAAAACTGCGCCAGCGGAAAAGCGAATTGCCGCGTCGTTCGAGTTCGTGGAGAAGCATGGGGATGCGCTTAGTTGGGGTTCAAGCTTGGGGCTGAGGACCGTCGGACACATCCAGCGTGGATTGTCCTTGAAGCCATTCGAAGGCACCCTCCATCAAAGGGGCCATCAAGGCGTCCTCTTTCAAAAAAGGAACCCTTTCCCGCAAGCTCGCCTGGAGCTGCTCAAGGGCGGGTGCCATGGGCATCGAGGCATCGCGCAAATCAGAGGCTTGCGCAGCGCACATGGCCTCGACGGCCAAGACGTGCTCCACATTCGAAAGGACCTCCCACATTTGAAGCGCGCCGTTCGCGCCCATGCTCACGTGGTCTTCCTGTCCATTGCTGCTGTCGGCATTGTCCGCACTGGCAGGTGTGCAAAGCTGTTTGTTGTACGAGACCAAACTGGCGGCGGTGTACTGCGGGATCATGTAGCCCGAATTCAAACCTGCATGAGGGGCCAAAAAGGGCGGCAACCCCCGCTCGCCGCTCAACAACTTGAACGTTCGACGCTCTGAGATGCTCCCCCATTCGTGCACGGCCAAAGTGAGCCGGTCCATGGCCAATGCCAGAGGCTGCCCATGGAAATTCCCACCGCTCACAATTCGGTCTTCATCCGGGAACACCAAAGGATTGTCCGTCACGGCATTCATCTCCAATTCCAACACCTCCTTCACCCCTGCCACCACATCCCGGGAGGCGCCATGCACCTGGGGCATGCACCGGAAAGAATAAGGGTCTTGCACATAGGTCCGGGGCTGCGCCATTCGGACAC
The DNA here is from genome assembly GCA_938085425.1 of uncultured Flavobacteriales bacterium. GTDB lineage: Bacteria > Bacteroidota > Bacteroidia > Flavobacteriales_D > Sanyastnellaceae > UBA11663. The sequence continues at coordinate 57,448 of CALKGQ010000014.1, forward strand.
TGCCCTTGAGCCATTGCAACACATTTTCTGCAGTGCGGATGGCCCCCTTTTGGTTCCTCACCCGGTGGATGGAAGGGTACATTGCGTCCGCCAAACCATTCCAAGCCTCCAAGGACCAAGCGCCAATGCCATCGGCCCAATCGGCCAAACGTTCAATGCGCGCCATCGCTTCGAGGCCTGTGCCAAGCATCATTTGGGTTCCATTGATCAACGCCAAACCCTCTTTGGGGCCCAACACCAATGGCGTCCACCCAAGCTCCTTCAACGCCTCTGCGCACGGCAACCTTCGTCCATCGGGCATGTCCACCTCTCCTTCTCCAATCAAGGGCAACACCAAATGGGAAAGCGGGGCCAAATCCCCCGAAGCGCCCAAAGATCCTTGACGCGGGACCACGGGCAAGACGTTCTCATTCCAATGGTCCAGAAGCCTCTGCACAGTGGACAGGGCCACACCACTGTGGCCTTGGCCCAAAGCCTTGACCTTCAGAAGCAACATGGCACGCACCACCTCTCGGGGCAATGGATCTCCCACGCCGCATGCATGGGACAAAAGCAAATTTCTCTGCAAGCCCGCAAGGTCATTCACGCGTGTCGTGGCCAAATCCCCAAACCCCGTGTTGATGCCATAAAGCGTGTCCCCATGGGAGGCCCTTTGGGCCAAATACGCGTGGCACTTCTCCACCCTTGCCCTTGTCTCTGGGCCCAACTGCCAGGTCACTTCTTCCGATGACTGCAAGCGCGCAAACTCTTCTGCGCTCCACCACCCCTCGGGCAGGAGATCTGTCTGCATTTGAGGACTTGATTCCATGACGCCAAGATACCGCGATGCGACTATCTTGCAGATTCAATTTCCCCACATGAGATTCACCCCACAATGGATGGTCCCCGTCCTCGCCTTCCTCACCGTCACAACGGCCTTCGCGCAGACCTCTGATGCCACAGAGCAACCTTCCTTGACATCCTTCACACTGGCCAATGGCATGCAGTTGCTCGTGGTGGAAACCCAAGACTCCGCCTGGGTGCATTGGGAAATGGTGTTGGACACTCCTCCATTCTTGGAGGCCACACGTGCCGGTTTGAAGGAGGTGGCTGTGGCCACAATGTCCAAAGGATCCGAAGGTTTCACCCAAGTGGAGTTGGAACAAGGATTGGCAGACTTGGATGCCCAACTGGAACTTTCTCCCCATGGATTCAAGGCCGTTGCCCCATCTGTGGCCAGTGGTGATTTGATGAGACTGGTGAGCGATGCCGTGTTGCGGCCCTCGTTGTCTCAAGAGGGATTGGATGCTGTGAAGAAAGTCATGCACCAGAAACTCGATGAGACGGAAACCTCCACAAGAGCTGCTGTCGCCAACTTGGGCGCGCGCACCAGTTTTGGTCCCTTGCACCCCTATGGTGAGATCATGACGCATGAAAGCCTTGAGGCCATCACCAGAAAAGACTTGGTCACCTTCCATGCCACGTATTTCAGGCCCAATGCGGCCTACCTCTTGGTCGTTGGCGACATCACCCCAGACGTAGCCTATGCCCGGGCCAACGCCCACTTTGGCCAATGGACCCGGGGAAGCATCCCCTACACGCGGATCATGCCGTCCAAGTTGTCCACAGGTCGGCAAGTCCGTTTTGTGCCCATGGAAGGTGCGGCGCAAAGCAGCGTGGTCATGGTCCATCCCGTGGCCTTCCCTCCTGGTCATCCTGATGGGCCAGCTGTGCATGTGATGAACGCAATGTTGAACACAAAGGGACATTCGGTCTCCGTGATGTCAGACCCTGTCACGGCGCGTTTTGAAATGACGGCAGACCCGGACAAGGAAGAAACAGCCGACGCCATTGCCTCCATGGTCGCCCACCTCGAATCCTTCAAAAATTCAACCGATTCTGTCGTCTTGCAACAGGTGAAGACAAAACTGACAGAAGAACACATTGCCCGCATGGAGGATGCCAAACACTTTGCACAACAAGCCTTGGACATTCGACTGCACGACTTGCCAGAAGATCACTTTGCAACCTACGCCGAACGCCTGGCGATGGTGTCGGTCAACGATGTGCAACGGGTGACCCGCAACATGATTCGAACCAACAACATGAATGTATGCGTCGCTGGTGCACCCGAGATTTTGGAGGGTCTTCGGGTGTTTGATGCGGGCAAAGGCGTGGACCAATACAATGCCTTTGCCCAACGTCAAACCCCGCGCACCGAGGCCCCGGCCGGCACCACCGTTGCAAGTGTTCTGGACCGCCATTTCGACGCCATTGGCGGGGCCAAGGCTTGGTCCAAGATTCGGACACTCCAAACCTTCGGCTCTGTGGAATACAGCGGAGGAATGTCCCTTTCACACTCAGAAACCATTCGGTACGGCAAGAAAAACAAAGCACTGAAATCGGAAATGGCCATGGCCGGTCAACCTGTCATCACGCAGGTTGTGACGCAAGCCGGGGGCAAGGAGCTTCAAATGGGCAAAATCACAGACATGGACAGTGAGTCTGTTGCCATTGCCTTGGAACGCATCTCCCCTACGAGACTCTTGCAGATGGAGAAAAACGGCTATGCAGGCAAGGTGCTGGGCATGGAAGAAGTGGAAGGCCAACCCTCAGTCCTTTTGGAATTTGCCCGGGACGGTGTGCAAGAGTTGTATTGGTTCAGCGCAAAGGATGGCATGCTGCTCCAACGTTCTCGGCCTGCCTTGGACGGAACGGTCGAATTGGAAAAGCTCGACTTCTACATCGCCTTTGGTGAAAACGGTCTCAAGTTCCCCACCACACGTCGCACCGTCAAGGCCGGACAATCGATGGTTTTCAGAACGGGAAATGTGATGTTTGGTCCTGAACTGTCGGACAGCGACTTCGTCCTGGAAAAGTGATGGGCGCACGATCTCCTTTGATCCACTTGTCGCATGTCTCTGTGCGCCACCGTGAGCACGTCGTGCTCGAGGATGTCCAGCTCGAAGTTTCTGAAGGCGAACTCATTTACCTCATTGGACGCACAGGCAGCGGGAAATCAAGCTTGCTTCGCACGCTCTATGGCGACCTGCCCTTGTCCGCTGGTTCCGGATCGGTCTGTGGGGTGGACCTGCAAAAAGTAAAACCCAAAAACGTGCATCAACTTCGAAGAAAGTTGGGCATGGTTTTTCAAGACTTTGGTCTCTTGGAAGACCGCTCCGTCGATGCCAACTTGGACTTTGCATTGCAGGCGACGGGATGGACCCATCGGAAAAAGAAGGCCCTACGCATCGAGGAAGTGCTCACCGCTGTAGGTCTTCCCAACAAAGGCTACAAACTGCCGCATGAATTGAGCGGTGGGGAACAACAAAGGGTGGCGGTGGCCCGTGCCTTGCTCAACGATCCCCCACTCCTCTTGGCCGACGAACCCACAGGCAATTTGGACCCCGAGACCACCGAGGAGATTTTGGAACTGATGCATGCCCTCCCTTCCCAGGGCAAGACCCTCATCATGGCCACCCACGATTGGGCGTCCATGGAACGTCGTCCTGGCCGCACATGGACTTGCAAGGAGGGTGCACTCACTGACGTTCATGCCTGAGGTCAAAACGACCTTGGCGGTGGTGTTGCCCACTTGGAACGATGGGGCTGCTCTGCGTGAGACACTTGTGGCTTTTGACGCACTTTCACCCGATGTCAGGGAACAGCTGGAGCTCGTGGTGGCAGACGGTGGCTCAGACGATGGCACGCTGCAAATCCTCGGCGAGCACATGGGCTTGGTTCAGGTCGCACATTCACAATCAGACCGAGGGGTGTACGACGCCATGAACCGTGCTGTCGGATGGTCCTGTGCCCCTTGGGTTTGGATCATGGGCTCGGGTGATTTGCCGGATTCACCAGGCCTCCAACATGCCCTTGCCACGTTGCGCTCCTCGCCCAAGGACAGGGGGCATGCATGGAAAGTGGAGGCCCTTCCTCCAGTTGAAGCTGGGGTTCCTGCAACGTTCGTCCCAGAGTGGGGCGCCAAGTTGAGATGGCGCAACACCATGCACCATCAAGGTGTGATCGTGCCGAGGAATTGGCTTCTGGAGCATCCATTCGACATCCAGTACAAGGTCCTTGGGGACTATGCTTGGATGCTGGACAGGTGGCAAAGCGGACACAACGTCGTCTGTCACCCGAAGGAAACATTGGCACGGGTCGCGGCCACTGGCCTCTCCCGTCAATTCAACAAGTCATTGTACTTGGAGGAGTGGCGCATGAAACGCACCCGCCTGGCTGGCTACTCCCTATGGGTTCAGCCCTTTTGGCTTTGGGCCAAGTGGGCGTTCAAGCAAGTGTCCAAGGCGCGCAGAAGCTTGGGCTCATCAACGCCCCAGTGAAAGGCCTCGCTGGCCGATGCCATGGCCGCCCGCCACGACCCCCTGTCCTTGACCAACACACGAGACACAGCCGATGCAATGGCCTGTGGCGTAGGCTCGTCGATCACCTCCCCCAAGCCATGAGATTGGACGATGGACGCCACTTCCTTTCTCGCGGTGACCACCATGGGCAATCCCGCGTGGATGAAATCGAACAGCTTGTTGGGCAAACTCATCTCATAATTGCCATGTCCCGCCTTGTCCAAGCTCAGCCCCACATCAGCTGAAGTTGTCAAGGTGCGCAATGACTCAAAGGGGAGCTTGGCAATGCAATGAAGGCGACCCTCAAACTCCGGGCGGTCTTGTGCATCGCGCGCTTCCTCCCACTCCACCCCTGCCCCCACCAAGACCAATCGCACCCCGGGCATGGAAGGGAGCGCAGCCACAGCCTCAGCTGCCCCACGATCTCGGTCCATGTAAGCTCCTTGCATCAACACCACCGGCAAGTCCGTGGGCACACCATACCCGCTGAAGGCCTCCCTTCCATGCACCTGGACGGGGGGAAGCCGCCGGGGCATGTTCCTCACCACCTCCACGGTCAGGCCATAGCGCTTTCGATACGCTCGGGCAATGCTGTCATTGACCGTGATCATGGTGGGCAACCGCTTCAGTGCCCACCTTTCGAGGAGCAGCCAAATGGACCGAGGCAAGGGACGTCCTGTCAACCCAGCCGCCTCTGTGAAGTACTCATGGCTGTCGTAGACCACAGGCAATTTGCCCCAGGCCAAAGCGGGGGCCAAAGTGTCCAAGTCATTGCACCAAATGGCATCAAACTCTTCACCATGGGCACGGATCCAACGCCACAAACCAAGTTGCAAAGACGCGTAAAAACGCCATCCCCGGGGCGCGGACAACTTCAGTCTTTCGGCGGCAAAGGGACCATCGTAGGGCATGGAGCCAGGCATGTCCCTGCCGACCAGGTGAGGTGTCCAGCCTTGGGCAAGAAGGGTCTCACATGTTTTTTTGACACGTTGATCGTAGGTGAGGTCATTGGACACCCACACTGCCATCCGCCGCGATGGACTCACGCCTTGCCGTCTTTGACTTTTTGAAGCACACGCTTGGTGTAGCGTGGAAAATCGCCCTGCATCATCCACCCAAAGTAGCCTGGGTCCTTGGCGAGTACGTCTTTGACACGCTTGCCGGTATGCTTTCCAAATTGGAACAGGATCTCTCCATCGTCGTCGTACACCAAACGCCCCATCAAATCGGCGTTGTTCCGCATTCTGCAAAATGTGGCCAACTCCTCCACTTCCGATGGCACCGGTCCCACCGTCTCACCACGGCTGTTTTTGACCGTTTGGTCGGCATAGCGCTCCAGTTGTGCCAAGAACACTTCCACCGTGGCCAAAGTGTCTGGCAATGCCTCGTGGGCGCCTTCCAAGTCCTTGCCGCAATAAAACTCAAAGGCCGCCCGCAACGTCCGCTGTTCCATTTTGTGAAAGATGTTCTGCACATCCACCAAGTGGCGTCCCTCCAATCCAAAGTCGATGTCAACACGAAGAAATTCTTCGGCCAGCATCGGCACATCGAAGCGGTTGCTGTTGAATCCCCCCAAGTCACAATCGTGGAGCCATTTGAGCAAGCCAGGGGCCACACGGGCAAAGGTTGGAGCGTCTTTGACATCCTCGTCGTAGACCCCATGGATCAAGCTGGTTTCCAAAGGAATTGGCATCTCCGGATTCACCAAGATGCGGTGGTCCTTGCCAGGCAATTCCGGCTTTTTCACCACTGAACCGTCCGGCATCAGTTTCACCATGGCCATTTCCACAATCCGGTCCACACCCACCTTGGTGCCTGTGGTTTCCAAATCAAAGAAGACGAGTGGCCTTTTCAGGTGAAGGCCCAAAACCTTGTCGGTCAAGTTGTCGATGTTCATCATTTCATTCGCATGTCCACGCGAACGTACTGAAAGCTGGCGGGATGAGCATCGCCTCCGACGAAATCTTTGGGCGTCGCCCCGTCAGGTTGCACCCTGCGCACGACCTCCAATGTGTAGTCCTTGTTCCGCTCGAGACCTTCCTTCTTCAATGCCCGCTCCAGTCGAAGCAACACATTGATGGCACGTGAAGACGCGAGCCCCATGTTGCCATCGGCTCGTGTCGATGGGCCATCGGAGGCACTCCCTTCGATGCGCAGCACGGGGTGTCCCGCACCGGCTGCAGTCAACGCTTGGGCAACCACTGGTGACAAATCCATGCGTTCCGTGTGGACCTGACCGCTGTACAACTGAATGGCAATGGCCATGTCGCCGTCCACGTCCGCAGACAATGCCAACGGGGCAATGGGGGCAGAAATCGGAGAGCCGTCCTCTTGGGACTTGACCCGTTGAGGTTGGACTTCCACCACAGGCTCTTTCACCACAGGCTCTTCCACAACAGGCTCTTCCACCACAGGCTCTTCCACCACAGGCTGCTCCACCACAGGCTCTTCCACCACAGGCTCTTCCACCACAGGCCCAGGAGTTGGTGTCTTGGAAGTTTCAATCACCAAGATGGACAATTCAGGTTGCCCTTTTTGTTCATCGGACGAGACCGCAGATTCAGGCACAAACACCTCCTCGAAGTCAAGTTCAACTGAAGAGATTTCACCCCCTCGTGGGACCGAAATTTCGCGTCGAAGCAACTCCGTTTGGTTCGATGCTTCGAGCACCTCTGATTCCACCACAACCTCATCGCCCACATTGACGATGAATTGGAATACTTCCTCCGTGCTTCGGGGGGCGACACGTTGAACAATGGCACCCGTTTGGGCATCCTTGATCACCAAGGCAGGTGGCCGTTCGCTGGCCTCGAGCCCTGAAGCATTCAGGGACAGGACCACCACTTCATTTTCCAACAAATCACTTCCGTTCAATTCTGCCTTGTACAAATCGAGGTCGCTTGACGTCGCTTGTCGCCTGGTGGCCAAAAACCCAACCTTGCCTGCTGCATCGAGTACAAAGGCCAAGTCGTCGTCCACACTGTTGATGGGCGCACCCAAATGCTCTGGCTGGGTCCAACCGCCCGCATTGTTCCGAGTGGTTCGGTACACGTCAAAGCCTCCCATTCCTTCCGCACCATTGGATGCGAAAAACAGTGTTTTTCCATCCGCTGCAACAAAAGGAGTGATCTCATCTCCCCATGTATTGACATTGCTTCCCAATGGACGCAACTTGCTCCAACGTCCGTCTTCCTCCATTTGGCTTTCAAAAAGGTCAAAGCCACCAATGCTCTTTCTGGATTTGACGCTTGCGATCAACCGGCTCTTGTCCGGGAAGAAAGCCACCTCTCCTTGGGTTGGGATGTTTTTGTCAATGTCCAATGGCTCGGCAGAAGTCCATCCTCTTTCCCAGCGCTGGGTCATTTTGAGCTCATGGTTCCATCCATCGCTGTCCACCACAACCAGTTTGTCGCCAAACGCATCCGAGCCGACCACATGGGCATGGTTGCGCAAACCAACATTCAACAGTTCTGGCTCTCCCCAATCCCCGGATGCCAAACGCCTCACTTGGTAAATGTCGTGGTAATGCTCTCGGGTGTCGGGGTCAATCCGGCCATGGTTGGAACCATTGCTGCGCGCACGGTTGGAGGAAAAGAACAACAGCTGACCATCCGCCGTCATGACGGGATGCGTTTCTTGCGCCTCGCTGTTCATCGGCAATGGAGAGACGCGGCTCGAGGTTTTGTTGTTCAGGGCTCGGGTGGCAAAACGGACATTGTCCAAGATGCTGGAAGCCCAATCCAAACTCGAATGTTTGTCTCCTACTACCGCCAGATAACGGTCCACCGCCGATTGAGCTGCCTCAAACCGCTCCAAGCGGTGTTGCGCCTCTGCCAACCAAAGCCAAGCTTCCACGGGTGGCAATTTTTGATTGGGGTTGAATGGGTCGTAGCGAAGGGTCAATGAAGGGCCCGTGACTTTCTCGAATTGAGACGCAACCTCATCCCAGCGACCTCCAATCCGAGACATGCAAACGCCTTTCTTGAACTTCACCACCCTGTTGTGTGGGTGGGTCTTTTCTGCGTAGGACCAGACCCGAGAGGCCTCGTGCCAGAACCCCTCTTCCATGAGGATGTTGCCCTCCATGAAGAGCTCTCCGGTGGTGTAATTCGACCAGGTCGAGTCCAAGCTGTTGAACAGAACCTCCGAAGCCCGCAAAGAGTTCCCTGCTCCTGTCAGGAAGACAGCAAGGATTAGGAATTGGCCAAAATGTTTTGTGATGTGCATGGCTGTGCGTTACAATGGCAATCTACCTGTGCATCACACACCTGATGGGCGTGAGGGGCAGACTTATCACCACCGATGTATGGGAATTCGTGAATGACGTACGTTCAAAGTCACCCGAAGGTTACCCTTCAAGCGGACGGTTCAAGTCAAACCCTTCAAGGTGGTCGGCGACCCTGCGCACAAAACTGCCACCCAACATGCCATCCACCACCCGGTGGTCGTAGCTGTGGCTGAGGAACATCATGTGCCGCACCGCAATCACATCGCCCTGCGGCGTCTCGAGGACGGCCGGGCGTTTGCGGATGGCGCCCAGGGCCAAAATGCCGACTTGCGGCTGGTTGATGATGGGGGTGCCCATCACATTGCCAAATGTCCCCACGTTGCTCATGGTGTAGGTGCCTCCAGCCACATCGTCCGGCGTGAGTTTGCCCGCGCGGGCCCTTCCTGCCAAATCGTTGATTTGCCGGGCCAAGCCTTGCAAATTGTACTGGTCGGCATGTTTGATCACAGGCACAATCAAGTTGCCGGAGGGCAAAGCCGCTGCCATGCCGAGATGGATGTGCTTGTGCATCAGAATACGGTCGCCATCGACACTCGCATTGACCCCCGGGAATTCTCCAATCGCCTTAACGATGGCCTCGGCGATCAGGGGCGTGAAGGTCAACTTCTCTCCATACTTTTCTTGGAACGCCTGCTTGTTGGCATTGCGCCACAGCACGAGATTGGTCACATCCGCCTCCACAAACGAGGTGACGTGCGGGCTGGTTTGCACACTCCGCACCATGTGGTCTGCAATCATCTTGCGCATGCGGTCCATTTCCACAATGTCGTGGTCGCCTCCCATGCTTTTCGCTCCCGCTGGAGCAGTCACCGCTGCTGCAGGAGCTGCCGCAGGCACTGGAGCGGCTTTGGGTGCAGCGACTGGAGTCGTCCCTCTTGTTCCGATGTAGGCAAGAATGTCCTTCTTGGTGACCCGGCCTTCTGACCCGGTTCCTGGGACAGTTTCCAACTCGGCCATGGCGATGCCTTCTTTCTGGGCAATGCTGCGCACCAATGGAGAATAGAACCTTCCAGAGGGGCCCTTCCTTGCAGGAGACGTGTCCAAAGGAGCCATGACGGCTTCAACCACCTCAGGAGCTGGAGCAGGCGCAGGCTGGGGCGATGCAGGTGGCGCTTGCTCCTTGGGAGCGTCTACAGAGGAGGAGGAGGACGGCGCCGCGGAGGCCGCAGGCGCGGAGGTCTCTTCACCTCCAATGTCATATCGTGCAATCACACTGCCCACTTGCACCACGTCCCCTTCCTCGACACACCACTCCACCAACACACCGTCTTCAGGTGCGGGCACCTCCGAGTCCACCTTGTCTGTGGCGATTTCCACAATGGGATCGTCCGCTTCTACGCTGTCGCCTGAACCGGCGACCAACTTGGTGATGGTGGCTTCCGCCACACTTTCGCCCATTTTGGGCAGGAGAATGTCAATGATGGCCATGGGAGATGATTGCTCGGTGCGAAATTAAGGCATCCACGACCACCGAAAGGTCCTTCTTCCAATGGTAATCTCGTCCATGGGTGAAGGCCTTGCGTTGGGCGCTCCTTTCCTCAGGATCGTTGGCCAAGTCCAAAACCCAGGGCCGGTCGGAGGTCAAGCTTCCCGGGCGAACCCACGTCCACCGACCCACGAGTACTTTTCTCGCGGCAGTCCCCCAACGCGCTCTTCCCGATGCCCAGAGCACCGGGACGGCCAGCAACACCACCAGAGATGTGAGGACATCAAACATCCGTTTGGTCCTTGCCACTTCAGGCACATGCAAACCTTGGCTGAAAGAATCAAATGCGGGCCTAGAGGCACCTCCACTGGACATCACATCCCCCGCATCTGTCCAGGCAATGCGGCAGTGAATGTGTCTTTTCCCAAGCATTTCTAGGGACTGCACCATCAAATCTGTCGACACGTCTCTCCCGCTGAACACCACCTCGTCCGCGTCGTGGATTTGCAGGGCTTCCTCCAGGTCGTCCACCCCACCCACCCATGGGACAAAGGGCAAAACAGGCGCATCTGAAGGCCTTGGACCCTTGGACCAAAGCGCCACGCTGTGGTGCCGCGTCCGCTCCCCCTCGTTTCGTCGCAACAAGTCCACCATCTTCTCCAGGTCTTCTGCGGCCACGAGGACACGACGGACGTGAAAAGGGTTGCCACCGCGCTTCCAAGACCGGTACATGGTGAACCCATGGGCCAAACCATGCCCTGCGACCAAACCGAGCACCCCTGCCCTGCTGAAGCGCCAGCCCTCTGGCCACATGCCATAAACAACCCAAGTCAACAAAGATGCCCCCATCCAGGAAACCAGCTGACCGGACAACGACCGTTTGTTCCTCGTTTCTCGGTAGCCACCCAATGCCCACATGGCCAACCACTGAATCCCCAACAGCACTGGCGCTTGCCATCCAACATCCTGCCAGGTCAATTGCCTGGACCCATCCGTGTCGAGCAACACAAGCCACCCGGCCAACAGGACGGTGGAAAGTGCGGCCGCTTGAATCAACTCGCCCCATCGAGAAAACAAACGCCTCACAATGGCCAACCCAGCACGCCCGTAAATGGCGAGCCGAATCATCCAAGAAAAGAGCTTGGCCTGACGTCCTTCAAAGTGCTTGGCAGCGAACAGCAACATGGCACGGTAGAACACCAGCACGTAGTTCAAGCTTCCTTTTTTGGTGCTTTCGCCTTTGTAGTGGATGATGCTGGTCGAAGCGAGGTAATGGTTCCGCCAGCCTCCTTGGACCAAACGCCAGCTCAGGTCGATGTCCTCGCCGTACATGAAGAACTGCTCGTCCAGCAGGCCTACATCGTCCAAGGCCTTCTTCCGCATCCACATGAAGGCCCCGGAAAGGATGTCGATTTCTGCGGTCTCGTCTTCTGCCACATGGCCCGCGTAGTAGGCGTTCCACTTGGGCGACCGAGGGGCCAAATGATGCAGCCCTGCCATCCGACAAAACGCTGCCCAAGGCGTGGGCACCCCGCGCTTGGACTCTGGCAAAAACTGACCGGTCCCATCGTACATGGGCACCCCCATGCCCCCCACTTCAGTGTGGGCCTTCATGTGCGCAAGCCCTTTCACAAACGTGTCCTCACGGACCACCGTGTCGGGGTTCAGCAGAAGGACATGCTCCCCTTTGGATTGCCGAATGGCTTGGTTGTTCGCAACGGAAAATCCAACATTGTCACGGTTGGCCACGAGGTGCACTTCGGGAAAGCGGGACCGAACCATTTCCACAGATCCATCCACACTGTTGTTGTCCACCACCCAGACTTCCAAGTCCAAGCCAGAAGATGCGCGCTCCACAGACACCAAGCATTGCTCCAGGAATGCCCGAACATTGTAGCTGACAATGACGACACTGAGGTCCATCAACCCTTGTATGGCAGGCGGTTCAACAACGAACTCGACAACGTGGCTTCGTCCGCATACTGCAGGGCTTCTCCCACGGAAACACCTCTTGCCAAGGTGGTGAGCATGCATTCGCTCTCCACCAGCCTTTTGGCCAAATAAAATGCTGTGGTGTCCCCTTCCATCGATGCAGGCAAGGCCAAAATGATCTCTTTGATGCCACCTTCCGCAGCCCTCGACACCAAAGCATCCACCGTCAAATCTGCGGGGCCTACGCCATCCATCGGACTGATCACGCCACCCAGAACGTGGTACAACCCACGGTATTCGCCGATGGACTCCAACGCCAACAAGTCCCTCACATCCTCGACCACACAAACCGTGGCATCATCTCGGTGGGGATTGGCGCAGAGGTTGCACGTCTCTTCTTCTGTGGGGTTGTGGCAAGTGCCGCAAGGCTTCACCCCACTCCGCATGGCCACCATGGCCTCCGCAAAGTCACGGACCCTGTCTTCGTCGCGCGCCAACATGTGCAGGACAAGCCGCAACGCCGTGCGGCGGCCAATGCCAGGCAGAGTGGCCATTTGGTCCACTGCAGCTTCAATCAAACGGGACGGGAGTTGCACGGGACGAAGGTACAGAATGGCAGGGTGCGACCACCTCGGTAGGACGTACATTTGAACGCATGAGTCCCAGCATCGCCATCCTCATCACCGTGGGCTACGTCGGCCTGTTGCTTGGCATCGGTTGGTGGAGTTCGTGGAGGGCGGGACCACAGGACTTGGCCACGGACGACCGCGGCTTCTTCGTCGCAGGTCAAAGCGCACCTTGGTATGTGGTCGCCTTCGGAATGGTCGGCGCCTCCCTGTCTGGCGTGACCTTCTTGAGCATTCCCGGATGGGTGCGCTCACAGGAGTGGACCTACCTTCAGATGGTCGCGGGTTATTGCATTGGATACGTGATTGTTGCAACCATCCTCCTACCCCTTTACTATAAGCTTGGCCTGACCAGCATTTACGGGTACTTGGGCCAGCGGTTTGGGCGACAGGCCCACAAAACGGGGGCTGCCTTTTTCTTGTTGAGCAGGATCATCGGGGCATCGTTTCGTTTGTTCTTGGTCGTGTTGGTGCTGGATGTTCTCATCCTCGAACCTATGGCGGGCGGGCCCGCGCCCTGGAGTTGGTTCATGGGCACCACCGCATCCGTGCTGGCCATCATTTATGCGTACACCCGCAAAGGCGGAATGAACACCGTGATCTGGACGGACACCCTTCAAACAGCATGCATGCTTCTGGCTGTGGTGCTCACCATTGGGGGCATCCTTTCTGCCGGAGGCCAAAGCTGGTCCAACCTCCCTCAAGTACTCGACGAGACGGGACTGACCCGCATTTGGGTGACGGAAGATTGGCGTTTGGGCAACCACTGGGTCAAGCACATTCTGGCCGGCATGTTTGTCACCGTGGCCATGACTGGGCTCGACCAAGACATGATGCAAAAAAACCTGGCCTGCAAAAATGTCCGCGAATCGCAATGGAACATGGGGGCGTTCACCGTTGTGCTCGTCGGCGCGAACGTCTTGTTCTTGAGCATGGGCGCACTCCTTTGGATGCATGCCGAACGCATTGGCATGCCCTTGCCCGAGGCCACGGACAGGCTGTACCCCATGGTGGCCATGGGGGGATCCTTGGGGCCGTGGTTGGGGGTCGCTTTTTTGGTGGGTCTGTTGGCCTCGGCATTCAGCTCCGCAGATTCCGCCCTGACGGCCTTGACGACGTCCACCTGCGTGGACTTGCTGGACACGCCAAGCATGGAAGGCGACAAGGGCATGGTCACCCGCAAGCGCGTGCACCTTGGCATGGCGATGGCGCTATGGTTGGTCATCTTGGCCTTTCACGCCGTGAACGACACCTCAGTGGTCGCTGCGCTGTTCACTGTCGCGAACTACACTTACGGTCCCCTGCTCGGACTCTTTGCGGTAGGGCTGGGCACGACTTGGCAGCCCCGCACCCAGTGGATCGCCTGGGTCTGTGTCGCGGCCCCCATTTTGGGGTACACCACAGAGACCTTGTTGGGGGCCACTGTGGGGTTCTCCTTTGGCTTCGCCCTACTGCCCGTCAACGGACTGTGGACAGCCTTGGGGCTGTGGTGCATATCTCGTCGTTCATAAAGGGCTTCTGTCGGAGGGGCACCGTATTTTTGAGCACGCATTCTCAGCATTCATTTCAGCTCTTCCCATGCAACCCACCACTTCTCAATTGCTCCAACGTCTGAGCGAATCGGCCACGATTGCCATGGCCAGAAAAGCCCGCGAATTGAAGGCCCAAGGAGTCGATGTCATTTCCCTTTCACTCGGCGAGCCCGACTTTGACACTCCTGCGGCCATGAAGCAAGCAGGCATTGATGCCATCGAGGCGAACGAGACGCATTACACCCCTGTGCCCGGCACCCCAAGGATCCGAGAGGCCATCGTGCACAAGTTCCAAAGGGACAACGGCCTCGCGTACGCCATGGATGAAGTGGTCGTCAGCACAGGTGCAAAGCAAAGCCTTGCCAATGTCGTCCTGTCCTTGGTGGACCCAGGGGACGAAGTCATCTTGCCTGCGCCTTATTGGGTGAGCTATGAAGAAATCGTCAAGGTGGCTGGCGGAATTCCCGTGGTGTTGCCCACAAGCATCGACGACGATTACAAGATTCAACCTCAGGCCTTGGAGGCGGCCATCACCCCGAAAACAAGGCTGGTCATGTACTCCTCCCCATGCAACCCGTCGGGATCCGTCTACACCGAGGAGGAGACTGCCGCACTTGCGGCGGTGCTGCTTCGTCACGACAGGGTCGTGACCATCAGCGATGAGATTTATGAACTGATCAACTTCACAGAGAAGCACGCCAGCATGGCTGCACAACCAGGCATGTGGGAACGAACTGTGACGGTCAACGGGGTCTCCAAAGGGTTCGCCATGACAGGCTGGCGCTTGGGCTACATCGGTGCACCCAAGTGGATTGCAGCGGCATGCACCAAGATCCAGGGGCAATTCACATCTGCGCCCTCAAGCATCACCCAAGCAGCAGCAGCGGCAGCCTTGGAAGCCGACCCCTCCGCTGTTGCAGCTCCCATGGTGGAGGCTTTCCGGAGGCGACGGTCCCTCATGGTGGATGGTCTTTCAAAGGTCCCCGGATTCCAGGTCAACCAACCGATGGGGGCATTTTACGTGTTTCCCGATGTCAGTGCGCTGTTTGGCAAAAGCCATGCAGGAGGTGTGGTGAAAGACGCCAATGACCTTTCCTTCTATCTGTTGGAACAAGCTCAGGTGGCTTCGGTCAGCGGCGCGGCCTTTGGCACCCCTGAGTGCATCCGACTTTCTTATGCTGCCGCAGACGATGTCCTCGAAGAAGCCATCCGTCGGATTGCCCAAGCCTGTGCACTTCTGCACTAAGTCACGACCTTTGGCCTGATGTCGGACCCCAGCACTTCTCCCCGCGTTCGTTCCTTGCCTTGGGATGCCCCACGGGCTTGTGTTTTAGGGGACGTGATGTTGGATGCCTACATGTGGGGGTCAGTGACCCGCCAAAGCCCTGAGGCACCTGTCCCGGTGGTCGACATTGCTCAACGCGAACGACGGGTGGGCGGTGCGGCCAATGTGGTCAAAAACCTGCACGCCCTTGGGGCGCAGGTGGACTTGATCAGCGTTGTGGGGCAAGACGGTCCCGGACAAGAGCTTCAGCATCTCCTCGAAGGCATGTGCCGTCCCCATTTGATCGTCGATGCGCATCGGCCCACCACAGTCAAGACAAGGGTCATCAGCGATGAAAAGCATGTGCTCAGGGTCGACGAGGAGTCGACCGAATGGATTTCAGATGCTTTGGTGGCGAAGGCCTTGGATGCCCTCGACCAAGTGCTGTCAGGTCCCAATCGCCCCGATGTGGTGGTCGTCGAGGACTACGACAAAGGCATGATGTCCCCTGCCATGGTGAAGGGTGCGTTGGCGCGCTGCCGGGAGGCAGGAGTGCCCGTGGCCGTGGACCCAAAGTTTCGGCAATTTGGCCTGTACGAAGGAGTCGCCCTTTTCAAACCCAATCTGAAGGAGCTCAACGAAGGTCTCCGCTTGAAGGTGGCCGCCCACCCTGAGCATGCTGGGGCCATGAAGGAAGCTGTGGAAGCATTGATGTCCCAACTTCAATGCGAGCGGCTCATGGTCACGCTCAGTGAGCATGGCACTTGGATGCACGCGCCCTTGGAAGGCATTCACCACCAGCACTTGCCCGCTTTGCCTCGGGACATCAAGGACGTCAGCGGCGCGGGAGACACTGTGATTGCAGTGGCGGCTCTCTTGCTGGCCTCTGGTTGCGACTCCAGCCTTTTGGCCGCGGTGTCCAACATGGCTGGAGGCTGGGTCTGCGAGCGCGTGGGGGTCGTCCCCATCTCAAAAAGTGAACTGGAGAAAGAGTGGTGCCGGCTCTTTCCCGACGACACCCTCTCCCCTTGACCTGGCAATCCTTCCGAGAACGGGCCAACGTTTGGCTGTACAACAGCAAGGAATCGGTCCTAGGAACGTTTCAATGGCTCAATCTGCTGGTCAATGTCATGGCCCTTGTGGTCCTGGCCTTGTACTATGGGTATGCGCACGAGCCGGACACTTCAACGCTTCTGTTCCAGCTCGTCAAGGCCAGTTTTGGCTTCTACGTGTTCCATTACGGCCTTCGCGTCCTTTATCATTTTCACCCGCGTCAATTCCTGCGTGAAACTTGGCCCGAAGGACTCGTCATGGCCTTGTTGCTCGTGGAAGGTGCCGGTGACGTCTTTTGGGGCACGCCCTTTCTTGGGGAGGCATTGAACCGTCTTGTGCCCAGCATCACCGACTTCAGCACGGTGCTGATCCAAGGGTATTTGCTGGCGGTGATCATCTCTGAATCGCTGCGGCCTGGTTCCCGGTTGCCCAAGGTTCGGCTCCATCCGGCTGTTGTTTTCATCCTGAGCTTTTTGCTCCTCATCGGCGTGGGCACTTGGTTGCTCAACATGCCTGAAATGACCACCGTCGAGGGGCACATGCCTTGGGTGGACGCCTTCTTCACCGCCACCAGTGCCACGTGCGTGACAGGACTCATGAGTGTGGACACCATGACCTACTTCACCGCCAAAGGACACTGGGTGTTGTTGCTTCTCATTCAATTGGGCGGGTTGAATTTCATCGCCTTTGGCTCCTTTCTCGCACTGGTGTCCAAATTTGGCGTGGCGGTCAAGCAGCACGACGTCATCGAGGATTTTGTGAACAGCGAAAGCCTTCTTGGAAGCTCTGGATCTTTGGGGAAGGTGGTGCTTTGGTGCTTGGGGCTGGAAGCCCTTGGCGCACTGGCACTCATGATGCTTTGGAGCCCTGACGTCCCGTTTGATTCATGGGGCGAGCGTCTCTTCTCCTCCGTCTTTCACAGTGTCTCCGCCTTCAACAATGCAGGCATCACCCTATTCACCGACGGGTTGGCCCATCCATGGGTGGCCACCAACTGGCTGGTGCATTGGGTGATCACTGTTCTGGTGTTTCTCGGCGCATTGGGCATGGTGGCCATGTTTGACCTCTTCGACCTGGCCAAACTGCGCGAACGAATGGCACAGCCCTGGAAAACCATTTCATTCCCGACGAAAATCGCCCTCTACTTTTCCACAGGGCTTGTCGCTTTGGGCGCTGTTGCATTTGGTGTCCTCGAGTGGAGCGGCACCATGCAAGGCATGTCGTGGTTTGGCAAATTCACCACCGCCGTGTTCCAAAGTGTGACAAGGACCAGTGGCTTCAACACGGTGGACATTGGGTCTGTGGGGATGCCCATGCTCTTTTTGCTGATGGTCTTGATGTTCATCGGGGCTTCCTCAAGCTCCACGGGTGGCGGCATCAAAACCTCCACATTGGCCATTGTGCTGGCGGACGTGTGGCGCACCGTACGTGGTGCAGACCACGTCCAGATCTTCCAACGCACCGTGCATGCTGTGCTGCGCTCCCGCGCATACAGTGTGTTGCTGTTTTTTTTGGCAGGGAACATGGTGGGCATCTTCTTGCTGACGGTCACAGAATCTCATCTCGTCCTTCATGAAGGAGTGGCCTTTTTTGACCTGGCCTTCGAGCATGTGAGCGCGATGGGCACCGTCGGACTGAGCACAGGACTCACCGCGCAGCTGTCTTCTGCTGGCAAGTTGATTTTGGCCACTGCCATGTTCGTGGGCAGGGTCGGCACCTTGACGGTGGCATTCGCCGTAGGCGGCAGGACCCTTCAATCGCACTTCAAATACCCAGACGGTCACACCATGGTGGGTTGAACCGGAGGGGCTTTCCTCCTGTTGCACCTTTGACCAACACTCTACACATGGGCACCAAAATCACCCCCTACGTCTCCACCGACCAAGAAGACAAAAAAACGCAGGTCGAGCGCATGTTCGACGGCATCGCCCACAGGTACGACTTCCTCAACCACTTTTTCTCTTTGGGCATCGATGTGTTGTGGCGCAAGTCCTGCATCCGTGTGCTGCGAAAGGAACAGCCAAGCACCTTGCTGGACGTGGCCACTGGCACGGCAGACTTCGCCATCGAAGCGGTACGCATGGGCCTTGACGCCCATGTGACTGGAGTGGACATCAGCGCAGGCATGCTGGAGGTGGGAAGGGACAAAGTCGCCCAACGGGGATGGGATGAACGGATTGAGCTGATCCAAGGAGATTCGGTGTCATTGCCTTTCGACGAAGGACACTTCGACGCGTTCACAGTGGCGTTTGGGGTTCGGAATTTTGAAAACCTTCAAGGCGGACTCAAAGACATGCTTCGCGTGCTCAAACCAGGAGGGCTGGGGATGATTTTGGAATTCAGCAAACCACGTCGCTTCCCCATTCGTCAAGTTTTTGGGTTGTACTTCAAGCACATCATGCCCACCATTGGCCGCTGGGTCAGCAAGGATCCCGCTGCATATACCTACTTGCCTGAAAGTGTGCAGGCCTTCCCCGAAGGACAAGACTTCCTGAACCATCTGACCGAAGCTGGATACACCGACGTCCATGCCCGACCCCTGACCGGCGGCATCGCAACGGTCTACACTGGACGCAAACCTCAAGACAGGTCATGATTTTAAGGGTTTTGCCCAGCGCATTGTCTGGGGACACCGTTTGGGCCCCTCCCAGCAAAAGCATCATGCAACGCGCTGTGGCCATCGCCACTGTCGCCGACGGGACGACGATGATCCGGCGCCCTTCAGAGTCGGACGATTGCACCCATGCCCTCATGATGGCGGCGGAGCTCGGGGCTGAGGTGGAACTTGGCGAGTCGGCCGTGGCCATCCACGGCAACTTTCCCTTGGCGCCTCGATCCGCCACCATCCACCCTGGAGAGTCTGGTTTGGGGATGCGGCTGTTTGGCACGTTGGCCGCGCTGCACGATGGCCCATTGACGGCCGAGCGTCAGGAAAGCCTGCTGCGACGGGACATGCATGGAATGCAACGTATTCTTGCCCCTTTTGGGGCCACGGTGCAAGGCGGAAAGCCAGGAGAAGAACTCCGCATCCAAGGCCCCATGAAAGGAGCTGAAGCCACCATCGACTGCTCGGAAAGCAGCCAGCACCTTACAGGACTGCTCTGCGCACTGCCGCTTGCAGAAAAGGAAAGCACCCTTCACTTGACCAACGTGGTCAGCAGACCGTACGTGGACATGACACTTGAAATGCTCGAGGATGCCGGACTCGACATTCAAGTCGTGGCGGACGATGAAGACCACCGTACCATGTCCCTCCAGATTCCTGGAGGACAGAGACCTCAAGGAAGAGACGTCGCCATGGACGGCGATTGGTCTGGTGCTGCCTTCTTGTTGGGACTGGGACTCCTCTGTTCGCCCCATCACTTGACCATCGAAGGGCTTCACAGCACCTACACCCAAGCTGATGAAGCCATCAAGGGCGCTCTTCTTTTTGGCGGATGTCGTCTTGCAGGGACAGAAGAAGGTGTGCAGGTCTTCGCAGGCCGTCCCAAAGGTTTCACCGTTGATTTGACCGACTGTCCCGACCTTTTTCCACCCCTCGCCGCCATGGCGGTGTTTGCGAAGAAGCCAAGTCGCCTTCGTGGACTGCATCGCTTGGAAAACAAGGAGTCCAACCGGGGAGCCACCATCCAAAAGGAATGGAAAAAGCTGGGCATTGACGTGGAATTGTTGGTGGACGACGACACCATGTTGATCCACCCAGGCAAGCCCTCCATGGGAAGAATGTCCACCCACGGGGACCATCGATTGGCCATGGCTGCAGCCCTGTTGGGTGCCGCAGGGCAAGGCATGGAAATCGAGGGTGCGGAATGCGTGGCCAAGAGCTACCCTGCCTTCTTTGACGACCTCGAAGCCCTAGGGGTCCAAATTCAAGTGGTCGCAGGCGAGGCCGGCTGAGCCCTTCGAACGGCCAGCACAGCCACGGTGGCCGCACCCATGCCACCCATCAAAGGCCCCAAGGTCCAAGCCACAACCGGCACCGACATCCAAATGGAAAAGGGCACGCCCACACCAAGTGCTACGCCAAGGTGTTCGACACTTCTGACAAGGCCTGCCTTTGCACCAAGGCCTTCGCGTTCCCACACGTAGTCCAACATCGCGGCGCCGTAGGCCCATGCTCCCACTGTCCAAGACAAAGCCAGCATCAGAGGTGAGAGCAACGGGATTGCCCAAGCGACGGCCCAACACGACAGCCCCACCACCATCTCGAGACAGGCCATCCAAAACACAGCGTGCATGCCACGCCATGCATTTTTCACCAGCAGCCGCCACGAAAAAGAGACTGGATTGGCACCCAAATGGACATCTGCCGCTTCGCTCACCATGCCCAAGACAGGCCCCAGCAAAAGGAGCATGATGTATTTGGTCACCTTCAGCTTGAGCACCAGAAGCGCCATCCAAATCGACACCTTCACCAAATTGACCAGCCAGCCAGGAGCATGCCTCCACTCCTCTTCTGGCAACCAATGATCCGCCAAATGCACCGCCAAGGCACCGATTCCCCACCACCCCAAAGCTGAAAGGACCAAAGTGACCAATGCCGCTGGAAGAAACCACAAGGCCAATGGGCCGCCGAGCAATTGCCAAGCCGCGCGGTGAAGCCTCAAAGTCCGAAGGGCATTTCTCATGCTGCGAATGTGGGAAAGTGAAACGCCACATGCCTCATTGCACCTTCAAAAGATGTGAACTTTCGTTCCATGCGTATCCACCTCATTGCCATTGGCGGAAGTGCCATGCACAATTTCGCGCTCGCCCTTGCCCATGCCGGTCACGACGTCACGGGAAGCGACGACCAGATCTTTGAACCAAGCCGCGGACGACTTTCCTCGGCAGGACTTTTGCCTGACCAGGAAGGATGGCAACCTGACATGATCACCTCTGATTTGGATGTGGTGATTTTGGGCATGCACGCGCGCACCGACAACCCTGAATTGTTGAAGGCCCAATCGTTGGGGCTCGCGGTGCAGTCGTACCCAGAATTTCTTCGCTTTGCCACCGAGAACAAAAAGCGCATGGTCGTGGCAGGGAGCCATGGAAAAACAACAGTCACCTCCATGATTTTGCACGCGCTCAAGGGCGCAGGCATTTCCACCGATTTGATGGTGGGTGCGCAGCTCGCTGGGTTTGACCGCATGGTTGACTTGAACGAGACGCATGAGTGGGCGGTCATTGAAGGCGATGAATACCTGAGCTCACCCGTGGACCGTCGCCCCAAATTCCTCTGGTACGGCCCCCATGTGACGGTGGTCACGGGCATTGCCTGGGACCACGTGAACGTTTTCCCCACAGAAGCGGACTACATCGCCCAGTTCCAAGCCTACCTCCTGACGGTGGAGCCCCGCGGCACCGTCGTGCATTGCACGGAAGATCAGCTCCTCAATGAAGTGGTTGCGAAGGTCGTGGCCCTGCGTCCTGACATCCATTGGGTGGGCTATGCCACCCCAAACCACAGCCCCATGGCGGGCGGCAGCCGTGTCCAATTTGGCAGCGGCCCCACCCAAGAAATGCAACTCTTGGGCGCCCACAACATGCAAAACCTCGCGGCTGCGCGGGCATGTTGCAAGGCGATGGGACTTGAGCATGAAACCTTCGACCAGGCCATGGCCAATTTCACGGGGGCGGCGCGCAGGTTGGAAGTCATGGCAGAAGATCAGGAAAAAGGGTTCATTGCTTTCCGCGACTTCGCCCACGCCCCGTCCAAACTGAAGGCCACCCAGGCCTCCGTCGTGGGGCAGTTTCCAGAACGCGAAGTCACTGCATTGTTCGAGCTGCACACCTTCAGCAGCCTCAGCAAGGATTTTCTGCCCCAATACCGTGGCGCCATGCAGGAAGTCCACCACGCCATTGTGTACTTCGATCCCAAGGTGGTGGCGCACAAAAGACTTCCGGAGCTAGATGTGGCATTCGTCCAAGCTTCCTTTGGCAGAAGCACCCTCGAAGTGATCACGGAGGTGTCTGAACTCGAGAAAAGGTTGTTGCAAGTCCCCGACAAACAACATGTGCTGCTCACCATGAGCAGTGGGCGGTTTGGCGGCGCTCAGCTCATCCCAACCCCACATCCAGGGACATCATCACGATGAACCCGCCGATGAACCCAAGGGTTGCAATGTCCGTGTACTTGTCGCGTTGGGTTTCGGGGATGACTTCCTCCACCACCACGTAAATCATGGCACCCGCTGCGAACGCCAGGGCGTAAGGCAAGATGGGCCGCATGGCCATCACAGCCAATGCCCCGATCACCGCGGCCACAGGCTCCACCACGGCCGACAATTGACCAAACCACCATGCGCGGCCTCGCGACACGCCATCTCTTCTCAATGGCATGCTCACAGACAAACCTTCCGGAAAGTTCTGGATCCCAATGCCAATGGCCAGGGCCACAGCGCCCGCAGTGGTGGCCCCGTCCAAACCCAATGCGGCGGCACCAAAGAGCACGCCCACTGCAAGCCCCTCAGGGATGTTGTGCAAGGTGATGGCCAGCACCAGCAAGGTGGTTCTGTGCCAGTCCGTTTGGGGGCCTTCGGCCTCGTCCTTTTTGAAGTTGATGTGCAAGTGCGGGGTGAACTTGTCCAGGGCATAGATGAACAACGCCCCAAGCGCAAACCCTAGCGCCGGAGGACCCACTTTGGCAAATCCCTCCCCTCCTGTCATTTCAATCGACGGGGCCAGCAACGACCAAAAACTGGCGGCCACCATCACCCCACCCGTGAACCCAAGCATGCCATCGAACCACTTGCGCTTCATGGTTTTGAAGGGAAACACCAATGCGGCACCCAGTGCCGTCATCCCCCACGTGAAAAGGGTCGCCACAAGGGCAGCCATCACTGGGCCAAGGCCCTCCATCCAAGCAATCAATGTGTTCATGGTGCACTTGTTTGTGGTCGTGCATCTGCATTCTCCCAAGGGGTCACCAAAATGTACTGGTGCCCTTCAGCAGGCAGAGTCGTTCTTTCTTTGGGGCCAATCACTGAGCCCAGCCCAAGGTTGTTTCTTTGAAGTTGGTCGAGGACTTGCCCTTGGTCGTCCTGGACCGCACCGATTTGGCCCCAAGCCCCAGCGGGCAACTCACTCAAAGGCATCAGCACGCGCTTGTCCAAAATGTCGCCATGGACATTGGGGATGGGTTCGCCATGCGGGTCCACCTCTGGGTGGTCCAAATAGGCATCGAGCCGTTGGACGAGCTCCACGCTGTCGATGTGTTCCAACTGCTCCGCAATGTCGTGCACCTCGTCCCACCCAAAGCCGAGACGCTGGACCAGAAAGGTTTCCCAAAGCCGATGCTTCCGCACAAGGGAAAGGGCCAAACTCCTGCCACTGGGCGTCAAGCGGGCCCCGTGGTATGGACGGTGTTCCGCCCACCCCAACTCTTGCAATACCTGCACCATGCCCGAGACGCTAGGGGCCTTCACCTGAAGGTGCGCCGCCAAATCATTCGTGGCCACCCAAGCATCGGAGCCTCCCTTTCTCTCCCCAAGCGCATAGAGCGCTTTCAAATGATCTTCTCTGTTGGTGGACTTGGCCATACGTCAAAGATATGCTTTCGGGCCTATTTTTTAGCCACACCTAAAAATGACAATGCATCATTTCCGAATGGAATGGCGCCTTCGAGCGGAAGTTTTCTGAAATTGGGGCCATGAAGCAACTGTACGTGGTCCGACATGGACACGCCGAGCCACAGCACGAAGGCGGGGACTTTCACCGACGGCTGACGGCCCAAGGGGAGCGCGAAGTGCTGGATTTGGCCCGAGCCAGTCGTCTCTGCAGGGTCGCTGGCAGCCCCTTGTGGACCAGCCCTTCACAACGCACCACACAGACAGCACAAACCCTGCTCAAAGAGTGGCAAGAAGCACCGATGAACATGCAAACCCAGGAAGAGGCCTACCTCGCGTCGGATCGGTCGTGGATTCAATGGATCCAAGATTGGGACAATGCCCACGATTCAGGATGGATTGTGGGACACAACCCTGGGTTGAGCGATTTGGTGCAACACCTGACAGGAAGTGCCATTTCCCTCCCGACAGGAAGCATGGCGGCGCTTCAACTCGAAGTGAACCAATGGGAAGCATTGTTCAGCGGAGTGGCCCATTTGGAACGTCTCTTCACCCCTTCCATCCCCCATCTGTCATGAGGGGCATCGCATGGGCTTGGTGGGTGCTGGCCTTGCTGCTCGTCGCTTTCTTTTGGCGGTTTGGACAGCTGGCCTCCTACATCCTGGCGGCCGTGGCGGTCAGTTTCGCGGGACAACCGTTGGCGTCGTGGCTGAAAACACGTCGGCTCGGGCGTTGGAAGGTGGGACCGACCTTGGCCGCAGGGCTCACCCTGGCCAGCATGGCGGGGCTGCTCTCTGGGGTCGTGATGCTTTTTGCCCCATTGGTGGCAGAACAGCTCGCTGCACTGCGGGGTTTGAATCCTGACGACTTGATCCGCCATTGGAATGAAGCCTTGGCCACTGTGGACCGATGGACAGCTGGCATCGACATGAGTGGCGAGGGAATCGCCAACAGCGCCTTTTTGGCAGAGGAGGCTTCCCAATGGATTCAAATGGAGGCGGCCGGCAGCTTTCTGACCGACTTGCTGTCCTCCATTGGCAATGTGTTTGTCGCCACGTTCTCCATCCTGTTCATGGCCTTCTTCTTTTTGCAAGAACCCCACCTTTTCAAGCACTTCGTCCTGGGCCTGACACCGCCGGACAAACAAGCCTCAGCAGAAAAGGTCATGGCAAGGTCTGGAGAACTCCTTACCCGCTACTTCGGGGGGCTAGTCATTCAAGTGAGCATTGTGACCTTGATTGTGGGCTTGGGCTTGACCCTCGTTGGGGTTCCCCACGGTTGGCTGCTTGGTCTTTTGGCAGGACTGTTCAATTTGATCCCATACGTGGGGCCACTTTTGGGAGCGGGCATCGGATTGTTGGTCATGATTTCAAGTGGGGTGGCGCTGGATGATTTGACCTGGGGCATGGCAGTCTACCTCGCAGCGCAGGGTGTGGACAATGTCTTCACCCAGCCTGTGGTGTTTGCCAAGCGTGTGTTTGCCCATCCACTTGAAATTTTTGTGGTCGTGTCGGTCGCAGGCAGTTTGGGTGGGCCCGCGGGCATGGTCTTGGCCATCCCGGGCTACACCTTGCTGCGGATTGTGGGGCGCGAGTTTTTGCAGCAATTCCCTTGGGTGCAAGCCTTGACAAAGAGCATCGACAGGAACGGTCAAGAGGAGGGTTGAAGAAGGTGAACGCGGCATGTGAACAACTCCAAAAGATTTCTTGGCCCCTCCAAGGGCTCGGGTAGAACTCTTTGGTCTACCTTTGAATCCCGTAACCACGGGCATGTCGACTCCAACCTCTTCTTCCTCCAAATCGCTGGCCAGTGGCCGCAACAGCCGGTACATTTTTGTCACCGGTGGGGTGAGCAGCAGTTTGGGCAAAGGCATCGTCAGCGCATCGCTCGCCAAGCTCTTGCAAGCCCGCGGGTATTCGGTGACCATTCAAAAACTGGACCCCTACATCAACGTCGACCCTGGCACGCTCAATCCCTATGAACACGGGGAATGCTATGTCACATCGGACGGAGCGGAAACCGATTTGGACTTGGGCCACTACGAGCGTTTTTTGAACGTGCAAACCACCCAGGCGAACAACATCACCACGGGCAGGATTTACCAAAGCGTCATCGACAAAGAACGTCGAGGCGAATACCTCGGAAAAACCGTCCAGATCATTCCACACATCACGGATGAAATCAAGCGTTGTGTGCAAATCCTCGGGTCCAAGCACGATTACGACTTTGTGATCACAGAGATTGGGGGAACCGTGGGCGACATCGAATCCCTGCCCTACATCGAGGCAGTGAGGCAAATGAAGTGGGAGTCGCCTGAAGACACCCTGGTGGTTCACTTGACCTTGGTGCCCTACTTGTCAGCAGCAGGAGAACTCAAAACCAAGCCCACCCAGCACTCTGTGAAGCAGCTGCTGGAGTTTGGGGTGCAACCCGATGTCTTGGTCTGCAGAACAGAACATCCTCTTCCAGCCAACGTCAGGTCCAAACTCGCGCGCTTCTGCAACGTGGCCCTGGACGCTGTCATAGAAAGCATCGATGCCGACACCATCTACGACGTTCCATTGTTGATGCAAGAAGAGCGTTTCGACCAGGTCGTGCTGAAAAAGTTGGGCATGGATGGAGACGACACTTCTGCTGACTTGTCCGAGTGGAAAAGCTTTCTCTCCAAGTACAAGAACCCCAAGAGAATTGTCAAAATTGGACTCATTGGCAAGTACGTGGAGCTCAAAGACAGCTACAAAAGCATCGCAGAAGCTCTTGACCATGCCGGTGCCCAGCTCGAGACAGAAGTTCAAGTGGATTGGATCCACAGCGAACAAATCACGCCAGACAGCGTCGCCGACCGATTGAACGGATTGGATGGCATTTTGGTGGCTCCTGGATTTGGTTCTCGCGGCATCGATGGCAAGCTCTTGAGCATCCAACATGCGCGGACAAGTGAGACGCCTTTCTTTGGCATCTGCTTGGGAATGCAATGCGCCGTCGTGGAATTCGCCCGCAATGTTTTGGGCCTCGAAGATGCACACTCCACGGAGATCAAAGAGTACACCCCTCACCCTGTCATTGATCTGATGGGGGAACAAAAGAGCATCACCAACATGGGGGGCACCATGCGCCTCGGGGAATATCCTTGCCAATTGAATGACAACTCCAAAGCGGCTTCAGCATATGGCGGCAGCTCAGAAGTGGCAGAGAGGCACCGTCATCGCTACGAATTCAACAACGCCTACCTCGGGTCTTTTGCCGAAGCGGGAATGGTGGCTTCAGGGGTGAACCCCGACAGCAAACTTGTGGAAATCGTTGAAATCCCAGCCCACCCTTATTTCGTGGCTTCTCAATTCCATCCGGAATACGCAAGCACAGTGTTGCGACCTCATCCCCTCTTTGTGGCCTTTGTGAAGGCCGCGATTGTGGCCTCCAAGAACGTGGGAAGCACAGCAAGTCAAGCCGACAAGGCAGAGGCCAAAGGCTGAATCAAGTGTCAATTGGCTGCAGGTCGCAGCATCTGTACATGGGGAATGCCGTCCTCCAAGTACGTCTCTCCGGCAGGTTCGAAGCCCAACTCTTTGTAAAATGTCTCCAGGTAGCACTGGGCTGAAATGCGGATGCCCAACCCTGGCCAATGTGCCATGCACACTTCCATGCTTTTGAGCATGACCTCTCGGCCCAAGCCTTTGCCACGCATGTCCCTACGGGTGGCGACTCGACCAATGCTAGGTTCTGCATAACTCACTCCAGGCCCCAACACCCTCGTGCAAGCTGCCACAGGCAGGCCTTTTCCGAGGGGGCCATCGCAAGCAAACACATGGATGGCCCGCAAGTCTTTGCCATCGAGTTCACTGTAAGGACAATCCTGCTCGAGGACAAAAACATCCACACGCAACCGGAGGATGGCGTACAGCTCATCTCGGCCAAGTGCCGTCCACTCCTTGTCGTGCCAATTCATCCCTTTCATCGTTCCCCAAAAATAGGGCATGAAAAAAGGGGGCCGAAGCCCCCTTTTCTATCTATTCAATTGTTTGCTCAGAAACGAGCTCCAAATCCAATTCCAATGGACAAGTTGTCCGAAGAGCCGTCAGGAAGCCCGAAGCTGTACTGAACGTTTGGCGTCAAGAACAACACATCTTTGAAGTCGATGTACGTTCCGGCAGCCAAACCAGCATCAAGGTCACCTGCCACGTCAGTAGCCTGAAGACCCACCCAGTAGTCGCCCATGAAGTAGGCAGCTCCGAGGTTCAAGCCCATGTCGTCCGTAGGGCCGTTGGCAGAAGCCTGGATGACAATGTCATCGGCAACAGCGTAACCAACAGTGGGCGCGATCGCCACACCAGAGGAAAACACATTCAACAAAGTGGTCGCATCACCTGTACCCAGGTACCACGATCCTTGAGGTTGACCAGCATCTTGTGCTGTACCGACGAATGCAGCCGCAACTGCAAAGAGAGAAAGAACAAACTTTTTCATTTGAAAATGATTTAATTGTTGCCACAAAGCAACGCCTGAGCTTGTCCAGTTCACACGCCCCCTCTTCCTTTGAATCAACAACTGGTTGTTAAACAAGGGTGTTGATTGCTGATTGTCAACATATTGCGTCGATATTTTCTGCATACGAACGACCCTGTTCATTGGACACTTCGTTGGCCAAGGCAGTCCAAGTACCTTTGAAACATGGGGGAATCGAGGAACATGTTGTCGGTGGAAGGACTGGGCAAGTCCTATGGCGAGCGCTTGCTGTTTGAAGGACTCACCTTTGGCATCCAGCAAGGAGAGCGGGTGGCATTGGTGGCGAGGAATGGTTCAGGCAAATCCACCCTTCTGCGTGCAGTGTGTGGTCAAGAACCGGCAGACGAGGGACGTGTGGTGTTTGCATCTGGGGTTCGTCACGGTCATTTGAAGCAAGAACTGGAGCTGCTGTCTGATGCCAGCATCCTCGATACGTTGTACATCGGAGACAGCCCCACCGTCCAGGCCATGCGTGAATACGAACGCGCATTGGCCCAGGAGGCAGAAGGTGAGGCTTTGCAAAAGGCCTACGATGCGATGGATGCGCATGAGGCGTGGAATTTTGAGGCGCGGGCACGTGAGATTTTGGGGCAACTCCACCTTCACCAACTCGATCGCCCAATGTCCACGCTCAGTGGCGGGGAAAAACGGCGCGTAGCGCTTGCGCAGGTGCTGCTCGAGGCCCCAGACTTTTTGGTCCTCGACGAGCCCACCAACCACCTGGACCTGGACATGATCGCGTGGCTCGAGCAGAGGCTGTCTTCCATGGGCACCACCCTCTTCATGGTCACGCACGACAGGTACTTTTTGGAAAATGTCTGCGACCGCATCTTGGAATTGGACGACCATGGGCTGCACAGCTACCAAGGGAATTTTGGGTATTTCCTTGAGAAACGAGCGGAACGACGAGCGAATGCGCAGGCCGTTCAAGAACGTGCCCATGCCCACATGAAGCGGGAACTGGAATGGGTTCGCGCCACCCCTTCGGCACGAACCACCAAAAGCAAAAGTCGACTGGACCGGTTTGAAGATGTCAAAGCGGAGGCGGCCAAGAGATTGCAGGAAGACCCCATGCACATCACCGTGGTCCCAGAAAGACTAGGAAACAAAGTGGTGGAACTGCACAAGGTGAAGCGCGGCTATGGTGAACGTGTTCTTTTCGAAGGGCTGCACCATCACTTCAAAAAGGGAGAGCGCATCGGCATTGTCGGTCGCAACGGCACTGGCAAGTCCACCCTCCTCCAGCTCATTCTTGGTGCGGACGACCCCGATGCCGGGAAAGTAGTCGTGGGAGAAACGGTGGTCTTTGGTCACTACAACCAAGAAGGTGGTTCCTTTGACGACCATTGGAAAGTCATTGATGCCGTTCGGGACATCGCCGACTGGATCCCCATCAAGGGCGGGGCCAAGCTGACTGCCGCCCAATTGCTCGAGCGGTTCCTCTTCCCCCATTCCATGCATCACCAGTACCTCAAGCTGCTGAGTGGCGGAGAGCGCAAAAGGCTTCACCTGTTGCGCATCTTGATGCAAAACCCCAACTTCTTGGTCCTGGACGAGCCCACCAACGATTTGGACATTTTCACGTTGTCCGTGCTCGAAGAATTCTTGATGGATTTTTCAGGATGTCTGGTGGTCGTCTCGCACGACAGGTATTTCATGGACAAGCTCGTGGACCACGTATGGGTCCTCGGGGAGGACGGCGCGACAGAGGTTCGTGATTACCCTGGCAACTACAGCCAATACCGGGCGCAGCGAAAGGAAGAGCAACGACAAGCCCAAGCCCTCAAAAAATCACGACAAGAGGAGGCCACCAGCATCTCTGGGAACGTGGCCATCAAAGGAGACTATTCAAAACGGCTGAGCTACAAGGAAAAGATGGAGTTTGACCAGCTGGAAAAAGACTTGCCCCTTTTGGAAAAGAAGCGCGATGAACTCTCATCGCAAATTCAGGGGGAGCAAGACCACGAGAAGTTGCTGGCCATGGGGGCGGAATTGGGACGCATTGCCCAAACCTTGGATGAGGCAGAAATGCGGTGGCTGGAGCTGTCTGAAAGGGCCAGCTGAATTTTGGCCAGGACAACCTAGCCATTCGATTTGAAGAAACCGGCGACTTACTGTTGGTCAAAGTCGAGCACCACTGGCTCTTGGCCATCGGTGTGCGACTGGCATGCCAAGACATAGCCACGCTCCACCTCTCCTTCTTCCAGGGCAAAGTTCGTCTTCATCGTCGCCTTGCCTTGCACCAATTTGGCACGGCAAGTGCAGCACACCCCGCCCAAGCAACTGTAGGGAGCATCAAGTCCCGCGTCAAGGGCTGCGTCGAGCATGTTTTGCTCTGGGTCCAAAGTCAAGCTCGTGGTGACCCCGTCAAGAACCACTTGCATGGGCACCCCCCCTCCCGCCAAATCTTCTGAAACAGAAGGCGCAGGAGCTGGAGCCGCGGCCCCAGCGGTCGTGAACAGCTCAAAATGGACCTGGGCCTCAGGCACGCCATGAGCGAGCAAGGCTTCACGTCCCGCCATGATCATCGGCTCGGGACCGCACAAATAAGCTGCATCGATGGCCTGGGATGCGCAAAAAGTTTTGAGCAATGCTCCGCAGCGTTCTTTGTCCATGCGCCCTGACAGCAACTCCGCATCCACGGGCTCCCGGGTCAACAAATGAAACACACGGAGACGGTCCAAAAACCGGTCCTTCAAGTCCTGAATTTCTTCGCGGAACATCGTGCTTGCTGCCGTGCGGTTGGCGTAAAACAAGGTGTAGGTCGACGTCCCGTCGGAACCGAGCACATGCTTGATTTGACTCAAGATCGGTGTGATGCCCGACCCTGCCGCGAAACCGACGTGGTGCAACCCTTCTCCTTTGCGCAACAAAAATCGGCCTTGGGGCGGCATGACCTGCAAAGAGGCCCCTTCTTGGAGCACGTCGTTTGCATGCGTGGAAAAACGGCCCTGCGGCACCTTTTTGATGCCCACCCTCCAGGCCTCTTCAGCAGGTGAAGAACAAAGGGAGTAGCTCCTTCGAATGTCTTCCCCTCCCACCGTATCTCTCAGGGTCAAGTATTGGCCTGCCTCAAAGGCAAACTCCTCCTTCAATGATGGGGGCACCTCCACCTCCAACACGACAGCGTCTGCTGTTTCTTTTGCAATCCTTGCCACCCTCAATTCATGAAATTTCGCCATGGCACGAAAGTAGTCCACACCGCGGTTTGGGCACATTGTGAAGGTCAGTAGCTTTCAAGGGAGGCACACGGCGTAACTTTGAAAAAAACATGCGCGCATGAGTCCTGTAGAAATGAACCTGGAGGCACGCTTTGAAGCCTACGTTGCAGAAGAGAAGAAAATCGAGCCCAAGGATTGGATGCCCGAAGCTTACCGCAAGACGCTGATTCGGCAAATCAGCCAGCATGCCCATAGTGAAATCGTTGGCATGCTGCCCGAAGGCAATTGGATTTCCCGGGCGCCATCCCTGAAGCGCAAAGCCATTCTTTTGGCCAAGGTGCAGGATGAAGCAGGGCACGGGCTCTACCTCTACTCTGCCGCCGAGACGCTGGGCGTGACCAGGGAAAAAATGCTGGACGACTTGCATGCAGGCAAGTCCAAGTACAGCTCCATCTTCAACTATCCAACCTTGACTTGGGCGGACATGGGCGCAGTGGGCTGGCTCGTCGACGGGGCGGCCATCATGAACCAAGTGCCTTTGTGCAAGTGCAGCTATGGGCCGTATGCCCGGGCGATGGTGCGCGTCTGCAAAGAAGAAAGCTTTCACCAACGACAAGGTTTCCAAATCATGCACAGCCTCTCGCAAGGAACGGACGACCAAAAAGCCATGGCCCAAGATGCCTTGAACCGATGGTGGTGGCCTTCCTTGATGATGTTTGGGCCGAGTGACGACGAGTCGCCCAATTCTGCCCAGAGCATGAAATGGAACATCAAGCGGTTTTCCAACGACGAGCTCCGCCAAAGGTTTGTCGACATGACTGTGCCTCAAGCTGAATTGCTCGGGCTCACCTTGCCCGACCCAGATTTGACATGGAATGAGGAGCGCGGGCATTACGACTTTGGGGCCATCAACTGGGAGGAGTTCTTCCAAGTCATTCAAGGCAATGGTCCATGCAACAAGGAACGGCTTGGTGCACGTGTGCAAGCCCACGAGAACGGCGCTTGGGTGAGGGAGGCT
Organism: uncultured Flavobacteriales bacterium; assembly: GCA_938085425.1. Taxonomy (GTDB): domain Bacteria; phylum Bacteroidota; class Bacteroidia; order Flavobacteriales_D; family Sanyastnellaceae; genus UBA11663. The sequence goes on from CALKGQ010000014.1 coordinate 90,144, forward strand.
GCCAAGGCCCATGCCCAGAAACAAGCCACCCGCAGGGAAGCCGCAAAGACCCACGCCGCATGAGCAACCAGGAAAGCCAAGGTTGGCCCCTCTGGGAGATTTTCGTGCGGAGCCGTCAAGGCTTGGGACACAAGCATGTGGGCTCCCTTCATGCGGTCGACGCGGAAATGGCCATTCAAAATGCCCGTGATGTTTACACGCGCCGTCAGGAAGGCGTGAGCATCTGGGTGGTGCCCGCCGCCCAAATCACCGCCTCAAGTCCCGACGACAAGGACGTGTTGTTTGACCCCGCGAACGACAAGGTGTACCGTTACCCTACCTTCTACAAGCTCCCAGACGAGGTGAGCAACATGTGAGGCCATGCACGCAGATCCACACATTCAATCTCTGCTTCGCCTTGCCGACGATGCCTTGATCCTCGGACAAAGGCTTTCAGCCTGGTGCGGACATGGCCCCATCTTGGAGGAGGACATCGCAGTGTCGAACATTGCTTTGGACTTGGTGGGACAAGCCCGAAACCTTTACGCCCTTGCGGGCCAAAGAGAAGGTGCAGGGCGAGACGAAGACCAATGGGCCTTTTTTCGCACCGACCGTGAATTCCAAAACCACCTGCTGGTGGAACAGCCCAATGGCCATTTTGGGGACACCATGGTCCGTCAGATGCTCTACGATGCCTTTCATTTGGAGCAGATGGGGTTTTTGGCCCAGCAAAAAGTGGATGAGGATTTGGCTGGCATCGCCGCAAAGGCCTTCAAAGAGGTACAGTACCACTGGGAGCACAGCAGCCAGTGGATTGTGCGGTTGGGGGATGGCACCGAGGAGAGCCACGACAAAGTCCAACAAAGCTTGAACGCATTGTGGTCCTTCACCGGAGAGTTGTTCATGGAAGACGAGGTGGACCAAGCTGGACGTATGTCTGGCCTCCTACCTGAACTCGCCATCCTGCAAACGGCCTGGCTGACGCGTGTCTCGGATTGTTTGAAAGAGGCGCATTTGACGGCGCCAGAAGGTCTATGGATGCAACGGGGAGGAAAACAGGGACTCCATTCTGAGCACCTCAGCTATTTGCTGGCCGAGATGCAGACCCTGCCACGGACATACCCCGATGCGGTTTGGTGAATTTGACGGACCATGAACGCATCGACCGCGCGTGGCGACAGGTTCGTGGAGTGCACGACCCCGAGCTGCCTTTTTTGACCGTCGAAGAGATGGGCATGATTCGGGGTGTGCGCATCCACGAGAAGCACCTTCTGGTTTCTTTGACCCCTACCTATTCTGGCTGCCCTGCCACCGATGTGATTTCAGAAGATGTGCTTGCGGCCGTCCAAGCTGTCGAACCCGATGCGCAGGTGGAGGTGGTGCTTTCCCCAGCCTGGACCACGGATTGGATCCTTGACTCCGCCAAAGAGAAGATGCGGACCCACGGCATTGCCCCGCCTGAAAAAGGCCAGGCAGACCGGGCATTTTTGACAGGCAAAGGCAAGGTGGTGCCATGCCCAAGGTGTGGGACCGACAACACCCACATGGTGTCTGCGTTTGGAAGCACCGCATGCAAGGCACATTTCTCCTGCAAAGAATGCCTTGAACCCTTTGAGCACTTCAAATGCATTTGATTCAACCCTGAACCATGAGCAAGGACAACCTCGACCCGATTGTGGCCCAAATGATGGACAAAGACGCCTTCAGCCAATGGCTGGGGATCGATGTAGTGGAGAGTGGACCCGATGCGTGTGTTTGCCGCATGACTGTTCGGCCTGACATGGTGAACGGTTTTGGCATTGCCCATGGTGCCATCACCTACGCCCTTGCCGACAGCACCCTTGCTTTCGCGGTCAACGCAAAAGGAAGAAAGTCCGTGAGCGTCACCAGCACCATCCAACACCTCGCCCCGGTGCACACTGGAGATGTTCTTACGGCGCGGGCCATCCCAAGGAAAGACGGTGGGAAAATCGTCCACGTGGATGTGGAGGTCAGCAACCAATCAGGCGCGCACGTCGCATGGCTGACAGCCACCGGATACAAGCGTTCTGAAACCTGGGGGGATCAACCGGTGTAGGCCGACAATTGCATCTCAAACAGATTCCGGTAAGCCCCCTGTCGTTCCAGCAAACTGTCGTGCGTTCCCTGCTCGACAATGGCGCCATGCTGCAAGACCACAATGCGGTCGGCGTCCCGCACGGTGTTCAACCGATGCGCCACAAGCAAGGATGTCCGTCCCTTTGTGATGGCCTCTGTGGCCCGTTGGATCCATTGTTCGCTTTCGCTGTCGATGCTCGAGGTGGCCTCGTCCAACATCAAAATGTGAGGGTCGCTCAAATACGCCCTGACAAAGGCAATGAGCTGCCTCTGCCCCACACTCAATGTCGCACCACGCTCACGTACGTCGTGGTCGAGACCCTCCGGCAAACGCTCCACCACACGCTCCGCCCCAACAGCGCGTATGGCGGTCCACATCTGATCATCCGTCACCTCAGCATCGTGAAGCCTTAGGTTCTCACGAAGGGAACCGCTGAACAGGAACACATCCTGCAGCACCACGCCAATCTTGGACCGAAGTTCATCCACGGGGACGTTGCGGATGTCCACACCGTCGATGGTGATGGATCCTTTTTGGAATTCATAGAGCCTTGAAATCAAATTGATCATGGAGCTCTTTCCCGCCCCTGTTGCGCCAACAAAGGCCACCCTCTGTCCAGGCTGGATGTCCAAGCTGACGTCGCGAAGGACCCAGTCGGGGGTCCCGTCTTCTTTGTCGCTGTATGCAAACCATACCTTCTCGAACCGAATGTGCCCCGACCAGCTTGGAGATGTCGGCTGGGTGGGTTCCGGCATTCGGTCCTCACGGTCGAGCAACTTGAAGACCCTGTCGGCGTTCACAATGCCCATTTGCAGCACATTGAACCGGTCCGCCAATTGGCGAATGGGGCGGTACAACATGAAAACGTAAAGGATGAACTGCAAGACCACCCCCAGCGTCAAGTCCGATTCCGCCACCCTTCCGATGCCCAACCACAGCAAAAGCCCTACGCTGGTCGCACTGAGCAGTTCCACCACAGGAAAGAACACGCTGAAGGCCCATATGCTCCGGATGTTGGCCTCTCTATGCGCACCATTGATGTCGGCAAAGGCCTCCGCCTCTTTTTCCTCCCGGCCAAAGGCCTGCACAATGTGCATGCCCGTCACATGCTCTTGGACAAACTCATTGATTTCCGCGACCCGGTTGCGAACATCCACAAAGGCACTCTTGATGTGTTTTTGGAAGATTCGGGTTGCCCAAAGCAACACAGGGATGGGCAACAGGACGATCAAGGTCAGTGACCAATCGATCCAAAACATGGCCGCCATCACCACCGCCAGGGAGAGAATGTCGCCAAACGCATTGAGCAACCCATTGCTGAACACATTGGCAATGCCATCGATGTCGCTGACATGACGCGTCACAAGCGCGCCAACTGGGGTTTGGTCAAAGTACTTGAGACGAAACCGAGAGACATGTCTGTACAACCGTGCCCTCAGGTCCAAACTCACACTTTGCGCCACCCAATTCGCCAAATACGTCACCCGGTACTGGACCAATGCCTCCACCACGAGCACCCCCACAACCATCAGGAAAACGCGCAAGAGCCCCTCCATGTCGCCCGCAGCAATGTGCACATCCACGGCCTGTTGGATGAGGGCAGGGCGGATCCAGACCAAACTTGACAGCAACAGCACCAGTGCACCCGTCCATAGAAAGCGTCTGCGGTAAGGAAGGACTTGCTGGAGGATGGTCCGAACGGTGTCCCAGTCAAATACTTTGCCTGCTTTGGAGCTGGGGTTCTGTCCTTGGGTGGCCATGACTCAAAGGTATCCCTCGTCGGATGGCGAAAACACCTCAGGCGGGTAAATCACCTTGGTGAGGTACAGCCCGCATCCCAACACGCTTTTTCCTGCGGCGCTCCGATGGGCTGCCGCAAGAACGTCCACCATGCTCTCTGGGGTACGCTTGCCGTGCCCGACCTCCAACAGGGTACCCACCACCGCCCGCACCATGTTGCGCAAAAAGCGGTCGGCACTGATGTGGAACGCCCATTGATGAGGTCCGATTTGTTCCCAGCGGGCTTCGCGCACATCACAGATGGTGGTTCCCTGTCCAGTGCCCGCCTTGCAAAACGAGGCGAAATCGCCTTTTTGGACCAAATGGGCAGCGGCCTCTTGCATCGCTTCGAGGTTGAGCTCTCCAAAAATCCGGGTGCTTTTTCCTTCCAGGAAAGGATCTTTGCTGTTGTGAACATGGTAGGCGTAGCTGCGCTCGACGGCATCGAAACGCGCATGGGCCTTGGCCCCTACTTGGTGCATCGCCTTCAGTCCAATGTCTTTGGGAAGCATCCCGTTGAGCTTCATGGTGGCCTCCTGCATCGAGGACACACGGCCGTGAAAGACTTCGTCGTTTATGACAGTGTGTGCCACAAAATACCTGGCGTGGACACCTGTGTCCGTCCTTCCGCAACCCATCACCGAAAAAGACTGTCCAAACAGGCGCTCCATGGCCCCTTCAAGCACCTCCTGAACCGTCGTGCACTCCGGCTGACGTTGCCACCCGTGGTAGTGGGTGCCATCGTACGACAGCTCAAGGAATACCCGCATTTGGATCAGGCCCAGGAAGCGATTTCCTCGCTCTTGTATTCGCCTGCGAACAGCTTGTCCTTGACCTTCGTGAAGGTCTCAATGGTGTATTGGACGTCCTCCAGCGTGTGGATGGCCGTCGGGATCAAACGGAGCATGATGGTGTCTTTGGGCACCACGGGGTACACCACAATGGAGCAGAAGATTCCGTAGTTCTCGCGAAGGTCCAAAGTCAAATTGGTGGCCTCGCCCAAACCGCCGCTCAAAAACACAGGCGTGACGCATGAATTGGTGACCCCGAGGTCAAAACCTTCTGCGCGCAACCCCTCTTGCAATGCAGAGGCAATCTTCCACAAGTTCTCCTTGTGCTCTGGCTGGCTTCGAAGCATCTCAAGACGCTTTCTCGCACCCACCACCAATGGCATGGGCAACGACTTGGCGAAGGTCTGAGACCGCATGTTGTAGCGCAAGAACTCAATGACGTCTTCATCTCCGGCGACAAATGCACCAATGGTGGCCATCGCTTTTGCGAAGGTTCCGAAGTACACGTCGATTTGGTCTTGACACCCTTGGGCATCTCCAGCACCACGTCCGTTTTCGCCTACCGTTCCAAAGCCATGGGCATCGTCGACGAACAATCGGAACCCGTAGTCTTCTTTGTACGCGCAAATTTCAGCAAGCTTCCCTTGGTCTCCAGCCATGCCAAACACGCCTTCTGTCACCACCAAGATGCCTCCGCCTGTTTGTTCGGTCAAAGCTTTGGCACGGTCGAGTTGCTTTACAAAGCTCTCCATGTCGTTGTGCTGGAAGACAAAACGTTTCCCTTGGTGCAAACGCACACCGTCGACCATGCAAGCATGGGATTCGCTGTCGTACACAATCACGTCGTGACGGGACACCAAAGCCTCGATCGCGGATTGACAGCCTTGGTACCCAAAGTTGAGCAGGAAGGCATCGTCCTTCTGCATGAAGTCCGCAAGCTCCTGCTCGAGCGCTTCATGCTGGGACGTTTGCCCAGACATCATGCGGGCCCCCATAGGGTAACCCATGCCCCACTCCGCAGCAGCATCCGCGTCCACCTTTCGGATTTCGGGATGGTTGGCCAGGCCGAGATAGTTGTTGATGCTCCAAACGAGCAGGTCCTTCCCGCGGAAGGTCATTCGGTTGCTGATTTCTCCTTCCAACTTGGGGAAGGTGAAGTAGCCATGGGTGTCGCGAGCATGTTGTCCCAATGGGCCGCGCTCCTGACGGATTCGATCGAAAATGTCCAAAAATCAGTGTTTTAGAAGGTGCGAATGTACAAAGCCCAAACCTACTCCCTGCACCCGAGGGCATGAGTGGCTTGTTCACACAGTTTTCACCAATGCTCCGTGCATGCGTTGTACTTTCGTCGCCATGAGGAGAAACCCATTTGCCTCCATGCATGCCGCTGTCGTCCTCCTCTCCATTGGGGTGGGCCTCTCACAATGCTCCGAGTACAACAAAGTGCTCAAATCAGGCGACTTGCAGGAAAAACTTGATTTTGCCCAGGCCTCTTTGGATTCGGGGAATTGTTTCCGCGCATTGCCGTTGTACGACGAGTTGATGCAACTCTCCCGCGGCACAGAACGCGCACCAGACATTCATTGGAACCGTGCTTTGACCCACGACTGCGTGAATGACTTCTACTTGAGCAAGTACTACTTCCAAACTTTCGCCAAGACCTACCCCAACGATGCCCGCGTTGAAGCTGCTTTGTTCAGGGCGGCCCTGTGCTCTTTTTATTTGTCGCCACCGGCTTCTTTGGACCAAACCGACACCCGCACCGCCATCGATGAGTTGCAACTTTTCATGGACCGCTACCCCAGCAGCAGCCTCCGTGACAGCAGCCAAACCATGGTGGATGGCCTTCGCAACAAGTTGGAGATCAAGGCCTTCGAGAATGCCAAAATCTACCATACCACAGGGAATTACAAGAGTGCCACCATCGCCATGGAGAATGCCATGACGGACTTTCCCGGCTCGCCTTACCAAGAGACACTTCAGTTTTTGATCATCGACAGCCACTTCCAATATGCCAAACTCAGCACGGCAAGAAGGAAACTGGAGCGCTACAACGATGCTATTCAAGCTTTTCATACCTTTGCCTCCCGTTTTCCAGAGAGCACGTACCTGCCGGAAGCCCAAGGTCTTTTTGACCAAAGTGTAAAAGCAGTGACTGACCTCAACCTCGAAGACAACAATTCATCCGCAAACCGCTGAAGCATGAGCACCAATTTCAAGAGCATCAAAGCCGAGCGCACGACCGAGACGCGCGACATCCATCACCTGGAGACGCACGGCACGGGCAACATTTTTGAAACCATTGTCGCCTTGTCCAAGCGCAGCAATCAGGTGGCCTTGAGCATGAAGAAGGAATTGGCTGACAAGCTGGAGGAATTTGTGATCCCCACCGATTCGCTCGAAGAGGTTTTTGAAAACCGCGAGCAAATCGAGATTTCCAAGTTTTACGAGCGTCTTCCCAAGCCTCACAGCATCGCCATCAAGGAGCTCCAAGACGAGACCTTGCACATCGCCCCAGATCTTGGGGATGAGGATCCTGAGGCAGGGCTAGACGCCTGATCCCATTCTGGCCATGCCATTGGCCTCTCCTTCTCCGACAGGTCCTTTGACAGGACGACGAATTGTGCTCGGTTTGACGGGCAGCATTGCCGCGTACAAGAGTGCCACCTTGGCCCGTGAACTGCAACGTCGCGGGGCAGAAATTCGGGTGGTCATGACCAAGGGCGCCACAGAGTTCATCACCCCGCTGACCATGGCGACCCTCGTGGACCGTCCGGTCCATTCAGACTTCACAGAAGATGAGGATGCCGGCACTTGGACCAACCATGTGGAACTTGGGCTTTGGGGAGACTTGATCCTGGTGGCCCCTGCCACGGCCAACACCTTGGCAGCCATGGTGCACGGCCAATGCGACAACCTTTTGCAAGCCGTGCTTCTGAGTGCCCGCTGCCCCGTATCTGTCGCTCCTGCCATGGACTTGGACATGTACCAACATGCTTCCACACAATCCAATCTCAACGTCTTGATGCAGCGAGGCGTCGACGTCATCGACCCCGGCACAGGGGCTTTGGCCAGCGGGCTTGTTGGCAAAGGTCGCATGGCAGAACCTGAAGACATTGCCCAGCACCTCGAACAATGGTTCCAGAGGGAACTTCCACTTGCAGGCAAACGTGTGTTGATCACCGCAGGGCCAACACATGAACCATTGGATGCCGTGCGCTTCCTCGGCAACCGAAGCAGCGGAAAAATGGGGTTTGCCCTCGCCAAGTCTTTTGCCGACCAGGGTGCAGTGGTGACCCTTGTGGCTGGCCCAGTGGCCTTGCCAACTCCCCATCGAGTCCACGAAAGGATCGACGTACAGACCGCAAGAGAAATGAACGACGCGGTCATGTCGCATTGGCCCCACGTGGACATTGGTGTGGCCTGCGCCGCCGTGGCCGACTTCCGACCTGAAACCACGTCCACAGCCAAATGGCACAGAGGTGATGTGCCAAACGCCATTGAACTGACAGAGAACCCCGACATTCTCAAGGCGATGGGATCGTCCAAATCAACGCATCAATTTTTGGTGGGGTTTGCCCTCGAGACGGACGACGGACTTGAAAGCGCCCGCGGCAAACTCAAGCGCAAGAACCTCGACGCCATTGTGCTGAACACCCTTCAGGATGAAGGTGCAGGTTTTGCTGTGGACACGAACAAGGTGACGGTGCTTTCACGGGATGAGAAAAGTGTTAGTTTTGAGTTGAAATCCAAAGACGAAATCGCGAAGGACCTCGTTGAGCTTTGGAGGACAACCATGACGACATGACAAAGCCCCTTTCCAGCCCCTTCTTCAACCTTGCCACTTTTCGTGGATGGCCTCTTCGAATCGCATTGGTCGCGTTCATTTTTGGCGGATGGACGATGCCCTCTCTTGGCCAAGAATTGAATTGCACGGTCACAGTCATTGCGCCGCAAATCAGCAACGTCGACGTGTCCAGGTTCGATGCTTTGGAAGATGGCATCCGGGAATTCATGAACGGGCGCCGTTGGACCCAAGACAACTTTGATTTTGAGGAGCGCATCGAATGCACCCTTCAGCTCACTGTCAGTGAAGCCATTGGTTCGACAGTGTTCAAGGGCAGCATGCAGGTGCAGAGCAGCAGACCCGTGTTCAACTCCGATTACAACACCGCTGTCCTGTTGGTGAACGATGGTGAAGTCCAGTTTGAATGGCTGGACAACAGCAACATCCTTTTCAACCCGGGACAACATCGCGACAACCTCTCCTCCCTACTGGCCTACTATGCTTACATGATTTTGGGCATGGACTACGACACCTTCTCCATGGAGGGAGGCACCCCTCATTTCCTCCAAGCCCAAACCATCGTGGCGAACGCTCAAAATGCCGGTGAGCGCGGCTGGAAGGCTTCCCAAAGCAAACAGAACAGGTTTTGGTTGGTGGAAAACCACCTCAGCCAAACGTTCCGCCCCGTGCGCAACTGCCTGTACAATTACCACCGCAAGGGATTGGACGTGTTGTACACCGATGCGGAAGGCGCGCGCTTGACCATGGCTGAAGCATTGATCGACATGCGGTCCACGAACCGCATTCGCCCTGGCTCGTACAACATCCAAGTCTTCTTTTTGGCCAAAGGCGATGAGATCATCAACGTTTTTGGCCCCGCCCCAGAGGTGGAACGCGGGAGACTGTTGCCGATTTTGAAGCAACTCGACCCAGGAAACATCCAGTCCTACGACGAGCGTTTGGGCTGATGCTGCGGCGAATCCACATCCACAACCACGCCCTCATCCACGAGGTGGAACTTGATCTTGAAGAAGGGTTTCACGTCTTCACAGGTGAGACAGGCTCGGGCAAGAGCATCCTCCTTGGTGCCGTGGGCCTGCTGCTCGGACAGCGGGCCGACACCGCAGGCATTGGGTTGCATGGAGACAGGGCGGTGGTGGAAGGCCATTTCTCCGCTCCATCACTCGACCCTTGGCTTTTGGGACAGGACTTGCCCTCTGCCCCTTCCCTGCACGTGCGACGCGAAGTGCTCAGAAATGGGCGGTCCCGGGTGTTCATCAATGACGCCCAAGCCACGGTCGGTCAATTGCGGGAGCTTGGGGCACAGCTCGTGGACATCCATCGACAAGACGATGCCGGCATCGCTTTGGAACGCACCTCGCTTTGCGAACTTCTGGATGCCGTTGGCCAACACAGTGGGCTTTCAGAGGGCTACGCAAAAGCCTACATCAGTTGGACCAAGGCCAAGTCAGCATGGCAAAAGCTGAGGGACATCCAAAACGCACCTCAAGGAGATCGCGGTTATCTGCAGCATCAAATTCGAGAGCTGCAAGCCTTGTCGCTCCAAGATTTGGACTGGCCAGCACTTGAGGCTGAGTTGAAATCCTTGACCCATGCGGCGGACTTGACGGAAGGATTGGACAACGTGCATCAAAACCTCGATGGTGCAGGGCAAACTGCCCTTGAACAAGTCGAGCAAGCCCTTCGCAGTCTGCGAAAGTTGGCGGGCGTGGATCGGGATGTCGACACCCTTAGCGAACGTTTGGACAGCATGCGCATCGAACTGCGAGATCTCGCAGAAACTGCACAAGACTTGTCCGCATCCAAAATGCCTGACCCTTCGCGGTTGCAGGCCTTGGCATCAAGGCATGACCTCCTGCTAAGGGCAGTCAAGAAGCACAACGTGGAAGGCCCAGAGCGTCTGTCCAGGCTTCTCGCCGATTTGCAACAAAAAGCACAGGACTTGGCAGGGCTTGAGGAGGCACTTGCCGCTGCCCAACAAAGCCTTGAACAATCGCACCAAGTCATGATGGAACGGGGATTGGCCCTGCGTGAGGCAAGAATCTTGGCGGCCGACCAGGTGACCCAAAGCGTGGTTCCTCTGCTCAGCGACTTGAAAATGCCGCATGCCCAAATGAGTTGGGACCTCGAAGACACACCTCCCGATCTTTTGGGGGTGGACACCCCATGGGTGCTCTTCTCCTCCAACCCAGGATCCTCGATGCAGCCACTCAACAAGGTGGCCAGTGGTGGCGAACGCGCACGTTTTTTGCTCGCCTTGAAGTCCGTGCTGGCGCACATTCACTCCACGCCCGTGGTTGTGCTCGATGAGATTGATACTGGCGTCAGTGGCGAAGTCGCTTCGTTCATGGGCTCCGCCATGAAGAACATCGCGAGCGCATCTCACACAAGACAGGTCCTGTCCGTGACCCACCTGCCTCAGGTGGCCGCCCAAGCGGACGTCCACTGGGAAGTTCAAAAGATCACTGACGGGGCAACAACGGAGGTTCAGGTGCACCGCTTGGCACAAGAAGGACGCGTTCGCGCCATTGCCACCATGCTCAGTGCATCGAGTGTCACCAAGGAAGCCATGGGCCAAGCGACCCAGCTGCTCGACAACGCCTAAAGGGCCTTAGAAAGACCAATCCAGGCCCAGAGAAGGCAGGAATGGAAGTTGGTTTTTGCGCTGTCCAGTGACCCTGTTGATGTAGAACACATTCTCCCGGCTGTAGGCATTGGTCACCCCAACGGACATCTCCACTTCTCCCCCCGCCACATCCTTCCAAATGCGCTTGACATTCAAGTCGAGGCGATGGTAAGCAGGCAGCCGTCCTTCGTTCAGCCCCGCCAAATAGATGCTGACTGACTCAGGGTTGGTGGACAGGTAATCCCCATCGATGCCCCCTCCAGTGGTGGGTGCTTGGTAATAGCCTTGGCTCTGGGTGAAGGGAAGGCCAGAGCCCAAATTCCATCTTGCCGACAGCATCCATTCCCCATTGTTGAATCCTTGGCTGGCGACCAGGTTGACATTGTGGCGGCGGTCGAAAACCGGATCGTACCAGCGCAGCCCATCCCAACGGTCGACATTGCCAAGGCCGTAGACAAACCAGAGGTACGTCTCCCTTTCTTCGTACTTGACCACCACATCTGCCCCAAAGGCACGCCCGGTCTCCACCAGAAAGTCCTTCTTGAAGGCATCTGGCTCGTTGACATAGGTAATGTTGTCAGGGAACAACTTGTTTCTGTTGAAATTGCTCAGTTGCGTGAAGTGCTTGATGTAGCCTTCAGCATTGACATTGAGGCGCTCCGTCAAATCGAATTCAAAGCCGGCCACAAGGTGGTTGGCGGTTTGAAGGCTGTGCACCACTTCCCTTTGCTCTCCATTGGGCAATTGGAGGTCATCTTGAAGGTTTTGGGGGCCTGCCAAGAAGCCATAGAACAAATTGACAATGTCCCTGTCTGAATTCGCCGAAATGACATTCTGGGAATACATCCCTGCCGCTGCCTTGAGCCGAAGCCGCTCAGAGGCCTTGAACTTCATGCCAATCCTTGGCTCGGGACGCATTTTGGCCAACGAACTGTAGTACTGCATCCGCAAGCTCGGCTGCAAGATCCATTGCCCCCTTGTCAAAGTGTAGTCCAGATAGCCGCCCAACTCAGTGTTGTTCTCTTGTTGGTCCACTGACACATCCAAAGAGTTGAAGGTCTGGAAGTCCGTACGCAGGCCCACCACCTCCAAACCATACTCCACATTGTCCTCTCCGAGGACGTATTTGAAATCCAGTCCAAAATTGAAGCCCTGCACGTCGCTGAAGCGCGGTTGGGAACCTTCCTCGTCAAAATTGATGCGGTAATTGCTGACGGCAAAGTGTCCATTGAGAAGCGTGGAGCTGCCTGGCGGCACCACCGTGAAGGTGCCCCCACCTCCGACATTCCGCCATCCATAGTTGGCAAAAGCCACCCCGGTGCTGTCGTCCAACACGCTGGCGTTGTCGTTGAAGTTGAATCCAAAAAGACTCAGCTTGGACCCGTCACCACCGCCAAACGTCAATTTGCCGTAGGCATCGGTGAACCCAAACGGCAAACGGCCATCGTCGATGTATGGGTAAAAAAGCTGAGAGCTCTGCTCGAGGTAGCTGTGCTTGACGCTCAAGAGATAACTGATCCCGCCAGAGCGGTCCTTGGTCATTGGGCGCAGCGGACCGTGGACCAACAGCTTCGCGCCAAAGGGACTGGCACCCACTTTCCCTTCTGTCTTGCGCATGTTCCCATCGCGCGTCCGAATGTCCATGACAGAACTGATTCGGCCTCCGTATTTGGCAGAGAATGCGCCTGTGTAGACATCCGCATTCGCCAGGGCGTCGGAATCAAAGACGCTGAACAAGCCAATGCTGTGGAAGGCGTTGTAAATGAGCATTCCGTCCAGAAGCACTTTGTTCTGGATGGGGGAACCTCCTCGGATGTACAACTGACCACCTTGGTCTCCTGTAGAAACAAACCCTGGCAACACCTGCAGGGCCTGGACCAAATCAGGCGCGCCTCCAAAACTCGGGATGCGCTTGATGTCTGCGGGACGAATGGTCTCCACGGACGTTCGGACCTGGGTGGTTTGCTCCTCTCTGTCGGAAGACACCTCGGCACTCCCCAAGGTCACCACCTTCGGAGTCAATAGCACATTGACGCTGACCACCTTGCCATTCTTGATGGTGACAGGCGCCCTGTGGTCGTCGTACTCCAAGCTGGTGACCACAAGGGTATATTGTCCCGCAGGAACCCGACTCAACGTGTAGTACCCGTCCAAATCACTGCTGACCCCATAGGTCGTCCCTTCCAAGGTCACCGATGCAAACATGACGGCCTCTCCTGAGTCTTCCGACTTCAAAAACCCCTTCACCGTGCCTTGCGACCACAACATGGGGGTGGCCATCAGCATCCACGCCAACCAAAAAGATCGAACCGTCCTCAAGCCAAAAAGGGACGCCAAGGGAGAAGAAATTTCTTGCATAAGTAGAGGTCAAAAATAGCACATGAAAGACGGCTCGGCGCATATCATTCCCATGCCATGCGTTTCAAGCGGTCTTCCAAAGATTCAGAGCTCAACCTCTCTCTCAAGCGGTCCACGAACAAGGGGAAGGCCAAAGGAGAGGGTTTGGACAAGGACACATGGACCCATTCTTTCTCGGGCAACAGCTGCAACCAGCGCAACAACCGGCCAAACTCCAGTTGGTCGGCGAGCATTTCGTCTTGCGCCTGCCGCAGCAACAAATTGTCAGGATCATGGTCTTGGAAGACTTGGAGCAACAAGGAGGTGGAGGTCAACAGATGACGCTCCTTGACCACCGCGCCAGGAAAACCCGTGAACACCAATCCAGAAATGGTGGCCACATCCCGGAACTTCCTCTTCACCAACTCCGAAGCATTGAACCCCGCCCCCAAATCATCCATCAAATGAGAAGGGTCAAAGAGATCCGCATCGAGAATGGCGGACCAATCAATGGGTTGGTCGGAGAGCAGTTCCAGCCCGTCGTCGTTGCACGCCCAATTGAACGTTTGGGGGGAAAGCAAGCTCAGCCGATAAGCCAAAAGAGAGGCCAAAGCCTCATGAACCTTCCTGCCTTCGAAAGGGTACACGAACAGATGATGGCCATCTCCATCCGTCAGGGACTCCACCAGCACCTGATGCGCCCGTGGGATGTGGCTGCGTTCCGATTGGATTTGAATCATTGGGGCCAAACGCTGGAGTTCAGGCTCCCACTCCGCATCAGGGGTCGCCATCCGGTCCCAAGCCATCCTCAACCTGTGGGACAATTCCGAGGAAAAGGACATCCTCCCCCCCATCCAAGCCGGTGTCCTTGCCGTTTGGGACTTCGACTTTTTCACCTTCGCCACCAAACCCTGAAAGGAAACCAACGACACGACATGGCCCGCAAATACGAAGGCATCGCCTTCCTTCAGTGAAGCCACAAAACTCTCTTCCACATGGCCAATCCGGCCATGGCCTCTCAAGTGGACCGAAGCCATCGTGGCACTGACAATGGCCCCCATGCTCATGCGGTGCCTGCGCATCTTGGTGCGGTCGGTCATTTTCCAAAGCCCATCTTCTTGCTCCTCGACCCTGCGGTGCTCGGTGTAAGCCCTCAGAGCCGCTCCACCGGTGGAAATGATGTCCAAGCATTGCCGCCAATCTTCTGGCTCGATGTCTTGGTATGCCCATGTGTCCTTGACCGAAAGGAGGACATCGCGAGGCACAAAACCGTCGCCGACCGCCAAGGTGCAAAGCCATTGGACCAGAACATCCCAGCAGAGAATGACAGGAGCCTTGGGCTCCATTTCTCCGTGCTCGATGGCCTCACGGAGGGCCACAGCCTCGACCAACTCCAACCCATGAGTGGGCACAAAGTGCACACGGCTGGCGGCGCCCGGACGGTGGCCTGAACGTCCTGCGCGCTGCATCATCCTGGCCACCCCCTTGGGGCCACCAATTTGGACCACCGCATCCACTGGGTGAAAGTCCACCCCCAAGTCCAACGATGCTGTGCACACGACGGCCTTCAGTTTGCCGTCGTGCAACGCCCCCTCCACCCAGGTGCGCAACTCGCGGGCAATGGACCCATGGTGCATGGCGATGGCGCCGGCCCATTCAGGTTGGGCCGCGAGCAAGGCCTGGTACCAAACCTCTGCCTGCCGTCTGGTGTTGGTGAAGACCAAAGTCGAGGCGTGTCCTTCGATCACATCCACCACCTCGTCGACGAGTTGGAGACCGATGTGGCCTGCCCAAGGCAATTTGGCAAACGCCTTGGGCATGGTGCTGACAATGGACACTTCTTTGCGGATGTCTGCCTTGACCAGACGCCCCTCACCTCCTCCCAACAAAGACCTCAAGGCCACATCGGGATCGGCCAAAGTCGCACTGATCCCCCAAATCGAAGGGCACTGCCCGCCGCTTTTTGTGTGTTGATGCCGGAGCCATGACAACGCCAATTCCACTTGGACCCCACGTTTGGAGCCCAACAATTCGTGCCATTCGTCGACCACCACCATGCCCACATTGCCGAGCCTTTGGGAACCTCCCTTTTGGGCCAACAAAATATGGATGGACTCAGGCGTTGTGATGAGTACGTCTGGCAATTGGGTCCGCTGTTGCGCCTTTTTTTTGGCCGAGGTGTCCCCCGTGCGAAGCCCCACCTCCCAAGACAGGCCCAAGCCTTCAGCCATGCGCTCTGCCGCGGAGGCAATGTCTGCAGACAAAGCCCGCAATGGAGCGACCCAGAGCAACTTCAGCCCCTTCTGATGCGGTTGTCCGCTGCGGAGCTGAGCCGCTGCTTCCGACATCACATGGCCCATGGCTGCGTACGTCTTGCCACTGCCTGTTGGCGCCTGAAGAAGTCCGCTCTCCCCTTGAGCACAGGCGTTCCACACCTCCTTTTGAAAGTCTTGCGGCACCCAGCCTTGGCCAGAAAACCACCTGTGCAAGGGGACGTGGACATCTGGAATATGGGGTCTGGAAGCTGGCATCTCTCTCCTTGAAACATCCACGTGGACACACGGTTCAAACAACATCCACCCCAAGTTCAACGTCTGTTATGGGGGCGTCCTGTATCTTTCGGCACGGTATATGCGCCCAAGGCCTACAAGAATCGATGACCACATGAACAAATTCTCCTTACGCCCCTCTTGGATGTCCCTCGCCTTGTTGCTCGGCATTCTTTGCTCCATGCCTGTCTCTTCTGCCTATGGCCAAATCCGTGAGGACGAAGAGGAAGAGCCTATCCTTATCAAAGAAAGCGAGCTCAACCAGCTGCTGATGTGGCATGTGGACGGGAAATATGAAAAGGTGCTGTACAAAGCCATTCGGTACACCGAAGACGACGAACAAAAAAAGCACCCGTTGCCTTACCTCTACATGGCCAAAGCCTACCTCGGGGTCCACAACAGCGACGATCCTGATTTGCGGGAGGCTTACGAAGTGGACAAGCTGAAGGCCTTGAAAAACGCCTTGAAGTACGCCGGCAAGTTTGTCAAGAAGGACAAGGAGCAGGAATACGTTCCAAAGGATTTGGACTTCATGGAGGAACTGCGCAAGGAGACCATCATTGCTGCGGAAACGGAGATGGACAATGAGAAGTACACCAAGGCCAAGTCCTACTACAAGTACCTCACCACCTTGGACAAAGAGGATCCCGGAGCTTGGATGATGTTTGGCACGGTCTACCTGACCCTGAAAGCACGTAGGGACGCAGACAAAGCTTGGGAAACTGCCAAAAACCTTCTGCTGGACCAACAAGGACGTGGGTTGACAGAGGGCCAGAGGGATCTATTGCAATACGCCTTTGTCACCACGCTGGAACGTCTGGATGCATTGGGTGACCCCGCTGCAGCCAGGGAATGGATCAGCATTGGAGACGACCTGATCGGAGGCGACCGTGAATACGAGGCGGTCAAACGCTCCATTGGCGGCTGATCCTCTTCGCCTGACCCACACCGCTTGCTCATGAGCCCTCGCCTACAGGGATTTTCTGCCAATGAATGGGTCTCTGACCAAGGTGTGTTGTGGGAAGAGTCCTCGGGCCGCATGGCCCTTTCAAGAGGCCGAATTGCCCGTTTTTTCCCCTTGTTGAGCACCCGCCCGTGGGCTTTGCATGTTGAATTGACAGGGCCACCCCACAGCCAGGAAGCCCTGCGCGATCGGCTGGGGTCGGAGGCGCCCATGATTGCCGTGGTGGACCTGGGGCCTGAAGCCCATGCAGCACTCCGTGCACCCGATGGCTGGACAGAGGTCCTTCGTCATTCTCGCACCATGCCGCTTCCCGCCGTGCCTCAGACCTTGGCGCTCCCCAAAACAAGGGAGAAACAGGAAAGGCGTTTTCTCAAAGATGGTGGCACAGTCATGGTCGATGTGGGCCACAACCCAGCAACATGGGGGGCGGTTGAACGCCTCCACCATGGCTCTCGGGAGCGCAAGGGCCTCCATATGCCCACCGCCCAATTGTCGAGCCTGCTCCACCGCATTGCCAGGACCCCATGGACCTTTGCTGCGGTAGCGCTCGATGAAGAAGGGAATGCCATGGCCTCAGGGGGGTTCGTGGTGCTTGCGGATGGCACTTGCGTCTATGCGTTTGGGGGGCAACAACGAGGCCCCATGTCAGGACGTGCCTCGGTGGCCATGATCTGTGCTGCCGTGCGACATGCGCAATCCATGGGATGTCACACCTTTGATTTTGGGGGAAGCCAAGACCTTGGGGTCGACAGGTTCTACAAAGAATTTGGCGGCCAGGCCGTTCCTCGGCGGCGATGGGTCAAAGCCCCTCTCCTCTTCCGGTGGTGCTTTCCCGCGCTTTGGGGCACATGGACCCAGACGTCCCACGCAGTGGACCATTGACGGACGGTCAGGGGTCCTTTCGGCCCAACCTGTGCATGGCTTCAATGGCCCTTACCACCGCCAATCCCTCTGAGATGGGGGTCGCCACCTCCCCGCCGTGCAAGAGCACATCCATGACATTCGCATACACGTGGTGGTGGTTGTTCGCAGATCCTTTGTAGCCTCCGTAATCGTTCGCAGGCGGCGCAGGTGGCATTTGGGGGAGCTCCTTCCCATCCACTTCGAATGCCTCAAGCTTGTCCATGTATTGCCCACCAATGCGCACTGTGCCCTGGCTGCCCATGACCGTCATGCTGCTTTCAAAATTCGCTTGGGCGGCCGACGTGCTGAACACCAAGGTTCCCCAACCTCCATTGCGCAGGGCAAACCTGACCAAGCCACCATCTTCAAATTCTGTGGAGTCCCGGTGGGTTTCTTGCACAAAATGGGCACTCTGAACATCAAGGTCGCCAAACACCCACATCAAAATGTCCAGAAAATGTGAGAATTGAGTGAACAACGGCCCCCCATCCAAGGCCATCGTCCCCCGCCATGAACCAGGCGTGTAATAACGGCCATCTCGGTTCCAAAGGCACTTGACATGGACTTGCAACACTTCCCCAAAGAGGTTCTCCATGGAAGCTTGCTTCAGCCATTGCGCCGCCGGGGCATACCGGTTCTGCATGACCCCGAACACATGCACACCTCGGGCGCTCGCTTGAGAGGCCAAGGACTCTACGGAAGCCACCGTCAACCCCATGGGCTTTTCGACCACGACGTGCTTGCCTGCGGCAACAGCGCATGCTGCAAGATCAACATGGGTGCCGTTGGGCGTGCAAATGGCCACGACATCAATCTCATCTCCACAACCGTTCAGGGCTTCGGGGAGTCCCACAAAGGACTTTGCCTCGGGGGCGAATGAAGCAGGCAATGCGCGGCCATCTCCCTTGTCTTCCCACCTCACATCCACCACCACTTGCACAATCGCCTCAGGGTGGGCTTGGACCATGGCGACATGTCGGCGGCCAATGTGACCGCATCCCACCACTGCAAATCTGACTGGCGTTCGCATGGCGCAAAGGTAGACCACTACCTTCGTCCCATGCGCGTTGTTTCTCTGGTGCCCAGCTGGACGGAGTTTTTGCACGACTTGGACAGCCATGTCGTGGGCCAAACCAAATTTTGTGTTCGGCCCAGGTCAGCCTTCCGTTCTGTGGACCGCATCGGAGGAACCAAGACCATCGATGTGGAGAAAATCCTGGCCCTTCAGCCCGATTTGGTGGTGGCCAACAAGGAAGAGAACGACAGGGAACAAGTGCAAGAGCTGATGGCCCGGTGTCCCGCACATTGCGAAGTCGTTGTGACCGACGTCCAATCCCTCGACTCCGTCTGGAGGGCCATGCACCAATTGGGGACGTCTCTGGAGAAAAGGAAAGAGACGAACCAAATGGTCACTCAAATCCAAGAACGCTGGGGAGAAGCCAAGCCATTGGTGGGCAAGGCTGGTTATGCCGTTTGGTCGAAGCCTTGGATGGCCGCAGGAACGGACACCTTCATCCACCATGTCATGCAACATTGGGGGATTGACAATGCCTTGGTGGGGACGTCCAGGTACCCATCCCTGGCGGAGGAATCGAGTCGCGGTGTGCCTCATGCTCCCCTTTGGCTCCTGCCGTCGGAACCCTTCCCCTTCCAACAAAAGCATTTGGCCGCCCTGCAAGAAGACCATCCTTTGGCGGCCTTTCGACTGGTGGATGGCGAAGCATTCTCCTGGTATGGCTCCCGCATGCTCCATGTGGCGGGACATTTGCAGGAGGTGGCAAAGTGGGTGTCGGAGTGCTCCCCTGCCTCCTGAATGCCGACAGCCTGTCAGCCCATGGGGCCCGGACATGTCGCTCTTGACAGGCCCAAGGCGGGAACGTTGACAGGTTGACAGGTTGACAGTGCCTCAAAAGCAGTTGGCATCAGGTTTGACCTAAGGAGGACAAATCAAAACAACAATCAACCCCTCAACATGAGCAAAATCATTGGCATCGACCTCGGGACCACCAACAGCTGCGTCGCAGTGATGGAAGGAAACGAACCTGTGGTCATCAACAACAGCGAAGGCAAGCGCACCACCCCATCGGTGGTGGCCTTCATCGACGGAGGCGAACGAAAGGTGGGTGAACCCGCCAAGCGTCAAGCCATCACCAACCCCACCAAAACGATCTCAAGCATCAAACGCTTCATGGGATCCACCTTCAGTGAAGTCGAGAAGGAAGCCGGCCGGGTGGCCTACAACGTGGTCAAAGGAGACAACAACACCCCACGCGTGGCCATCGACGACCGCAAATACACCCCACAAGAAATTTCTGCCATGGTGCTTCAGAAGATGAAGCGTACGGCAGAAGAGTACTTGGGCCAAGAAGTCACTGGCGCAGTGATCACCGTGCCGGCGTATTTCAACGACAGCCAACGTCAAGCCACCAAAGAAGCAGGCGAAATCGCCGGCCTCGAGGTCAAGCGCATCATCAACGAGCCCACCGCCGCAGCCCTTGCTTACGGCATGGACAAAAAATCCACCGACCAAAAAATTGTGGTTTTTGACCTTGGTGGAGGAACCCACGACGTCAGCATCCTCGAGCTTGGAGATGGCGTCTTTGAAGTGTTGTCCACCGATGGAGACACCCACTTGGGCGGAGACGACTTCGACCAGGCCATCATCGAATGGCTCGTGGACGAGTTCAAGAGCGAAAACAGTGGGCTGGACTTGAGCAAGGACCCCATGTCCCTTCAGCGGTTGAAGGAGGCCGCTGAGAAGTCCAAGATCGAATTGTCCAGCACAACGAGTTCAGAAATCAACCTCCCGTACATCATGCCGGTGGACGGAGTGCCCAAGCACCTTGTCCGCAGCCTGACACGGGCCAAGTTTGAGCAGTTGGTCGACGACTTGGTGAAGCGCTCCATTGAGCCTTGCAGAACTGCATTGAAAGCCGCTGGACTGGAGAAGAGTGACATCGATGAAGTCATCATCGTGGGAGGCTCGACGCGAATTCCTGCCGTTCAAGATGCCGTCAAGGCGTACTTCGGCAAAGAGCCCTCCAAGGGGGTCAACCCAGACGAAGTAGTCGCCGTGGGTGCCGCCATCCAAGGTGGTGTCCTCACAGGCGATGTGAAAGATGTGCTGCTTCTGGATGTTACGCCGCTTTCCTTGGGCATTGAAACCATGGGTGGCGTGTTCACCAAGCTCATCGAGTCCAACACCACCATCCCCACGAAGAAGTCCGAGACCTTTTCCACGGCCAGTGACAACCAGCCGAGCGTGGAGATCCACGTTCTGCAAGGAGAACGCTCCATGGCAAACGACAACAAAACCATCGGACGGTTCCACTTGGCCGACATCCCACCCGCCCCACGCGGGGTGCCACAGATTGAGGTCACCTTCGACATCGACGCCAACGGCATCATCAATGTGGGGGCCAAGGACAAGGCCACGGGCAAGGAGCAGAGCATCAAGATCGAAGCTTCAAGCGGATTGAGCGAAACTGAAATCGCACAAATGAAAGCAGATGCCGAGGCCAATGCCGATGCCGACGCACAAGCCAAAGAGCGCGCCGACGTCTTGAACCAGGCCGATGCATTGGTGTTCCAAACGGAAAAGCAGTTGGGCGAGTTTGGAGACAAGCTCCCAGAAGACAAAAAAGCACCCATCAACGATGCCTTGGAAGCCCTCAAAAAGGCCCATGGTGAACAAGACATCGAAGGCTGCAAATCTGGCATCGAGGCCCTGAACACAGCTTTCCAAGCCGCAAGCCAGGAAATGTATGCTGCGCAGCAAGCGGAAGGAGGCGCCGAAGGAGGTGGTCAACCTCAAGGCGACGCAGGAGCGCCGACGGAAGATGCCGAAGTGACCGATGTAGATTTTGAAGAGGTGAAGGAGGGCTGATCTCCTCGCCTGCGAGTCCCAAAGAAAAAGCCCTGCATTTTTGCAGGGCTTTTTTGCGTTTGGATGAACCGGAAGGGAACACGGGTGTTCCAACTCTACATCATGAAACCTCCCCTGCCAAAGACCTCGTCAGATCAAGTCCCCTCCTCTTGGAGGCGTTTGGCGTGGGGCACTCTGGCGGCCCTTGTCGGGGTCACCGCCTGGATGGCTTGGATGGCCACTTCCTTGGAATTCAACTACGACTTCGAGCAGTTCTTTCCCAAAGACCATCCCGAGACCAAATTCTACAGGGAGTTCCGTGACGACTTTGGCAGCGACAACGACTTTCTCATTGTCGGTTTTGAAGGGAACGAAATCTCCGCGGATTTTTTGGCAGAAATGGATGCCCATGTGGAGGCCTTGAAGGCCTTGCCTCATGTTGAAAGCGTCCAATCCCCTACCCGACTCGAGCTTCCAGTTCGCGACCCATTGAGCGGGATGGCCTTTCAGCGGCCTCTGTTGCAATGGCGAGACAGTGCACAATTGGCCCAGGACTTGATTCGACTTCGCGAACGAGACGACATCGTCGGCACTTTGGTCAGCCCAAGCGGTCGGGCCATGGCCCTGAGTTTGGAACACACACAGGCGCTGAGCAAAGCGGGATGTGACAGCTTGGCCCAAGCCGTGCTTGCCTGGAAGGAGACTGCCTTGGAGCAACGCGAGCACATCAAAGGCATCCATGTGGCGGGACGGGCGGTGGCCCAAGCCTATTACGTGGGGGTGATGGAGACGGAAGTCCTTTGGTTTGTGGGGGTGGGCATCCTTCTTCTCGTAGGGTTTTTGTGGGGCGCCTTCCGCACAAGCTGGGGAGTCTTGGTCCCGCTCGCCGTGGTCTTGGTCAGCGGGCTCTGGACCTTGGGCATCATGGTCGGCACAGGGAAAGCTGTCGACGTGATGACGGTGGTGCTTCCCACCATCCTCTTTGTCGTGGGCATCTCCGATGTGGTTCACGTCCTCACCAGATACTACGACGAACGGCGCCAAGGGAGTTCTCATCCGGAAGGAATGAGACGGGCATTCAAAGAAGTGGGTTTGGCCACCTTTTTGACTTCGCTGACCACCGCCCTCGGGTTTTTGACCTTGTTGACGAGTTCCATTGGACCTGTGCACGACTTTGGTTTGTACGCCGCTGTGGGGGTCGGCGTGGCGTACGTTTTGGCCTTCACACTCCTGCCAAGTGTCATGGTCCTCGCCCCTCCACCAGACGTCTCCAACCAAGGAACTGGCGTCTTCTGGAACCGACAGCTTCATGCTCTTTTGAGATGGACGCTTCGTCACAAGGCAGCCTTGGCCTTGGGGTGGGTGGTGATCGCGGGAGGCAGTGCTTGGATGGGGAGCCAGCTACAAGTGGACAACAAGCTCATTGAAGACTTGAGGGAAGACGACCCCTTTCGCCAGGAATTTGTGTTTTTTGAGCGTGAGTTCGCCGGGGTCAGGCCCTTTGAATGCTCGGTAAAAATGCCGGCCGACATCTCGGAAATGGACATGTTGACGGTGATTGGAAGCCTCGAAGATTACCTAAAATCAGACTATGACGTGGGTGCCCTCATGGGACCTGCCACTGCCATGTGCATGGCGCACCGTGGCTTCATGGGCGACCGGGAATCCTATTTTCGTGTCCCGAAGGACAAACGCACCTTCAGGAAGTTGCTGCAAATCCTGACACGGTCTGGCCAGTGGTCCACTGTGGTCTCTGAGGATGGACGCCAAGCAAGGATTTTTGGCAAGGTTGAAGACCTCGGTTCTCAGCATCTGGCGCGCAAGAATGAAGACTTGCAGCGCTGGTGCGCCTCCAATTTGCCAGAAGGAAGTCAATGCAAGGTCACGGGCACTGCACACCTCGTCGACGTCAACAATGCTTCCCTTGCATCGGACATGGTGGGAGGCCTGGGACTGGCCCTGCTCGCTGTGGCCATTTTGGCTGGACTTCTGTTCCGAAGTGGGGTCATGGTGGTCATTTGTTTGGTCACCAATGTGCTCCCTCTCGCCATGATTGCGGCCATCATGGTGCTTCTTGGGTTGGACTTGAAAGTGACCTCCGGCATCATCTTCACCGTCGCCTTTGGCATCGCGGTGGACGACACCATCCATTTCCTCAGCAAACTCAGACTTCAGCTGGGACAAGGGAGATCCTTGCCAATGGCCGTGAAAAGGAGCTTTTTGTCCACCGGGAAGGCCATTGTGGTCACAAGCTTGATTCTCTGTGGTGGCTTTCTCACTTTGACCTCGTCTTCCTTTTTGGGGACCTTCCACATTGGTCTTCTGATCAGCTTGACCCTGCTCTTCGCAGTGCTTGCAGACCTCACATTCCTACCGTGGCTCGTCTTGCGTTGGTTTCGGGCGCCAAAGTGACGAACTTCCCGACATGGGAAAGGCCAACCGACGAGACTTTTTGAAACGACTTGCTGCCACAGGAGCTGCCTTGGGCTTGGCCCCTTGGAGCATCGAATCCATGCTGCAAGCTTCTGCATCGACCAGCGCATCGGCTTCTCCGGGCCTTGGTGCATCGGGAAAGGCCACCATGTTGTCCACTTGGAACCACGGCATCGAGGCCAATGCAGCAGGGTTTCTCGCCCTCCAACAAGGGGGGACAGCGATGGACATGGTCGAAGCAGGGGCACGCATCGTCGAGTCCGATGCCACAGGGTTGAGTGTAGGGATTGGTGGACTGCCCGACCGGGATGGCCATGTGACACTTGATGCCTGTTGCATGGACCACACCGGGAATGCAGGGTCGGTTTGTTTTGTGCAAGGCCTCCCTCACCCCCTTTCCTTGGCCCGAAAGGTCATGGAAGATACGCCTCATGTCATGCTGGCGGGTGCAGGCGCAGAGCAGTATGGCCAAGAACTTGGAATGACTCGAAGGGACTTGCTGACAGAAACTTCACGCAGGGCTTGGGAGGAATGGCGCAAGACTTCCAACTACGAACCCGTGATCAACATTGAGAACCACGACACCATTGGCATCTTGGCCCTGGACGATTCCGGGAGACTCTCAGGAGGCTGCACCACGAGTGGATTGGCCTACAAGATGCACGGACGAGTAGGTGACAGCCCCATCCTTGGTGCGGGACTTTTCGTGGATCCACAAGTTGGCGGAGCCACCGCCACGGGTCTTGGGGAAGCGGTGATGAAAACAGTGGGCTCTTTCCTGGTCGTTGAACTGATGAGGAATGGGGAAACACCCCAACAAGCTTGTGAGGAAGCCGTGCACCGAATCATGGAAGGCATGCCTACAGACGATTTGCAAGTTGGATACCTGGCCCTTTCCCACGATGGCAATTTCGGTGGACACGCCATTCACGAAGGATTCAACTTCGCCCGCACAACGAGGCAAGGCGGTTCTATGATTGACGCCAGCCACGGTTGACCCCTGAGATGAATCCTTCTTCGACCTCAGCCTTTTTTCAATGGTGGCGTCTCACGCGGCCGTGGAATGTTCTGGCCATGGGCATCATGGTGACATTGGTCCTTCGCTGGCAAGGCTTCCCATTGATGGACTTGATGCATTTGGGAAGGGCTGGATGGGTCATCGTTCCGATGCTTGTGGGCGCAGCAGGGAATTTGATCAACGACTACTTTGACATCCGAGAAGACCGGATCAACAAACCAGACAAGGCACTTGTTGGCCGTACGGTCAAGCGCCGTGTGATCGTGGTGACACATTGGGGATTCACGGCTGCTGCGCTCATCTGCAGCGGTTGGCTTTCATCCCATACAGGCGCCTATTGGCCGATGATCATGGTCGCTGTATTTTCAGTTATCCTCTACTTGTACTCACCGCTTCTCAAGGGCCGAGGAGCTTGGGGAAATGTGGCCATTTCCGGATGTGTGGCGGGTTTGGTGGTGTGGGGCGGCTTGGCAGCTTTGAAGGGGACACACGCTCCTCCTCCTGCATTGTGGATGTTTGCTGTGATCCTTGGATGGTTCAACTTCCTTCGTGAATGGGTCAAGGACGTTCAAGACATGGAGGGCGATCGCGCTGCGAACCACCGAACATTGGCCATGTCACTGACAACTCAGCAGAATCGATTTGGGGTCATTGTCGGCATCATTCTTGGCGGGTCATTCGTCATCATTTGGTCTTTGCAAGTGAATTCGAGTTGGCTGATGATGTTGCCATGGCTGTTTGCTTTTTGCGCCGCCTTGGTCAGCGCAATTAAGCTTAAAACAACAAGCCTATCTGCTTGGTTAAAAGTGCTTCTAGGCTCTTTGTATCTATTTATAGTTTAACCTCCTTCCCCAAAGGACAGGGTTGGAGTTGGGGTTGCCCTTGGCACACCTTTCTCTTGCCCTCTTCACTTTGAAGGTGCTTTGACACCAAATCCTGACATGGCCCTTCACTGACGGGCCACAACTGACTCAGAAGTGGGAAATCCCGGACAAATGACCGGGCGCTTGCGTGATTCGATCGACGCTTCAGTGATTGACTTGGATGACTTTTTGGACCTGTCCACCCGCGGTTCGCACAATGCGGATCGATGGAAAGCCCGGCAATGAGGTCTCCCCAGTTCGCCCAAGCACATCCCACTCCCCTGCTGCGGCAGGCTGCTTCACAAGCGGTGCTTTCTCCCCTACGTCCGACACATCCAAAGACCGCCAGGCCAAAGAGCCCGGCGACACGCCCACAGGGACTGTAGCAATCCATTCGCCCTCAGAAGTTCGGAATTGAACTTCACCGAAGGTCTCATAATCCGTCACGCCTGTGCACGTCCAGCCAAATTCCGGATGGGAAATCAAGCTGTAAGCTGCAGGGGCGTCGGCGTTGAGAACTTCTCCCTCCCACGCCATGCTCGAGCCATCGAGCAAACGCAAGCCGCTTTCGCCACTGATTTGGATGGCCAACTTGGTGTCCAAGAATGCGGAGGCGTTGCAACCCGCGGACACACCTTCCAGTGTCACCGTCTCAATTGCAGAAATGTTGGCGAGATTTACTCGGGAAACCGACGTACTGGACCAGTCACCGTTGTTCACAGTGAAGAGGTTGCCATCCAAGACGTGAAGGGCCACGGGGTTCTCCGCACCTTCACCCAAATCCCATTCTTCATAGATTTCCTCTACTGGGTCCCAACAGCCTAAAAGTCCTGCCTCTGCACCAGGAGCCCAGCCATTGTTGACTGCGATGTACACCTTCCCATCGACCAACCTCACCTCTTGACTTGGCAATGTTGGCCCTTCCTCCGGCGTCAACTCCGCATCCAGGCTCAAATCACCACCATCCAACAACACCAAGTAGCTGCTGAGATCCAAAGGTTGCCAAACGTCATCCAGGCCACCTCTCGTGACCACCACGTCTCCACCCTCTAGCAAGGTCGCCTCCTGGGCACCGAGAAGCTGGACATCTGCGAGGATTTGACCAGAAACCAAGTCCACCTTCACCACCCTGTTCTCAAGAACCACGATGGCAACGTCTCCCATAATTTCTAGATCCGTGGCGTAGCCAACATCTTGAAAAGACAACAGTTCCTGGTAAGAAAATGAGGTCAGGTCTATCCGACCAAGACTTGGTGGCGTTTCACTCAGCACCCAAAGTTCATCCTGGGCATTTGCATTCAAATGTAGGAGTGACAAAACGAACATCCACAAGGTGAAAAGCACATTCTGAGCGCGGCGATGATGAAAGTTGGTCATGCCTCAAAACTACAATGTTTGCGACTGTTTCATCGGTGTTAGTCAAAAAAAGGGCCGCCAATTGGCAGCCCTTTGCTTTTTGTTCCAATCGTCAGAATCGACGCTTTCTCATGGCTTTATTCGTACACGGTTCCCCATGCAATGAGGAAGTCCAACAAGTCTTGTGCTTGCACTTGGCCATCGCCGTTGAAGTCGGGACAGACATTGTATGAACAGCTGCTGTCATCCAATGTTGCCAGAGCATTGAAGTTCAATGCCTCACTGTCGGTGCAACCCAGCCAGACACAAGTGCCCAAGTCGAATGCTGCAGTTGGGTCAAAGTTCGCAGCTGTTGGGTACGTACAGCCTGTTGCATTGACATCCATGTCCGCAATGCCCATTGCCACGACAGAACAACCGTCCTGAATCCACTCCAGCCCCCATTCTGGACCGCTGGTGCCGTACGCCACAAGGAACTCCAACAAGTCCTCCAACTGCACCACGCCGTCTCCGGTGAAGTCTGCGCTGACAGGGGTGTTGGTGCACTGACCATCGTTGGTGTTGGCCAATGCATTGTAACTGGTGAAATCTGGGCTGATGCAGCCTTCAAATACGCAATTGCCATTGTCATCTGTGGCCAATGGATTGAAATTGGACGCATTGAAGTACGTGCATCCGGACACCTCATTGGCATCACAAATGCCATCACCATCTGCATCAAACTCACAGACAGATGGGCAAACACCAGAGGCATCTGGGAAGACACATGAGCCATCGTTAAGAGTGGCACCCTCATCATAATTGCATGCCCAAGACACGATGCAACCTGTGCAGCTCTCGAAGTCGCACGTTCCATCGTCTTCTTGCGCCGTGAAGTCGAAGTTGCACGCCGTCTGGTTGGTGCAACCCGTGGAAGCGTACTGGCAGGTGCCACTTTCATCAGTGGCATTGGCATTGAAGTTCAAGGCCTCTGGATCAGTACAACCCACAACCTCACTTGCGTCACAAACAGAATCACCGTCCGAATCGACCAGACAGTTGCCATTGCAATCTTGACCATTGGAGGCAAACTCGCATGAGCCATCAGGGTACAGCGCATTGTCATCGTAGTTGCAAGCTGAAGGCGTGACACACCCAAAGCAACCAGTGAAGTCACAGCTGCCATCGTTGACCGTGGCCGTTGGGTTGTAGTTGCACGCAATGAGCAGGGTGCAACCCATGACATCAAACTGGCATTGCCCGTTGTCCAATGACGCGTCAGGGTCAAAGTTCGATGCCTCGCTGTCCATGCAGCCCAGGCAAGTGGCGTACTCACAGCTTCCATCTTCCGTGGTGGCGGACAAGTCGAAGTTGCATGCATTGGCGTTGGTGCAACCGAATACTTGGCAAGAAGCGTATTCACAGCCACTGTTCACTTGTGCATCTGCGTCAAAGTTGCAAGCAGCCTCATTCATGCAACCCACCTGAGCACACAAGCTGCCATTGGCATCGAAGTACATGCAAGGCTCGTCGAGACCGAAGTTGCAAGCCAAGTCGTCCGCACAAGCTTCACCGTCGAACGGCATGCCAAACAGGCAACTGAAGTCACAAGCTCCTGGCAGATAGAAATCTGCGGAAGGGTCGAAGTTGCAAGCAAACGGCAGTGTACAACCGCCCACTTCAATGATGCATGTTCCATTGTCATCGGTGGCAAATGGAGAGTAGTTGCTGGCCGCTGTATCTGTGCAACCCGGAATTTCGAGCTCATCGCAAATGCCGTCACCATCGGCGTCGTTGTTGCAATCACCATCACAGTCCACAAATTGGCTTGCAGGATAGGTACAGTCTGCAGGAGCATTCAACGTGGCTGACGGATCAAACGTACAAGCCTCGGGATCTGTGCAACCTGAACAGCTGTTCAAATCACACAACGCAATGTCCAAGTAGTCAGCTGTGGGCTCAAAGTTGCATGCGAATGGCAAAAGACATCCCGCCACCAAACAGCTCCCGTCGTCGTCTGTCGCTGCTGGGTTGTAGGCCGGGTTGGAAGGATCTGTACAACCTGCAATTTCGAATTCATCGCAAATGCCGTCTCCATCTTCATCGTTCAAGCACTCACCATCACAACCGTAGCCATAAGCGGGGAATTCACAGCTTCCATCGTTGAGCGTCGCCTCAGAGTCATAGTTGCATGCCTCTTCGCTCGTACATCCAGAACAGCTGTCAAACTCACAAGCTCCTGCGATTTGGAATTCTGCCGACACATCGTAGTTGCAGGCAAATTCAATGGTACAACCTCCTGTCAAACAGGATCCGTCGTCCACGTTGGCTTCAGGATTGTAACCAGGATTGTCTGGATCGGTACATCCGCTGACTTCAAGTTCATCACAAATGCCATTGTCGTTGTCATCGTTCAAGCAATTGCCATCACAATCGTAACCGTACAATGGGTAGAAACATGACTCATCGTCTTCATTGGCGAAGCTGTCATAGTTGCAAGCTTCTGAATCTGTGCAACCAAGGACCTGCAAGACCAAAGTCGCCACTTCGGTGAACAACGTTTGGTTGCCACATGCATCAAGGGCAGTGTAAACGCGCTCCACAGTCAATTCATTTGGCAAATCCACCAAGATGGTCTCCTCTACCGACCAGCTGGCCTCGGTGTCGCAGTTGTCGATGACGACCACAAATGGCGCTGCCAACGTATCCCCCTCTGCCTCGTAAACAATGGAGGTTGATTCAGGAGTGTACGTGAACGTTGGTGCGGTGGTGTCCACGACCTCAATCGTTTGTGTTGCTGAAGTGGCATTCCCACAATCGTCGGTGGCGATGTACGTTCTGACAATCGTCATGGACTGTGGACATGAACCAGGAACAATCTCTTCCAACACCTCTACCGTGACCGCACCACAAGCGTCAGAAGCAGTGTATTCTGCCGCTGGTGCAGGCTCATCGCATTCAATGGTAGCGTCAGAAGCAATGTCCAACAATGGGGACGTGGTGTCTTGCTGGGTGATGGTTTGTACGGCTGAATTGGAATTGCCGCATGCATCCACCGCCGTGAAGGTTCTTGTGATGACATATGCGCCGCCACATGCCCCCTGCTCATACACCTCCTCTACCTCCACTGTCACTTCTCCACATTGGTCGGTGGCGGTGGCCATGGTGCCATCAAGGCTCACATTGCATTCAATCAACTGGTCTTCAGGAACAAACGTGAATTCTGGAGCAGTCGTATCTGAAACCTCAATGGTTTGGGTTGCACTTGTGGTGTTGCCACATCCGTCGTCTGCTGTGAATGTCCGGACCAAGGTGAAGGCGTTGGCACAATCACCGGCAATGGTGTCATTCACGACTGTGATGGTGGCCTCTCCACAGTTGTCCGTGGCGGAAGCATCATCGAGCACCAACTCATCCGAGCATTCTGCGCTGTAACCTTCGGGGACAAATGTGAAGACTGGAGCCTCCGAATCAGACACTGTGATCGTTTGGACCCCAATGGTCTCGTTGAAACATTCGTCCAATGCTGTGAAGGTCCGAGTCAGAACGTAGCCTTGTGCACAAGAATAGTCGTACGACTCTTCCAACGTCACCAAAGCCAATCCACATGCGTCGCTCGCAAGCGCATCCAAAAGAAGCAGTTCATCGCCACAATCTGCTTCA
This sequence comes from uncultured Flavobacteriales bacterium, assembly GCA_938085425.1. Lineage (GTDB taxonomy): Bacteria > Bacteroidota > Bacteroidia > Flavobacteriales_D > Sanyastnellaceae > UBA11663. The sequence continues at coordinate 121,155 of CALKGQ010000014.1, forward strand.
TAGCTCGGTGGCACAAACAGGTCTGGCCCAGTGGTGTCGACCACAGAAATGATTTGCGTCGCCTCCGCGCTGTTGCCAGCATCATCGGTTGCCGTGAAGGTGCGAATGAGTTCGTACTCATGGGCACAACTCCCCGCAATGGTTGCGCTGGACACCTCGATGGTGACCTCTCCACAGTTGTCAGAGGCCGTTGCGTCGTCGAAGATCAAGGCATCAGAACACTCGCTCGTGTAGTCCGCGGGCACCGAAGTGAACTCAGGCGCCGTCGTGTCTTCAACTGTGATCGTCTGCTGTGCCTCCGTGCTGTTCCCAGCATCGTCGGTGGCGGTGAACGTACGCACCACTGTGTAGTTGCCTGCTGCATCACCTGCAATGGTTTCGCTGGACACCTCGATGGTGACCTCTCCACAGTTGTCAGACGCAGAAGCGTCGTCAAGGATCAAGGCGTCAGAACACTCGCTCGTGTAGTCCGCGGGCACTGAGGTGAACTCAGGCGCCGTCGTGTCTTCAACTGTGATCGTCTGCTGTGCCTCGCTGCTGTTGCCGCAAGCATCTGTAGCGGTAAACGTGCGGACAATGCTGTAGTTGCCTGCTGCATCACCTGCGATGGTCTCGCTGGAAACCTCAAGGGTCAACTCAGAACACGAACGGCTGTGAGAGAATGTCAGATCAGCTCGGGCGTCGTTCACCTGGTCGCCGCCTGGGAAAATCTGGGTGCGGAACTGACCGCTCAAATCACCGTCGGTGGTCAACTGTGCAACAAGGACGCGCTGGTCGTCTCCACCAAGGCCATTGACGGCCACTGGGGGAACAATGTACCAGCCACTGCCAACACCGTCATTCACCTCAAAGCTGTTGCCAGACTCAAAGGCGTCCGCCCAAGAACCAGGGATCAACTCCACAGAACCTTCTCCCAAGCCAGGCTCCTGTGTAAGACCAACAGTCACATAGCTGTCGAAGGCCAATTCAGGCACAAGATCCAAAGCTCCAGGAGTCAAGTCATTTGAAGTAGCGCCTCCAAAAGCATTTTGATAAAAGCTTGTGGTCGTGTTCAAAGCAAGGGCAAACTCGTCGTTGCCGGTGACGCTCGTCACTTGGTCCTCTGAAGAAGAAACATCGAGGTAAATGCGGTACGTCTGAAGACCGGCAAGAACTCCGTCGTCGTGAGAGGCCACAAGCTCAAGGCTCAAACCATATCCCTCCACCGTAGAGGTGAACGCAAAGTCATCTGCGCAAGAAGTGCAATTGTCAACGACCGTGGCATCGTCAAACACCAAATCATCGGAGCACTCTGCTGTGTAGTCAGAAGGAATGCTCAATTCTGGTGCGGTCGTGTCTTCTACGACAATCGTTTGCTGGGCCGCGCTGCTGTTGCCAGCATCGTCGGTGGCGGTGAACGTGCGCACCACTGTGTAGTTGCCTTCGCAGTCGCCGGCAATGGTTTCGCTAGAAACTTCAATGATGACCTCACCACAGTTGTCAGATGCTGTGGCGTCGTCAAGGATCAAGGCGTCAGAACACTCGCTCGTGTAGTCCGCAGGCACTGAGGTGAACTCAGGAGCCGTCGTGTCTTCCACGGTGATGGTCTGCTGTGCCTCGCTGCTGTTGCCGCATAGATCGGTGGCGACAAAGGTCCGCACCAAAGTGTAGTTGCCCGCTGCGTCACCTGCAATGGTTTCGCTGGACACCTCAATGGTGACCTCTCCACAGTTGTCAGATGCTGAAGCGTCGTCAAGAATCAATTCGTCAGAACATTCGCTGGTATAGTCAGAAGGCACCGACAAAAACTCGGGAGCTACAATGTCCTGCACCTGAATGGAATAGACATAGCTGGCGGATCCACCGGCACAATTGGTCACCGTCAAGGTTCTCTCAATCGAGTAATTCCCTGGGCAATCTCCCTCAGACACGTTGTCTTCGACGAGTTCAACCACAAGGTCATCGGAGCATCCCAAAGCTTCTGCCGTAGCAGACGCATAAGACACCAAAAAATCAGACCCTGTGGGCATCTCAATGTCGTCTTCACATGACACCACCTCATCTGCTGGACCAGCTTCGATGATGGGGCACGCAAAGGCTCCAAGGGGAGCTTGGGCAAAGGTCAGGTCTGGGCGTATGTCATTCACCTGATCACCTTCTGGGAAGATTTGGGTTCGGAAAGAACCCGAGATCTGACCGTCTGTGGTCAATTGAGCCACCAACACCCGATTGTCATCGCCAGCAACGCCATTCAACCCACCGGGAGGAATGATGAACCATCCACTGCCCAAACCATCGTTGACCACGATGCTGCTTCCAGACTCAAATTCTTCAATCCAAACGCCAGGGATCAATTGGGTCTCTCCCTCCGACACATCGTCACTGCTTGTCGCTCCAATGGTGACCCAAGAGTCGTAAGCCGCATCGGGCGCCACGACCATCATGGCAGGACTGATGTTGCTTCCTAGACAACCGCCAAACACGTTCTGATAAAACGTGGTTGTGGTGGCCAATTCCAAGGGGAATTCATCGCTTCCTGTCACCGCAGTCAACACATCTTCTGAAGAAGTCATGGTGACATAGACGCGGTAAGTACTCAACCCCGCCAAGGAACCCTCCGCATGCGTTTGGACCAGCTCGATGTCCACACCGTATCCAGCTTCTGAGGAAGTGAAGGTGTCGTAACCACAGCAATAATCGCAAGAGCCGTCATCCACTGCCGCCACTTCGTCATAGTTGCAGGCTTGGCTGTCAGTGCAACCCGCCTCCTCGATGTCGCAAACACCGTTTTCGTTGACATCGTCGCACACCCCATCACAATTGAATCCCGGGTCTGCAAATTCACAAGAGCCATCATCGTAGGACGCATCCGCATCAAAATTGCAAGCCTGAACGTCCAAACATCCACAAGCATTGGTGCCGCAGGAGCAATACTCACATGAACCGTCGAGGACATTCACCTCTGCGTCATAGTTGCAAGCTGCATCGTCTGAACATCCTTCGTACACCAAAGTAAGGCTGTACAGTTCGCTCACTTCAAGCTCATTGCCGCACGCATCTGTGATGCTGTATGTCCTCAGAATGGTCTGCGCAGCATTCGAAGAAGACAACGCTTCGTCTGAATAGTACCAAACCGGAGCATCGTCACAATTGTCCACCAATGTCAAGTCCGCTTCTGGCAAGGTCTCTCCCAGAAGGGCGTTGATTTCAATGGCGCAATCTTCAGGGGTTTCGCATCCTGCGAATCCAGCCTCAATGGTGGGTGCCTCGTCGTCCACAAAAGTCACTTTTTGCAAAGAGGTTGAGGAATTCCCACAGGCATCTGTGGCTGTAAACAAACGCTCCACAGTCCGCTCTTGCGGGCAGTCTCCATTGACCTCTGTCTCCTCCACCACGATGGTCACATTCGAACAATTGTCGAATGCCTCTGGCAAATCTGACGGCACAACGTCATCACAACCCAGAGTCAAATCAGACAAAGCTGTGATGATGGGAGCTTCATTGTCCATCACCTGGATACTCTGCTCTCCCGTCGTTTCGTTCAAACAAGGATCTGTCGCGAGGAAGGATCGTACGATCGTGTAATTGCCCTCGCAGGCACCTGGGACGATTTCTGTAGAAATCTCAATGGACACTTCGCCGCAGTCGTCTTGACCAAATGCTTCACCGAGATCAGCAGTGTCTACGTCTTCACAAAGGATGACCAAGTCTGAAGGCACAAACAACTCCGGAGACACTGTGTCCACGACAATGATAATTTGCTGACGGGTCCGGCTGTACCCAGAACAGTCTGAGGCCGTCCAACTCCTAAAGAGTGTGTAGTCATGCTCACATACGCCGTCAATTCGGGTCTCTCCAGCAAACACAACCACTGGTGAAGACTGCGTTTCGTAGCAGTCGTTCGCATTGAATGTGGCCTCAAAAGAGGGGGCGAACGGAGACACAATGGCCTCCACCACGGCCTCTCCGGCAAGGGGAACCTGCCATGCTTGAAGGGTTACATCGGATGGGAAGCTTGTGAAAATGGGCTTGAGCGAGTTGCCTTCACAATCGAAATTGGCCGCCGCGAAGCTGCAGTTCCCCGGATCTGTCGCCGAAGGGTCAAAGTTGCAGGCAGAGTCGTCTTGACAGCCAACAATCTCGAAAGGATCACAAACTCCATCTCCGTCTGCGTCCAACAAGCATTCGCCATCACAATCGTATCCGAATGCAGGGAATTCACAAGACTCGTCGGCGTACAATGCCGAGGCATCATAATTGCAGGCCGACTCTTGCAAACAACCTGCACAAGAAGTGAATTCACAGGTGCCGTCTTCGTTCGTGGCCAGCACGTCGAAGTTGCAAGCCTCAGGGTCCGTGCAGCCAGCCACAGGCTCGATGCATGAACCATCGTCGTCCGTCGCGACATCACTGTAGTTGAGAGCTGTTTCCGAAGTGCAACCGGGAATTTCATCTCCATCACAAACGTCATCTCCATCCGCATCTTCCAAACAATTCCCCTCACAATCGCGGCCAGCATCTGGGTACGAACAAGTCCCATCGTTGACCTGAGCCTCCATGTCGTAGTTGCAAGCCGTCAAATCCGTGCAGCCTGTGGCCAAACATGAAATGAAATCACATGAGCTGTCGTCGCTGTTGGCGTTCACGTCGAAGTTGCACGCCTGAGGGTTGGTGCAGCCTTCAATGGGATTGCAGCTTCCATCGTCAATGGTGGCAGTCTCGTCAAAATTGTCCGCGAATTCATTGGTGCAGCCTGCACAAGACGTGAATTCACAAGATCCATCGTTGACCTCGGCCAAAACATCGAAGTTGCAGGCATCCGCCAAAGTGCAACCTTGCGCCAAGCATGAAAGATAATCGCATGAACCGTCGTTCACAGTTGCAGCGTCGTTGTAGTTGCAGGCGGCACTGTCTGTACAGCCCAAAACCAGACAACTGACAAAATCACAAGTGCCATCGTTGATGGTGACTTCAGGATCGTAGTTGCACGCTATTTCAACGTTGCAGCCCGGCACATCGGTCTGAGCGACAAAGGCGTTGGACAAAAACAAAAGCAGAATGGAGAGGGAAATTCGCATATCAATTTGTTTACGGAACATTGAAAGATAAGGATGAATCGCCACATTTCCTCGACCAAGACGTATTTTCAGTTATCAAAAGACGAATAACCCCCTACCAAAGAACCAAAAGTCACGTCTCAACGGCCCCCACAATTTCAAAATATGTTGCATCAAAAAAGCCCCAGAATCGGGGCTTTTTTCAGTCAGAATTGGTCCATCAAAACTCCTCGTCGTAATCCGACCAGCCCTTGGCACCCCCACCTCCTCTCGTCTTTTTCATCTTGGTTTGACGAGGTCCATCCGAGTATTTGTCCGGCTTCGATTTCTGAACCTTTTTCTTTTTTGGCGCAGGCTTTTTGTCTTTGGAGAACCCCCCTCCACCTGAACGCGGCGCAGAAGAACCACCATCCGAGGAGCCAAATGACCGGCCTCCGGAAGGACCTGAACCGCCAGCTTGAGGAGGTCTGCTTGGACGCGCACCGCGCTCCTCAGCCTCTTTCACCACCATACGAAACTCCATGTACTCCTGTCCATTCATCTCTGAAATGGCACGCTGTCCAGCATCCTTGTCCTCCATCTCGACGAAACCGAAGCATTTGCTCTGGCCAGTGTCGCGATCGGTGACAATTTTGACACTCTTCACTGCGCCCATGGCGCCAAACCATTCCAACAAATCCGATTCAACCGCCTCTCGGTTGAGCTTGGCCACAAACAATTTCATTTTTCTGGATAAAAGAACGGCCCGAAGCTACGCGAAAGCGCGTAGCCAAGAGCCGTTCAAGGGTTCATTTTTGACAAACCATCAGCAATCTGTCCCGAAGGCTGCCAGGATTTGAAGGATGTCGTTCACGTTGGTTGCACCGTCACCGTTCAAATCCGCTCCACATTCGCTGGTGCAGCCGAAGTCTGCGAGCAGCTCCAAAATGTCAGCGACCGTGATTTGACCGTCGTTGTTCAAATCCTCAGGGCAATTGGGGGCGAACTCGCAGGAGCCGTCGTCCACAATGGCCGCTGGATCAAAGTTTTCAGCTTCGGGGTTTGTGCAGCCGCTGCAAGAAGAGTCGTCTCCACCACACACACCGCAAGCATCGAGCTGCAGACATGTCCCATCGTCGACTGTTGCCGAGGCATCGTAGTTGCAAGCTGAAGCATCCGTGCAGCCCTGGCAGCTCTCAAATTCACAAGAGCCATCGTCCAGGTTCGCAAGTGAATTGTAGTTGCACGCAGTCTCATCCGTGCAACCTGACACCTCCACAGAATCGCTGGTGCAAAGCCCGTTCAAGGTGAGGGTCAAATCATAACCCGCACCAGCACTTGTGCCGTATCCATTGACCAGTGTGAACGTCCAAAGCCCAGTTCCACTGAGGTTTGCACCTGATAGGTCCAACGTCGTGGCGTATGTGCCAGACGCCGTCGCCTGCCATTCGGCGGGCCAGAAAGTGAGGTAGTCCCCAAGGCTTGGGCATCCGGTCACAAGATCGTAGCCTCCAATGGCCACGCAGCTTCCGTCGGGAAGTCCAATCTCAATCAACAAATCTGCTGCCCACGACACATCCCCTGTGAGGTTGGTCCAATTGAGCACAACATCCACCAGCCCCAATGTTCCTGTCGCGGCAGTTTCCACTGAAGTTCCAGGCTCGTTGCCTGCCAAGCCCCCTTCGACAATGTTCAAATCATAGTCACAGGTTGGGCAGCCTTCTTCAGGATCTGGAAGTACGCAAGAGCCATCGTCAATCAGCGCCTCGGCGTCATAATTGCAGGCCGAGGGGTCGGTGCAACCACCACAGGTGGAATTGTCCCCACCACAAAGACCGCATTCATCCAGCTGCAAACATGAACCATCATCCACAGTGGCGTTTGCATCATAGTTGCATGCACTTGGATCGGTGCAACCTTGACAAGTGCCAAAGTCGCAAGAACCATCGTCCAAAACAGCCTCAGGGTCGAAGTTGCAAGCACTTTCATCGGTGCATCCAAAGCCCTCTCCTAAGCAAAATGCCACATCTTCTTGGCCGGCAAATTCCCCACCGCTGCCCAATTCCAATCCGTTGGAGGAAATGGTGTAGGCCCCTTCTCCATAGGCGCAACAAATGCCGTCGCCGAAGGAATCAAACAGAGAGAAGGTGTAGCATCCTGCACCCAAGCAGACTTGCTCCACATATTCTGTGGCTGCCACACCATAAGGCCCTCCTTGGGCCACCTCATTGCCGTTGCTGTCAGAAACCGTCCATGTCGTCTCTCCCGGATAGTTGTCTGTCAGCAGGGTCAATGTGAACCCAATGCCTTCCAAGATGCAGGAACCATCATCGATGACGGCGTCCACGTCGTAGTTGCACGCTTCGGGGTCAGTGCAACCACCACAGGTGGAATTGTCTCCCCCACAAACCCCACAATCGTCGTTGACTGCACAAGAACCATCGTCGAACAAAGCACTTGCATTGTAGTTGCAGGCGGCTGGATCCGTGCATCCTGTACAAGTGCTGTTGTCACCTCCGCAAACCCCGCAATCGTCATTGACAGCACAGGACCCGTCGTCTTGAGTGGCCGCCTCATCGTAGTTGCAGGCACTTGGATCGGTGCAACCCGTGCAATCAAAATCACATGAACCATCGTCCAAATTCGCCTCTGGGTCATAGTTGCAAGCCGTAGCATCCGTGCAACCCAAACCGCAATCGTCCACACCGATTTGCACAATGTCAGATCCTTGTGACGCGCCGTCTCCGGCCTGTGCCGTGTCGAGGTCACCCGAGGCGAGAATCACTCCATCCCCGTCAGTGAGGGTGTACGTCGCACCGTTCCAACCATCGCCATAGGTGTCCGTCATGCTAAAGGTGTAACATCCATTGGGAATGCACTCTGTGACTGAACCTGCTACACCAGAAGCGTAGTTCTGTCCATTCAAATCCAACGACCAGCCAATTTCGCCGTCCCAACTTCCGCCCCCCACTGAGATGGTCACGCCGCTCCCTGAAGAGTTGATGAAGAAGGAACTGCTTGCTTCGTTGTTGCCAGCATCTTCATCAAGCTGACCATTGGGATTGGAGACGTTGAACGTGAAGGTGTGGTCACCATCGGCAGGGGCAATGACCGCCAAGGTGAGCTCTTCAGACTCGGCATACGCCAAACTTCCCGTCCAGGTAAAACTCCCCTCTTCAATGCCATCGACGCTGTACGCAATGTCGAGAGACGTCAAGTTGATCGCCCCATTGTTGCGGATCCGCACCACAGGAGTCACACTTGCAGCACAAATTCCTGCGCTGGGCGAAAGCACCGATTGCGCTTGGGCGTCCAAGTCAAAGTCAGGCACGGCAGGTGTGCAACCTGGAGAATTCAACAAACTCGCACGTGCTCCTCCTGCCTGGAAAAGTGCATTCATGCGGTCCCCTTGGCCTTGCGTGAACAAATTCATGCACGCATCGTCAGAATAGTCCATATAATTCTGAACCATCGCAGAAACACCAGCCTCGCAGCTCGAGGAACCCAAAGAACAGCCGTAATTCGCTCCATCATCCTCAGGGGTGTCGGCCACGAAATCGTCTGCTCCACATCCTCCATCGCCCCAAATGTGGCGAAGGTTCAGCCAGTGGCCAATTTCATGGGTGCCTGTTCTTCCCAAGTCAAATGGAGCCTGAGCAGTGCCCACATCACCTGTGGCGGTGTACGTGCACACCACCCCATCTGTGTTTGCTGGACCACCGGGGAATTGTGCATATCCTAAGAGACTTGCCCCCAAATCGCACACCCAAAAGTTCAAGTACTCCGAAGCTGGCCAAGCGTCTGAACCTCCTTGCGAACTGAACTTCATGTTGTCGTTGGTGCCAAACTGGGTGACCGAGGTGGGCACGCGCAAGATCCCATCCGATGGGTTGCCTTGGGGGTCTTGGGTGGCCAAGCAAAATTCAATTTGCGTGTCCGCAGCTTGGGACCATACGTTGTCTTGGTCGGCGTTCAGACGACGGAAGTCATCGTTCATGATTTGCAACTGGCTCAACACTTGTGCTTCACTGATGTTTTCTGCTGCGGTGTTGTACAGCACGTGAAACACGACAGGAATGGTGACAACCATTTGAGAACGCTCCTGGGGATTGTTCTTCATGCGCTTCACAAAAGCATTCGTTTGCTTTTCAATGGACGCCATTCGTTGTTCCATCTTCGGATGGGCATGGATCAACCGGTCAAGGTTCCCCATGGTATGGCAAACACGCTCGCGGTCAGCCTTGCTTTCGATTGGAGTCGACTGCGCCCATGTGGGAGACGCCAAGGCGACACACAATGTCAGCGCAGCGATGGTTTGGTATACTTGCTTCATGATCTTGGTTTATCGTCAAAAGATAGGGCTTCGACGGCACTATTAGGCATTAGAGCCATCATTTTATCAAATTCACCTCTGTCCAAAACACCCACAAATGACCCTTTTGTACTCCGATCACGATCACTTCGTGGTGCTCAAACAAGCGGGCATTCCCACCCATGGACGGAGCAAGTCCAGCCTGGTGCATCAGGTCCAACAAGATGCGCCGATCTATCCTGTCCATCGGCTGGACTACGGCACCCGAGGCCCCGTCATGTTCGCCAAAAACCTGGAAACCTTGCACATTTTGCAACGGATGTGGCCAATGGTGGGCAAGACGTACCACGCTTGGGTTGCAGGGAGCGGGCTTCCCGACAAAGGCCGTTGCGGAATGCCCTTGGAAGGCAAGCAGTCAAGGACGGACTTCCAAAACTTGGGCCAGCGCAATTGGGCCATCCATGGGCGCGCCACGCTTTTGGAATGGACCCTGCATTCAGGCAGGACGCATCAAATCAGAAGGCACGCGGCGGCCATGGGCCACCCCATCATTGGAGATGCAGTCTATGGAGCTCCTCCCCTGTTCACGGGACAAGGACTGCACCTCATGTGCACACATCTTGCCTGGAAGCACCCTGTCTCTGGAAAAGATCTGTCGGTGACCGTGTCGCCTGCGAAAAAAATGAGAAGGGCCGTCGCCGGCGCTTTCCAAGTGGGGAAGGGTAGCCTCTTTCTTCCATTGTTTCAGGGCTGATGTACCTTGACCTCTTTATCAAGTCCAACATCACCACCAGGATTTCATGCGCCCAATCCGTTCCTTTTTTCGCATTCTGGCCTTTTTGGGGCTTTGCATTTGGACCATTCTGTTGTTGTCATTTGGGTTGACTTGGCATCGCGTGCGCCATGCCTCGGCGGACGACAACCGTGCGTTCATTCATCGGCACTTTTTGATCTTCATTGGCCGGGTGCAAGGCATCATGGGCATCCGTATTCAATACGAGGGACAAACCCCTGATCAACCTGCTGTGGTCATGGGCAACCACCGCTCCTACGTGGATGCGATTTTGTTTCCAGTGCAATTTCCGGTCGTTTACGTGGCGAGAAAGGAAACAAAATCCTGGCCCATCATTGGTTGGGGGGCGTCCTTGCTTGGGACCATTTGGGTCGACAGGAAAAGCAAAGACAGCAGGCGACAAACCAGAGCAACCGTCCGCCAGCGGTTGGCAGAAGGCATGGGCGTGGTCATTTTTCCAGAAGGAACGACCTACCGAGGTCCTGACCTGCTCGAATACCGCCCGGGCATGTTCTACACCTGCGCAGAAGAAGGTTTCCCCATTGTGCCTGTCGCCCTGGAGTACAAAGACCCCAACATCGCTTGGGTGGACAAGGCATGGTTCATCCCTCACGCCTTTCATCACTTTGGTGCGAGGTACATCGACATTGCGGTCCGGTTTGGTCCAGTCTTGATGGGGGAAGACGCAGAGGTCTTGAGAAGTCAGGCAAGGACATGGACTCAGAAGGCATGTCTTGAATTGCGCGCCAACTTGGACCACCAAGGGGCATGAAAAAAGCCTGACAAATGCCAGGCCTTTTCCGTGGCACCAGACGTGCCATCTTCGAATTCAAAAGATCAGATTCACTCGATCACAAGGGGCAGCATGGAGATGCCACGGGCAGTGGCGATTCGCACCGTGTAACGGCCCGCAGACATCCCAGACAAGGACACCAGACCTTCCGTCATCGACTGTCGCACTTCCGCCCCTCTCGCGTCAAAAATGGTCACCGTGGCAATGCCTGAAGGCTGGTCTGTGAACTCAATCCGGAACGAGTCGCGCGCAGGGTTGGGCATCAAAGACAACGCGACCTGCACTTGTTCGGCCACATTCGTTGTCGCCAAAATGGTCACCGTACGGACCACCTCCGATGCACAACCTGTATCGTCCGATTCAGTGACGTACAAGGCACCGGAACCTGCTTGGCTTCCCCAAACCACCAACACTTCTGTTGTGCCCTGACCTTCCAACACCTCTCCGCCCACCACTTCCCATTGGAAGTTGGTGCCTTGTGCACCATTGTATACGTAGGTCAAAGTGTCCCCCGCAGTTGGAAACAATGGGCCCGCGATTTGACCCGAACCCAGGAAATAGCAACTGTCGTCGTTCACGTTGGCTGCCGCATCATAGTTGCACGCTTCCTCATCAGTGCATCCTGCCACCGCCGGTTCACCTGAACACATGCAGTCGTCGCCAATCACGTCATTGATCGTCATGTCATCGCCATCGTCGCAGGGTGAACCTGGTACCTCACAAGTGCCATTGTCGGTGTTCGCCTCTGGGTTGAAGTTGCACGCCTCCTCATTGGTGCAACCCACCACTGCAGGCAGACAGAAAAAGTGGGACTGCTCCTCCCCAAAGTTGGCCACACCCATTTGGAACAACACCGTCCCGGAAGAATCCGTGGCGAAATAATCCCCGTCGATTTCGCATGGGTCCGTCCACTCTGTTCCCGCCAACCCATCCCCAAACGAGTCGGTGATGGTCAACTCATAGCATCCTTCTGTAAGGCATTGCTCGAACAAGTATTCGTTCTGCTCCTCCGTGTATTCCCCTGTGGACACTTGTGCCACGACCGTGTCGGCAGAAACCAAGTTCCAACCCGACTCTTGGGGCCAGCAATCCGTCAAGAAGCTCAACGTGAAGTCGATGCATGGGAAGTCACACGACCCGTCATCAATGTTGGCAAAAGCGTCGTAATTGTAGGCCGTCGGGCCGGTGCATCCTGAAACCAGAGTGTCACAAGCTGGGGTTTGAACATCAATCGCATAACCAAGCGGCAAAGAGTCTGTTGTGTAATAGTAAGAGTAGTTCACATCAGGGAGCAGTCCTGAAAAGGTATACGTGTCTCCAGAATTGATGGACAACGAATCACATGTCCAAGCCAGGGTATCTGCATCGGTCCAAGAGCAAACGGTGCTGGTGGAGCACAAAAAGGAAGACAGCTCCACGCCCAAGTTGATTTCTGTGACCACACTGTCCAAAGACGGGTTGTAGACGCATCCGGCGGTGGCATAGATGCTGTCTGGCGCGCACTCCAACGGACCACAATTGGCCAAGGCCAGATTCAAAGCGTTGTGGACATTCAATCGGCCGCCTGTCACCGTCTCCCCAATGAGGTTTGGCACCTCATCGGTGCCATCCAAAATGTACCCGCGCACCAAATCCGCAGCCGCTTGGGGGTTGCTCAAGGCAAGTTCCATGAGGTCGGGACAGGGGGCGCTGTACACCAACGCGATGGCACCTGCCACGCAAGGACTTGCAAAAGAAGTCCCACTGGTGTTCCCGTATCCTGTGGAGCCACTTGGAAGATAGACCGCATCCCCAGGAGCACCGAGATCGATGGTGGTTGCGCCGTAGCCAGAGAACGTCCGAACGTCGTTGTCGTCTGTGGCCGTCACCGCGACCATGTAGGGCGAGCTGCAACCAGTGGGCATGTCTCCTTGGGTGTCGATGTTGTATTGCTGGTTGGCCGTGGCACCGCAATTCAGGATGCCCTGGGCACCCAAGTCATCGTAGTAGGCGCACCACACGGGGTAGTTGGCTGGATCTGCCAAATCGATGCCCCATGAGGCGTTGGTGGCCACAACGAATGCACCGCGGGCTCCTTCTGACTCGTTGTACAGGGCCCTCATTTCAAAGGGGTAGTTGTACGCCGCAATGACCGTGGCCTCGCTCAATCCGTTGCCCATGTCCACTTGCATGATTTCCACATCCCAATTCACCCCAACACCCCCATTGCCGTTGTCGCCTGCCGCGCCAATCATCCCAGACACTGATGTGCCGTGGCCACCGGCGCCAATGGCATCGGTGTTGGTGCCTGAGTTCCAACCGTTGTAATCGTCGACAAAACCATTCAAATCGTCGTCCACCCCGTTGCCCGGAATCTCTGCGTCATTGACCCAATGGTTGTCGATCAAATCCACATGGTTGTAGTTGGAGCCTCCCCCCTCGAGCACAGCCACAACGATGCGTGAACCGTCAGAAGCGGCGCCCCCGGTGGTGATGTCCCAGGCCAGATCGGAATCGATGTCATGGTCTCCAGACTCCACATGGTGCCACTGCTGCCCCAAAGAAGGGTCATTGGGCAAGGTCTCACGGGGCTGTACCTCGTGGTTGAACTGCGCTGCCTTCAAGCGACGGTCGTCCTGAAGCGCGCGAAGCACCGCCCAGTCTTGGGCAGACGTGCCTGGGTTGGGCAGTTGCATCAAATGAATGTTCGCGCGAGGAGACAAAGCCTCCACCCACTCCAAGCCATGCGAAGAAGCGATTTTGGACGCGTCTTGCTCCTGGTGGAACATCACAATGAATTCTCCGGCCAAGTGACCCTGGGCAGAGGAAGAAAGCGGGAGCCAGAGGCACAGGGCCAGGGTCGCCAGGATTGAAATGTTGCGCATGTGGTTCATGTTGTGTTTCGATTTTCGTTGCAGAACGCCAAACATAGGGGTGTCAAGAGTTGGACCATCCATTTTCCTTTTAAGTTGCACCTACCAAGCCTCAAATGGAGAATTGGGGTCAGAAAGAAGTGTCGAACTTCAACATCACATGCCGTGGAGCCCCCATGATTCCTGGCCTTGTGCTCACCACCGCATTGGTCAAGTTGTTGACGACCAAACTGAATTTCTGGCCCTTGGGCGCACGGTAGACAAGACGTGCATCCCATCTCCTGGAACCATCCGTGAATTGCTCCCTGTAGTTCACCAAGCCACTGATCAACTCTTCAAAATACCAATCGACCGCATCGATGAAACTCTGCTGGTTGAGTGCAAAACCTGCCGTGAACCTCCCCATGTCCCATTCTACATCCAATTTGACTGAACCGCTGTTCCTGTACTTCAACAGGGAGCCGGCTGTGACCAAACTGTCCCTGGTGTCTCCAAAGCTTTGGAAAAAGTTTTGGAGGTACACCCCTAGGCTGTCCTGGGCCGGATCGTTGGTCAAGTCGCCCGCGTAGTTGTAAGTCCCCCCTGCCACAATGCGCACCGGCATTCGGCCAATCCTCATGTCCCCTGACAACGATGCTTCAAAGCCAGAAATTCTGGTTCTTCCAAGGTTGAGAGGTTGAAAGAAGAACTGGGGCACCCCATCTTCGATGACAATGGTGCCGTTGGAGTCCGTCTCCGCAAGCAGGGTGTACTCAATCATCTCGTCGTAGTTGAGCATGAAGGCCGCCACGTCGAGCAGAAGACTCCGGTCCCCTTTGGCAAATTCATGCACGAATCCAAGTTCCAGGTTGTTGCCAGACTCACTGATCAAATCCACATTTCCGCGGATGTTGATGCCGTCGGTCAACGACCCCTCAACGTACTTTTCCGCAATGGAGGCGAACCGCAATGACTCTCCGTAGGAAAACCGCAGGTTGGTGTTGGCACCCAACTGACGGTTCATCCCAAAGCGCCAAATGGGCCCGGAACTTTCCGAGTAAAACCCGGGATTTTCATTGGACTCTGCCCGAACCCCGCCAGAAAGTTTCCATCCACCTTTTGCCCATTCCACTTGGCCAAAGACAGCAGGATTGAACGTGTACAACTCAATCCCAGGGTAAAGACTCGAAAACGATTTCTGGGCGGAACCGTACGCCCCCCATTGTGTGGTGAGGTGGCTGCCAAAGGTTCGCACATTCCTGTACTGCATCATCGCCAAGTTGCTGGTCATCGATGGTTCCGGCCTTTGGTCTCTCACAAGCCAAAGGTTGGGGAAGCTCATGTTTGCCAAAGGCACCCCAAAGTCTGCCGAGCTTCCGAATCGAGAATTTTGGTAAATCCTCGCATTGAGATGATGGGTGCCGCCTTTTTCGAGTGGAGCATAGGTCGCCCAGGCATCCGCATGCCAATTGATCCAGCGGTCCTCACTGGAGGTGCCGTCCATGGGCAGGTACGCATTGGTCGTGTAATCGTCCCAGAGGATGAACCTCCCCATTTGTTGGTATTGGCATTGAACGGCCGCGCCGACTTGCCATTTGGGAGAAAGCCTCCAACGCAACTTCGCATTGCCACGGGCACGCTGTTCATGCCCCACAGCGAGGTAGGTCTTGTCGGAAAACACACTGCCTCCGGCAACAACATCAACTTTCCCAAAGGCTTGCCTGTGGGACACGCTCATCCCATTGGATACGGGAGAATAACTGTTGTCCCACCACTGCCAATCTTCGGAAGGTGGACTTTGATACGTGCCGTTGAACACACTCACCACAGTTTCCGGCTCAGACTTGGGCCAAACCGTACGCATGTGAATCACCCCATTCGACGCTCCAGACCCGTACATCGAAGATGCAGATGACTTCACCACCTCCACCTGGCCCACATGCTCCATGGGCAAATAAGACCACCAAATTTCCCCCAAGTCGCCACTGACCATGGGCATGCCGTCCAAAAGCATCTGCACCCTTGTGCCAACACCGTAACTGTAACCGGATCCTCCTCTGATGCTGACCTGACCATCCAAGATCGATACACCTGGGGTTTTGGCCACCAAACCCTTCAAATCCAACGCATTCGAATTTTGGGCCAAATATGGCTTCAAGACGGTCACGGGAGCCGTTTCCTCCTGAACGCTCGACCCTGAAATGCTCGCCGTCACCACCACCTCGCCAATCTTTTCTGTTTGCGCACGCAAAGAGATCCGCCCCCCTTGTGTTTCAATGGCACGACAACTCAACTCCAGCGGCTCATATCCCACAAAACTGAAGGAAGCCCAGCAGCTGGAAAGACATTGCAACTGATCCTTGAGATTGGGCAACCCCCCAAACGCATCCGTGGCCAAGACATCGAATGCACCATTGGACGTTTCACCACAGCCAAATTTCACCGTCACACCCGGAAGCCCCAAAGACGTCTTGTCAGATGCATCCACCACCTGCCACCCGCTGCCCGAGGAACTCTGGGCAATGGCAGAACAGAAGGTGGGACCGCAAAGCGCCAGGTAGGACAACGCTATTTTCCATCCACACACATGAAGGGCCTTTTTGAACTTGGTCATGACGCGAAGTTGGGGGGCGCTGGCTCCCCCACCCCCGTTTTGCGTGGCATTTTCTTCACGAAATTGCCCTCATTCATCCACACCACCGACATCGCCTCATGCCTCTTTTCAACCGTTCGCGGATCCTTTTCTTGGCTGCAATTGTCATGGGGGTGCTTGCATGCTCTCCCCCCAATGAACCTCGTCAATGGCGTCTCCCATGCTCCGTCCGGACCCTTGATGTTTTGACGCCGCTTCACGTCCGATATGCGGGGTCGAATGGCTGGGTGGGCCAAACACTCGACGGTGGCCAAACTTGGGAGCACCTCCAGTGGACGGCACCTGATGGCTCTCACCCTTCCTTTCGGGCATCAGGTGTGAGCCGAAGCCATTGGCATGCTGTGGGCATTGCCTCTCCATCTTGGATGGCCAGGACGACCCTGACCGGACTGCAGCCCGAGTGGACGTTCCACGACACCTCCTCGGCCATGTTTTTGGATGCCATGGCATGGATCGACGAAGAAACTGGCATCGTGTTGGGGGACAATACAAAGGGCTGCATGACCCTTTTGCGAAGCACCAATGAGGGGGGGCATTGGCAACGCATTCCATGCGAAGACCTGCCCAAGCCCAGGCCAAACGAGGCGGCTTTTGCTGCCTCCAACGGCAACCTCTGTGCCAAGGGCGACACGGCCTGGGCCTTCACCGGAGGCGCATCCTCGAGGGTCTTTCGCAGTTTGGACCGTGGGGCATCATGGACGGCCTACGACATGCCCATTGTGCAAGGAGGCACCATGACGGGAGCATTCTCAGCCACCTTCGCGGATGCACATTTGGGCTGGGCCATGGGAGGCGATTGGTCCCGGCCCGACGACAACAATGGCAACTTGGTCCAAACATTGGATGGTGGCGAATCTTGGAGTCTGCTCTCTGAAGGACAGGGACCCGGCTATCGGTCGAGCATTGTGCACCATCCCAAGGACCACAATGTGCTTGTCGCCAATGGCTTCGCTGGATTGGAGTGGAGCAACGACTGGGGAGCCTCATGGCAGTCCATCTCCGACAGCGGAAGCTATGTTGCCCGGTTCTCTCCCGATGGACTTACCTTGTGGTTGGCAGGAAAAGAAAGCCTCGAAAAAAGCAGGTGGCCAGCCAATTCAAAGTGAACCCTATGGAGAATTCCACAAAAATTCTGGCAGATCATCAGCGCTTGGCAAGTGAAGTGGAAGCCGCTGCAGGCTTTGACGTGACTTGCACGAAAGACTGCCAAGTGTTGTCCGCGGAATTGAAAACCCATGACCCTCGGTTCCCAGTGTCGACCTCCACGCTGAAGCGGTTCTTTGGATTGGTCCACAACCCAAGTGCACATTCTGAATCCACCCTGAACGCCCTTGCACGCTTCACAGGAAGCACCTCCTACCGTCGATGGCTCGAAAGTGCTTCATCAAAGGATGCTCAAGGCAAGTCTGCCTTGGAGTCCATGGCTGATGGTCCATCCGATGGCCCCGGTTCCGATGAAGATCTCAAGCAATGCATGCGCGTTTTTCTGCACCAACACCGCAACGATGGCCCCTTGCAATTGAGCAAACCGGAATTCGATGGCCTAAGGTTCATGTGGTTTGAAATGTACCGAAGGGGCACGTTTGACATGGCATTGTGGTCAGAAGTCAAGCAGCATGCCCACATCCACAATTACATCTTGGAGCAATTTCCGCCCTTGGATTTCATGGCGTCTTTTGGCGAAGTGATGGTCAGGGAATACCTCGATCAGTCAAGCAACTCCTTGCAAAGGTCGTATGGCCAAGGCATCATCGCAGCAGGCATGGTGGCCATGGGCAAGCCATGGCCAAAGGTCATGGAACAATTGCCAAGGACAACCAAGTTGGCCCCCAATGTCCACCCCTTGGTGCAAGCCAGGAACCTGGGTGTCGTTTTGCTGGGCCTGAAGGAAACGGGGGTCTCTCATGAACAAAAGGAAGAAATAAAAGCACTCATCCTCAAAGGGTTGAAAGAAGACAAGGCCATTTGGCCACAATGGTGCCATCACCAATGTTACTTTGCCTTCAACTTGGCCGAATGGGCAGTCATGACCAAGGATCTGGAGGTCATCGAAGCTGTGCAAGCAAACATCCTCTCCTTTCGCCAGACGTCAGACAAGTATGGCTCTGACCTTCAAATGGAATTGGTGCTGGACTTGCGCACCCTTTGGAACCACATCATGTTGGGCCAAAAAGAACAGGCCTCCTCAATGTACAATGCACTTGAAGGGCATACGTTCCACACCATGGAGAGTCGAGTCCTGCGCATGTGGATGGAAGGTGCGAGAGCCATTTTTCGTTCTGAAGCGCGGGAATTGGCACTAGGCGAAATGGGGCATGCCTCCATCCTCAGCAGATACAGTGGCATTTATGACAGGATCCACTCCCTGACGCTGCAACATATGGACTGAAGCACCGCGCAAGCAAAAGGGCCTGCCGTGGCAAGCCCTTCTCCGCAAACGTTTTGGTTGAGGCATCCCTCTCAAGATGCTGTGCAAATTTTGTTTGTTTTTGATGCGTGCTACAAAAAACAACCTGCAAAAAATCACTCTGAACTGTTGTGAACTGGTTTTCTCAGGCCTTTTTGAAAAAAGTGTCGATGGGAAATCTGAACCGAGGGCCGTACACGCCCTTCTCTGTGCGGCGCCCTGCTGAAATCACCATGTTGACTTCCGCACGTCTCGGAAGGCCAAGCAGCCTCTTCACACGCCGGCTGTCCATGCCCTCCATGGGGCAAGTATCAAATCCCTCCGCCCTCATGGCCAGCATGAAATGGGACGCCGCCAAAGCCGTACTCTTGTGCGCCCATACCCTCATGTCCGACCACCCTACAGGCTCTCTGGGCGTGGCTTTCCCGATGCCACGAATGAAAAACCAGATTCGTTTCACCCATGCAAATGCACCTTGGGTGTAGGCTATTTTCGTGATTTTCCTGAAGTACTGGAATGCACGTTCTGGCGCATCTCCCCTTTGCTCCAAAGCTTTCAATGTCCAGCCGTTGTTGCGACGCCAAAGGTCAGGCCTGGCCACAAAGACAAACAATTCAGGTGCGGTCGAAGCAGCAGGTTGCCCCAAGCAAGCTTGGACCAACCTTTGCTTCAGTACAGGAGTCACCACCTGGTGAACCTCCCAGCATTGCAAGTTGGACGAGTTGGGGGCCTTCTGCGCGGCTTCGATGCAACGGGCAATGACCTCTGCCGGCACAGCATCCTCCGCATAGATGCGGACACTTCGCCTCGAGTCCACCACCTTGTAGAAGGCCTCTCTGTCCATAGGAGGCAACTGCTGCGCTGGTTGAGGGTCGCGCTGGACGCCTTCAAACATCTTGACCTTCACCATCAGGAGGAAGCAAGGATTTCATGCCCAATGACAGCTTGAGCCTGAACGGCCTCGTCGGACCACGTCAGTGCATTCAACCACCGCCTTTCCGCCCGAAGCCAATCCTCCTCCGTCGCAGCGTGAATGGTCACCATGGGGTCACCCGAATGAAAGGAAGTCCCTGCCAATGGAAGTGAAGTCAACCCCACCGAAGGATCCACCTTGGCGTCAGGCACGGTTCTGCCCCCGCCAAGCTCCACCACGGTCATCCCCACTTGACGCACGTCATAGCCGGCAAGAAATCCTTTGCGCGGACTGCGCACTTGACGGACCACTTCTGCCTTGGGCAAAACAGCGTCAGGATGCTCTGCTGCCTTCGGATCGCCTCCCATGGCTTCGATGCCCTTGGCCCATTTCTCAAGTGCCAAGCCACTGTCACGGGCGGTTTCGAGAGCCACTCGAGCTTCAACTTTCGAGGCATACAAACCACACTGAACCAACAACGACTCGCCCAATGAAAGCACAACTTCGTTCAACCTGGGATGTCTTCCCTCGTCTCCTTTCAAATACGCCGAGGCCTCTTTGACTTCCACTGCATTTCCTGCAGACCATGCCAATGGGACAGACATGTCTGTCATCAAGGCGGAGGTCCTCATGCCTGCTCCATTGCCAACGTCCACCATGCTCTGCGCCAAAGCCCTTGCTTCTTGTTCGTTCTGAAGGACCGCACCATTGCCAAATTTGACATCGAGGATCAAATCCTCCAAGCCCGCCGCCAATTTCTTCGAGACGATGGAGGTGGTGATGAGGCCAAGATGCTCGACGGTGGCGGTCACGTCTCGGGTGGCGTACATGCGGCGGTCTGCAGGGGCCAAATCTTCAGTTTGCCGCACAATGGAAAACCCATGGGACTTCACTGCCTTTTGGAAGTGCTCGACAGAGACCCCTGTTCGATACCCAGGGATGGACTCAAGTTTGTCGATGGTGCCCCCTGTGTGGGCCAGACCCCGGCCAGCGATCATGGGCACGAAAGCCCCACAAGCAGCAAGCATCGGCGCAAGCATCAACGACACGGCATCCCCCACCCCGCCTGTGCTGTGTTTGTCCACAATCGGCCCATACAAGTCTGTGGCTTTCCATGAAAGGACACGCCCAGAATCTCGGACCGCCAAGGTCATGCCCACCCGCTCGTCCACAGTAAGGTCCTGGAAATACACTGCCATGGAAAAAGCGGCGATTTGTGCTTCCGACACGGAACCCGAGGTGACACCTTCTACAAAGGCGCGAATCTCATCGAGGGACAGGATCCCTCCATCTCTTTTCTTTTGGATCCACTCCTGCGGCAAACCCACATGCTTCTCCGAACCACTCATCCCATGGCCACAAAGAAGCCAGCAATGGTGCCGGACATCAAGTTCGACATGGTGCCAGCCATCACTGCGAGCAGTCCCAATCGGGCAATGTCCTTCCTGCGGGATGGGGCCATTCCGCCCAATCCTCCCAAAAGGATGGCAATGGAGCTCAGGTTGGCAAACCCACAGAGGGCAAAAGACACAATGGCCTTGGTCTTGGGTGACAAGATGACTTCAGGATTTTCGGCGAGGTACGGTGCAAAATTCAGGTAGGCCACGAATTCATTGACCACGAGTTTTTGGCCGATGAAGGACCCCGCAGTGACCGCCTCTGCCCAAGGAACCCCCAACAAAAAGGCCAGGGGCGAAAAGGCCCAACCAAGGATCATTTCCAAGGTCAATTCTGGCATGCCAAACCACCCGCCAATTCCGCCAAGTACGCCATTCAAAACCGCGATCAAGGCCACAAATGCCAGCAGCATGGCCCCGACATTGAGGGCAAGGTGCAAACCAGAGGCGGCTCCGCTGGC
This sequence comes from uncultured Flavobacteriales bacterium, assembly GCA_938085425.1. GTDB lineage: Bacteria > Bacteroidota > Bacteroidia > Flavobacteriales_D > Sanyastnellaceae > UBA11663. The sequence continues at coordinate 142,730 of CALKGQ010000014.1, forward strand.
GGCAGCATCGATGACATTCACAGGTGCATCTTCCGAAGGGTCAGCCTCCAGATCTGTGACAGGTGTGTCCACCTCGGGCACCAAAAGTTTGGCAAAAAGAAGCCCTCCCGGAGCGGACATGAAACAGGCCGCAATCAGGTATTCCACCGGGACCCCTATCAGGGCGTAGCCCGCCAGTGCCGATCCTGCCACAGAAGCCAATCCTCCCACCATGACGGCGAAGAGTTCAGAATTGGTCATTCCTGCAATGAAGGGCTTGACCACAAGCGGTGCCTCGGTTTGCCCTACAAAGATGTTTGCTGTGGCACTCATGGACTCCGCTTTGCTCGTGCCCAATACTTTTTGAAGGGCACCACCAATGACCCGAATGACCCATTTCATCAGACCAATGTGGTAAAGCACTGCGATCAATGCGGCAAAGAAGACAATGATGGGCAAGACCTTCAGTGCAAAGACAAAGCCCACCCCCTCTGACGTCAATCCGCCAAACAGAAAATTGATGCCTTCGTTGCCGTAATCCAGCAGTTTGTTGACCCCGTCAGTCATGGACGACAACATCTTTTGTCCCCATGGCACCTTCAAGACAAACGCTCCCAGGCCAAATTGAAGGGCAAAGGCACCTCCAATGGTTCGCCATTGAATGGCCTTTCGGTTGCGGGACAACCCGAACGCGAGGCCAAGCAAAACGGCCATTCCAACTGCACTCATGAACATGGGTACAAGCTAATGCTCAAAGCTCCTGAGAACAACCTCCTGCGGCGCTCACTTTATTTTGGCCGGCGTCTCACCTCCAAGCCCATGGGCATCAAAGGCGAAAGGCATGAGGTTGGCGGCGCTCTCTGACATCGTCACCACCTCGCCCCGGACTTGCAAAAGAATTTGAATCGGTGTCCCCTGCCGACGTTCAGCTTCAAGGAGGACTTGTCTGCATCCACCACAAGGCATGAACGCATCGGCAATCGCATTTTGAGAGGGCGAAACAATGGCCACGGCCTCCATGGTCACCCCAGGGTGTTGCGATCCAGCTGCGAACACCGCCACACGTTCGCCGCACATCCCCGATGGGTAAGCCATGTTTTCCTGGTTGCTTCCTTGCACCACCTCACCGTTCGACAGCTGGACTGCCGAGCCTACTTGAAACTGGCTGTAGGGCGCATAGGCATTGTCAGCTGCATGGTGGGCGGACTTCAACAATGCCTGCAAGTGCTTGGGCAACTGTTCAAATTCCGCCACGTCCACTTTGCTGGTCCAAGTTCTGCTTTCCATGACGTTTTGACTCATGGACATTCAGTTCCAAAGGCAGACAACACGAGAAGCACATCGTCCACGGCCACAAACCCATCTCCCGTCAAATCTGTGGTGCAATCCACCTCACAGCCAAACTCAGACAGCACCGCAAGCACATCCCCTACATCAATGGCGCCATTGTTGTTGAGATCTTCGAGGCAAAGCGATGTCCCATCGCAATTGAATCCAGGATCAGGGTAAAAACAGGTGCCCTCGTCGGTGGCCGTTGGATCGTAGTTGCATGCCGTCGCATCCTGACATCCCACGCACTCGCATGAATCGCAGATGCCGTCCCCATCAACGTCCGCCAGACACGTCCCATCACAATCGTAGGTGCATGTCCCACAGCTCGTTTCAACCACCCCTGGGTACGTACATGTCCCATCTTCTTGGTTGGCTTCCACGTTGAAATTGCAGGCGGACGGATCCGTGCAACCCGGCACGGCATCGATGCATGAGCCGTCGTCCACGGTGGCTGTGGGGTCAAAATTGAGGGCGGTTGCATCTGTGCATCCAGGAATCGCAGGTGCTTCCAGACAGAAGGCCAAACTCGTGGTCGCCCCAAACTCTCCTCCTGCGGCCACCTGTTGACCATTGGCCACCAATTCGAAAGAGCCTTGGCCAAAAGCACAGCAAATCCCATCGCCGTAGGAGTCATCCACAGTGAGGGTGTAACATCCAAACGGAAGGCAGGTGTTCTCACTGAATGAAGCATTGGCACTGTTGTACCCACCACCTGACCATACTACTTGGCCATTGTCGTCGGCAACGGACCACGACGTCTCATTGGGGTAATTGTCTGTCACGATGTTCCAGGTCACTTGGGTGCCCGTGGACGTCTCAAAAGAGGCCGCAAAATTGTCATTGGTGATGTTCTCATCCTGGTTGCCCAAAAGTTGCACCTCCGCCTCCAACGTGTGGTTGCCGTCTGCCAAAGCCAGGCATGGCCCATTGTCGCAAAACGCAACGTCCACACTTTCACCACTCGCCAGGGAACCATTGTACGTCAGGGTCACTGGGCTTCCACCGTCAACAGCCACCAAAATCTGAAAAGAGGAGACCGATTGTTGACCGCCATTGAAGACCGTGAACACAGGATCCAAGACACTTTCACATGCCTCGGGAGTCAGCCCTGTTACTTGCACAATCCCAAGGTCGTAGTCGATGTCTCCAGCGCCTGGTGTGATTGCAAAATTCGCGTTGCTGATGTCAAAAAAGACATTGTCACTCGCCTTGACTTTGATCCTCGCAGCGCCCGTACTCACATTGGGGAGGAACACGGCGGCAGAACCATCATTGGGTGTGCCCGCCACAAGCAACGTCGGAAAAGTGTACCCTCCGTCAGTGCTCAAGTAAATGTCCACGGAGGAACAATTCACAGGACTTTGATTGGTCCCCGCAACATCCCAAGTCACAGGCAAACTTTGGTTGCCTTGAAGCGTCCCTCCCCCGTTGGGACTTTGCACCAAAAAAGGACCCGCATTCGACGACACACTCATCGACTTCAAGTCGTCGTTGAATCCCCCGCCTCCGGCGCGGTTGTCCCGAATGGAGCACTTGAAGTTGAGCTGCCTGCTGTAGGTAGGCAAATGCTCTCCAATGGTGGTGGAGTTGTTCACCAAATCTGGAATGCGAGGGAACACCCTTGTTGGGGAGGTTGTCGAAGAAAAGGACCTGAAAATGGGCTGGCTGCCTGACGGGTTGGTCAGGTTGTTGTCGCCGCCCGCTGTGGTGGGCCCCAGGTCGTATTCCTCCCAATTGTAAGTGACCGCATCTCCATCGGTGTCTCCACCAGTTGCCGTCAGCTCAAATGGAGTGGACGCAGGAATGACCAATCCATTGGCCCCTGCATCTACCGTCGGGATGGCATTGCCAGTAAAAGTTTTGGCTGCACAAGAATTGCCGCCGCCATTCACAGTAAAGGCCACCATTTCATTGATGCTGTGGTTGTGGAAGTGGTCGTCTGAATTGCTCTGCAAGTTGGGTGCACAGATCCCCGCATAACCCATGATGGTCGAGGCTGAACCTGGCTCGAAGGCAGCAGAGCTTGCGCGGTTGCAACTGTTGTTTTGGGTGTGATTTCCCCCGTATTGGTGGCCCATCTCGTGCGCCACATAGTCGACGTCAAAAGGATCGCCAACCGGAGCGCCCTGACCTGTCACCCCGCCCGCCTTGTTGCCTCCACATGGAGACTGCAAGTATGCGACACCGCCACCGCCCGTAGAGAACACGTGGCCAATGTCGTAGTTCCCCGAACCAATGACGCTGTTGCAAGTGCTGACATTCTCTTGAAGCATGGACCCACCGCTGCTGTTGGTGTATGGATCACTGCCCCCATTCAAGAACACCAAATCGTCGTTGTTGGCCACCAATTGCATGGTCAGACACACGTCCCTTTCAAAAAGCCCATTCACCCTTGCCATGGTGGTGTTCATGGCCGCCAGAGTGCCTGAAACGGTGCCCCCGTGGAACTGGGCATATTCACCTGTGCAGGCCAAAGCCAATCGGTAGGTACGAAGTTGGGTGCCGTTGTCTACACGTGACTGCGCAATGGAAGGCCCCATGGCTTGTACTTTCTTCCCTCCAGGAAAATCTGGCTTGATGGATGAAGGCTTGGCCGCATCCGGGTTGGGCATCACTGTGCAAGAAGGCATGGCCTTGGAAGAAGAAGCTTCAAATGAAGAGCGGGTGTACGAAATGACCCTGTCGCGCATTCCGGGCTGAAAGGGGTCAATGAACACCGTCTCCTCATGGCCCAAAATCATGGCATGGAAGCCATGAGGCGTGACATCGAACCTGACGGTGGATTCAGGAGCGTCCAGACCTTGTCCAGCAAACACTTGTATTTCAGGGTATCTCCTGGCCAAGCCTTCCGCCATGATGGGGCTGTTGACCACGGCAAACTTCTGCAATTGGCCATCCGGCATCGGGAGCTCAAGCACGAAAGAAGAAGACCGGGCCTCCGAGGCTGGCGCCACAGGGACTTGCGAAAGCCAAGTTTCCAGGGCCGCCATTTGGAGATCAAAAGCCTGGAACGTCTCCACTTCAATGGCAGGACGTGCATTCCGCGGCGCAGAGACTGTCCAGAAGGAGGATTGGGCGAACGTTTGGACAGCCAAACATGCAAGCACACCTGCCATGGCAGTGCGCAAAAGTTGAGTTTTGGGAAACATGTTACTTGGTTTTGGGGTCGGAAAAGACCTCGGTGTACGTCTTCAACAGCTGAAGTTGCTCTTTTGCGGGGGCAGGCAAGGATTCCGACCATCGTCTGAATTCCGAACCAAAGGATTGTCTGTATTCCAGATCTTCCTGCGCGACCATGTTGTTCAACCTTTGAAGGTTTCGGCGCACGTCGCGTAGCAAACGCTCGTGGACCAGAAGGAGTCGCTGCCGTGCCGTCCAATTCCCAAAACGCCAAGCCACAGCATGCTGTGTGGCGGCAGTCATCAGCTCCTCACGAAGGCGCTTGAGAAACTGTTGGTGGTTTGGAGAAGGACGACTCATCCCTAACAATGTAGGAACAATTCATCGAAAAACCCACGCTTTTTGAACCTCAAGTCGGACAAACGTCTTAATATGAGCACCATGGTCCTACCTCGATCCCTCTTCGAACCACCAACGCTTGGACGCCCTCTGAAGGCCTTGGCCCTCGCTTTGGCCTGCGCATGGTTCACATTGGGGGAAACAGGTTGCCAATACGACGTTTTGCAACCTGAAGGCGAAGGAGGATCAGCATGTGACAGCACAGCGGCCGTTTCCTACGCCCAGGACATCGCACCGCTTTTGGACTTGCGCTGCAACGGATGTCACTCAGGCGGCGCACCAAGCGCTGCTTTGGACCTTGCCACCCATGAAACCGTTGCACTGTATGCCACAGCTGGCATCCTTGACCAAAGGGTCTCTTTGCCAGAATCAGACCCCTTGTTCATGCCCAAGAATGGTGCGCCTCTGGACGAATGTGACCTCGGAAAGCTGCAGAGGTGGACCGACAATGGCGCCCCCAACAACTGAATGATGACCCCAAAATTCCTTCTCCTTTTGGCCATTGGCAGTGCCGCTTTTTGCCGCGCTGAAGCCCAGCAATTTATGACGCGCGAAGGCCAAGTGCATTTCTTCTCGTCCACACCGTTGGAAGACATCGAAGCCGACAATGGCCAAATGAGCGCGATCCTCGACGAAGCGACAGGCGGGTTTGCCTTCCAGGTCCAAATGCGGGCCTTTCATTTTCCCAAGGCCCTCATGGAGGAGCATTTCAATGAGAGTTACGTGGAATCAGACGCCTTTCCCAAAGCCACCTTTCGCGGAACCCTTGAAGCATGGGACCCGAGCATGGAAGCCCAAGGCCCGATGGCCGTCATCGCCCAAGGTGAATTTGATTTTCACGGGGTCAAAACCGTGCGAAGCATCCCCGGCGAGATCATGAGGAAAGACGGCAAGTGGGTCTTGGATGCACGTTTTGACATCGCCTTGAAAGACCACGACATCCAAGTGCCTGCCGTGGTGCGCGACAACATCGCAGCGACCATCGCCGTCGACGTGCATGCAGAACTTGGCCCACGATGAAGCACATGACGACATTCTTCAGGGGTTGGGCTTTGATCACCATCGCCTTGTGCATTGCGTCTCCTGCCCTTGGGCAAGACTTGCTCGATCTCCTGAACGAGGGGGTTGTGGAAGAAACCCGGCCGGTCGAGGCCACGTTCAAGGACACGCGTATTGTGAACGTGCAGAGCAATGAGACCCCAGCCCAGGGCGTGATGCACTTCGTCATTGCCCACCGATTTGGGACCTTGAATTCCGGGATTTATGAATTGTGGGGTCTCGACAATGCGCAGATGAGGATGGCATTGGACTATGGCTTGAACGACCGTTTGGCCGTGGGCGTGGCGAGAAACACCTACCAAAAGACGTACGAAGTCAATGTGAAGGCACGTGTCCTGCAACAAACCAGCGGCCCAGAAGCCTTCCCCGTGAGCGTCACATGGTACTCTGTCGCCATGGCCAACGGCTTGCGCCCTTCGGAAGGCATGACGATGCCGTTCAGCCATCGGCTGAGCTATGTTCATCAAGTTGTGCTTGCCCGAAAAATGACAGAGAAATGGAGCCTTGCACTCGTGCCATCCTTTGTGCACCGCAACGTGGTGGCGACCCCCGATGAAGTGCATGACGTTTGGACCGCCGGCGTGGGCACCCGCTGGAAAGTGGCCCCAAGGGTGAGCCTGAATGGCGAGTACCACCACTACCTCAGCAAGCAATTTGACGACAGCTTCTCTCCAAGCCTCTCCCTCGGGGTGGACCTCGAAACAGGTGGCCATGTCTTCCAACTTCATGTCACCAATGCCCGAGGCATGTTTGAGCGGTCGTTTCTTGCAGAACCCGCAGGCAAATGGGCGACGGGAGATGTGTATTTTGGGTTCAACCTCAGCCGTGTTTTCACCGTTCGCGACTGAAGTCGTATCTTTGCCGTGAGCGCGATCATCTCGCGTTGCGTGTTTCACCGATGTCGACACGCCCCCTTTGATTTGCACGAGGCAGGATGAAGGCTGTACAGATGCGGTGCGTATGTCGCTTACGGTAACAAGCGATTCAAATCATTTTCATGACATTTTCAGAAATGGGCCTGCACCCCCGTGTGCTAGATGCCCTTGTGCCTCTCGGATACGAGACGCCCACCCCCATTCAAGAGCAAGCCATCCCGCACGTCCTCAAGGGGCGCGATGTGATGGGCATTGCCCAAACAGGCACTGGCAAAACCGCCGCGTTTTCCTTGCCCCTGGTGCACCACCTCGCCAACAATCCGATGTCAGGTCAAAAGGTGCCACGGGTGCTTGTCCTGACGCCCACCCGTGAGCTGGCCGCCCAAATCGACGAGAACGTCAAGTCTTACGCGCAACATGTGAATGTGCGTACCGCCCTCATTTTTGGTGGGGTCAGCCAGCACAAACAGGTCAACCAGCTGCGCAAAGGAGTCGATGTGCTCGTCGCCACTCCAGGACGCCTGTTGGACCTTTGCAACCAGCGCCTGCTCTCCTTGTCAAAGGTGGAGTTTTTGGTCTTGGACGAAGCAGACACCATGTTGGACATGGGCTTCATCCATGACATTCGAAAGGTCATTGCCATGCTCCCCCAACAGAGACAGAGTTTGTTCTTCAGCGCCACCATGCCGGAAAGCATTGTGAAGCTGTCCAAAACCATCCTCACCGACCCCATCCGGGTGGAAGTCGCGCGCGTGAGCAGTGCGGCGGAGACCGTGGACCAACGCATGCTCTTTGTCAGCCAAGGAGCCAAACGCGATTTGCTCGTGGACATGTTGCAGCGGCCTGAAGTTGAAACTGCCTTGGTCTTCACACGCACGAAATACGGCGCCGACAAGGTGGTGAAATACCTGAAGAAAAATGGCCTCCGAGGAGAAGCCATCCACGGCAACAAAAGCCAACCGCAAAGGGACCGGGCCATGAATGCCTTCCGCAAAGGGAAAATCCAAGTGCTTGTGGCCACCGACATCGCGGCCCGTGGGATTGACGTCAAAGGCGTCAGCCATGTCATCAACTTTGAAATCCCCAACATCAGCGAAACCTATGTGCACCGCATTGGCCGCACAGGAAGGGCAGGCCAAGAAGGCATTGCCTATTCTATGGTGAACGAAGGCGATGAGCGAAAGCACATGGAAAACATTTTGCGCCTGATCCGTCGGAACATTCCGTTGGAAACGGACCATCAATGGCATTTGGACTTGCCCGAATTGGAATTTGACGCCCGAACCTCCAGCCCCAAAGGCCAAGGCGGTTCATCTCGAAAAGGGCCCAAGGGTCATCACCGCGGGAACGGCAATGGGCGATCTGGAAGGCCCCTAGGGTCTGGATCCAACCAAGGCGGAGGTTCCTCCCGTCGTCCCAAAAGAAATTGGAACAAGCGTTCCAAATTCAAAGGCGGGTCTGACGCTTGAATGGTTTGGCCAAGAACCTGGCCATGGTGGGGGTCTCGGCTTGGGACCCCCGCTCTCTCCAAACGTGCCACACGTCCTCGCCCACCCGAGGTCCTGTGCACAGTTGTTCAAGTGGAAAGCTCACTCGTAGCGCGGTTGGTTCCACACCTTGATCTCGTCGGTCATCGACACCCCTGACAAGATCTCTGTGCGCATCCCATCGCTCAACCCCAGTTCAATCCGCCGCTTTTCATAGGTGTCAGATGCCACCAAAACCTCCACGTAGGCCCCACTTTCATCGTATTGCAAGAGGCGCTCGTTCAGCACCAGGACATCCTTTCGCTCGTCGAGCACAACTTGGGCCGTCGCGGAATATCCTGCGCGAAGAAACTGGTGATCTTCCAACATCACCGCAGCCTTGACCTCAAACTGAATGGCCCCTCCTTCCGCAACGCCCTTGGGGGCGATGTGCTCCAGGGTGGCGGGGAATTGACTCCCCTCAATGGCGCCAATGGTCAAACGCAAATTCATTCCCTCGTGAAGCTTCTCGACCTCACTTTCGTCGATTTTCCCTACAAACTGCAAATCCGACATGTCGGCCACGGTCGCCATGGTGGTTCCCTCGTTGAAGTTGTTCGCCTCAATCACACTGTTGCCCTTCTTCACCGGCACCTCCAACACCATGCCTGACACGGTGGCCCGAACGGAGGTGTTGGACGCACTGTTCCCTCCCCTTGCCGTGACCCCCTCCTGGACAATGCGAAGGTTGTCCTCTGCAGAAAACAGCTCCTCTCTCGCTTGCTTGAGGGCCAAGCCTGTGCGCTGAACCTCCGTAGGAGCCAACACGCCACGCTCCAACAAATCTGCATTTCTGTTGTGGTTGGTTTCTGCATCCTCCAATGTGATTTGCGCCCGGGCAAGACGAGATTCAGCATTGCTCCAAGCCGCCACATCTGGAACCAGCATGACTTCGGCAAGGACATCTCCCTCGGCCACAACGTCTCCCGGTTCCACCATCACCTCTCGGACAATGCCCGATACTTGAGGTTTGATCAAAATTTCTTGGCGCGGCTGCACGCTTCCCGACGCCATGGTTTGGACCACAACATCCCCCATGAATGCCTGGTCGGTGGCAAAAGTTGCCTCCGCTTCCATCTCTTGGTCACGCAGTTGCTTCAGGGTGTACAAGGTCCCCAAGAGGACCACCAACACACCTGCCAACAACACCATCACTTTTCCATCCTTCATTGCTTCATTTTTGAGTCGTTGTTCATCGGAATCAGGAACGCAAGGCTTCAACAGGCTGGATGCGCAATGCCCTCGCCGCAGGCAAAATACCTGCAAACACCCCAAGCACCGTCATGGTGGCCAGCGCTGTCCAAAGCACAGAACTGGTGACATGTGGATGCCTGAAGATGCCGTTGCCTTCCTGCATCACCAAATATCCATCCAAGGCGTCGAGCGCAGCCACACCCAAAATGGCACCGACCAAACCTGACAGCGCCGTCAGCGCCAAAGTTTCTGCCATGATTTGGACCACAATGATCCTGGGTGTGGCGCCCAAGGCCCGGCGCACACCGAGCTCAAGCGTGCGCTCCTTGATGGTGATGAGCATGATGTTCATGATGCCGATCACGCCTGCCAAGAGGGCGAGCCCTCCAAACACAAAGGACACCCATCGAAAGGCCCCAAAAACCGTCTCCATTTCCTCGTGTTCCTCCGCCATGCTCCAGTGGCCAAAGGCCCGATCGTCTTGGGGATGGATTCCTTTTTGCGCTTTCAACAACCGTAGGACCTCTGCCATGGCCGTGTCGCCCTGCACGTCTTCGCGGATCAACAAGCTGAGCCATCCCACCTCGTCTCCTTTGTGGAAGGCGTGGTTGAAAGTGGTGAATGGGACAAACAGGTTGTTCTCACTTTCCTCCGCATCCTCTCCAGTCTGTTGGCTTCGGTACACCCCCACCACGGTGAAGTTCACCCCCGACACCTGGATTGTTTGGCCCAAAACCTCTTCGTTTTTGTCAAAGAGCAATTGCCGCACACGCTTTCCTATGACGGCCACCTTCCTGCGATCTTCCAGATCCTTTTGGTTGACGTAACGGCCCTCCATGATGACGATGGGGTCAATGTCTTTGTATGCGGGGACATCTCCATAGACGCCGCACGCGGCCGTCTTCATCCCATGTGAGACATTGTTCCCGCCTTGCCAGCCGCCCAATTGGTTCCTTGGCGCCACCGCCTCCAAGGTGGTCGCATGTTCTTCCAAATGGGCCACATCGGCAGCCTGCAATCGGAAATACCGGCCCTTGGGGTAGCCCTTGAAGGGCATGGTGGTTTGATTCGTCCACAAGAAGGCGCTGTTCTTGACACGGCTACCCAAATCCGCCTTGACACCTTCCTCCAAACCGTTCGACGCGCCCACAGTGATCAAAATCATGAACATGCCCCAGCCCACGCCCAATGAACTCATCAGCGTTCGGAATGGATTCCGCAGCATCACCTGCGCCAACTCCAACCATGGGTCTCTTTCCCACCACCTCATTCGTCCCGAAGTGCTTCAACAGGCCGAATGGACAATGCGCGCAGGGCTGGTCCAAGACCGCTGGCCAACCCGACCAGCACCAAGATCAATAGGGCCCAAAGCGCAATGCGCACATCCACCTGTGGGTTTTGGAAATACTCATGCTCGGCCATGGGGGCCACACCCTTCAAGACGGCCACTGCAGCCACCAGCCCCAAGCACCCACTCCAGGTCATCAACACGGCCGACTCCATCACCACCAATCCCACGATGCTTCCGTTCGAGGCGCCCAAGGCCCTTCTCACCCCTATTTCCTTCGTGCGCTCCTTGACCCCAATGGCCAAAATGTTGGCAACACCCACCGCTCCTGCCAGCAAGGTCATCAAACCAATCCCCCAAATGAACCAACGGATGCCTTCAAAGATGGATGCATAGATGGCGTATTCCTCGTTGTTGTTGTCCACCTCCACCCCCCTCGGATCGTCTGGATGCACCCCTTTGACATCCTTCAGCCAAGACAACATGTTGGCACTTTGCACCACCGTCTCTTCTGTGGTCAACGCCCCCGTCCCAAGAATGACTTGTTCCATGCTGTCGTCGCTGCGGAAGAGCGACTGCGCTGTCGTGAAGGGGATGTAGGCCACCCGGTTCTCCCATCTTGAACCTGGATCCTCAAACGTTCCCACCACCTGAAAAAGCACGCCATTGAGACGGAAAAAGGCCCCTACGGCATCCTCATTCTTGAACAGTTCTTGCACAATGTTGGGGCCCACCACCGCAACTTTTTTGGCTTCACTTACGTCGCCGGCATGCAAGAATCGACCTGAAAGCAGGGTCGTGCGTTCGAGCTCCAAGTGGTCCGGGTCCACACCACGAAGCCCAAAGTTTCCCATCTCTGCCTTTCCATTCTTGGCATCATGGACCATCTCCACCCCCCACATCCGTATCCGTCTTGAAAAGGCCGGCACCGTGTCCGCCTTGGCAAACAATCCAGGAACGTCCCGGTTGTTGAGCTTGACCCTGCGGTTGCTTTGGTGTCCTTTGTAGGGCAGTTGCGTTCTGCCTGTGTTGACCCAAATGCTGTTCACTGCATCGTCTGAAAATTGCTGCTCCACGCCATTTCGAAGGCCAAAGCCAAGCCCCTGCATCACGACGAGGATGAACATGCCAAGCGCCACACTCAACCCCGTGAGCGTGGCACGCAAAGGGTGAGACATCAGGTTGTGGGCCACCTCAAGCCATGCGTCCTTATCCCACATGCCCTTCAGTTTCAACCCTGCCGTCCCGCAAGCGGATGATGCGCTTGCACCCTTCGGCAATGTCGTGTTCATGTGTCACCACGACCAAGGTCATGCCGTCTGCATTCAACTCTTGCAACAAGGACATGACCTCGTGAGAGGTCGCACTGTCCAAAGCACCTGTCGGTTCGTCGGCCAAAATCACCTCGGGATTGCCCGCCAAGGATCGGGCGATGGCCACTCGCTGCTTTTGTCCCCCACTCAACTGAGACGGCAAGTGATCGGCCCATTCCAAAAGTCCCACACGCTCAAGAAGCGCGTGGGCCCGAAGCATCCGTTCCTTGCGAGGCACCTTTTGATAGTACAATGGCAGAGCGACGTTCTCTGCCGCTGTTTTGAAGCCAATCAAATTGAAACTCTGGAAGACAAATCCCAGCATGTCCAAGCGGGTCTCAGCGGCTCGGCGCTCGGTCAGCTTGGACATTTCCTGCCCCCCAAGGTGGTAAGAGCCCTGGTCGTAGCTGTCCAAAAGCCCAAGAACATTCAACAAAGTAGACTTTCCTGATCCAGATGAGCCCATGATGGCGACGAGATCCCCTTTTGCCACTTCCAAATCCACACCCTTGAGCACTTGCAATGTGTGACTCCCGGTTTGAAAAGATTTGGTGATGCCCTGGAGGTGGATCATGAACTTCAAAGATACAGGCCCATCCTCCCTCGATAAGAGGCAAGCTGTACCTTTCGAAAAATCCCTTCCATGGATGCTCTGAATGCCTTGCCACCTCTCCCTCCAGCGCTTTCGAATGCATACGATCCTGAAAAATTCAGAAGCTTTGGCCATAAAATGGTGGACATGCTTGCCGACCATTTGGAACACAGTCAAAAACGCGGTGCCCAAAGCAGTTTTCCAGGGCACACGCCGTCAGAAGAAATGGCCTTTTGGAAAGCAGTCCTTCAAGGGGAAGCTCCCTCCGACCAAGGGTCGTTGTTGAAGGCCATGCTGCAACGCTCCAACCAATTGCACGACCCCCGTTACATGGGCCATCAAGTCGCTGTGCCTCTCCCCCAAGAAGCGTGGGTTGGGGCCATGACCGACTTGATGAACAATGGACAGGCCATCTTTGAAATGGGGCCAAGCAACGCCGCACTTGAGGAACTTTTGATGCGGGAAATCGGCCAAATGTTGGGCCTTCCTGAAGGTTGTGGAGGCATTTTATGCCACGGAGGAACCTTGGGAAATTTGGTGGCATTGCTTGCTGCCCAGCGCCATGTCTCCCTCCGACAAGGGAGAGACTCTTGGACGGAAGGCATCCAGCCTGGCACAGTGGCCGTTCTCGTGTCGGAACAAGCCCATTATTGCATCGACCGCGCGGTCCGCATTTTGGGTTGGGGCTCAGAGGCAATTGTCCTGGTCGGGACCGATGACCACCACCGCATGGACCTTGAAGATCTTTCGCACAAGGCCCAGGCATTGACGTCCCAAGGCAAAAACATCTTGGCCCTCGTCGGAAGCGCCTGCACCACAAGCACAGGAGCCTTCGACCCACTGCAAGGCATGGCCGACTGGGCCGAAGCAAATGATGTCTGGTTTCATGTGGACGGGGCCCACGGGGCGCCCGTGGCCTTCAGCGAAACGCACCGCCACCTCGTCCAAGGCATGAACCGGGCACAAAGTGTGGTCATGGATTTCCACAAACTGTGTGGCCTGCCAGCACTTTGCACAGGGGTGTTCTACCGCGACCGAGGCCAGAGCTTCCTCCCCTTTCTCCAAGAGGCAGAATACCTCTGGTCAGATGCCGCGCAAGAGGACTGGTGGGACACTGGAAAGCGGACCTTGGAATGCACCAAGCGCATGTTGAGCACACGGCTCATGTCCCTGCGGTCTGGGCCTGGGTATGACATTTGGGGGACACTGGTGGACAGGCTTTGGGAGGTGGCCAGCTGCTTCGCCGCTGAGATCCGACACCGGGAAGGATGGGAATTGGCCATGACACCTCAAGCGAACATTGTGTGCTTCCGACCGAAGGCCTTTCAAAAACTGACCGCTGCTGAAATCCAAGCGCACCGGGCGACCTATCTGCGCAATGGATCGGGCTATGTTGTCTCCACGACCATCCATGGCGAGCGATGGCTGCGATGCACCTTCATGAACCCATTGACAGAGGCCCAGGACTTGCGAGAGATGCTGGCGCAATGGGATGATATTTTGGCAGCAGACTGAGTGCCAAAAATTTATGCCCTGACTTCCGTCGGCTGTCCGCAGGGATGTTCGACCTTTGCGCCCGCAAAACCATCCCTCATGAGCGGCATTCGCAACGTGGCCATCATCGCCCACGTCGACCACGGCAAAACGACCTTGGTGGACAAAATCATTCACCAGTGCAATGTGGTCGACGACCGCAAAGACACAGGAGAACTCATTCTTGACAACAACGATCTTGAACGAGAGCGGGGCATCACGATTTTGGCCAAAAATGTCAGCGCCAACTGGAAGGGCGTCAAAATCAACTTGATCGACACCCCGGGCCACGCCGACTTCGGAGGAGAAGTGGAGCGGGTCTTGAAAATGGCCGATGCTGTGCTGTTGCTGGTGGATGCCTTCGAAGGCCCCATGCCCCAGACTCGATTTGTCCTTGGCAAAGCCATTGAATTGGGTCTCAAGCCGATTGTGGTGGTCAACAAAGTGGACAAAGAGAATTGCACGCCGGACTTGGTGCAAGAGCAAGTCTTTGACCTGATGTTCAACCTCGATGCCGAGGAAGAACAGCTCGACTTCCCCACCGTCTATGGTTCCGCCAAGAATGGATGGATGGCAGAAGACTGGAACGAGCCGACGGACGATGTCTCCTACTTGCTCGATGTCATTTTGGAGCACGTGCCAGAAGCCCCTTACGTGGAGGGCACACCTCAGCTTCAAATCACCTCGCTGGATTACAGCAAATACACAGGCCGTATTGCCATCGGAAGACTCTACCGAGGCGACTTGCATGCCAACCAAGATTACATGCTGTGCACGGCGGATGGCAACAAAAAAGTCCGGGCCAAAGAACTGTATGTCTTTTCAGGGCTGGGCAAGGAAAAGGTGGACCACGTGCGCAGCGGTGACCTCTGCGCAGTCACTGGAATGGATGGCTTCGAGATTGGCGACACCATTGCCGACTTGGAGCAACCCGATGCCATTGAACGCATTGCCGTGGATGAACCCACGATGAGTCTCCTATTCACCATCAACACCTCCCCATTCTTGGGCAAAGACGGAGACTTCTTGACCAGCCGCCACATCCGTGAGCGCCTGGACGCAGAGCTTCAAAAAAACTTGGCCCTTCGGGTGGAAGCGACCGACAGCGAGGACAAATGGAACGTCTACGGACGAGGGATTTTGCACTTGAGCGTCTTGATTGAGACGATGCGACGCGAGGGCTACGAGATGCAAATCGGCAAACCACAAGTCCTGTTCAAGGAAGTAGACGGCGTGACGCACGAGCCGTTTGAGCAGCTCGTGATCGATGTCCCTGAAGGAAATGCGGGCAAGGCGACGGAGCTGGTCATGATGCGCAAAGGCATGCTTCTGGTGATGGAGGCCAAAGGTGATTTGCAGCACATGGAATTCCGCATTCCCTCACGCGGTTTGATCGGGCTGCGGAACCAAATCTTGACAGCCACTGCTGGCGAAGCGGTGATGACCCACCGTTTTGATGGCTATGAGCCCTTTGCCGGGGACTTGGCCACGCGCAGCACAGGGTCGCTCGTCAGCATGGAAACTGGACAGGCACGCGCCTATGAAATTGACCGCTTGCAGGACCGAGGTACGTTCTTCATCGACCCAGGGGAAGACATCTACATGGGCCAGGTCGTGGGTGAATCCGTTCGTGACACGGACATGGAACTCAATTTGATCAAGGGCAAGAAGTTGACCAACATGCGCGCCTCTGGCTCCGACAAAGGACTGAGGATTGCCCCGGCCAAAAAGATGTCCTTGGAGGAGCTGATGGAATTCATCAACGACGACGAATACCTCGAAGTGACCCCCAAGTCGCTTCGTGTGCGCAAGATCCCCAAGCCCAAGTCTCCTTTTGGCTGAGTTGTGAAGAACTCTGTTTGCATCCTGTACCAAAGCCGCAGCCCCTCCTCGACCCACTTGGCTACCTTCGGTCCATGCAAATTCCTGCCATTCGCTTCCGAAGAGACAATACAGACTTCACCAAGACCCTGAGACGCAGGGTGGATGAATACTTCAAGGAAAAGAACCTGAGCCGCAAAGGCGACTGGAGACTTCATGTCAAATCGTTCATGATGATCGCCCTGTACTTCGTTCCCTGGGCATTGATCACTTGGGGCTTCGCAGGACAAGGGTGGGGATTTTGGGCTGCTGAGTTCATCATGGGACTCGGTTTGGCTGGCATTGGGATGAACGTCATGCACGACGCCAACCACGACGCATACAGCAACAACAAAAAGGTCAACCTGTGGGTGGGTCGTACGCTTGATTTGGTCGGAGGCAACGCCGCCATTTGGAAGATTCAGCACAACGTGTTGCACCACACCTTCACCAACGTGGATGGCCTCGACGAAGACATCGACATGCATCCATTCATGCGGTTCAGCCCGTTGAAGCCTCGGTTTTGGTGGCACAAATTCCAGCACATTTACTCATGGGGATTTTACTCCTTGATGACCATCTTCTGGATGATCGCAAAGGATTGGATGCAGCTGCGTCGTTACCACAAGAAAGATTTGATCCGTCCCGCAGGCACCTCCGTCAAGGAGCTTTCTCTCTCCCTCCTTTTGACCAAAACAGTGTATTTCAGCTACGTGATTGCCTTGCCCATGTGGCTCAGTGGCGCGGCGTGGTACCAAGTCATCGGAGGTTGGGTGCTGATGCAACTGGTGGCTGGCTTCATTTTGGCCATCATCTTTCAACCCGCCCACGTGATGGAAGAACACGATTACCAGCCGGCCCAAAAAGGAGAAACCCTCGACATCGATTCTTGGACCCACCAATTGAGGACCACCTCCAACTTTGGCACTGGCAGCAAGGCACTGACGTGGCTGTGCGGAGGTCTCAATCACCAGATTGAGCACCACCTCTTCCCTCAAGTCAGCCACATCCACTTCAGTGGATTGGCGCCCATCGTCAAAAAGACCGCTGAAGAATTCGGCATCCCTTACCGTGCTTCCACAACGTATTGGCAGGCCATCGAGCGGCACACACGCATGCTCAAGGCCTTGGGGAATTCCCCACAGATGGCGGCTTGATTTGAGAACACTTGGCGATGGAGATTTGGCTTTTGACAGAACACCAATATGCAAGTCTCTCCCCTGAGCAAAAGGACCTGCCGCCCTACATGCAGAATGTGCTCGTGGAAGACGACTCTGTGCTCAAGGCCTTGCATTCGAGAGGAGTCCAGGCCCAAAAAGTAGATTGGGCCGATGCCCAATTGGATTGGGGACGACCCGATGCATTGCTCTTCCGCACCACGTGGGACTATTATGAACGTTGGCCCGAATTTTCTCGCTGGCTAAAGGCTGCCTCGTTGCAGTCGACCCTTCTCAACGATGCCAAGATTGTGCGGTGGAATCTCGACAAGAAGTACTTGCTTGACCTCGAGAGTTGTGGACTTCGGATTGTGCCCACAACCGTTTGGGAACAAGGTGAACCCATTGCGCTGTCCGACGTGATCTCAGAATCAGGTTGGGACGATGTGGTCATCAAGCCTCTGGTGTCTGGGGCCGCCATGGACACCCACCGGGTGCACGGTGCCACAAATGCGCTCAACATCTCACCACCTGACCCCAAAGGCCGCAACGCCCAAAAACTCTGGGCGCATTTGCTTGATCGTCAAAGCATGATGGTGCAGCCTTTTTTGCCTTCTGTTGCCCAGCATGGTGAGATCTCTGTGATCTGGGTCCATGGCAAGGTCACACATGCTGTGCACAAACGCGCCAAGGAAGGTGACTTCAGGGTCCAAGATGACCACGGAGGCACCGTCCATCGTCATGAACCTCAAAGGGATGAATTGGCTTTTGCCATCCGCACCATGGAGGTGTGCCAAGAATGGCTTCAGACCCATGACATGCCTCCACCGCTCTATGCCCGAATCGACATGGTGATGGACCTTGATGGGGAATGGGCACTCTCCGAATTGGAAATGGTGGAGCCAGAGCTCTGGTTCCGCTTCTGTCCGGAGGCTGCGGACGAGCTGGCCGTCGGTGCCATCAGCATGCTTTCCCATCAAATTGGAAGGCAGAAAAGAACAAATCAAGGCGTGTAAATTTTCATCAACCATGGACATCGCCTACGCGCCTTGCTACGTGCTCGATGTTCCGGAAGGACATCGCTTCCCCATGCGGAAATATGCTCTGCTGCGCGAGCAGCTGTTGCACGAAGGCGTTGCCCTTGACGAACATTTCTTCGAGCCCAAGGCCATGTCACAACGCACCTTGTTGTTGGCCCACGAGGAAGACTATTGGCGGCGGACCCAAAACGGCGAGTGGACGCGACAAGAGGAACGACGAAGCGGATTCCCATGGTCCCGTGCCATGGTCCAAAGAGAAAGGGTCATCATGCAAGGCACCCTTGAATGTGCCCAAAGGGCCTTGAAGAGCGGAAGCGTCGCCATGAACATTGCAGGCGGCACGCACCATGCCTTTTCCGATCGGGCAGAGGGCTTTTGCATCCTCAACGACTTCGCCATCACCTCCCTTCATCTGTTGAAGAAAGGTCTTGCCAAGAAGGTGCTCATTGTGGACTGTGACGTGCACCAAGGGAATGGCACTGCATCCATACTGGCAAGCGAGCCCGATGTCTTTACCTTTTCCATGCATGGAGCCTCCAATTATCCGCTGCACAAGGAAGAAAGCAACCTGGACGTGGCGCTCCAAGATGGCACGGATGGTGCATCTTACTTGGACTCCCTCGAGCGCCATCTGTCACGCATCCTTGACGAGGCTCTATGGCTGCCCGACCTTGTGCTTTACCAATGCGGAGTGGACATTTTGGGGTCTGACAAACTAGGGCGACTGGACGTGAGCATGCAGGATTGCCAGCGCCGCGACGAAATGATTTTCGAACGATTTGCCCTGGCTGGAATTCCTGTGGTTTGCGCCATGGGCGGAGGGTACTCCGAAGATGTCAAGGTGGTGGTTCAAGCCCACATGAATACCTTCAGGGCCGCCGTGGACGCATGGACCTGACCCAAGCCGTCAAGGCGTGATCACCATAGGCTGGGTCCCTGTTTGGGATTTCAATGCGTACCAACCTGGAGCCAAGCCACGCCACACCATTTGCTCTCCACGTGCAGCCACCCCAGAGTCGACCTCCACGCCCAAGGCGTTGAACAAAGACCAATGGGTGGGCGACTCAAACGTGACAAACACCCGCGCTTGAGCGCTGGACGGATTCGGGAAAATCAAGGGGGCTGTCTCTTCATGCTGGACCACGCCCGAATCGGCTGTGTAGTCGTATTCCCCACAAATGGAAACGTAGTCTTCACATGCCCACTCCCCCAGTTTGCCTGCGATGGAACTCAAGGTCAAATCATAATGCGTGGGATCGGCCGCATGCGGCACATGACCTGCACCATCGACCACAATCAGACACTCATCCAAGCCCAGCGCATTGGCCTCGGCATGAATGGTCTGGCTTCCGTCAACATCGATGACGGGAAATCCTGAAAACACGATGTCCCCCTCGTCAATAGGTACCACACCATCTTCGGTGCCATGGATGCTGTAAAGCGGCTCGTTCGTTCCCGACAGCAAGAAGTCCGTCGTTTGGAGTGCGCCAGCGATGTTCACCACCCCATGGACCTCACTGCTGTATCCGGTGTTTCCAGAGAGCCCCTCCAAGCCACCCCCAAGCCCTGTCTCCGAAGGATCGATGGCCGATGGAATCTCCGATTGCTCGTCGACGTAGGCATGATGCAGCGCAATGAATCCACCAGCGCTAACGCCACCAATGTAAATGCGGTTCGTGTCGATCCTGAATGGATTCCCAAGTGTCGCTGACTTCCTGAAGTAACGCACCGCCGCTCGACTGTCATGGACCGCGCGCCAAACCGACTCGATGAAAGAGGTTTGGAGATCGAAGAAATTGTCGATGCCCAATCGGTAACCAAAGGAGGCCGTGACATAGCCCATTTGGGCCAAGTCTTCGCAGAGGGAAACCACACTTGGGTCCTCCTTGCTTCCGCCCACGAAGAACCCTCCATGTGCCATCAACACGAGCGGTCTGCTGTCCAGTGCATCCCCTTCGGGACTGTAGATGTCCAAAAGCAAATCCTGTGGGACAAAGTCAATGTTGATGTTCTCTCCGTACAAAAGGTTGGCATCGACCACAACACCATCGAAAGCCCCTGTGTATCGGTAACGGTATCCATCGCACTCTTCCTGCGACCATGCCGGGAAAGTGCACAAGAGCACCAAGGCTGCGGCGAATGATTGGAGGAGGTGGGGTGTTGTGAAAGCGGTCATGACAGGTTGGGTTTATGCGTTATTTAGAGGCCCAAAAGGGCCAAGGCAATGGCTCAATTTAGGACGTCTTGGACGTACTTTTGCCACATGTCATTGCACAAAATTCTCGTTCCCGTCGATTTCACTCCCGTATCTAGCACTGCGGTGAACCATGCCATTGCAGTAGGCAAGGCTTTTCAAAGTGAAATTCACCTTCTTCACATCGTCTCAGAAAAGAGCCGTTTCAAGGAAGCCAAAGAACGCCTTGCTGCCTTTGCGGAAGAACATTTCAAAGCCTTTGAAGGCAAGGTCCAAACGACGGTGCGTATCGGGCACCTGTTCGACGACATCGACGATGTTTCTGTAGAGGTGGACGCGAACCTGGTCATGATGGGGACCCATGGCCTCAAAGGCATGCAATTCATCACAGGAGGACGCGCATTGAAAATTGTGCGCGAATGCTCTGTGCCCTTCATCATTTCACAGTCTCGTCCCATCCGAGAAACAGGATACGACGACATCGTTGTGCCCCTCGACTTGCACCAAGACACCAAGCAGAAGCTGGCCATCGCGTCTGAAATGGCGAAGTACTTCAAAGGCAGGGTGCACCTGATTTCCCCTGCAGCATCGGACGAGTTCTTGCAAAACCAGCTGCGTCGAAATGTGGAGTTTGCTTCGGATTACTTGGAGGATCGAGGCATTGAGTACACGACCAAAATCAGCGAGCATCAGAGTGGAGGCTTTGTCAAAGACGTCATCCGTTATGCCGCTTCTGTCGAAGCCGATTTGATTGGCATCATGAATTTCCATGAAAAGAGCCTGATGGGCGTGCTTGGACAAACGTACGAGCAGCAAATCATCACCAATGAAGCGGAAATTCCGGTGTTGATCTTGAACCCATTTGAGACACGGATCATCCGCCAAACGCCTTTCTCCTTCTGACATGACGAAGCGGCCAACTTGGGCCTTCTTCCTTCCCTTTTCAGCCATCCTTGCGGGGTGCGTTCTTCCCCCGAGTCAGGACGAAGGGGACCTTGCTGTGGCACTTCATTCAGACTGGACGTTGCACTCTTTTGTGCCGCATCAAGAGGCATCCAACGGACGAGATGCCATTCCTGCACAAGTGCCAGGCCGTGTGCTTTCAGACCTTGTCAGAGCGCAACTGGCCCCTCCACCCTATGAAGGGACCCATGAGCGGGATGTGCAGTGGGTGGAGGACAGCACATGGTGGTGCCAGACCTCCTTCGACCTTCCGCCAGAATGGTCCTCCGCTTCCCATGCACATTTGACGTTTGATGGACTCGACACCTATGCGACGGTGTTCGTGAACGGGCAAGAGGTTCTGCAGGCCGACAACGCCCACCGCACTTGGACGTCAGAAGGCTTCAACGTTCGTTCCCATGGGAACCGTCTTGTGTTGAGATTCGACCCTGTGGCCCAACGCGGCCTTGCCGCCTTGCAGGCTTTTGGCATGGCCTTGCCTGCAAGCAATGAAGATCGGCCCATCGGTCAGCAGACAAGTCCCTTCACGCGAAAGCCGGGGTACCAATTTGGTTGGGATTGGGGGCCACGCTTGGCCGGCCCAGGAATCACTGGGCCTGTTTGGTTGCACCCTGGTCATGGAAGGCGCCTCGACCCAACCGCTGCCTCGCCATGGCTTGAGGTGTTGTCCGTGGACACAGACGTTGCCCAACTCCTCGCCCACAGCCATGAGGGATGGTCTTTGGCATGGTCTGAGAATGACATCATGCAGCAGGTTCAATGGCACGGAGACACCCTCTCCATCGACCAACCCAAAGCATGGTGGCCGCGTCACGGTGGGGAACAACCACTCTATGAAGCCCTTTGGACACACCAAGAGACCGGCAAAACCCATCGACATACGGTGGGGCTTCGCACCCTTGAGTGGCGGAAAGAACCGGATGTCTTTGGGACGTCCTTCCAAGTGGAGGTCAACGGCACCCCGATCCATGCACGTGGCGCCAATGTGGTGCCGCCTGACTTTTTGGAAGCCCATAACGTGGAGGGTTGGTTGCGACTCGTCGAACTCGCCACAGAGGCCCACATGAACATGATCCGCGTTTGGGGAGGAGGTGTGTACCCCCCTGAAGCCTTCTACGACGCATGCGATCGCGAGGGCATCTTGGTGTGGCAAGATTTCATGTTTGCATGCGCCATGGTGCCAGACGACGAGTCCTTCATCGAGAACGTTCGTCAAGAAGCGAAGGAGCAAGTGCTGAGGTTGAGAGCGCACCCGTGTTTGGCCCTTTGGTGCGGCAACAATGAGGTGGCCAAGGCATGGAGAGATTGGGGCTGGCAAGATCTCTACGACCTTCATGGCAAAGACAGCGCAAGGGTCGCGCTTGCCGCGTCGCACTTGTTCGAGGAGGTGCTTCCAGAAATCGTGCAAGAAGCATCGGACGTCGCCTATTGGGCCTCCTCTCCTTCCTTGCCAGACTCCTCCGGAGATGTTCATGCTTGGGGGGTCTGGTTTGGACTGGAGGATTGGGACCACTACAGCGAACATGGCGGACGGTTTGCCAGCGAGTATGGCCTCCAAAGTCTCCCCAACCTTCATACTTTGAGGGAAGCAGGCATTTCTGCACTGGACGATGAAGCCCTTCAATTCCGCCAACGAAGCCGGATGGAGTGGCTGGAGCCTGGGTTTGACGGATGGGACATGATGGCCCACTTCATGGCCAAGACCGTGGGGCTTCCAGAGGCCGGCAGCCTCGAAGATTGGATCACAAGAAGCCAAATGACACAGGCCGAGGGCATCCGACAGGCGCTGGAGCGACACCGGACAAGTCAAGGGCGCCATACGGGGTCCCTGTATTGGTCCTTGAACGACGTTTGGCCGGCGGTGTCCTGGTCGAGTGTGGACCACGCTGGGCGCTGGAAACTGGCGCACCATGCGGCACGAAGGGCCAATGCCCCGCGCGCCGTCATTTGGGACCGGACCAGGGAGGATTCCCTGCAATTCATGGTGTTCAACGACCTGCAAAGCCCTGCCAAAGGCATCTTGACTGTGACTTGCAGCTCCATCGAAGGCGATGTGTTGAAACGGGACTCCATGGACGTGGATCTGGCCGGGCGTTCCAGTGGGACCTTCTCGTTTGGCGAAGCATCGTCTTGGCGCCCGAAGCCGACCACTTCCTACCTCTCTTGGTCATGGCACATTCCTGACACCCCCTGCGAAGGATCGAGTCTTTGGACTTCTGTGGCCTCGGCGGAGCTCGGTCCCCCCACCCTAGAAATCTCAGCCACGGACAGCAGCCTCGCCATGACCACCGACTTGTACGTGCCAGCAGTTCATTTGGTGGCGAATGTTCCTGGCCACTTCAGCGACAACGGAATGCCCCTGCTTCCTGGAGCAAGAACAACGGTCAGATTTGTGCCCGAATCTCCGTCCCATGACATGGACCTTCAGTTCGAGGTCCGATTGGGTCAATGATGGCCCAAAATGGTCAAACTGTTGGGGCCCAAAGACACTTCATCTCCCTCTTCGATGCCACCCCAAACTTTGACAATGGGCGCGGAAGGACCCACGCAAAGCACCACATCTTCTCCAAGCTGAAGCTTGCCCATCGGGATTCCCACAAAGACCCAAGGCCCTGTGGTTTCAACAAGCGCCCCCATTTGCATGCCACTCAATGGCAAGGATGCGGCCTGGATTTTCTTGAGCGTCTCTTGGGCTGTTTGCGTCCGGGCACGGGTCTCTTCCACCAATTCCATTTCCCGATGGATCATCGCCCGTCCCGTCTCGTGTTTGTCTCCAGCTGAACTTTTGGATTCTGCCCCCAAGGCTTCTTGCAGCGAAGCCAAACGCTCCTTGGCCTCCCCTTCCTCTTTCTGAAGGCGCACTTCAATCGCCCGGAGCACCTTTTCACGCATGGCTTCAAAAATAGGTGCCACAGGCGCTCACAAGAATTTTGTGATTTCTTGTTCCCTTGTGCCTGCCAGGTTCTCCTGATTTGAAATAAATTTGGGTGCGAAATTTGATCCCTGATGACAACGTTTTCCGACCTCAAAGGCCCTGTAACCTCCGACATTCAGAATGAGCTTACCCCACAAGAAGCCATGGTGTGGCTCGAAGAGGGACATGCACGTTTCCAATCGCAGTCTCCTCGCTCAAGAAACCATGGGCAATTGTTGGAGGGAGCTTCAAAAGGACAATTCCCCTACGCAGCTGTGCTCGGTTGCATTGACAGCCGTGCCCCCATCGAGAACATTTTTGATGCCCAAATCGGGGATTTGTTTGTGGCTCGTGTGGCCGGAAACGTCATCAATGGAGATGTGTTGGGATCCCTCGAATACGCCTGCAAATACGCGGGCACCAAGGTGATTCTCATCCTTGGACACACCTCCTGCGGGGCTGTTGGCGCCGCGTGGCAAGGTGTTGAGGATGGCAACATCACAGGCTTGCTGGCCAAAATTCAACCGGCCGTAGACAAAACGAAGGCCCAACACGGAGAAGAAGGTACCCCAGAAGTTTTGAACGCCTGCGTGGCCCAAAACGTCGACCAAATGTGCGGTGAGGTACGCGCCCAAAGCAGCATCCTGGCAGAGATGGAAGAAAAGGGGGAAATCATTCTCGCAGGAGGTGTGTA
>CALKGQ010000015.1 GCA_938085425.1 uncultured Flavobacteriales bacterium
GTCCATTGGTCAAGAAAAAAGCCCCGCTTTCGCGAGGCTTTTCAAGTACCCGGGGTGGGAATCGAACCCACACTCCTTGCGGAACGCGAGTTTGAGTCGCGCGCGTCTACCAATTCCGCCACCCGGGCTTCAGGGTGAAGAGGACGGCAAAAGTAGCGCAAGGAGTTCTTTCCCGCAAAGCCTGGAACTAACTTGTGCGCAGAATGAGCTCCCTTGACCCGTCCTCCAAGAAAAAGCAGACGCTTGGAATGTGCGTCAGCACCATGAATGGCAAGCTTCTGCGCAACACTGTATTGGTGTCGCAAATCCAGGAGTTGGGGTTGGCAACGGTGGTGGTGAATCAACATGGGCCCGACCCAGGAGGTGTGTTGAGCCCGGATCTCTGGGCAGAGGCACCCCACGTGACTGTGGTCAATGCGGAAGCCCGTGGGGTCAGTCAGAGCCGTAACGTTGGGCTTCATTCCTTAAGCGCCCATTGGGCAGTGCTTTGTGACGACGATGTCACCCTCGACCCTTTAGGACTCGATGCGTTGACGGATCTGCTGAACGGGCACGACGGACCTGCCCATGAACTTGTCGTGGCAGGCGAACTCTGGCACAATGCCTCAACTCCTTGGCGCAAGTACGTCAAGGAAATTTCTACGTTGAAGGGAGCCTCCATCCAAAATGCCCTTGCCATCCAGCGCATCAACAGCATGGAACTGGTCGTCCCCACCCCCAACCTAGAAAGCCCGCACATGCCCTTTCATCCGGGATTGGGGTTGGGGTCAACAGGAGGTGTTTTGGCAGGAGAAGAGGTGGTGTATCTCCAACAACATCTTGCCCAGGGTGGGCACATCTTGCGGGCGCCAATCCGAATCAGGTTCCACGAGCAAGAGAGCACGGGCAGCTCCATCCAAGCGTCCACCATTCAAGCCATGGGTGCGGTGCACCGCCACATCTTCCCATGGTGGTTGGCGCCTTTTTTGGTGGTCAAAATGACCTGGAAGTGGCGCGGCCAAGGAGCCGGCTGGAAGAACAACTTGTCGGCCTACCTCAGCGGCATGCGCCTGGGTTCAACTTTGAAGAGCCCATGAAGCCTCTCCCCATCGATGTGGTCATCCCTGTGCACAATGCGGCCGCTTGGGTAGGTGGTGCATTGGACAGCCTGTTGGACCAAAAGGGATTTCTGGGCCAAATCATTGTCGTGGACAACAACTCCAGCGACGACTCCATGCTGGCCGTTCAACGATGGGCCTCCAACCATCCCGACATTCCATTGATCGCCACAAAAGAAACCACTCCCGGGGCCTGCGCCGCGAGAAACAAGGGGCTTGAACATGTGGAAACCGAATGGGTGCAGTTTCTGGATGCCGACGATGTGTTGCTTCCCGGCAAAATGGCCCTTCAAGCGGCCCTGACCGCTGCTGCCGATGTCGTCTTTGGGGAGTTTTGGTTTGAACGCGAGGGTCGGAGGAGTGAGGGTTGGAGGATGGAGGATCATGTCGACGTGGGCCTTGCACATGGCCGTTTGGGAAACACGTGTTGCAATCTGTTCCGAACCGCCGCTGTTCTCGAGGTGGGAGGATGGGACGAGAATCTCCCGAGCGCCCAGGAATACGACCTGATGTTCAGGCTACGTCAAAAGGGCAAGCGCTTTCAAAAATCTTCCGACCGACTCACCGTTGTGCGGCTTTTCCCGGAAGGCAGAATCTCCACGGGCAACGAATCAAGAAGAAGGCTGCAGTCCTTCGACCTTCGACTTCGGATGCTCTCTTGGATGTTCTCTGACAGCAGTCCTGCACTGGACAGCGGTGTGCAGCAACGCATCCTCAACGCCCTGTTCAACGTCACCCGGTGGTTGGAGCCTTGGCAACCAGAGGAGGCAGCAAAGGGATATCAGGTGCTCAAAAAGTTCAACCACCGCCCTTCCGTGGACATCCAACTGCCCCTTTGGTTTGTCTCCCTCGCAAGGTTGATTGGGGCAAAGCGCGCAGCGCGCTTGCGGCATCGCATCCTGAACACCATCTTGAAGCCATGACCCCCAAACGCGTCCTCATCGTCAGCTACTACTGGCCCCCTTCAGGTGGAGGCGGCGTCCAGCGCTGGTTGAAATTTGCCAAGCTTTTGCCTGAGCATGGTTGGGAACCCATTGTCGTGACCCCAGACAACCCCGACGTCCCTGTTGAAGACCAGAGTTTGTTGCACGATGTGGGCGACGACATGGACGTTTGGCGTTTCCCGGTCTGGGAACCCTCGCGCTTTCTGAAAAACATCGGTTTTGGCGGGGCTTCTTCGAGGCTTGGAGCTGAGGCAAGCCAGCATGCCAAAGCACCTTGGTCCAAACGGCTCATTTCTTGGGTCCGCGCCAGGGCATTTGTACCAGATGCCCGCATTGGATGGGTCAAACCAACTTCGCGCGCCATCCTTGAAAAGCTTCGGGAACAGCCTGTGGACCTCATTGTCACCACGGGTCCGCCACACAGCATGCATTTGATTGGGTTGCGCATCAAAAAAGCAACCGACTTGCCCTGGATCGCTGACTTCAGGGACCCATGGTCCACCATGGACTACTTGGATGATTTTGGGCTTCCTCAGCGGACAAGGCAACGCATCCAGCGCATGGAGCACGAAGTGGTCTCCACTGCGGATGCGGTGGTGGTGACTTCAAAGGGTGCGCTTCGTGCCCTTGGGGTGGGTGGGCAAAAAGGTTTTGTGATCCCCAACGGATGGGACCGGGACGACTTTCCTTCCCCCAAAGAAATCGAGATTGGAAAACCGAGGGAGGGGGGAAGGGTCATTGGTCATTTTGGCGCCCTCTACGGCGCCAGAAACCCCCAAGTTCTGTGGGATGCCCTGGGAGGAAGCTCCCCCGCTTGGCGGGTCGTGCTTGCAGGTCCGGTCTCCGCCGATGTACGGTCCAAGATCGACCACGCCAATCTTCACGTGACCTGGCTGGGTGATTTGCCGCACAAAGAGGCCGTGCGGGCCATGCACGGCTGCGACGTGCTCTTGGTGACGCACAACCAAAGCGAATCCGCCAAAGACTCGACGCCAGGAAAGTTTTTCGAGGGCTTGGCCACAGGCTTGCCAATGTTGGCCATGGGGCCCTCACCAAGCGACCTTGAAGCGCTCTGCGAAGACACTGATGCAGCCTTTGTGGCCCACGGCGACCCCGATGCGCAAAAGACATTGCGCGGGCTCTTGGAAAATTGGGGGCGGGCGTCATCCACATTTTCCTCGGCAAAGGATGTTGCCAAAAAATATGAGCGGCGTTTCCTTACGTCCGAACTTGTGGGCCTGTTCAAAGAAGTATGCGACCGACACTGACCTTTTTCTCCTTTCTGCGTTTGTTCGCCGTGCCCTTTTTTTCGGGCTTGGCGGCGGTTCCTTTGTGGGGACAGTGGAACACCTCGGAAAGCGCCACTGGTTTGCCGGGATCGTGCGTTCAAATCACCCCCAACATCATCAATCAAAAAGGGGCTGCTTGGCACGAATGCCCCTTGCGTCTGGACGAGCCTTTTGACCTGCAGTTCTTGGTGAACCTCGGCGACAACGACAGCGGTGCAGACGGCATTTGTTTTGTCATCCAAGATTCAGGGAACATTGGAGATTTCTTGGTGGGCGAAAACGGCCACTCCATCGGATTCGCGAATGGGCCTTTTGGCAGCTCTTCCGTTGCCATCGAATTGGACACCTTTGCCAACGATGGCACAGCGACTGCAGGGCCAGTCGATACTGAAGATCCCACTTTTGACCACATGGCCATTTTCCAAGGGGGCCCCTTGATCCACGGGGGAGGCAATGAGCTTTCCGCCGAGGTTCAAGCCCATCCCACCATGGCCAACATTGAAGATGGCGGCGACCATCCTTTCAGGGTGGTTTGGGAGCCTTCCACCAACAACCTGGAGGTGTTCTTTGAAGGAAGTCTGCGGCACAGCCTGACCCTTGACCTCCTCAACGACGTGTTCGGGGGCACCCCTTCTGTGTATTGGGGCTTCACAGGGAGCACCGGTGGGTTGGCCAATGGCCAAAGCTTTTGCCTTGAGAGCGCCTATTACTCAACCCACCAGAACGCCAGCACGGTGGACCCGGCAGCGCCGTGGGAAGTTTGCGTAGGTCAAGACCTAGACTTGACCGCTCTGCCCTTGGGACCGAGCCTCTCTGCCATCTGGGCAACGACTGGCGATGCCAACATCGCGGTCAATGCACCGGGCGAATACGATGTCATTGGCATCGACGCAGACGGATGCGAAAGCCACAGCACCATCGAAGTCACTTCCTTGCCAGGTCCAGAACTCAATGTCTTGGTGGACGAAGACTTGGTGGTCTGCGGGGACACTGAGGTGCTTCTGGAGGCCACCGTGGCGGCCGGCGCCACCGTGGCTTGGGATGGCGTAGACGGTGCCGCGCTGTTGACCGATCTTCCCGGTCCCCACGAAGTCACGGCTTCTCTGGGAGATTGTGAAGCTCAAGCCATGGTCGACGTCTTGTTTCAACCGGTTCCAGAGTTGAGTTTTGAGGAAGGAGGGTCGCCTGTGAGTGGTGATTTGGAGGTTTGTTTGGGCGAAGCGCTTTTGGTCCAGGCTTTCTCGACCGAAGGGGCCACCGCCATATGGGAAGGTGTAGGTTCCGACATTCTCAACGCCACCTCTTCCGGGGACTACTTCGCCCAGGCCGCCATCAATGGCTGCGAGGCAGAGCCGGCGTCTGTCCATGTGAATGTGCTGCCGCTCCCGGGGGCAGGTTTCGTCGCAACACCCAGCACCTTGTGTTGGCAGGAGAACGGAAGCCTGCAAGCGAACGTTGGCCCCGACGCCGCCATCGTGGGGTGGACCCTGCCTTTGGGGACCACGCAATTGAACAATGCAGGTACTGGGACCTATGAGGTGGAATTGTTGGGCACCAACGGATGCGAAAGCACCGAATCGTTCAACTACACCATGCTTCCTCCAATTGCCACTGGCCTGGTGGACCCTGAGCCTCTCTGCGATACTGAAGTCGCCACCTTGAACATCACCTCAGCTGTGGACGGCATTTCTTGGAATGTGGGCGGCAGCGGCGTTTCGCTTTCGGTGGTGGAATCCATGGGGGAAGGACCCTATGTCGCCACAGTGACCCTTGGCGCTTGCACCCAAAACGACACGGCCTTCGTGACTTGGTGGCCCACCCCAATTGTGGGGAGCCATCCCAACCAAGTAACACGTTGCGAGTTGGACCCTCCGCATACCTTCGTTTGGCCTACCCAAAGCCAAGACGCCGTTGGAAATTGGTTGTGGACGGTCAATGGGGAGCCTGCATCCGCGGGCTACAACGCCTACGAAGAAGGCCTATATGCTGTCGAAATCAGAGACAACGCCACGGATTGTTTTGCCAGCCACGACCTCTTTCTCGAAGTGTGGCCCAGTCTGAATGTCATCGCGACGCCAGACGATGATTTGATCTGCATCGGAGACTCAACCACTGCAAGGGTGGAAGTCTTGTCGGTTGGAGAAAGTGAGGTCGATGAAATCCCATACACACTGGAGTGGTCCACTCCTGGTTTGTTGGGCGCGTCCCCTCAAGTCGCAGGCGGATCCCACTTTGTGACCGCGACGAATGCTTGTGGAAGTGACCTTGCCTTGGCGGAGGTGGAGGAAGAGTATTGCGGGTGCCACATCTGGGTGCCGACAGCCTTCACGCCAGATGGCGACGGCTTGAACGAGGGGTTCCGTGTCATCAGCAGCTGTGCGTGGGAGGCGTTTTCATTTCAGGTCTTCAACCGATGGGGCGAGGTGGTCTGGTCCACCAATGACCCTGAGCGGCCCTGGGATGGTGGTGCAGACAACTTGGGGGAAGGCAGGCACTACCTTCCCGATGGTTGGTATGCCTATGTTCTTCAGTGGACTTCCTTGGAGCAAGGATTCCGAGAAACCCAGACCAAATCCGGAAGGATTTTGATGGTCCGTTAAGGGCGGAGAATCAATCGAAAACATGTGCCTTTGCCTGGCTCAGTCCAGGCCACCAACACTTGACCTTTGTGGACCTCCTCAACGATCCTTTTGGCAAGAGACAACCCAAGCCCCCAGCCGCGTTTTTTGGTGGTGAAACCGGGCTCGAAAACGCGTCGTGCCACTTGTTTGGTCATGCCTTTGCCCGAATCCTCCACTTCGACGTGCAGTTCATCTCCTTTCCACAAAGCCCTGACCACAAGACGGCCCTCACCTTCCATGGCATCCACTGCATTCCTGATCAGGTTCTCCATGACCCAACTGAAAAGTGAGCTTCCAAGGGGCACCTCGCCTACCGTGTCCCCTCTCTCGAACGACATGGTGATGTGCTTGCTGATGCGGGGGCGCATGTAATCGACGGTGTCTTCCACCACCTTTGCCGGGTCCTCCAAGACAAGCTGGGCCTGGGAACCAATTTTGGAAAAACGCTCGGCCACCACCTGCAGACGGGCAATGTCTTTGTCCATTTCACGCAACGCTTCTTGATGTTCGCCTTTGGCAGCAAGGAGTTGGGACCAAGCCATCAAGGAACTCAGTGGTGTGCCCAGTTGATGGGCCGTCTCCTTGGCCATGCCCACCCAAACGCGGTTTTGTTCTGCACGTTTGGAGGAACTGAACACCAGGTAGGCCACCAGCAAAAAAGCTGCGATCAACAACAGCTGCACGGCCGGGAAAAAACGGAGCTGTGTGAGCACCATGCTTTCTTCGTAAAAAACGAAGTGCCAACCCTCGCCGGGCAAAAAGACCGGGATGGGAGGGTTGTCGCGGGCCATGGCAGTGAACCTCTCTCTTAGAAGGTCGGGGTCGTCCAGCCCTTCCATGTCTATGCCTTGTGATTTCACAACCTGTGTGGCGGACGAATCCAACAAAAGCACAGGGACAGAAGCACTGTTGATGACCGTCTCAGAAATGAACGCTTCGATGAGTTCCGACATGGCCTCCCTCAACTCTCGCAACCTCCGGCTTTCAGAATAATAAATTGTCTGGCCTACCTCGTCGAATCGAATGGGCGGGTTCTTCCCCATCTCATGGCGTCGCAAGCTGTCAAAATACGCCGATGCCTCCATGCCCTCTGGGGGATCAGGGATGTTGACATCGTACAAGACGCGGCCCTCATCGTCCATGATCAAGACCGGAACGGTTTTGTTCTCAACGAGAAAATCCGTGCTGAATGTCAAGTCCATGCCCATCGGGGCATCTTGGATAAGACGATAAGCGTCTGCCAAACGGTCAGCCTTCTTCTTTTCTTCTCCACCAAGTTCTTCAAACAGCTTCTGCGTATAGGTGACCAATTCCGCCCTTTGTTTCACGGCCTCCACCCAGAGCTCAACCTTGCGCTGCTCCTCTTGTCGAATGATGGAGGCGAGGTGCTGAGAATAGCCGAGCGTCACCAAGACAATCGCGGCAGCCGCGGCCACCAGCAGCATGCTCTTGACGGAGCGGTCCTTCATCAGTCGTAGGCTGGGCAGCGCCCGTTGGGACCTACATAGGGGTCGTTTTTGTCACAGGCCGTCAGAGAAATGACAATCTCGTGGGAACTTCGGCCGATCACACTCAGGTCATTCACCCCAAAGTCATAGCTGTACCCCACGGTCATCGAGTCGAATATCTTCAAGCTCATGATGCCGGTGAGGGCGCTCCCTGACCTGTAGCCCAAACCGAGACTGACCTTGTCGTCCAAAGAGAAAGACCCCTGCAAGTCGAGGGATGCGGGCAGTCCTGAGGCCAGCCTCATCAAGCCAGCAGGTCGAAAGGCAAACCGGCGATCGAGCTGGATGTATTTGCCCCCCATCAGCACCATGGTCCGTCCTGAAGAGGTGGTCATGCCTATGTCCGAGAGTGTGGTTGCCATGGCATTCAACACACTGAACGCCAAAAAAGTCTTGTCGTTTTCATACCACAAGCCAAGGTCCATGCTCGGAAAAACGGTTTGCGATGTGGCGTTGTCAAACAACGCCGGATCCTCCGAAGCAGAAAACACCGGAAATTGCAAACTGCCCACATCCAGACGGTACTGCACCATCCCAGCTGCAATGCCAGCGCTGAGTTTGGCTCCATTGGTCAATCTGACTTTCGTGGAGTAGGCCAAGTTGAATCTGGTGTTGGACCACGGACCAACTTCGTCGGTAATGACATAGCCCCCTATACCATGAGAAAACGTGGTGGACTCGCCAATGCGACCACTCAACGAGGCGAAGCTGCTCAAAGGAGCGCCATCAAAACCTGCCCATTGCGCACGAACCCCCATGCGCATGTCCAAACAAGGGTTGCTTCCCGCGGCGGCTGGGTTCTCCAGAAGGCTGGACATCAAAAATTGAGAACGGGTGCCGGTGAATTGGGCCGTCAACACCCCAACCACGCCGCACAGCATGGTGGTCAAAAAAGCACGTGTACAGGTGATTCTTTTCATCGGATGACAGCGACATGGCCCGTGATCGGAGCAAGGTTGGCATTGGGTTCATTCAATTGAATGACATAGTAATAGGTTCCCGCAGGCACATCCGTTCCTCGGAATTTGCCGCCCCATGGGTTGGGGTACGACACCGAGCGAAACACACTTTGGCCCCAACGGTCAAACACCTCGATGGTCGAAAAATCGAACTGCGCCAATCCAAAGATGTCCCAGGTGTCGTTGAAGGTGTCGGCATTGGGAGAAAAGGCATTGGGCACTTCGATGGGGGACCCTACGGCCACCAAAACGGCGTCGTTGTATGCACAGCCCTCGACGAATCCTGTGACTTCAAAGGTGGTGGTCTCATAGGGACTCAGTGTGGCCAATTGGTTGTCCACCATCTCCGCTTGACCCTCTGGGGTCCAAACAAAACCGAGGGCCGGGTCCGACCCAAGGACTTCGACGTCTGCCGTCTCGCCATAGTCGATGGTGGCGGTGCAACAAGCGTCAATGCTTACGCTTGGGCCCTCCAAACGAACTTGCATTTGGCAGTTGTTGGACGACGATCCAACAAGCAAAATGTAGTCGGTGTTGATGTACAAGGGGTCTGTCGTCAACACTGTGTCACTGTTGGACACCATCCATTCCGAAACGGGAACGTATGCGGCTGCGTCGCAGGGTTCGAAGGGGTTGGGAAGAAACACGCGGGCTTGAAATTCTACCCCGCAATCCAACTTGGAAAGCAGCACGTCCAAACCTTGGTCTCCAGGATTGAGGAACGTGGTGTGAAAGGCCACCACTTGGATTCGGTTGGCGGCAAACACACCTTCGAGCGCCGTGGCATTGACCAGGTCCAATGGGGAGGCTGTGGCAAACGTGGTGTCCACCTGACCACACAAATCAAGGGTGTTGTCACAAGCTGTGCTTTGGCCCCAAGACATGGTGCCCACCAGGGTCCCACCCAAAGTGCACAAAACGAGAATCAATGGACGTAAAATCGACATGCTTCGAAAGTAACTCCATAGGACAACGTCGAAGGAGCCTTTTTCGACATGTCTTCAACATGCAATCGGGGACAGAAGTTGGTTGGCTCAGGCCTCGAATGCCACCAAGAGACCCCCTTTTTCCACAGCCTGACCCGGGGATACGGGGATGTCGCTGACTGTCCCTTCAGAGGTGGATTTGATCACATTTTCCATTTTCATGGCCTCCAAAACCAAAAGGGCTTGCCCCTCCTCCACTTTGTCCCCTGCATTCACCAACACTTGAAGGACTTTCCCAGGCATCGGTGCTTTGATGTCGCCAGAAGCCACAACAGCCCGCACCGACATCCCCATTCTTTCAAGCAGCTGTGCGCGCTCGTCCATGACGCGAACTTCTTTGCGCACGCCATTGATGCGAAAGGTGGCCCACCCGTCCTCACCGGGCACTTTCTCACATTCCACCTTGAACCTTCGTCCTTCGTGCAGTACGTTCCAAGAACGAGGGGAAAGGGCCGTCCAAGTCGCGGCGCTTCCACTCAAAACATCGGCAGAAGAACTTTCGCGTTGCACGCGACGGTCGTCCCATTGGATTTCACGAGCCATGGCCTCAAAGGTAGTGCCGGAGCCACGACCTTTGCACCATGGCTGGTCTCTACCTGCACGTCCCTTTTTGCCGACAAGCTTGTCACTACTGTGATTTTCATTTCTCAACCAAGGTTCAGAACATGGAGCCCATGGTAGAGGCCATCGTGGAAGAGGCGCGCATCCGTGCAGACAGTTCCGCTGCGTGGGGCCAAAAGACGTTCCAGACATTGTACCTCGGAGGGGGCACGCCCTCTCTTTTGGAAGGGCGTCAATTGAAAACGTTGGTGGATGGTGTTCTCGACGCGCTGAACGTCGGGTCTTCGGCTTTGCAAGAGGTGACCCTCGAAGCGAATCCGGAAGACATCGTTCCCGAGAAAGTAGGGGCATGGTTGGAGGCCGGCATCACCAGGTTGAGCATCGGGGTGCAGTCGTTTCACAACGACACCCTCCATTGGATGAACCGGGCACACGATGGTGAACAAGCCAAAAACGGCATCCGTTTGGCACACGAAATGGGCATCCGTCACATCACCATGGATTTGATCTATGGCGTGCCAACTGACAGGCTTTGGGAAGAGGACATGGCACAGGCCTTGGACCTGCCCATCGAACACCTCAGCGCATACTCTTTGACCGTAGAACCCAACACCGTTTTGGGAACTCGGGTTTCAAAGGGCCATGCCACGAAGCCGTGTGACGAGAGAACCGTCCTTGAATACCAAGCGCTCTGTGAACGCATGCTAACTTTGGGTTGGGACCATTATGAGACGAGCAACTGGGCCTCCCCTCTGCCAACGGGTGGTCACCACCACGCCATGCACAACAGCGCCTATTGGGCAGGATTGCCATACCTCGGTTTGGGGCCGGGTGCGCACGGTCACCACGACGAGATTCGCTACGCCAACGTCTCCAACAACCCCCGGTACCTCCAAGCATTGGGAAAAGGCTTGCTGTTGCAAGAAGAGGAGGTTTTGACCCCGCGCGACCGGTACAATGAGTCGCTCATGACGGGGCTAAGAACAGCTCGAGGCATCCATCCTGAATCGTTGCGAACAAATTGGGGCAAATCCCCCGCAGAGGTGGACGGCATGGCATGGAAAAAGGCTCTTGAGCAAGGTGCATTGATTCCGTCGGAGGAGGGTCGATACAGGATCCCTGAGCCACTTTGGATCACTGGTGACCAGGTGTCGGCTTCGCTTTTTTGGCTGGACGAGAACGCCACATCGTGTCCATGAAAACGGCCCCGATCACGAGACCTGCGCCAAGGTAAAAAGAGCCGCCAAGCCGCTCGCCAAAAAACCACCACGCGAGCACAATGGCATACACGGGCTCTAGGTTGATTGCCATTGCAGATTCAAAAGGACTCAGGTCCTTGAGCACCTGAATGGACACCATGAACGCGAAGGAGGTGGCCACCACCGCCAACAACAAAATCCACATCCAATCCGACCCAGACATGGTCCAAAGCTCAGGACCCACTTGACCACGCACCCCAAGCCAAGCCAACATCATGACGGCGGCAGAAAGCAACTCGACAGCGCTCAAGTTGACAGGGTCCAAGCGGCGGACCAAAACGCCATTCAAGGTTGAAAATATCGCCGCCAGAAGGGCACTGGCCAGACCCAAGAGCATGCCCAAAACCTGGTCTTGCTGCGATTGAAACACGACCGCGATGCCGGCAAACACAATCCCCGCCATCCAGAGTTCACGCCACACCAAACGACGTTTGAAAACAAGTGGCTCCAGAAGGCCTACAAACAAGGGGGCCGTCGCCAACATGGTCAGTGCCAAGCCCACAGAACTCACTTTGATGGAGGCAAAAAAGGTGACCCAATGCACGGCCACAATGCTTCCGATGGCAGCGGCCTTCCACAGGTCGCTCCTGCCCCAAGGTTGCCAGCGTTTCCGTAGGGTCAGGTAACACGCCGTGGAACCCCCACCAATGGCCACTCGCCAAAACACCAGAGGTTCTGCGGCCACCGTGATCAACTTCCCCAAGATGCCAGTGAACCCGAAAATCACCACAACCCCGTGGAGGAGCAGCAAGCTTCGGGTACGTGGGGTCATTGAGGCAAAACCATGACGCGCAGGGTTTGTGTCACGCCGGAACCATTCGTCACCTGAAGATGATGCACACCAGGAGACCATGCGGAAACATCCATGAGATGGGTGCCTTCAGACCACGTTCCGTTCGCCGTCATTCGTCCACGAAGATCATGGGCCACCCAGTCCACATTCGAGGACACGCGGACACTCAAAGGGCCTGACGTGGGGTTGGGAAACACTCTCGCCGTTGAAGCAAAGGAGTCCGCCACGCCGTCCTGGGCATCGACCACAATTTCCAGTGTGAATTGATCCGAGCACAATGCATTGGGGTCGGTGGCTGTCAAAAAGACGTTGTACGCTCCAGGGAGCTCATAGTTCACAACAGGCGACTCTTCGTCGCTGAAGACGCCGTTGCCAAACGACCATTGGTAAAAGCCAGCACCCTCGCTCAGGTTGTCCATTTGAACAGGCGTGCCTGCCATCAAATCTTCCGGGACGGAGAACGACGCCACCACCGGAGTTGTGAAATCTTCCAGCGAACGAGGCATCAGCGTGTAGCCATCCAAGAGCGGAAGGCCCGGATCGTATTGGCCTCCAATGCCTGTCACCCCAAAGGTGCCCAATGGCACGTCCGTTCCAAAGATGTCGGTGTTGGCATCGATTCGGATTTGGACTTGCCCCACCCCGTAATCCACCAACACATCGAAGAAGGGAAAGTCGTTGGTCCATTGCGAAGGGTCCACCAGCTTCACACATTTCAATTTCACCACACGGGATTCGGTGTCTTCCCCCATTTCCTGAACCAAAAGCGGTTCCTGGGTGTCGAACCCACTGCCCTCGTCAATCAACGTGTCCACATAGAGTGTCGCCAGGCCATTGAATTGGCCCACAACACCTCGGACACGCACGCTGTCTCCCTCGTTCACTTCGTACCCAAAGTTGCTGATGGGGCTGAACACATTGATCCCGGAGGTGGGGTCGATCAGGGTGAAGCGAAGCGCTTGGGGGTAGTCGTTCCAGCCGTGCACCACGCCGCGCAACTCACAGGCCACGTCGATGCTGTCCAACACCCCCTGGTTGTTGTTCCCGCGGACTTGGGCAATGTCATAGACGGGGTAGGTCAAATCCGAAGGCAGGATGTGGATCACCATCGTTTCAATTCCAAGCACCGCACCACCCGACACAATGGTCATGGTCAACTCCACGTCCTCCTGAAGCTCAGGATCTTCTTCGTCGATGGCGGCAAAGGTGAAGGACTGGCTGTTCAAGAGGCCTGCGTCAAAATCGAACGACAGCGGGAACACGGCGGGGTAGTCAGAGCCTGGTGTGGCGTCTCCCCCGCTCACAGACACGAGCACTTCCACGTCTTCAAGAGGGTAACTCACCTGCATTTCCACGTTCACGCCCTGGCCCTCGGCCACGTAAAGCTCGGGAGAGGCAAACCCAACCACCATCGTGCCCAAACCACCGCAAGACGCGCTGTGGTCGCCCAAGAAGTCGAAGGTGTCTTGGGGATAAACATCCCACTGGGTTTGGCCCACACTCCAAAGCACGGAACCTTCGCCAATGTTGGGCTTTCTCACCAAGGTGTACTCTGACATGCCTCCTGAGCCCACGGCCCATCCGTCTGGTTCGCCAGGGTCGTTCTCAGGGCCAATTTCGCCCATCATGTCGATGATTTCACCGTCTTTCCGAAGCACGATCGCGTCGTTGCCGTTGAACCAAGTGACAGAACTCAACACTTGGCTTTGGCTCACAATGGGGGCCACCGCCTGCGGATTCCCCATCACGAGGACACCGCCAGTGTAAATCAGGCCTTCCAAATCCAAGCTTTGGGTCGGCTCCGTGGCGCCGTTGTTGTAAACCTCCATCACGTAGGGGGTCAAATCAATGTCAAAGGGGGTGGGGTTGTGCACCTCCAACGCTTTGTTGTTGCTGGTCCCCTCCACGTATTCACTGATGATCAAATCCTCACAGAGGCCCGCTTCGCCACATTGCAAAATGCTGACGTCAAGAAAGTTGGTGGACAGGCTGTCGCAGCCCAAACCAGAGGCTTCTTGCACTGGCGTGCCCAAATCGATGGTGGTGCTGTCCAGGCCGTTCTGGTAGCTCAACCCCCAAACATGGTAATCGCCGGCCTCCCCAAACACCGCAAAATCGAAGTAGGGCTCGTCCGTTGTCGCAAGGATGCTGTCGTTGGTGCCGCACACCATGAACAAGTAAGAAGCCTCAAAGGCGTCACTGTAATACCCAAAGGACACAAGGGCTCCGTCTTCTGCGGTCAGACACGCTTGCGCATCAGGCTCCGCACCGGCAGTGAGCAATGTCCCTCCATCGCAAGATGGGATTTCACAGGTTTCACCAGAAATCGACACCGCCTCAGGAGAGATGCTCACACACCCCTCCCCGAGCGTAGAGATGGAATCCAATGATGTCCAGCCAGAAGTGAGCGGAACATTGTGGGAAATGGCCACCACCTCGTAATTGCCGTCGCCAAGGCCTTCTGCATTGATGGCTGTGGCCAAAAAGACATCCACCACCTCCGACGTGTTGGCGTCAAGCACCGCCAAACTCACCAGCGCTTGGTCAGCATCAGAAAGATGCGTAAAGCCAACGATCTCTGGTCCCAAGTCCGTGCAAAACAAGGTTTGTGTACCGTTGATTGACAAATGGCCACCCTCACAGTCCAACACATTGGACGTTCCTGGGCTCAAGGCTTGCATCACAAATTGTTGGTCCAACGCATCCCCTCCATCGGGAACACGGGACAACGCGTCTGACCCTGGGTCCACCCCCGTACCTCCCTCGTACACCGTCGATTCTGCAGCGGGGTTGACCACAAGGGCCAAGGGGGCCATTTGGGGATTCGTGACGGACGTGTTGCCATAAAGCACCGCATCTGCCATCCCGTCAAAAACAGGGGTTTCGCCTACGACGAAGCTCGAGGCTGCATCCTCTGCCAACACCAGGCCCAACAAGGAATTGGTCCAAGGGCCGCCTTCGATCAAAAGGAACCCCGATCCGTCCAAGGACTGAGAGTCAAGGTCCACCACGGCTTCCACCACCGCACCAAAGTCGCCTCCGGACAACACCGATTTGACCATGACCAAACTGTGCCCAGTCAATGGGGCATTGGGTGGACCAAAGAGTTCCACAAATTGACCGGATTCAGGACCGGTCACCAGATTGATCTCATTGATGACCACTTGTCCGTCCGTCTCGATGAAGAGAAAATGGGACAAAAAAACCAAAGCGGCGAGCGTCTTGAAGCTTGACATTCCTTTCATGACATGGGTTGTGAATGGACGTCGAAGGTAGCGTACCTTTCATGTTGAACAGATGAAACGGAGCATATCCTTGATTGACAAGCTGGACGAATTCATCCGGCGCTACCACCAAAACAAGGCCTTGAAGGGGCTGTTGTTGTCCTTCGCGACCTTGACGGCGGGGGGGCTTCTCTTTGTCCTGCTCGAACAAGTTGGACGGTTTGGGGTCGTGGGGCGCACCATCCTCTTCTATGCGTTTGCTTCTGCGGCCATGGGCTTAATGCTCTCGCAGGTCATTTGGCCTGTGATGCAATGGCTTCGGTTGAGCCGTGGGTTGTCTTACGACCAGGCAGCACGAATTGTGGGGGAACATTTTCCCGAGGTCAAGGACAAACTGCTGAACACCCTCCAGCTCCAGCATCAAGTGAACCAGGCCCAAGGAGCCGATGTCACCCTGCTTGCCGCCAGCATCGACCAGCGAACAGCGTCGCTTCGGGCCCTTCCTTTTTCCCGAGCTGTGGATGTTCGGCCATCGAGACGCCTCCTTCGGTGGGCGGTGCCCGCAGCCTTGGTGGTGGGGGGCATCTTTTGGTGGCAACCGGGATGGGTCACGGAACCTGCCACGCGAATTGTGCAGCACAGAACAGAGTTTGTGGCGCCCGCTCCATTCCAGTTTGTGCTACAAAACACCGACTTGGAGGTGGCTTTGGGGGAGCCCTTGACGGTGGAGGTTGTGGTGGAGGGCAACCAGCTTCCGGCCTCTGTGTTGCTGGAATCTGAGGGGGGTCGATTCCGGATGCAACGCATTCGCCCCCATACGTTCCGGCACACTTTTCCTGCGGTACGAAGGGATGCGGTTTTCAAGTTTTTGGCCAATGGATGGACCTCGCAAGATTTCTTGTTGCAGCCCTTTGCCGTGCCCATGCTGGCCGATCTCAACATCGAAGCCACACCCCCGTCCTACACTGGGTTGCCCCGTCTCGTCCAACGCAACCAGGGCGACTTGACCGTCCCAGAGGGAACGCCCATAGAATGGACCATCACCGTGACCGACGCCGACCGCTTGAGGATGGTCCTTGGGGAACAGTTGTTGACGACACGGGCGCTCGGCGCCAATGTTTTCCGCGCCAATTGCGTGGCAAGCAACAACGCTTTGTACTGGGTGACCCCGTCAAGCGATTTGGCCGTGGGCGACTCTCTCCGACACCGTCTGCGGGTCATCCCCGACATCAAGCCCGCCATCAAGGTGGAGGAGGTTGTGGACAGCACCTCGCGAAAGCTTCGGCATTTCACGGGCGCCGTTCAAGACGACTACGGATTCAGCAGACTGACCTTTGTTTGGCGT
>CALKGQ010000016.1 GCA_938085425.1 uncultured Flavobacteriales bacterium
CGTTGAGGCGACTTATAGCTTGACGAATGATTGTACTCTTTTGATTGATTTTGATGGGGACATATATGCCTTTGTTTTGGTGGACGATGAATGGGTAGACTCCTACTGTGTGCCAGATTTTTCATGCTTGAATTGTCTGCCTACAGGCTCAGCTGGTTCATGGAGCGAGAGAGTTGGTCATCCGTCAGCAGAGATGTCTCAAGGCTTGTGCATTACTTTAACTCCTTCTGAATGTTCAGTTCCATGTGAAACCTGTGAAACCGCGTTGACTTGGAATCAAGAGCTCAGCGACGACACGGTCGAGTGCGTTGAAGATTTGCCCATGACTTGCGAGGACTTCACAACTGGTCTCATGGCCATCAATGAGTGTGACGGTTCAGAATACGAAGCCGTGTGCACGCCATTGCTTTCTTTGGACAACCAAGAAGTTTCCTCTGGCGTGGCCACGACGGCCAAGCGCGACGACAATCTTGGAGATGGTGAATACGACTACAACGATGCAGCCATCCGCCTCTACGGTTTGTCTGCTTCCGGAATTGCAGACAGCGACTACTTCGTGGAAGACCCTTCTGCTCCTTTGTCTTGGAACTACTACCCTGAGTCGGGCACAGCGACTTTGACCGGACGGGTTTACTGCCGTGAGAACAGTGCCCGGTGGTTTGATTTGAACGCGGCCTTTGAGGATGCGTTGAACGCGCAAGACTGGATGGATCTTGATTCTGACAACACATTGCTCGTGAACACAGACCCCAACAATCCCGGGTCCACCTGCGACTACGACGCAGAGAACATGACGGTCTTTCTCATGCAGCCTGGCAGCAGCTACTTGCTGGCAGATGGCGAATCGAATGAATTCAATGGTTTGATCGGACTCGATCACATGCCACTCTCTTTGAACAAGCGTTTCCAATACGGTCCCCAAGCCAACAACCACAACTGCGGTTATGGATTGGGTGGGTGGTTCCGTTGGGACGGTGTCTTGAATGGAGAAGAAGTATCAGGTTTCTCTGGCGACATTGTCGTCGACATCGAAGAGAGCTCCAACGATGCTTCCTGCTCGGAGAGTGCGTGCTTCGATTACACGGCCCTAGATTTCGGTTGCGGCCGTGCCTTGACCGAGCGTTTTTGTGTGAACCGCGAGGACACAACGCCTCCTGTGATTTCCGATGGCCCAGCGGACGCCACCGTAGAGTGCGATGCAGTGCCTGAAATTGCGGGAACAGATGCCATCGTTGCGACGGACAATTGCTCTGGTGATTTGACCTATGAGGAAGGAACAGAGCTTCGCATCGACGGAGATTGTCCCTCGAATTACGTTTTGATTCGGAAGTGGGATGTGACGGATGCGTGCGGTTTGACATCAACTTGGACGCAGAACATTCAAGTTCAGGACACGTCTTCGCCCACTTTCTTGTTGGAGGCGGCCGATTTGAGCATCGAGTGCAGTGCCTTGGGGGACAGCGACCAGCTCAATGCATGGCTGGCAAGCCATGGAGGCGCCTCCGCAAGCGACAACTGTGGAACTGTTTCCTGGAGCAACAACTACTCAGAATGCACGGATGATGAACGTTCATTCAACAGCTACAAGCAGGGCACATGGGGAGGCAGCAACAACGTAGCCTCGGAGCTGATGGACGACAATTTCGATTCTGTCTTCCCGGAGGGTGTCTCGGTCGGGTGCGATGAACTCAGTATTGATTTCACAACTTCCGAAGCTGTGGACATCTACTTGCCTTGTCAAGGCAATGCAGCCGATTTGGTGTTGACCCATGGAGGTCAAAACCCAACGGAGGCCGCCACCGACCCTACATGCTGGAACAATGCCCTGGTCTCACACCTGCTCACGGCAAAGCTGAATGTTGCCTTTGACGCTGCATTCGACGAATTCAGTCTTTCCGACATTGCATTTGGAGACTTGCTCGTTGCCTCCGGCGCATTCGAAGGAAAGAGTGTGGATGAGGTGATTCAAATTTCAGATGAGGTTCTTGGAGACTGCAACAATGACTTCACTCCCTCTCAGTGTCGATCAACCTTGAGGGACATCAACAAAAACTTCAGTCCAAGCGAGAACGACCGGGGTTATTTGATCGTTCCTGGCTGTTGGACTTCGGATTGCGGCCAAACAGGAATGGCCATTGTGACATTTACAGTAGAAGACGAATGTGGAAACAGCAGCAGCAGTACCGCAACATTCACCATCCAAGACACCACATTGCCTGAGATTGTTGCAGAGTCCAGCATCATGGTCGACTGCGAAGCATACAACGTGGAGGTAGGGTACGCGACGGCTTCAGACGCTTGTGGAAATGCCTCTTTGACATGGGTTGACGCCCAAGCAAGTGGCGGTTGCATTACGCCAATTGGCGCCTACATGCGTACCTACACGTCGGTGGACGATTGTGGCAACACAAGCATCTTTGAGCAGTCCATTGTTCTCACAGACGATGAGGCACCTCAGTTTGAGGACTCCGCCGAAGACTTGACTGTGGAGTGCGACGGGTTGGGCAACATGGATGATCTCAACACGTGGTTGGCGTCCAATGGTGGTGCAACTGCCATGGATCAATGCAGCAACTTCACTTGGAGCAATGACTATGATCCTGCCAACTTTGTGGCGGGTTGCAATTTGACAGGATCTGTGACTGTCACCTTCACGGCCACTGACGATTGCGGCAACCACGATGACACGATGGCCACCTTTGCCATCGCGGATGAAACGGCTCCAGAGTTCGACTTTGTTCCCGGGGATGCCATTTACGAGTGTGATGAGGACATCACCTACGAAGACGCAACTGCCACGGATGCCTGTTCTGAGCCTGTTGTGACTGTTGTCGCTGACACCACGACGGGTGCTTGCCCTCAAAGTTTTGTCATTCAAAGAACCTTCACGGCCACTGACGCTTGCGGGCTTCAAACCACGGCCGTCCAGAGCATCACAGTGCAAGACACAACCGACCC
This sequence comes from uncultured Flavobacteriales bacterium, assembly GCA_938085425.1. GTDB lineage: Bacteria > Bacteroidota > Bacteroidia > Flavobacteriales_D > Sanyastnellaceae > UBA11663. The sequence continues at coordinate 2,959 of CALKGQ010000016.1, forward strand.
TGTTTTGACAGAGGGAGCGATGTCATCGACTGTCGAATGTGATGGTGCAGGAAACGAGGAAGCCTTCAACGCTTGGCTTGAAGGCCATGGCGGTTCGACTGCAACAGACAACTGTGGCTCTTTGACATGGAGCAACGACTTTGGCGGTGAATTGCAGGACCCCTGTGGAGCTTCAGGCTATGCAGATGTCACTTTCACCGCGACAGACGATTGCGGAAACGATGTTTCCACATCGGCGCGCTTCACCATCGAAGACACCACTGACCCTGTATTTGAGCCGTTCATGTCCACCATCATGGTGGAATGCACAGACGGCGACTACAGCAGCCCTGACTACCAGCCTTTGACTGCCACGGACGATTGCAGTGGTGTGGAGTACGAGATTGAAAGCATTTGCATGTCAGGAGGATGCTTGTGGACGGTGATGCGGATGTGGACGGCAACAGACGATTGTGGCAACTCAACGACGGTGGAGCAATTCATCATGTTGATCGACACAACTGCACCTGTGGTGACTGCTCCTGCCCCTTACAATGTTGATGCAGATGCAGACGACTGTTCAGCAGACATCTCAGCAACTGCAGACGTTGCTGGAGTGGCCACTGTCGAAGACAACTGCGGCAGCCAAGATTGCTGGGGCATGGAGTCCATCACGGTTTGGAGTGAAGATGCTGACCTTGAAGTCATTTGCGGTTACGACATGGAGGACCAGGGTTCACGTAGCATTGTGCGGACATGGTATGCCCAAGACCGTTGCGGCAACATTGGACAAGACACCCAGATCATCACGATTTCTGATGTCACCCCTCCAGTGGCGTCTGTGACGGATGCGTCTGTGGCTTGCGCCGATTACGATCCAACAGCGGAGTACGGAACGGCCATGAGCACTGACAACTGTGCGGCCCTGCCTAACTACACTTGGGTCAATACAGAAACCATTGCTGGTGATTGTGCTGGTGATTACACCGTGAAGCGCACGTACACCTTTGTGGACGACTGCATGAACACCGTCGATGTCATTCAAACCATTTCTGTGTTTGACGATGTGGCACCAGTCATTTCTGGCGAAAATGAGGTGACGGTCGAATGTTCGGGAGATTATGCCACCACCAACTATGTCACGGCTGAAGATGCATGTGGCAGTGGAGTCAACATTTCTTTCGTGGACGTGCAGGTTTCGGGTGGATGTGTGCAGCCTGTAGGCAGGTACCAGCGCACCTACACGGTCACAGATGATTGCGGCAATTCGGACACCTTCGAGCAGTTCATTCTCCTCGAGGATTCCATGGCTCCTGAGCTCAACATCCCTGCTGATTACACGGTTGAGTGCCATGTACCAGTCACATACGACGACGCTTCAGCAACGGACTTGTGTGATGGCGACGTGCATGTGGCTTATTCGCAGGATACAATTCCTGGGGATTGCGCTCAGGCTTTTGACATCCAGCGGACTTGGACTGCCACGGACGACTGTGGAAATGCAGAGACGAAAACCCAAACCATTTCGGTGGTGGACACCACAGCTCCTGAGTTGACCATCCCCGACGATTACACTGCCGAGTGCAGTGAGGCACATCCTCTTGAGGACGCCTCCGCCACAGACAATTGCGGCATGGTCTCTTTGGACATGGTGGCTGATACGGTCTATGGTGACTGCGCTCAGTCCTACGTTGTCACGCGAACATTCACTGCAACAGATGAGTGCGGAAATGAAACAGAACGTGCTCAAGTCATCACCATTGTGGACACGACCGAACCAATGTTCAACGAGGCTTTGCCGCTGAACATGACTGTGGAGTGCGACGATGTGCCGGCTGCCTCAGTGTTGACGGCCACAGACAACTGCCAAGATGTCGAGGTGATGTACAGCGCAGAGGAGACACCGGGCGACTGCACAGGCCGTTACACCATTGTTCGGACTTGGACGGTCGAAGACGACTGCGGCAATGCCAATGCGCATACCCAGACGCTGACAGTTCAAGACACCACAGCTCCAGAATTGACTGTCCCTGAGGATTACACCGCAGAGTGCAGCGACATGCACCCTCTCGAGAACGCTTCCGCTACCGACAATTGTGGAACCTACGAGATTGTGGTGGTCGCGGACACACTGCAAGGGACATGCTCTTCCAACTATGTTGTAACACGGACCTTCACCGCCACAGACGACTGTGGCAACGCGGCGTCAGATGTCCAGGTCATCACCATCCAAGACACCACCGGTCCCGTGATTGTAGCTGAAGCTGAAGTCGAGATTGCATGCGGGGACTACGACCCCGAGCAGTCTTTTGCCTCGGCAATAGACAATTGTGGCGACGTTGATGTGACTTGGATTGACTCCGATGGAAGCGGAGGATGCGTGCTCCCTGTGGGCCGCTACAGCCGTGTCTATACAGCAACCGACGAGTGCGGGAACATCACCACAGCCGGGCAGATTCTGACGTTGACAGACGATGTCGATCCAGAATTCACCAGTGTACCAGCGGGTGCGACGTACGAGTGTTTTGAAGACATCGAGTACCTCGATGCCACCGCCACTGACAACTGCTCAGGAGCGACCGTTGCAGTCGTAGCGGACACTGTGTTCTCAAGCGATTGCATGCAAACGTTCACCATCACACGGACCTTTACGGCAACTGACAACTGTGGAAACAGTGCAACAGCGACTCAGGTGATTGAAGTTCAAGACACAGAAGGACCAGACTTCACCTTCGTGCCTGAGGACTACACGGCGGAGTGTTCAGATGAATTGAACCTTGCCGATGCGATGGCCACCGATCACTGTTCCATGGTGAACATCGAGGTGAACACCACAGAGATTCCAGGAACTTGTGAAGGCCAATACACCATTCTTAGGGAGTTTGTCGCGACAGACGATTGTGGAAACCAGGCGTCACAGACCCAGGTCATCACGATCCAAGACACCACGGCTCCTGAATTGAGCATCCCGGAGGATTACACTGCAGAGTGCAGCGACGAGCACCCTCTAGAAGATGCTTCCGCCACGGACAACTGCAGTATGGTGTCGATTGTCATGGATGCCGATACGGCAGCCGGTGCCTGTGACCATTCCTATGTGGTGACACGCACGTTCACAGCCACCGATGCATGCGGCAACAACACGTCGCTGTCACAGGTCATTACGATCCAAGACACGACGGCTCCTGAATTGACCATTCCTGCGGATTACACTGCAGAATGTGATGAGGAGCTTGTGTTTGACGATGCGTCTGCTTCAGACAACTGCGGCATGGTGAGCATTGTGCTCGAGGAGACAACGAACAACACGGATTGTGCCCAAGAGTACAGCATCGTTCGTACGTTCACGGCCACCGACGAATGTGGCAACATCAGTGTGGCTGCACAAACCATCACGGTGGAAGACACCACTGATCCTGTGATTGCAAGTGCAGGTGGTTTGATGAATGGTCAAGTGATTGAAGTTTGTTGCGAGTCGCTTGAAGGAGGAATCACTGTGCCGGAGGCGGTGACGTTGAGCTTCACCGACAACTGTGATGACGCAGCCAACCTCGATTACAACGAAGAGTGCATTGGTGGCAACTGTCCGACAGCCGATGTAGAGAGCTGGTGCGAGGTGCTGAATCCTGCGGTCATGCCTGATGGAGAGACCTGTGACAACTACTCTGTTCACAGTATGCGTCTCTTCAACTTCCCAGGTTCCGAGTTCTACACCACAATTGAAGGCCGCGTGGCCAACAATGTGGATGGGACGAAGACCTACACGATGACCGTCGTTTCTTCTGACAACGACGAGGCAGGTTGGGAAATCACCAACAACTATTCGGCACCGATGTCATGGGAGGATTGGATCGCTCAACCAGGAAGCCAGAGCTACAAGTCAGATTGTGGTTTGGGTGACCACACCGAGTGGATGTACACGATGCTGACCAGCGGAAGTGCCACAGGTTGGGGGGATTACGCAGGTTCAAGTTTGACCTTCAACCATCAGCCAGCTTCAGGATACTTCGGGTTCCAAATCGGGGAGGGCGCCAACAACAAGAACGGCAACTACGGATTCAGTGCTTGGATGTACTACAACGGAACCTTCGATGGTTCTCCCGTGAGTGGGTCTGGTGATGTGTTCGGCGATTTGGACTGTTGTTTGCCATACGATTTGTCACGGAGCTATGTCGTGACGGATTGCGCAGGGAATGACACTGAGTTTGGATACACTGTTCGCATGACAGGTGAAGACTGTGCTTCCGGTGATGCTGGAGACATCAGTGATCCTGAGGATTCCGATTTGACCTTCGTCAAGGACTTGGTGAAAATTGCAAGCTTGCAGCCGAACCCGACGTCTGACATGTCTACGCTCGTGTTGACAACGGAGGAGCCTTCCTTGCAAGTGGAAGTGACCGTGATGACCATGACCGGTTCCACGGTGATGACACTCTACAATGGGCCTGTTGTGGCTGGATGGCCAACCACCATTGAGGTGCCAGCTTCCCAATTGGAATCAGGTATGTACCAAGTCAAGGCCCGTGCCAAGACCTATGTGACTACGAAGAAATTGTTGGTGGCCAACTAAGGCAAGCCGGCAAGATTCATAAGGAAAGCCGCCCTTTGGGGCGGCTTTTTTTTTTGCCCTGATCAGTCGTTTCTCGGGACTTGGCAATGTTGGGGGTGATAACACATATAATCATTTGGACATAACGAGAGCTTGGTCGTTCTTTTGTTCCCTGACGTGTGTCAGAACTGTTGAATGTTTCTTAACCCATCCTTTTTCGATGAAAAAGCTGTTATCTCTTGCGCTAGGGACAATGTTCCTTGTCGCTTCCTCCTTTGGAAATCTTGTCTTCGCCAATGGCATTGAAGACGCCTGTGACTCCACTTGTCCCTTGGTTTGGAACCAAGCCTTGGTGGACCAATCAGTGCAATGTGCTGAAGATTTGCCTACGTCGTGTGACGATTACTTGAATTTTTCAGGAATCGAGAATCTCAGTGCAATCAATGCATGTTCAAGTGAAGCGTTCCCGGTGTTCGCTTGTTTTCCTCTCGCCTCAGAGAGCGTTTCGGCACCAGTCACTTCATGTCTGGCGACCACAGCGAAGAGAGACAGTGAGTTGGCACCGGATGAGTATGCCGCTACCGATGGTGCCATCCGTCTTTACGGATTGAGTGCGATGGGCATGGCAGACAGCGATTACTTCGTTGAGGATCCTTCCAATCCGCTGCAGTTTCTTCACGCCCCTGACAGCCGCAGTGCGAGATTGACAGGGACGGTTCATTGTGTGGCCAATGCAAATCAGATTTTCCACGTGGATGCCCGTTTTGTCAATGAGGACAATGCGATGGAGTGGCTTGCAGAGAGTGACGCGCATACGCTTCTCATTGGTGACGATCCTCAACAAACTGGCTACCAAACTTGTGACATTGATACCGCGGGAATCACGGTGTTTGATTTGCAGGCGTTGAGTCGCCTCGAAGGCGATGGCGAGTTGGAGGGCACGCTCTTCATTGACCACATGCCCATGTCCTACAGCAAGCGTTTCCAGCTTGGATTGGGCGCAAACAACCACAACTGCAATGAAGGATTTGGTGGGTGGTTTCGTTGGGAAGGCATGTTGAATGGCGAAAGTGTCCAAGGATTGAGTGGTGACGTTGTTTTGGATTTGGCATGTTCAGCACCAGATTCAGAATGCAGCCAGTACGCCTCTTTCCTGTTTGAATCGATCGACGATTGTGGTCGAATCTTGTCGACTTCTGTCCTTGTGGACCGCCAAGACACTGAGGCTCCTGTGGTCATCTCAGGACCTGAGTCGTTGACTGTAGAATGCGACATGATTCCTGATATGGCCTCTGCTTCTTCAATTCATGCTGAGGACAATTGCGAAGGTGAACTGCACGTAAGCGAAGGGGTCGAAACGAGGTTCGATGGAGATTGTCCCAACCACTATGTCTTGAACCGTCGTTGGACGGTGACCGATTTGTGCGGCAATGCCACGACACACGTGCAAAACGTGGAAGTACGAGACACCACCAATCCTGTGGTCAGTGGTGAGAATTTGGTGTTGGTGTCATGTGAGGCTTTTGACCCTGACATGGCATTCGCCACAGCCACAGACAACTGTGGGATGGTGAGCCTGAGCTGGACAGATTTCGAGCAAAGTGGAGGCTGTGTGCTTCCGATTGGACAATTCAGCCGCACCTACACTGCGACCGACGACTGCGGCAATGCGTCGACGTTCGAGCAGATCATCACGCTCACGGACTCGCAGGCTCCAGAGTTTGACTCTGTTCCTGCCGATGCGAGTTACGAATGCGACGAAGAGATTGTGTATGAGATGGCGATGGCCTCGGACAATTGCTCAGGTGCCAGCGTCACTGTGGTCGCCGACACGGTTTTCTCAGAGCTGTGCATGCAGACCTTCACGATCACCAGAACCTTCACAGCCGTTGACAATTGCGACAATTCAGCGTCTGCTGTTCAAGTGATTGAGGTTGCGGACACCACGGCTCCTTCGCTGGAGATTCCAGCGGACTACGAGGCGGAATGCAGTGCCGCTCACCCCTTGGAGGCTGCGACAGCATCTGACAACTGTGGCCCCGTCACGATTGTCCTCACGGCGGACACGGTTGCAGGTGCTTGCGCCCAGTCTTACGTTGTGACCCGCACCTTTGTCGCCACCGACGCTTGTGGAAACAGCACTTCTGACGCACAAGTCATCACGATTGTGGACACCCAGGCTCCGATGTTTGTGGAGGAGCTTCCAGCCTCTTTGGAGGTGGAGTGTGACAATGTCCCCGCCGGGGCAGTGCTCACGGCAATGGACAACTGCCAGGATGTTTCTGTTTCCTACAGCGAAACACGTCTTGATGGCAGTTGCCCAAGCAACTACACCCTGACCCGCACCTGGACCAGCTCGGACGATTGCGGAAATGAGGTGACCCATGAGCAGATTGTGGGCGTTTCAGACACGACTTCGCCTGAGTTCACATTTGTGCCTGCCGATTACACGGCCGAGTGCGACGAAGAGCACCCCATGGAAATGGCCACAGGCATGGACGTTTGCGGTGACTTTGAAATTGGGGTCACCGAGGTGGTCTCTTACGACTGTCCTCAGGGGTACACCATTGAGCGGACGTTTGAGGCTGTGGATGCATGTGGGAACAGCGCAAGTGCGATGCAGACCATCACCATTGTCGACTCTACCTCTCCAGTCATTGACGCCATTGAAGTGGTCATGATTCCCTGCGCGGAATACGACCCCTTGGCTGGCTTTGCGACGGCCACGGACAATTGCGGTGTGGTCTCATTGACTTGGGAGGACCAACAAACCAGTGGAGGCTGCGCCTTGCCCATTGGTCAATACGTTAGGGTTTACACTGCTGTCGATGAATGCGGCAATGCGAGCACTGTGGACCAAGTGTTGACCCTGGTGGACGATACGGCTCCGGAGTTCACCTTCGTTCCGGATGACTACACGGCGGAATGCATTGATGCCCTCACGTATGAGGAGGCAGAGGCGACGGACAATTGTTCGGGCGTGACGATGACCCTCTCAGTGGACACCCTGTCCACTGAGTGCGCGGGAACCTTCGACATCGTGCGCACCTGGGTGGCCACCGACAATTGCAACAATGCAGCCACAGCTGTTCAGGTGATTTCTGTTGTGGACGAAGAGGGACCTTACTTCACCTATGTTCCTGAAGACTACACTGCAGAATGCTCAGACGATTTGGTCCTTGAAATGGCAGAGGCAGTGGACCATTGCTCGTCATTTGAAATTGTGGTCCAAACGGACACCCTTGAGGGGCCGTGTTCAGGTCAATACGTGATTTTGCGGGAATTCATTGCCACCGACGCTTGTGGCAATGCCTCCGAGACCACTCAAATCATCTTTGTGGAAGACACCACGGCTCCTGTGTTCACATTTGTCCCTGAGGATTACACGGCAGAGTGCAGCGACGACCAGCCGATGCTGGACGCTGAGGCGATGGACGCATGCGGCATGGTCGACATTGTGCTCGATGAATCCACGGACTACAACGGCTGCTTGGCCTCGTACACCCTAACGAGGGTTTGGACCGCCACAGACGATTGCGGAAACAGCGCCAGCGCTTCACAAACCATCACCATTGAAGACACCACGGCTCCCGTCTTTGAGATGGTGCCAGAGTCTTACGCTCTGGAGTGCCTTTCGGATCCAGTGTACGATGAAGTCGTCGTCAGCGACAACTGCTCCGCTGTGGAATTGAGCCTTTTGGTGGACACCGTGTTCAGCGATTGTGAAAATGTGTACGACATCGTTCGCAGTTGGACAGCGTCCGATTTGTGTGGAAATGCCTCAGCGGTCAGTCAGACCATTTCAATAGTGGACACCACAGCGCCTCAACTCACCAGCACATGCGGGTTGATGAACCACGAAGTGGTGGAGGTGTGCTGTGAGACGTTGGATGGGACATTGACCATTCCAGCGGCGTGCGATGTGCAGTTCACAGACAATTGTGGTGGAGAGGCAAGTGTCGAACTTTTAGAAACGTACAGTGGGGCCTTTGCACCCACTTCTGAAATCGACCGCTATTGCGTCATCTCTGACCCACAGGCTCTGGCCAATGGTGAGACCTGCGATGGTGACGCACCGACGTCCATGGAGCTCCTCAATTTCCCAGGTTCCAATGCCTACGTGACGCTGAATGGGGCCGTTGCCCACATGGTGGATGGCACCATGACCTACACGATGGAAGTGGTGGCAATCGACAACCCCAATGCGGGTTGGACAGTGGAAGCACACTATTCAGCCCCCATGGACTGGGAGGCTTGGACCGATCAACCTGGAACCCACAGCTACAAGTCAGATTGTGGTCTTGGAGACCACACTGCTTGGGACTACGCCATGATGACTTCTGGCTTCGCAGAAGGCTGGGGGGAATATGAGGGCGACAGCTTCCAAATGATGCATCAACCGGCCAATGGATACTTTGGTTTCCAAATCGGAGAAGGTGCAAACAACAAGAACAGCAACTACGGGTTCAGCGGATGGTTCTACCTGTCGGGCACAGTGGGAGGTCAAAATGTGATGGCCTCCGGCGACCTCTTCGGAGAGTTGGATTGTTGCCAGCCTTGGACTCTTGAGCGTCAATACACAGTCACCGATTGTGTGGGCAATGAAACAAGCTTCTCTTATGAGATTCAAGTGACTGGAGTCAGCTGCAATGCCACCGAGGAAGGCGGGATTGCAGAAGGAGAGGATGCCACTCCAGTGTCGTTCAAAGACTTGATTGAAGTCGTGTCGTTGCAACCCAACCCTGCTTCCACACAAGTGAACTTGACCTTGCTCAGCGAGGAAGTTGGCACAGACGTGCGCGTGGAACTGCATGCTTCGACGGGAGCAGTGGTGATGACTTTGTTCAATGGCATGCTTGTGGAAGGTGCTGCCACTCCGATTGATTTCAACGTGGCGTCTCTGAATGCAGGGATGTACCAATTGCGTGTGACAGCCAAAAACTTCGTCTCGACGAAAAAGCTCTTGGTCATCGATTGATGGCCAAGTGAGTGGGGCGGTGCTCTTTTTTGCAAAGAAGCCGTCGCATTTGAAAAGGGAAAGGGGTGCCATTGTGGCACCCTTTTTTTCTGTCCAAATTCAGACGAACTTCGTCCCATGAAAGAAGTCCGTCAACCTCAAGAAACCTTCAGTTCGACCGTTCGCATTGTTCTGCCCAACGACACCAACACCCTGGGCAATTTGATGGGAGGGAACCTCTTGCATTGGATGGATGTGGCGGCAGCCGTCAGTGCGAATCGCCATTGCCGAAGGGTGGTGGTCACAGCTGCTGTCAACAACGTTTCGTTCGACCGGCCCATTCGTTTGGGCGATGTGGTCATCATTGAATCTCAAGTCACCAGGGCTTTCAACAGTTCCATGGAGGTCTACCTCGAGGTGTTTGTGGAGAATGCCACCACTGGTGCCCGCAGCCGATGCAACGAGGCGTACTACACTTTTGTGGCCGTCGACCAATTGGGAGGCCCCATCGCTGTGCCGGCCATCGAGCCACAAAATGAGCAGGAGCGAGGAAGGTTTGACAGTGCCTTGCGCAGAAGGCAACTGCGTTTGATTTTGGCAGGCAAGTTGAAGCCCGAGGAGGCCACAGAATTGAAGGCCCTCTTCAGCTAAGCACCTTTTCCAGCCAATTCAGGATGTGGCTGGGGTCCACCTTTTGGCTGCAACGGCCTGCGCTCTTGGGGTCTTGTCCGTTGGCATGGCGACATGTCGCCCCATGCTTGGAGCAGGGGCGGGGATCTTCTGAGGCCCGCTCAGGCAAGATGTCCTGACTCTCCGGATGGGGGCGCCAAGCTCGCAGACCCAAAGCGGGTCTGGTGCAGCCCCAAATGCTTGCCATGGGTCGCCCCGTCGCGGCACCGAGGTGCATGGTGACCGTGTCTCCTGTCACCAAGGCAGCGGCCCTTTGGAACACCCCAACGGTCTCGAGAAGGGTGCAGGCACCTGTGAGGTCCACGGCATGTGGCCAGCCCTCTGCAAGCTCTTTTGCCCTGGGCCTCTCTGCAGACCCACCCAACAAAACAAGGGCATGGCCTTGGCGTTGGGTCCACTGCAAAACAGCGTGGACAACGTCTTCTGACAAGTGCTTGCCAGGCTGGGAGGAGCCCAAGCAAAGAGCGACATGGTCTTTTGGGACGCGTTCTTCGAGGTGGGAAGACAATTCCTTAGCGGTCAGGCTTCCCCATGCATCAGGCCCCCAAAGCGACTCCGCCGGAGGCACCATGCCAAAGGGTGCCACGACGTCAAAGCACCTCTCTACGAAGGAGGGAACTGGTTCTTTGCGCCATCCTCGGATGTGCATCCACCTTGCAACATTGGCCTTGTCCACCTTGAGCACCAGGCTGTCCATTTGTCCAGCCAAAGACCGAGACCTCACCGATTGATGAAGGTCCAACAGGTAATCGTAACGTCTTTCCTTGATGGCCTCGATGCACTCCCCGGTGCCTTTTTCAACCAGGTGAATGTGGTCGAGTCCACCCAAAACCCGCGCGGCTTCTTCGCAACGCCGCAGGCAGATCAAGTCCACCTGCGCCGCGGGGCCATACGTATCGCGCAATGCGGTGATGACAGGCTGCATCAAGACGATGTCCCCCAGCGCACTGAACCGGGCGATGAGAAAACGAGGGGAGGGAGCGTCAGTTTGGGCCATCATAGAGAGGTGCCAAAGGTAATCCTCCGCCTATCTTCGCAGCCATGCATTTGCTGGACACCCATACCCATTTGTACCAACCGGCATTCGACGACGACCGCGATGAAGCGATGCAGCGGTGCAAAGAAGCCGGAGTGGACATGCTTTTGTTGCCCAACATCGATGTGGCCAGCATTCCAAGGGTCAAGCAAATGATGTACCAGTGGCCGGACCGATGCCGTGGCATGATGGGGCTCCACCCTTGCCATGTGCAAGAGGGATGGCAGGCAGAATTGGCGGCCATTGAACAAGCCTTGGACGATCCCGTGGAAGGCAGTCCTTGGGTGGCGATTGGGGAAGTGGGTTTGGACTTGCATTGGGACGCTTCCACATTGGAGGCACAGCGTGAGGCATTGAAGATCCAATTGGGTTGGGCCAAACAACGTCAACTTCCCGTGGTGATTCATGTCCGAAAAGCCTTTGAGGAGCTGTTTGAGGTGTTGGACGACGAGGTCTCCGATGGATTGACTGGCGTCATTCACTGTTTCACAGGAGGATGGAAGGAAGCGGAGCATGCGCTGCGCTACCCCGGATGGATGTTGGGCATCGGCGGGGTGTCCACTTACAAGAACGGAGGTTTGGATGCCGTATTGCCGAATGTGCCACTGGACCGTTTGGTGTTGGAAACGGACAGCCCCTATTTGGCACCTGTGCCATTTCGGGGCAAGCGCAATGAATCGAGCCACGTGGCCATTGTGGCGCAACGTGTGTCGGAATTGATGAACCTCCCCTTGGAAACGGTGGCCCGCCAAACCACTGAAAATGCCCAGCGGTTGTTCCGTCTTTCAGAATGGGACAAGCCATGAGCCACTTGGAGACCATGCGGACGGTCCTCGTGATTTACACGGGCGGGACCATTGGCATGACCCGGGACAAGGTCAGTGGGGCATTGGTCCCTTTGGATTTTGGCCAGGTGGCCAAGCACGTTCCAGAATTGGCTCATGCAGGCATCCGTGTCGAAGCGGTGTCGTTCGACGTCCCAATGGACAGCAGCGACGTGTCGCCCAGACATTGGCGCAGCCTGGCCACCACCGTGGCGGAATGCTACAATCGATTTGACGGATTTGTCATTCTGCATGGCACCGACACCATGGCGTACTCCGCCTCCGCCTTGAGCTTTATGCTGGAAGGCCTTCAAAAACCGGTGATTTTCACCGGGTCGCAGTTGCCCATTGGCATCCCGCGCACCGACGGCAGAGAGAACTTGCTCAGCGCCTTGATGCTTGCAGCACACCAAACCGATGGCGCCTCGACCATCCAAGAGGTGGCCGTTTACTTTGGCAATCACTTGTTGAGGGGCAACCGAAGCCACAAGGAGAGCGCCCAAAGCCTTCAAGCGATTGTCAGCCCCAACTTCCCAGCGTTGGTGGAGGCAGGGGTGGACTTCATGATTGAAACGTCCACGTTGTGGAGGACGCCCCCAACGGCGGATGGTTTGCAGCTTCACCCAGGCATGCGCCAGGAGGTGGCTTGGGTGTCACTCTATCCGGGCATGCCTTTGGATTTGTTGCGCCAAACCCTTGAGTGGCCAGATTTGCGGGGCGTCGTCTTGGCCACGTATGGCAGCGGGAATGCCCCCACTTCTCAAGTGTTGAAGGACCTCCTTCAAGAGGCCAACCAACGGGGGGTGACCCTCTTGAATGTCACCCAATGCGGTCACGGCGGGGTGCACCCAGAGTTGTATGCCACCAGCCACATGCTCGCCGGTTGTGGGGTGATCCCAGGGCACGACATGACCACAGAGGCGGCATTGACCAAACTCATGCATGTCTTGGCTTTGACCGATGACCAAGGACAAATTCGGGACATGATGACCGCCAATTTGAGGGGAGAATTGACCCCTCAAGATCGCTCTCGTGCAGAGGCGCATGGCCCTGCGGGGGCCGCTGGATTGTGAGGGGGGAGCTTGGGCATCGCAACATGAGTGCATTTCTTTTGCGGGAGTCGCGGATTCTGCGGTAATTTGCGGCGCCGAAGGAGTTGGTGGCATTGGCGTCAGTCAATCCAAAAGCCCTGAGGTTTTCATCCCCAACGGGGGAAGGGAGAGGTGGCCGAGTGGCTTAAGGCGCACGCTTGGAAAGCGTGTGGGCAGCAATGTCTCCAGGGTTCGAATCCCTGTCTCTCCGCAAGTTTTACAATTCATCTATCAACTTCAATTCGTCATGAAGAATTTGTTCGCCCTCCTCGCAATCGCAGGGCTCGTGATGTTCGCAGCACCTCAAGCTGCGATGGCACAAGAAGACACAACCATGGAAATGGTTGTCGACAGCACCTCGGCCGAGTCTGACTCTGCCGCCGTGGACTCCATGGCTGCCCCCGCAGCCATTGAACCAGAAGCTCCTGCAGTTGAACCCGTGGAAACACGGGAAGTACTGAGCTTTCACCAAACCGTGAAGAAGTACTTCATCGAAGGTGGAGCGACCTTCATGGCCTTTGTACTGATTTGCTTGATTCTGGGCCTTGCCTTGAGCATCGAGCGCATCATTTACTTGAACATGGCGACGACCAACACCGGCAAGCTCCTCGAGGGCATTGAAGGTGCATTGGGCAAGGGCGTTGACGCGGCAAAGGAAGTTTGTCGCAACACCCGCGGTCCCGTCGCGTCCATCTTCTACCAAGGATTGGACCGCAGCTCTGGCAGCTACGAAGAAGTGGCGAAGGCCATCGAAGACTACGGCAGCGTGGAAATGAGCAAGCTCGAGCGTGGCTTGAGCTGGATCAGCTTGTTCATCGCCTTGGCACCCATGCTTGGTTTCATGGGAACGGTCATCGGGATGATCTCCGCATTTGACAAAATTGCAGAGGCCAACACCATCAACGCATCGATTGTTGCAGGCGGCATCAAGGTGGCCCTGATCACGACAGTATCTGGTTTGATTGTGGCCATCATCCTCCAAATCTTCTACAACTACATTCTGTCCAAGATCGACAGCATTGTCCTCGACATGGAAGAGGCGAGCATGGACTTGGTGGACTTGTTGTACAAGCGCAACCTCGAAGGCAAATAATCCACGCCATGGAAGACAAGACCATCAAATCGGTCCTGTCCGCTGTGCGGATGTTGGTCATCGTCGCCGGAGCCTTGCTCTGTGTGATGATCACCTCCAAAAGTGGTGCGGACGAAACCTTTGTGGAGGGACAAGAGCGCTATGGCCTCTTGCTGGACAACCTCTTTTACATCATCTACGCTGTAGGCATTGCCTGCGCAGCAGCGGCCTTGCTGTTTGGTCTCTACTTCTTTGGGGCCAACCTCAAAGAGCGCAGAGGCACCCTGATGGGTGTGGGCGCGTTTGCATTGCTTGGCTTGATCAGCTTTTATGGCCTTGCCGACCGATCCGTCCTCCGGGCGTATGAAGTCAGCGGCATCACCGTGACGGAAGGTGAAAGCTGGTTTGCAGGTGGTGGCATGTACTTTGTGTACCTCCTTGGCTTGGCAGCGATTGCCGCCATCGTGGTGGCAGAGGTGAACAAAGCAATCAAGTAAGTTCCATGGCACGCCGCGAATTGCAAGAAATCAATGCAGGCTCGATGGCGGACATCGCGTTTTTGCTGCTCATTTTTTGGCTGGTCACCACCACCATTGATTCAGATGAGGGCATCAAACGTCAACTTCCGCCTCCTGTGCCTCCAGACATTGACGTGCCCCAGGCCAAGGAGCAGAACGTCTTCAACGTGAAAGTGAACTTTCTCGACCAATTGTTGGTGGAGGGAGAGCCCTTGGATTTGGACCAAATGAAGGACAAGGCGAAGAACTTCTTGATTGCGACAGGAGATGGCGTCATGTCCCATCCTGTGGGTCCCCAAACGGTGGGCAGAAACCGAGAGGTTGTGATGGTGACAGGTGCCAATGGCAAGACCAATGCGGCCTTTCCTGAGCGCCAATGGGTGAGAAAGGCCGACGTCCGACTCCGCATTGCCGAATACGAGCAATTCGTGTATGCCGCGGACACCGACAAGAAGAAGAAAGCCTTTGGGAAAGTGCTCGACAACTGGAGGCAGAAACTGACCACCATTGAGTTGCTCGGGGGCGATTACAAGGAGCTCCCTTCATCGGCGCTCATTTCCATGCAGAACGACAACAACACGACGTACAACACCTACTTGTCTGTGCAGAATGAACTTCAATCTGCCGTGAACGAGTTGCGTGATGAGTTGGCGTTGGAGAAGTTTGGGATGACGTACTCGCAGATGGAAGACATCTACGACCGCAACAAGGAAGACGCCAAGACGTTGGATCGGATCACTGCCGTCCGTGCGGTGTACCCCCAACGTATTTCGGAAGCAGAACCACGCGACGCAAGCGCCAACTACTACTGACATGGGAAAGTTTCGCAAAGGAGGCAAACGACCAATGGGGGCCATTTCTACGGCTTCCTTGCCAGACATCGTGTTCATGCTGCTCTTCTTCTTCATGGTGGCCACGGTGCTGCGTACGGAGGATGAAAAGGTTCGCGTGATCCGTCCTGAAGCCTCCGAACTTTACAAAATCGAGAAGAAGCACCTCATCCGCTACGTCAACATCGGTCCCCCAATGGACCGACGCTACGGCACGGAGCCGCTGGTGCAGTTGAACGATCAGTTCTCCAGCGCTGCGGTGATCCAGGACTGGATTGTCAAGGAGCGTACGACCCTCGCCGAGTCTGAGCAAAGCAAGATGTGGGTGTCCCTTAAGGTGGACAAAGACACCAAGATGGGCGTCGTGACATCGGTCAAGCAAGAACTTCGGAAGGCCTCGGCCCTGAAAGTGTTGTACTCGGCTTCGAGCAGAAAGCGGACTGGAAGCGAAGAGTGATTCCTTCCGCGAAAGCAATGAAAACCCTGGCCTTTTGGTCAGGGTTTTTTCATGCACCCCATCTCTACTTCTTCAGGAGGCCAAAATCTTGTCCGCAAGCACTTCGCTCAATTGGCTCCAGCTCTCTTGCGTCCAGCCGGCCACATGGGGTGTCATCATGACGTTGGGATGTTTCAGAAGCGCCTCGAAGGCTTCCTTCTTCACGGGATCCTGAAGGCCTTCCAGCGTTTCTAGGGATCGCCCTTCAAACTCCAGTACATCGAGGCAAGCGTGTGTGACCCTCCCGTCGTCGAGGGCCCGGAGCAGGGCTTCTGTTTGGACAATGGCCCCTCGGGCAGTGTTCAGAAGCACAATCGGCTTGTCCCAGGACCCAAGCCAATCGTCGTTCACCATGCCCTTCGTTTCCGAGGTCCATGGCACGTGCAAGCTCACCACATCGGCCTCCTTCGCCAAGACATCGGAACCCACAGGCACAACGTGTGGCAAGGGGGCTTTCACTTGGGGTTGTTCTCCCCAACCTTCCTTGTACTTGTCGAAGGCAAGCACTCGGCATCCAAAGCCAGCAAGCCTTTGGGCAAAAGCTGACCCCATGTGGCCGTACCCGATGATGCCCACCGTAAGGTGCTTCAATTCTCTTCCTCTGTGCCCTTCGCGGTCCCACGCTCTTGCGCGCACACTGGCATCCCCTGAAGACAAGCGATGCAACGTGTTCAGGAGCATGCCCAAGGTGTGTTCGCCCACAGCGTCTCGGTTGCCTTCTGGACTGGAATGCAGCGCGATGCCCTTTTGATGGGCTGCCTCCACGTCGATGTTGTCCAAACCCGATCCACTGCGCGCGATCCATTGGAGATCGGGGAGTTGGTCCAAGAGCTCTCGGTCGAGGGAAAGTCGGCTGCGCAACACCAAACCATGGATGGGTGTTTTGGCGGCCTGTTCCTTCAAGGCTTCTCGTCCCAGGGCAGTCCCGTCAAAACAAGACATGCCCGCGGCCTCCAGCCGGACTTGCAAACCGGCATGCACCGAGTCCAAAAACCACACTTGGGTGTCCTCTGGCTTCATGGTCAGGGCGTCAGGGCATCCACGTGGCCACCAAGGAGCCGATGCTGAAGTAAATGATGAGCCCCATGATGTCGTTGGCCGTCGTGATGAACGGACCGGTGGCAAGGGCTGGATCGATGTTCCGCTTGTCCAACATGAGGGGCACAAAGGCCCCAAACAAGGCAGCAAAGACGATGACACACAACAGGGAGGCGCTGACCGTGGTGCTCAAGTTCCAGCCAAAGCCCAAAAGAAGGCTGGTCAGGAAAATGACTGCCGAACAAATGAGTCCATTGAGCATGCCCACGCTCAGTTCCTTCAACAAACGTCCGGCGAGGTTGCCCATGTTCATGGAAGCAGAGGCCAAGCCTTGCACCACAATGGCCGAAGATTGCACGCCCACATTCCCACCCATCGCAGCAATCAATGGGATGAAGAGGGCCATTTCAGGGTTGTTTTCGATGTCAAAAGCACCAATCACATAGGCACCCCCGACCCCACCCCCAAGGCCAATGAGCAACCACGGAAGGCGGGCACGGGTGAGCGTCCAAACGCTGTCCTTGCCTTCGACATCTTCCGAAATTCCAGAAGCCAATTGGTAATCGCGCTCGGCATCCTCGATCATGACATCCACCGCATCGTCGATGGTGATTCGGCCGAGGAGGATGCCAGAGGCGTCCACGACAGGCAGGGCCACGAGGTCGTAACGCTCCATCATCTTCACCACCACCTCTTCGCTCTCATGGGCTTCAACGGAAACCATTTCCACATCGTCTTTCAAGTCGCGCAAGATGCTTCGGGCGCTTGAAGCGTTCAACAGCAGGCTCTTCAGCGACAACCGGCCGTTGAGCCGGCCAGATTCATCCACCACGTAGATGGTGTAGATGTTGGCGACGTCTGACGCTTGTGACCGGATTTCTCGGATGGCACTGGCCACGGTCCAATCTTCCTGTACCTTGACCAATTCCACGGCCATCATCGCACCAGCGGATCCTTCCTCGTAGTTCAGGAGCTCGAGGACTTCCGAAGCAGAGGCTTGGTCGTCCACCAACCTGACGGCCTCTTCCACTTTGGCTTCAGGCAAATCGGCCAACGCGTCAGCGGCATCGTCCGAATCCAAACCTTCGATGACATCCTCTGCAATTTCTTTGGAGCTCAGTGAGCTCAGGAGCTCTTCCCGGATGTCCTCCTCCATTTCAGAGATGACCTCAGACCTCGAGTCCGAGTCCAGCAAGCGGTAGATGTACAGCACCTCTTCCCGCTTGAGCGCATCGAAAACATCGGCCACGTCCTTCGGATGAAGTTCGCCCACGACGGCGGCGAGCTCCACATCACGACCGTCTTCAATCTGCAAGCGCAGCTGGTCGAGGAATTCTTTGGTCAACTCAAGCATGGCGCAAAGGTACACGCCACCGGGACAAAGGAGGCTTATCGCTTGGCGCGGAAGAACTTGGTGAGCAGTTGAGCAGACTCTTCGGCCAAGAGCCCGCCTTCGCATTTGGTCTTGGGATGAAGCATGGTCAGCTCACCATCGAACTTGGAATGTCCACGTTTCTCGTCCTTGGCTCCGTACACCACCCGGCCAATGCGCGTCCAAAAGGCAGCTCCTGCGCACATGGGACAGGGTTCCAGAGTGACGTACAAGGTGCATTTGTCCAGGAACTTTCCTCCCAGGTACTCGGATGCGGAAGTGAAGGCCTGCATCTCTGCATGGGCGGTGAAATCGCGCAGCCTCTCGCACAAATTGTGTGCCCGTGCAATCACACGACCCTCGGCCACGACCACCGCCCCAACCGGCACTTCGTCCATGGCGGCGGCGGTCTCTGCTTCTTGGAGGGCCATGGTCATGAACCGGATGTCTTCTTGGCTGAAATTGGAGGGAGAGGTGTCCATCAGGAGGGCGTGGTTTGAAGGGGGGTGAGCCAGGATGTCATGTGTGCAAAGGCCTTGGCATTGGCCTCTGCGTTTGGCAAATGTCCGGTGGCAAGCGCGGGGATGTCGCCTTGTTGGAGCTTTTTTTGGCCCAAACTGACAAAACCAAACCGCTCGGCCCACAGCCGGCCCAAAAATTCCTGTTCAGGTTGTCCCGGCGTGGGCACGAGGATGGCCTTGACTTGCAAGGCAGCAAGGT
Organism: uncultured Flavobacteriales bacterium; assembly: GCA_938085425.1. GTDB lineage: Bacteria > Bacteroidota > Bacteroidia > Flavobacteriales_D > Sanyastnellaceae > UBA11663. Next base: position 22,131 of record CALKGQ010000016.1, read on the forward strand.
CGAGCTGGGAGCTGTACCCACTTCGGCAAACCACCACGCGGCCTTCCTGCAGGGCGCCGGCCAAGTCCTCATCTGTGGGGTCGTTCCAAGTGGTGATGTTGCCGTCGACGCGCACCCCGCCCCCTGGCTTTCCTGCCACGATCAAGCACGGCTCTTCGTCGTGGGCCATCCACTGGCGCAGGGCCTTTTCCATCAATCCACGGTGGGGTTCCAACCCACTCACCATCCCCACCTTGGACCAACGCGCGGAAGGGGAGGCCTGGCGGTGCTTGGCCAGTCGACTCAACACGCCGAGGTATACGGTTTGGGGATGCACCATGGCGGAAGAGAGCCCTCCGCTCATGGCCATGGGGCCGGGTGGGTGGTCTGGCACCCACACCGCGTCGAATTGCATGGCCCAACGACGGACCATGGCACGGGCCATCCCTTCCAAAAGTTTGGGCACGGGAATCTGCAGTTGGTGGGACATGAGCACGCTGGACAGACCGGGGACTTGGCAACCATAGCAGTTGTCTGAAAAAACGGCCCGGATGCCCTGTTCTTCGGCGAACCTCGCCACCCAAAGCCGCTCCGAGCGCACGTGGACGAGGAACTTGGGCATTTGGGCGGCAATGCGAAAGAAATTGCCGCGCTTTGCATACTTCATCTCGGGTCCAGGCTTGACGTGGAAGGCCAAACGGTCCGACTCTGGCAAGTGATGCTTCAGCCAGGCGAGGGCAGTCCCTTTGGAGGCCACGTGCACATGCCAGCCAAGGTCCAATGCACATTCAATCAGAGGAAGGGTGCGGGTCGCATGGCCCATGCCCCAATCCAGGACAGTCACCAACATCGATGGATGGGTTGCTTGGGCGTGGTTCATCGTCGGGTTGAAGTTCCTAATTTCGCATCAATTCAAGGAGCATGGGAAAGGGAAAACTTTGGAAATGGGAGGAAAATGCGGAGATGAAGAACGTCTTCGAGCCCGACTTGCAAGAGGCGGTGCGGGGGGCGCAGCATCCGCACAAGGGCCAATGGCACAAGGAGGTGTTTGGGAACGACCACCCCATCACCTTGGAGTTGGGCTGTGGCAAGGGGGAATACACTGTGGAACTCGCCCGCCAATGGCCCCAACGGAATTTTGTGGGTGTGGACATCAAGGGCCACCGTTTTTGGCGTGGTGCGAAGACGGCGACCCAAGAATCTTTGTCCAACGTCGCCTTCTTACGCACGCGCATCGAGTTCATCGACCAGTTCTTTGCACCTGGAGAGGTGGAGCGCATTTGGCTGACCTTCAGTGACCCTCAGCCCAAAGATGAGAAGGGAACCAAGCGCATCACTTCGGGAAAATTCATCGAGCGCTACCGCAAGTTTTTGGCGCCAGGGGGGACCATCCGGGTCAAGTCTGACAGCAAGCTCCTCTATGCCCTCTCCAAGGAAGATTACCTCGAGGCCGGCTATCCCTTCTTGCACGATTCTGACGATGTGTACGGGGGGTTTCTCGAAGAGGTCGAACCCGACTTGCGCGCTGCATTGGAGATCAAAACTTTCTACGAGCAGCGTTGGTTGGAGGAAGGAAAGAACATCCATTTCATGGAAATCCAGCCCCCTTCGACCCCAAAGGGATGAGCCCTGTGTCCGATCCACTCCGTCCCGCAGATTTTGCCAGTGACGTCTTTGAGGTGGTCCGTGTGGTGCCCAAAGGCAGGGTGACGACATACGGGGCCGTGGCCAATTGCCTTGGGGCGAAGAAGGCAAGCAGAAGGGTGGGGTGGGTCCTCAACAAGTCATTTTCAGTTGCTCCTGCCGTCCCGGCCCACCGTGTGGTGAACCGATTGGGGCAGTTGACGGGGGCCATGCATTTCCCCAAGGACCGTCCCATGGCGTCGATGCTGGAAGCGGAGGGCGTTCAGGTGCAGGATGCGACCGTCGTGGATTTCAAAGCGTTGTTTTGGGACCCCATGACCGAACTTTGACACATGAGCAACTGGACCAAAGACGCCGTATTGGAATCCTTGAAGGGAGTGGTGGAGCCCGAATTGGGCAAGGACATTGTCTCCCTCGAATTGGTGGAGCTTTCGGGCCCTTTGGAAGGCCAAAATGCCACGGGCCAAGGCGTCACGGTTCAAGTGAAGTCCAGCAATCCTGCGATGCATGCCAGGAAGCGCATGCAAGAAGCGGTGGAATTTGCCTTGGAGCGCGGCATGGGCACCCCTGTCGAGTGCGAAGTCGAAGTCATTCCATTGCAAAAGGAAGAGCGTACGCTTGAGACCCGCAAGGTGTTGCCGGGCGTCCAGCATGTCATTGCAGTGGCTTCCGGCAAAGGGGGGGTGGGCAAGAGCACGGTCTCCTCCAACGTCGCCGTGGCTTTGGCCCAGCTGGGGTACCGTGTGGGTCTGGTGGATGCAGACATTCACGGCCCAAGTGTGCCGACCATGTTCGATGTGGCAGGCGCCAAGCCCCAGCCCGTCGAAGTGGAGGGGGGCACAAAGATTCTGCCCATTGAGCAGTACGGCGTCAAGGTGTTGTCCATAGGTTTCTTTGCCGATCCAGACCAAGCCATTGTGTGGCGAGGTCCGATGGCGAGCCGTGCCTTGAACCAATTGTTCACCGATGCCGATTGGGGCGAATTGGATTTCATGGTCGTGGACTTGCCTCCCGGCACTGGAGACATCCACCTTTCTCTTGTGCAGCAAATCCCCTTGTCGGGCGCCGTCATTGTCAGCACCCCGCAGGATGTGGCCTTGGCCGATGCGAGAAAAGGGGTGGGGATGTTTCGGTTGGAGGACTTGAAGGTGCCTGTTTTGGGACTCATTGAGAACATGGCTTACTTCGTGCCGCCCGATCTTCCGGAGAAGAAGTACCACATTTTTGGCCGGGACGGCGTCAAGCGTTTGGCCGACAGTTTGAACGCCCCATTCTTGGGAGAGCTTCCCCTGCTGCAAACCATCCGTGAAGCTGGAGACGCAGGCCGACCTGCGGTCTTGCAAACCAGTGGAGAGGCGGCAGCTGCATTTAGGGCTGTCGTCGCTAAATTGCTGCAACAATTGGGCAAAGACGTCTGACCATGACCCCCCACGACCTCCTTCACCGCGTAGAGTCCACCTTGGCGGAATTGCGCCCCTATCTCAAGGCAGATGGCGGCGACATACGTTTGGTCGAAATCACCTCGGAATTGGTGGCGCGCATTGAATTGCTCGGGGCTTGCGCGGATTGCTCCATGATCAACATGACCTTGAAGGGAGGCGTCGAATCGGCCTTGAAAAAGGCGGCCCCAGAATTGACGGCCATCGAGGCCATCAACCTCCAGTAAAGTTCTCCTCGATTTCTTTGTGCCAAAGGTGAAAAAGCCGAAGTGAACACGTCCCCCGTTGCGTTGTTGGGTGAGTACTTTTGTCCCCGACATGATTCAAACAGACATCCTGATCATTGGTGCCGGTCCATGCGGACTCTTCACCGTCTTCGAAGCGGGCCTTCTGAAGCTTCGCTGCCACCTCATTGATGCACTGCCCCAAGCCGGCGGACAGTGCTCTGAGATTTACCCCAAAAAGCCCATCTACGACATCCCCGCCTACCCATCGATTTTGGCTGGCGACCTGGTGGACAAATTGATGGAACAAGCCGAGCCATTCAAGCCGGGGTTCACCTTGGGGGAAAGGGCGGAACGCATCGAGAAAGACGATGAGGATCAATTCGTCTTGACGACCAACCGAGGAACGGTCCACCGAGCGCCCGTCATTGCCATTGCTGGTGGTTTGGGGTGTTTTGAACCCCGAAAGCCACCCATTCACAACTTGGCCCAATTCGAGGACCATGGAGTAGAGTACATCATCAAGGATCCGGAATTCTACCGCGACAAGAAGGTGGTGATCAGTGGTGGGGGGGACAGTGCCCTCGATTGGACCATTTTCTTGGCCGATGGGGTCGCGAGTGAGGTCACCTTGGTGCACCGTCGGACGGGGTTCCGTGGCCACTTGGACAGCGTCCAAAAGGTGATGGACTTGGCGGAGCAGGGCAAGGTCAAATTGTTGACCAACGCGGAGGTGGTGGGCACTGAAGGCCAAGGATCCTTGGAGACCTTGACCGTGAACCACAAGGAACAAGGCGAGATGGTGCTGGAAACCGACCACTGGGTGCCCTTGTTTGGCTTGAGCCCCAAACTCGGTCCCATCGCCGACTGGAATCTGAACATCGGCAAAAACTCCATCGAGGTGGACACCTTCGACTACAGCACCAATGTTCCGGGCATCTATGCGATAGGGGACATCAACACCTATCCTGGCAAGCTCAAGTTGATTTTGTGCGGGTTCCACGAAGCCACCTTGATGGTGCAGAGTGCCTTCAAGCGGATTTACCCGGACAAGAATTTGGTCCTCAAATACACCACGGTGAATGGCGTCGCTGGTTTTTAACTTCGCCTCATGAGCATGATCAAAGTCACCGTGGTCGACCGCGAAGGCGTGGCCCACGAATTGGATGCCCCCACCGACATGGGGATGAACATGATGGAGCTTTGCAAGAGCGCCGAACTCCCAGTAGAAGGCACTTGCGGAGGCATGGCCATGTGCGCTTCCTGCCACATGTACGTCACGAGTGACCATGTGTTGCCAGAGAAATCGGACGACGAAGAAGACATGCTGGACGAAGCGTTCCACGTCAACGACGAAAGCCGACTGGGTTGCCAAATCCATTTGGCCGATGCCCTTGAAGGCTTGGTGGTGAAGCTTGCCCCGGTAGGCTGAGCGCCTAGAATTCAGCTGGGGTCAATGGGCACCCAAGCCCAAATGCTGTGGGGCATCCGACTCCGCCCATTTGGCCAAGGTTCTCGAAGAGGTCAATGTGCCGAGGGCTTGGACATGGCGCATCCCATGGGCGTCAGAACACACGAAGGACACCCAGCCTCGTTTCATGCAACGTGCGGCCATTTCCCTGGTTTCAGGCCCATAGGCGCCAGCAAGGGATGCAGCATTCACAGACATCCAACCTCCTCGTTCCCGCCAAAGTGTGAGCAATTCCTCGTCCTTGTGCAGGTAGGGATAACGCTCGCAATGTGCCAATAGAGGGGTGTATCCTTGGGTTTGTGCGACAAACATGGCTTCTTTCACGAGGTCTTTGGGAGGGGCTTGGTGGAACCCAAATTCCATCAAGACCAGGCGATGAGGCTTGCCATCCGGAATGCTGGTGCAGGGGAAGTCGAGGATGGGACCTTTGCGCAGGAGTTCCAACAAGTGGGGGTCCATCATGTATTCTGCGGCCAGCTTCAATTCCACTTGGATGCCGGAGGCTTTGGCTTCAGACTGGAAGGCGTCAAAGGCGGGCTGCAGGGTGCCGGGGGTGTTGGGATAGAGGTCGCTCATGACGTGGGGAGTCACCACCATGCCAGTGTAACCGAGGGCCTCCATCCCACGAAGCATGTCCAAGGCGTCTTCCATCGTCGCAGCCCCATCGTCCACGCCCGGTACGAGATGGCTGTGGACGTCCCACTTCCATTGTCCGAAGTCCACCAAGGCTCCGGAGGAAGGTTGCCATGGCCATTTCCAAGCCATCAGCGCTTGTCGTAATGTTTTGCGTAGTACTGTTGGTAGTCCCCAGAGGTGACCTCCTCCATCCACGAAGCGTTCTCCAAGTACCAGTCCACCGTATGCGACAACCCCTCCTCAAAGGTGACAGAAGGCTTCCATCCCAATCGGGATGCCAAATGCGAGGCGTCGATGGCGTAACGCATGTCGTGTCCCGCCCGGTCCTTCACAAAGGTGATGAGTCCAAGCGAATGGCCCTTGGTCCTGCCCAATCGGCTGTCCACCAAGTCGATGAGCTTGTGCACAAGGTCAATGTTCCGCCATTCGTTGAGGCCTCCAATGTTGTAGGTGTCGCCCACCCAACCTCTTTGCAGGATGACGTCCATGGCCGCAGCATGGTCTTCCACCCACAGCCAATCTCGGATGTTGATGCCTTCTCCATAGATGGGCAGGGGGCGACCATCCACAATGTTCCGGATCATCAACGGGATCAGTTTCTCAGGAAATTGATGCGACCCGTAGTTGTTGGAACAGTTGGAAATGACCGTTGGCAGGCCATAAGTGTGATGGTACGCCCGCACCACGTGGTCGCTCGATGCCTTGGAAGCACTGTACGGCGACCGTGGGTCGTAGGCGGTGGTTTCGGAAAAAAGGCCTTCCTGTCCCAAGGATCCATACACTTCGTCGGTGCTGACATGGTAGAACAAGGCCGTCTCCATGCAGCCACGGCGCGTCCATGACTCTTTGGCGGCATGCAACAAAGCCGCAGTCCCCAAGATGTTCGTTTCCAGAAAGGCCAGTGGTTCGTCGATGCTTCTGTCCACATGGCTTTCTGCCGCCAAGTGCAGGACCGCGTCAAATCCATGGGCTTCGAACAATTTGTCGAGCAATGCCCGGTCTTGGATGTCCCCCTTGACAAAATGAAGATGGGCGTGGTCTTCCACGTCCTTCAAATTGGCGAGGTTGCCGGCATAGGTCAGGGCGTCCAAGTTCACCACCTTCGTGTTGGGGTGGGTCCGAAGCAGACGCCGGATCACATGGGACCCGATGAACCCCGCTCCTCCCGTGACGAGGATGGACTGGAAGGAGCGCGTCTCCTTGGGGGGCTGTGGTGCAGTGGTCATGTTGGGAAGGTCGTTCAGAGGCTCCAATAGTCCAAGTCTCCGGTTTTGCCCCGAAAGACCCCTTTGACATCGACCACGGTGCCTTGTCCATTTTTCAATAGGTGCTTGAAATCATGGGCTTCGAATCCCGCGTATTCAGCGTGGTTCACCGCAGCGATGATGGCATCGTAGCCCCCAGGTTTTGCTTCTGCCGACATGGTGAGGCCGTATTCTTCTTGCACTTCAGCGGGGTTGGCTTGGGGGTCGACAATGTCGATTTGGACGTGGAAGGACTCCAATTCGCGAATCACATCGATGACCTTGGTGTTCCGGATGTCGGAAACGTTTTCCTTGAAGGTCAACCCCATCACCAACACCCGGGCCTCCAGTGGATTGATGTCCCGGGCCAAGAGCCTTTTGACGGTTTGCTTGCCCACATAAAAGCCCATGCTGTCGTTGACGTAGCGGCCACTGTTGATGACGCGGGCATGGTACCCCAATTTGTTGGCTTTCCAAGTCAAGTAGTAGGGGTCGATGCCGATGCAATGCCCACCCACAAGCCCTGGCTGGAACTTCAAGAAGTTCCATTTCGTGCCCGCCGCTTCGAGCACTTCAAAGGTGTTGATGCCCACCTTGTTGAAAATGATGCTCAGTTCATTGACAAGGGCGATGTTGACATCGCGCTGGGTGTTTTCGATGATTTTGGACGCCTCCGCCACGCGGATGCTGCTCGCCCTGTGGATGCCTGCAGCGACGACCATGTCATAGGTTTGGGCCACGGTGTCCAATGTGCGCTCGTCGCTCGCGCCCACCACCTTGACGATGGTCTCGATGGTGTTGACTTTGTCTCCTGGATTGATGCGCTCAGGACTGTAGCCCACAAAGAAATCGACCCCCATTTGGAGCCCGCTTTCTTGCTCAAGCACTGGCACACAGTCCTCCTCTGTGCATCCGGGGTACACCGTGCTTTCGTACACCACAATGTCCCCGGGCTTGAGGGCCTTGCCCACCGTGCGCGAAGCGGCCAGCAACGGCCCAAGATCTGGGGCATGGCTGGCGTGGATGGGGGTGGGCACCGCCACGATGTGGAATTGCGCGGCTTTCAGGTCTTCGGCGTCGTGGGTGAAGGTGATGTCCCTGTCGAGGAAGCCTTCAGCCGGAACCTCTTCAGAGGGATCTTCCCCCTGCTTCATCATGTCCACACGTCCCTTGTGGATGTCAAACCCCACGACCCTCAAGTGTTTGGCAAAGGCCAATGCAATGGGCAATCCGACATAGCCCAATCCCACCACAGACATGGTGGCTTCTTTGGATTTCAAACGATCGAGCAATGGGGTCATAGCAAAGTCAATTGATGGTCAATGAGTCGATAGGATTGTCCGGATGTGGGGCATGTGGCCATTCCTTTGGGGTCCAATAGGAGCTTTTCTCCATGGGCAGACATCCATCCGGCTGGGACGGCAGGCACGCCGGCGACGATGCCGAATTGGGGGACGTCCTTGGTCACCACAGCCCCTGCAGCCACGAAGCAATGCTCCCCGAGGGTCACGCCACATCGAATGGTGGCATTGGCCCCAACGGTGGCTCCTTTCCTCACAAGGGTGGTTTCGTAGGCATGGCTTCGGTCCACGGCGCTGCGTGGGTTGCGCACATTGGTGAACACACAAGAGGGGCCCAGAAAGACATCGTCTTCGAGGATCAATCCTTCGTAAAGGCTCACATTGTTTTGGATTTTCACCCGCTGACCGATGCGTACCCCCTTCGCGACAAAGGTGTTTTGTCCTAGGCTCGAATTGGCCCCCACCGTGGCGCCCGGCATGATGTGGCTGAAGTGCCACACTTTGCTTCCTGCCTCAAGCACAGCGCCAGCGTCCACCACTGCCGTAGGGTGGACAAAAGCAGAAGGATGGACGTTGTCAGGTGTCATCGGGTCGTGAAGGATTCGAAGTCTTTGTGTTCACTGCGGTGAAGGTCCTCTTCACTCAAGCCCTTGAAGTACGCATAGGTCAGTTGAAGACCTTCGGCCCTGGAGACTTTGGGCGTCCAGCCAAGCACTTCTTTCGCACGTCCGATGTCCGGGCGCCTTTGCTTGGGGTCGTTTTCCGGCAATGCCCTTGCAACGACTTCGACGGTCGCACCAGTCAGGTCAAGAATCTCTTGGGCGAATTCACCAATGGTGATTTCATCTGGATTGCCAATGTTGACGGGCCGCGTTTCCTCACTGAAGTGAAGCCGCACGATGCCTTCGACCAAATCATCCACATAGCAAAAGCTTCTGGTTTGGGACCCATCCCCAAAAACAGTGAGGGGTTCCCCACGAAGGGCTTGGCCGATGAAGGCGGGCAAGACCCGCCCGTCGTTCAAGCGCATCCTGGGGCCGTACGTGTTGAAGATGCGCACAATGCGCGTTTCCAGCCCGTGAAAGGTGTGGTACGCCATGGTGATGGCCTCTTGGAACCTTTTGGCCTCATCGTACACTCCTCTTGGCCCCACAGTGTTGACATGGCCCCAATAGTCTTCGTGTTGGGGATGGACTTCGGGGTCGCCATAAATTTCACTTGTGGAGGCGATGGTGATTCGGGCCCCTTTCGCCTTGGCCAAACCCAAGCACCGGTGCACCCCAATCGACCCGACTTTGAGGGTTTGGATTGGGATTTTCAGGTAATCGATAGGGCTGGCTGGCGAGGCAAAATGGAGGATGTGGTCGAGTGGACCACTGACGTGGATGAACTCCGTGACGTCTTGGTGCACAAAGGTGAAATTGGGCAAGGACAACAGGTGCTCAATGTTGCGCATGTCGCCTGTGATCAGGTTGTCCATGGCGATGACATCCAACCCATCTTTTGTGAATCGGTCGCACAAATGGGATCCCAAGAATCCCGCTGCACCCGTGATCAAAACCCGCTCTGCGCGTCCCTCATGTGTGGAAGCCTGATTTGTGCTCATGACGACATGTCTTGTGCGGAACGTCCAATGCTCCGGTACGTCCAGCCCATTCGGGCAAGTTTGGAAGGTTCGTACAGGTTCCTGCCGTCAAAGATGACTTTCCCCTTCATGCGCGCCTCCATGTCGTCAAAGTCGGGGGTGCGGAATGCAGCCCACTCGGTGCAAATCAAGAGGCAGTCCGCGTCGACGATGGCGTCCATGGCCCTGTCGGCGTATTGGATGCGGTCGCCCACCCGTTCGCGGACGTTGTCCATGGCTTCCGGGTCGAAGGCCACCACCTCAGCGCCTGCTGCCGTCAAAGCTTCCACCATGTAGAGGGCAGGAGCCTCCCGAATGTCGTCGGTTTCAGGTTTGAAGGCCAACCCCCAAAGGGCCACTTTGATGCCGTTCAAGTCGCCTCCAAAATGTTCCTGCATGGGATGGAAGAGCCTTGTTTTTTGCGCTTCATTGACAGCCATCACACTCTCAAGAATTTGGAAGGAATGCCCAGCATCGGCCCCACTTTTGTGCAGGGCCTGCACGTCCTTCGGAAAGCAGCTTCCCCCGTACCCCATGCCAGGGAAGAGGAAGCGTGGCCCAATCCGTGTGTCCGTGCCCATGCCGCGTCGCACCATGTCGACATCAGCGCCCACCAATTCGCAGAAATTGGCCACCTCGTTCATGAAGGTGATTTTGGTGGCAAGGAAAGAGTTGGCGGCGTATTTGGTGAGTTCAGCACTGCGTTCATCCATGAAGATCAATGGATTGCCCTGACGCACAAATGGCTTGTAGAGTTCTTCCATCAATTGACGGCCTCGCTCGCTGGAACCACCTACCACGATGCGGTCGGGTTTCATGAAGTCGTCGATGGCAAACCCTTCACGCAAGAATTCTGGATTGGAAACAACGTCAAAATCGACAGAGGCATGGGCCGAGATGGCCTCCCTGACTTTGTCGGCGGTGCCAACGGGGACGGTACTCTTGTCCACCACGACCTTGTAGGACTCCATGATATGACCAAGTTCTTGGGCCACGCCAAGCACGTAGCGAAGGTCGGCAGAGCCATCTTCGTCGGGCGGGGTTGGAAGGGCCAAGAAAACGATGTCTGCATGGTCCACGGCTTCCTTGAGGTGGGTGGTGAAATGCAGTCGTCCTGCGCCGATGTTCCTGTGGAACAAGGTGTCCAAATTGGGCTCGTAGATTGGCACTTGGCCCTGTTTCATGGCCTCGACCTTCGCCTCATCGATGTCCACACAGATGACGTGGTTGCCCGTCTCTGCGAGACAAGTTCCGGTGACGAGGCCGACATATCCGGTGCCTACAACTGCAATGTTCATGAATCGTGTCGTGTTGTGAATGCGCCACAGCGCGGGTCAAGTGGACCGCAAAAGTCCGAAAAGTTTGTCAACCACGCGCGTTTGCATGGCATCGGTCAATTCTGTGTGCATGGGCAAGGCCAAAATGCGCTCCGCTGCGTCATGGGCATGGGGCGTGCCATGCTCTACCACTTTCGCTTCCGAGCCAAAGGCGGGCTGCGCAGAGAGGGGCGTGGGGTAGTAGACCGCGGTGGGGATGCCAGCCTCCAGAAGTTGGGCCTGGAGCCTCTTTCGGTCCGTGCCAGTGGGCAGCCGCAGGCAATACTGATGAAAGGTGTGGCTGCTTTTGGGGTCACGCATCGGAAGGGCCATGGGCATCGGCTGAATGTTCAACTGCGCTTCGATCAAACGGTCGTAGCCGTCGGCGGCACTGCGTCTGCGTGCAATCAGGTCCGACCAATGCTTGAGTTTGACCCGAAGGAAGGCGGCTTGAAGGCCATCCAGCCTTGAATTCACGCCCAGTTCGAGGTGGTGGTATTTCTTCACAGCCCCGTGGTTGGCGAGGCGACGTACGCGCTCCGCAAGTTGGTCATCCTTGGTCAAGACCGCTCCTCCATCGCCCAATGCCCCGAGGTTTTTGCTGGGGAAAAAGCTCGTGGTCCCGACAATGCCCATCATGCCGGCATCGCCTTGGTGCCGTTCCCCGCACCATTGGGCGCCGAGGCTCTGCGCGTTGTCTTCGACCAAGTGCAGCCCATGCTCTTCCGCCCAAGGCAGGAGTTCATCCATTGGGGCACATTGGCCAAACAAATGCACCACCATGACCGCTTTGGTTCTGCTGGAACGCGCGGCTTCAGCTGAGATGGGGTCCAATTGAAAGGTCTCGGGATGGATGTCGGCAAACACAGGGGTGGCGCCGACTTCCATCACCACCTCCGCCGTGGAGATGAAAGAGAAATCGGGGACGATCACCTCATCTCCTGGCCCCACGTCAAGCGCACGAAGCGCAAGCGCCAGCGCATCGGTCCCGTTGCCGCAACCCACGGCTTGACCCGACAATTTCAAGGTTGCGCAGAGTTCCTTCTCAAAGGCCTCGACCTGCTGGCCGCGGATGAAGCCCGAGGTGGCCAGCACCTCGTCCATGGCCCGGTCCAATTCGGGGCGCAGGCGGGCATGAAGGCCGCCGAGGTCGACCATGTGGATGGTGTCTTGGGTTGGATGGGACGGGGTCTGGTGCATCGCAGAAGGCGAAGATAGCCCTTACCTTGGCCGGATGAAAAGGCTGCTCCTGTTGTGTGCTTGGCTGACCGTTGCTGTCATGGCCCAGGGTCAAACCGACCGGGACATCGGCAACGTTTCTGTCCGGGCCCCCCATGTGGGGTTGGTGTTGGGCACCATGGCCCCACAAGGAGACTGGGGCTCGAGGTATGCGAGGTTTGGTGAAATCGGCGTGATGGCGGGCCTCAAGACAGAGTCCAATGGCTATGTCTATGTCAAGGCGACGTCTTGGAGCGGCGCGGATGTCAAGCTGATCGGTTTGCTCAGCAACTTGACCACGGACCAAGGCTTCATCATCGACAACGAGGGGGATGTGGCCCAAATCACGGTGACGGGAAGGGGAGGACAGTTTGGCGCGGGCGTCGGCAAGATCTTCCCCACTGCGAATGGCAACCCCAACAGCGGATGGATGGTCAAGTTGGGTGTGGGTTCACTGCACCACAACGTGCACTTTGACTATACAGAAAACCGAATTGGTCCCCTGGAAGGCGACCTTGTCAAGGGCTACGACAGGATGAGGTGGGGCGCTTACGGAGAGTTTTGGGTGGGCTACTGGCTCATGAGCGACGACCAGCGCATCAATGCCTTTGCTGGGTTGCACACTGGACTTGCAAGGACCCACGCCCTAAGGGCCGTGAACTTCGACACGTTGGAGCCCAATGCAGACCTGGTGTGGGACGGCTGGCTGGGCTTTGAAGCGGGTTGGGTGTTTCAGATCTACCGACGGGCCCAAAAAGAATATTGGTACTGATGGCATGGGTGGCCCTGCGCATGGGGAGTTCGCTTTGGGTGTGGCTCCTGCGTTTTCTGGCCCTTTTGGGCCATTCAAGGGCCAAGTCGAGGGTGGCCATCCGCAAAGAGGGCCATCACAACGTCATGACTTGCCAGAGTGAAGCCGTGATGTGGTTTCACGTGTCGAGTTTGGGCGAATTCGAGCAAGCCCTTCCAGTGATGCAGGCTTATCGGGAGCGCCATCCTAGAACAGCCTGGCTGCTGACGGTGTATTCTCCCTCCGCTTGGCACCCCCTCCAAGAGAAGCTTCCGGAAGGTTGGCGCGAGGGCGATGTCATGGCCGTGCTGCCCGACGATCAACGACGGACGTGGGCCCAATGGCTGGCCCACTTGCCATTGGAAGGCTTGGCGTTGGCCAAATACGATTTGTGGCCGCACCTGTTGACGGCGTGCAAGCGGGCAGGGGTGCCCATCCACGCATTCGCCGTGTCGCCATCCGGGGGAAGGGTCACCACCCCTTCGCTGTGGAGGGCTTTGGCCACCGTCAGCGTGCAGGACCAAGAGGCTGCTGCGGCATTCAATGGTTTGGGCATGGAAGGCACCGTCCATGTGGACGGGGACCCGAGGGTGGAACGCGTGCTTTCTCGTGCGACGCAACTCTCCTCGGCATGGCGGACGTGGGCTGAAGCTGCTGAGGCGGTGGTGGTCGCTGGCAGCACGTGGCAGGAGGAGGAACGGTTGCTCAGGTCGATGGAATGGCATGCCCAGCGCCGACTTGTTTTGGTGCCCCACGACGTGTCTCCTGCCCACCTCGAGGCATTGGATGTCCAGTGGGACGGCATGGCCGTGCGCTGGAGCCAATGGTCCCAGATGTCATCGGAAGAACAACTTTGTTGGCACGTCGTGGTGGTCGATGCGACGGGGCTGTTGTTTGACTTGTACAGAATGGCGGATGTGGCAGCCATTGGCGGAGGGCATGGCGCCAATGGATTGCACAATGTCTTGGAGCCGGCGTCTGCGGGTTTGCCCATTGTGACGGGCCCCCGATTGGGGGACTTCCGCGAAGCGGTTGCATTGAAATCGATGGGTGTCCTCCGTTCGGGATCCTTCGTCCACGACCTGGAGACCGCCTTGTCCCAGCCCCAAGAGAGCAAGGCCTCGGGCGAAAAGGGGCGGCGCTGGCTGGAAGATCAAGAGGGAGCCTCTGCAGGGATTGTGGCCCGTTGGTGAGGTGGGTTCCTCCTCTTGCTACTTTTGTCCTGCTTCGAACCATCTGCCCGGATGGTGGAATTGGTAGACACGACAGACTTAAAATCTGTTGACCCGAAGGGTCGTGCGGGTTCAAGTCCCGCTCCGGGTACATTCAAAAAGAAGCCCTGTGACACGCATGTCGCGGGGCTTTTTGATTCGACTCTGTCCCGAAATGGTGGGGCAAAACAGTCATCTGCGGGCACCGACAAATTCCCGACCTTGCCGTCATGTTCCAAAGGTTACTGCTTCTCCTGATCAGCCTGTCCATTTGGGGTTGCAAGCCCATCCAGGAAAACGTTCTGGGTACGTATGACCTCGATGAGGAGCGCGGGTGTGGGGACTGTGAAGAAGACGGACCCAAGGTCATGGTGTTCCAAGACGACGACATCTCCGATGGGGTGCCAGGCCACTACCGGTTTGAATTCTCGAATGGCGATGCGCATTCGGGCGAGTATGATTTTTTGTGGGTGGACACCGTGGCGAAGTTGATGCTCTACCCGGACAGTGCGTCGTTTGAACTGTATGCCCTGATTGGCACCACGCAGCAAACCGATTACCGCGTGCAGCGCGACAAGATCAAGGAGACCTGTGATGGGTTTCTGCGCAATTGCATTTGGCGACGCCGGGATTGATGGTTCACCGTGGAGTGGTCCCTTCATCGTCAAGAAACGCATGAAAGGTTTGGGTTAACTTGCCTTCATGCAACAGTTGTTTCGTCAAATGACAAGGCCATCCGCTGGTCAACCCAATTCAATGGCCATGATGGCTTTTGCACTGGTGGAAGTGGTGATGATTGTGGTGGGCATTGTGATGGCCAACCAGCTCGAGGAGCAAAAGGAGCTTCGGGAAGTCACAGAAGTGGCAGAGGTGCTTTTTCGCGAAGTTTTGGACGATTTGGAGGAAGATTGTTGGGCGGCATTTGGCCCGATTTGGCGAAACAGAAGCGACAATGGCCTTGCAGACATCTTGTACAATCTTGAGCGTACAAATCAGGATGTTGTTGAAAATGCATTCAGCATCTACTACATGTTGCGTTTTCCAGCCGAATTTGATGTCAATACAGAGGGTTACGATGCGCTTGTGAAGCTGCATGAGAGACTGCCGCAGGACTTGCTTGAACTCTACCAGAAGTTGAATTCGCTGATGGCCAAGAATGAGGAGATTTTGGAATGCAACCGGAGGTACAAGGACATCATCTATGCCAACATGGAGCACAACATCAAGACGTTGCCATGGTGGAATCGAAGCACCCATACAGGCAAGCCGGAGCCAGAGGCCATTCCTTGGATGATGTCAGAGGAGTGTTTGGCCCAAACCCATTTGGTGGTGGATGTGAGTTCGCAACTTGCAGGAGCAACCGAGAGGTTTCGGGTGGGGGCCATCGACCTGTACGATGACATCAAAGAGGTCATTGGTGACACTTCCGAATCTCCAGGATACATGGATTATGGGTTCCTTTATGACTCTTTGTCCTTGTCCATGCTTGGGAGTTATCGTTTGTCGGATACGACAATTTTTGACTCGAAAGGGAAATGGGACTTGACCTTGTTCGAAGATGACGGGTTGTTGTTTGCGTCATACGAAGGCGGCGACACCTTGCGCCTGACCCGGTCCGGTTACAGACAGTATGCCTTCCCCGGTCCACTCATTGAGTTGTACTTTCCTGAAGAGGAGCACATCAAAGTCGCCAAGTGGACCATCCAAAAAGATTGGGTCTACCTCAAATCGGATTGAATGTTTTCGCTTTCAGCGCATTGCCTCGGTCGAGCTAACTTGCGTCAATGCAGCAAATGTTTCGTCGGGTGATGGGAGTGAATCAAAAGCAGCAATCGAATTTGGCCATGATGGCTTTTGCGCTGGTGGAAGTGGTGATGATTGTGGTGGGCATTGTAATGGCCAACCAGCTTGAGGAGCAAAAGGAGCTTAGGGAAGTCACCGAATCGGCCGAGGTGTTGTTCGAAGAAGTCATGAGCAACTTGGAGGCAGAGGTCTTGTCGGCCCATGCGGTCATCCAAAAGAACCGCACCAACAACAGAGTCTCTGATGTGGTTTACAATCCTGAAACCACCCCCCAGGAGGCCTTTCAAAATGCCATGGGTGTGTATTTCATGGTTCGGTTTTACGACCAGCTTGAACTGAATTCAAGAGGTTACAACGCCCTGGAGAAAATCCATGATCGGCTTCCCCCTCATTTGCTTGATCTCTATGTGGACTTGGATCTTCTGATGACCCGAAAGCCGGAGATTGAAGAGAACAACAAACGTTTCAAGGAGGTCGTCTATGCCAACATGGAGCACAACGTGCACAACTATGTATGGTGGAACAAGAGCAATTACATTGGCCGACCAGGAATTGAATTCGTTGAGTGGATGAAGACGCCGGAATGTCTGGCCCAGATCCACTTGGCGGTGAATTCCAGTGCCCATTTGGCGAGCAATTCCGAGAGGTACCGTGTGGCAGCGATCGATCTTTACAACGAGATCAGAAGCGTTTTGGCAGATACTTCTGCGGCTCCGCCCTGGATGAACTACGGATTCAGAGGCGATCTCCCGATGGAGCAATTGGGGACGTATGTGCTCGAGGACAAAGGGTTTTTGAATACGTGGGGTGCCGAAGAAATCACATTGGACTTGATGGGTGACCAATTGGTTGCCATCCGAAGCAACGGCGACACCATGGACCTTTGTTCCATGGGCAATGGACTGTACAATTTTCCAGGCCCCACCTACAGTTTGTATGAATTCCCAACGGATTCGACCCTCGCTGTTCAACAATTTGGGGTGTTGCGGGACTGGACCTACCGGAAAAAGCTCCCCACTGACCTCGCAGACTGATCTTTTGAATGGAAAATCGACCAGAGACCGTTGGGGCATCTTGTTCCGTCGCTACTTACCTTCGTCACGAATACACTTCACCATGATGTTCCAAAGAACCCTTTGCCCTCACGTGTTGCTGTTGGTCGGCTTGATGCTTGCCGGCAGCAGTTTGATGGCCCAGTCCTACCGAGGCAAACGCGCAGGGCGCGCCAATGCCTCTGGATTTGTGCGAGACTGCAACATGGCCGGAACCGTCTTCATGGAGGTCAACCGTTCCTTTGGCGAGGTCAATGGTGGACGCTGCGTGCTCAATGGTTCTCGGTTTGAGTTGAGCGAGCCATCTGGTCCCATGGGGCCTTACGTTCCTTTGGAGGGTCTTGATTTGCGGTCTTCCTCTTGGGTGGCGGTCGACTTTTTGACCCCGCCTCTGTTGCGTTACACCAATGCAGCCCAAGCGAACTTTTCAGCCATTCACATGGACGGAGAACCGGTGGAGATGGTGGATGCCACTGGGTTCATCGCGACGAAAGCGAAGTTCCATGGGGCGCAAATGGCGTCCTGGTACGTGCAAGGCGCCTCCTTTGACGAAGCCTCGTTCAGTTCCGCGGTGTTGACCGAATGGACCACCGATGCCCTGTCCTATGAGGGCTTGTTTGAGCCAGCGCCCGAAAGCATGCGCGCCATTTCCGCGGAAGGTGCACGGTTTGAGAACTGCCTTCTCGAAGAGTGCAACCTTTCAGGAGGCAACTTCGAAGACGCCACCTTTTTGCTGACCAAGGCCACCGACGATTGCATCTTCAACGGGGCGGATTTCACCAATGCGATGTTGGACCAGTCCGACTTCCTCGAGGCGAACCTCAGTGGCACGAATTTGCGCAGGTCAAGGATCGACCAAGCTTCCTTCGAGTCATGCAACATGACAGGGGCAGATTTCAACGATGCGATGATCCGCAAAACCTCCTTCAAAGGGGCCAACATGCGTGGGGTTTCCTTCGTGGGAGCGATGGTGGATGGGGTCGATTTCACCGGCACCGATTTGAGCACCAGCAATTTGACCAATGCTTCGATGAAGAAGCTCACGGGAACCCCTCCGGCATTGCCTCAGGACTTTGTGGTCAAAAGCTACCAAGACGAGACGGTCGATGCCAAGGGCGACACCTTGCGGACGCAGGTGTACGACATTGTGATCAGTGAGAACCGCTACAACGATGGACTCCGGGAGAAAAAAGACCAGTGATGTTCCCGATGTGGGGACATGAAAAAGGGCTGCCAACTGGGCAGCCCTTTTTCATGCACAAGCTTTTGCCTTAGCCCTCGATGACCTCGACGCGAAAGGTATCGCCTTGCTTGATTTGGTCCACGATGTCAAGCCCCTCGGTGACCTTGCCAAAACACGTGTGGTTGCGGTCGAGGTGGGCGGTGTTTTCGCGGCCATGCACAATGAAAAACTGTGAACCTCCCGTGTTGCGTCCGGCATGTGCCATGCTGAGGACCCCCTTGTCGTGGTACTGGTTCTCTCCATCCAACTCACATTCGATGGTGTAGCCAGGTCCGCCGCTTCCGATGCCCTGCGGACAACCTCCTTGGGCGACAAACCCGGGGATGACCCGGTGAAATTTCAAGCCTTCGTAGAAGCCCTCTTGAGCCAGTTTGACAAAGTTGGCCACCGTCTTGGGGGCGTCTTTCTCGAAAAACTCCACGGTCATGGAGCCTTGGTCGGTGTGAATTTTCGCGTTCATGGCACAAAGATGCACCACAGTTCCAACATGGGGAAATGCCTAAAGGTCTCGTCCATACCAATGGGTCGACACGATTTGGGTGTTCCATTTGGGTGCCCCGCCCCCATCGAAATGAAGCTTCAAGTGAAAGATTCGAGGACCTCTCAACTACCGGTGACAATTGTGGTGCGCTTTTGACGCAACAAACGGTACGACACTTCAACGTCCACCGTTGAAATTTTTGTGATCCCTCCATTCTTGGCCGCTGCCTGAATGCTGGCATCCGTTTTTACAGGAAAGATGCCAAACCAAGTAACAATCGACGATCTCCCTACTTTGTCTCCAATGGGGTTGCTTGTAGCCGCAAGTGGCATCGTGAAGGAGCAGCTAGAAACAAATACGGCCATCGCCAGGATCGCGGGGTAAAATGTATATTTCATCAAAACAGTTTTTTTTGTTGCTCCCAAAATAGGGAAGTTCGTGAGCCGAGTGGATTCGTGAAGAGGTTGTGGATTTGATGTTGCAGCCGATGGGCGAAAGTGTGGCAGCAAAACTGGCAGTAGTGGCAGCTGGTAGAGTACATTTAGGGAAGTCAACCGCTGTTTCACCAGCCAGACTTCCCACGTTTCCGCCCCTCGGAACCCCTTGCCCCACAACGAAAAAAGCCCCCCGAAACGGGAGGCTTTTGATGAGCGAGAAACGAGATTCGAACTCGCGACCCCAACCTTGGCAAGGTTGTGCTCTACCAGCTGAGCTATTCTCGCATGATGTCTGTCCGAAGACCTACACCCCGCGCGTTTGCGGGACGACAAAATTAGCACAACCTCCCCGTTCTTCAAACACTTCCTACAATTTTCTTCACCTGGGTGCGGCCGTTTGTGCGATTTGTCGCAGTCTTGCGGCGTGAACTATTTGGCACACATGGTCGCAGGGGAGTGGGCAGGGTTGAGCGAGAAAGCTCGACTTGGCAACTTCATAGGGGATGCGGTGAAGGGACGGAGCGTGGAAGACCATTGGGAACGGGACGTGGCGCTAGGCATCCGTTTCCACAGGGCCATCGACGACACGAGCGACAGGCATCCCGCGAGCAAAGAAGCCAGGGCCTTGATTCGTCCGTGGTGCGGGAAGTGGAGCGGTGTGGTGTGGGATGTGCTGACAGATCATGTTTTGGCGCGTCAGTTTCCAAAATTGGCGTCCGATTGCGGGCCTTTGGAGTCGTTTGTTCAGGGCCAAGAGTCTGCCTTGGGCCTTCGCGTGGAGGCGATGCCGGTCCGAAGCCAACATTTCTTTGAGGCCATGGTCCACCATGGTTGGCTGGTGGGGTACCGCGACCCGGTGGTGGTGGCGGATGTGTTGCAGGCGATGTCTCAAAGAAGGGAGACTGCGGGGCCTGTTGCACGTGGGCTGGAGGCCTTTCAAGCCCATGAAGGACAACTCACATCGTTGGGGGAAGCCTTGCTGCACGACATGGAGTTGTGGGGAAAGGCGATGAACCTTGTATCTTTGGTGCCACAGCCTGGTGGCTGAATGCGGGTCGTCCCATCGCGGGACTTGAGCCGAAGACAAAACAGCATTGATTGCAACTTTAGAAGACGAGACCTATGGCGGACGCTTCCATCAACTTTGACGCGCTGAGCTACAACAGCATGCGCGATGACTTGGTCATCCCAGAATACGGACGCAGCATCCACGAGATGGTGCAGCATTGTTTGTCCATCGCCGACAAGGCCGAGCGCAGCAAATGTGCCGCCGCCATTGTCAGTGTCATGGGCAGCGTCGTGTCCCAAGAGGGCGAGAAAGAACGTGCAGAGCAAAAACTTTGGAACCAACTCCACGTGATGGCCAGGTACGAACTGGACGTGGACGCTCCATTCCCCAAGCCCGAGCCTGCGGAGAAGGAGAGTGCCCCTGCGGAGATGGACTACCCGAACGCGCAGTCCAGAGTGGGCCATTTTGGCAAGACGACCCTCGACTTGATCGAGGCGGCCAAGGCCATGGAAGAGGGAGAGGAAAAGAACATCTTGGTGGTCAAGGTGGCGAACTTGATGAAGCGGCACTTCTTGACTTGGAACCGCAACACGGTGGAAGACGCCGTCATTGCAGCGGAACTCAAGGCCAAATCCGATGGCGCATTGGTGCTTCCTGAGGGGGTGGAATTGGAGGGCCAAGCAGACATCTTGCGCAGCGTGCGCAAAACGAGCGATGCGTTGGCCCGGCCGCACAAAAAGAACAAGAAAAAGCGGCGCTGAGCAGCGCAAGGTTTCCCCCGTGTTGGGTTGATAACCCCTTGAGCCTTGTCTGAAAGGCACACTGCGTCCCCCGAAATTCGGGGACATGGGAAGTTTCATCATAGAAGGCGGCCACAGGCTGCAGGGAGAGGTCATTCCTCAAGGCGCCAAGAACGAGGCGCTTCAAATTTTGTGCGCGGTGATGCTGACGGCAGAGCCTGTGACGATTCACAATTTGCCAGACATCGTCGACGTCAACAAGCTGATCCATTTGTTGGGGGATTTGGGGGTGAAGACGCAACACCTTGGCCCAGGTTCATGGCGGTTCGAGGCGGACGACGTCCATTTGGAACATCTGCAAACGGAAGCCTTTCAAACCAAGGGCAGTGCGCTGCGGGGTTCGGTGATGATCCTGGGGCCCATGTTGGGCAGATTTGGTGTGGGGGCGATCCCACGTCCTGGGGGCGACAAGATTGGCCGCCGCCGTTTGGACACCCACTTCATCGGGTTCCAAAAATTGGGGGCCACTTTTTCCTACGACGCGTCCACGGGGTTCTTCAATGCAAGTGCGGAAGGCGGACTGAAGGGAACCCACATGCTCTTGGACGAGGCTTCGGTCACGGGAACGGCCAATGTGGTCATGGCTGCCGCCCTCGCGGAAGGCACCACGACCATCTACAATGCGGCATGTGAGCCCTACCTCCAGCAGTTGTGCAAAATGATCAACCGCATGGGTGGCAAGATCACAGGTGTGGGCTCCAACCTCTTGACCATCGAAGGGGTTCCTTCGCTGGGAGGCACGGAGCACCGATGCTTGCCCGACATGATTGAAATCGGCAGTTTCATTGGCATGGCAGCCATGACGCAGAGTGAAATCACCATCAAGGATTGTGCGTACGACGAACTTGGGGTCATCCCCGGCGTCTTCCAGCGCTTGGGCATCCAGATGGAACGGCGCGGCGAGGATCTGTACATCCCTGCCCAAGAGTCCTATGAAATCGACACCTTCATCGACGGCTCCATCTTGACGGTGGCCGATGCACCATGGCCGGGTTTCACCCCCGACTTGTTGTCCATCGTCCTGGTCACAGCGACCCAGGCCAGGGGCAGTGCCCTGATCCACCAAAAGATGTTTGAGAGCCGGCTGTTCTTCGTGGACAAACTCATTGACATGGGGGCCCAAATCATCCTTTGCGATCCCCACCGGGCCACGGTCATTGGATTGGACCGAAAGGCAAGTTTGCGCGGTGTGACCATGAGCTCCCCCGACATCCGTGCGGGCGTCAGCTTGCTCATCGCCGCATTGAGTGCAGAGGGCAAAAGCACCATCCACAACATCGATCAAATCGACCGTGGGTACCAAAACATCGACGACCGACTGCGCGCTTTGGGCGCCAACATTGTCCGAGTTTGAACCGAATCAACCTATCTTCCATGTTCAATCCCCCCCCCAAGAAAACCCCCAATGCCATGTGGAAAGTAGGAGCAATGTTGGCCATGACGGCCATGGTATGGTCAGGATGGAGCAGAAGTGAAGAGCCCACAGTGGTGGTGCCTTTTTCCGTGGAGGCCACCGGCAAAGTGGGCCATGGCATTGGCGACCAGGCACCGGACATCGCCATGAACAACCCCAAGGGCAAGGAGATGAAACTTAGTGACCTCAAGGGCAGCTATGTCCTTCTAGATTTTTGGGCGTCTTGGTGCGGACCTTGTCGTCGCGAAAACCCCAATGTGGTGCGTGCCTATGACAAGTACAGAAAGGCCAAATTCCGCGATGGCGAAGGCTTTGAGGTGTTCAGTGTGTCCCTCGACAGCGACATTCCTCGTTGGGAGGCAGCCATCAAGAAGGACGGTTTGGATTGGAAGCACCACGTGAGCGATTTGAAAAAGTGGAACAACGAAGCTGCGGCCATGTACGGGGTGAGCTCCATCCCCATGAGTTTCCTCATCGACCCCAACGGCATCATTGTGGCGAAGAACCTTCGCGGCATTGAACTTCACCGCCAGCTCGACAAATACGTCACCAGTTTCTGAGGTCTGGCGTGACAGAATCCGCAGGGGCTTGACAGTCGTGTCAGGCCCTTGTCATATTGGCCTGACAGCCTGTCGCATCTTTGGGTTTTCCTCTTTGGTGGCACGGGGTTTGACCTAGGAGAAACCACATTTGATCCACAGAACAAGTCATGCAAGAAAACAATCCTTCACCTGAAGACCCGACCACAGAACCCGTCTCTCAGGAACCGACCGAACCCCAAGGGGCGGACAACGTTCAGGAGACGGACGAGGGTGGCGCAGAAGCCACCTCGGAGGAGAACCCTGCCACAGCGGATTGGCACGACAAATACCTACGTCTTTACGCGGAGTTTGACAATTTTCGAAAGCGGACCATGAGGGAGCGCGGAGATTTGATCCGCAACGCGGGCATGGATGTCTTGGAAAAGTTGCTCCCTGTGTTGGACGACTTCGACAGGGCGGCAGCCGACCCCAGTGAAGATGTGGAAGCGGTGCGCGAAGGCCGCCAATTGATCCACAACAAGCTGCGTCAATTGCTGGAAGCCCAAGGGTTGACCCGGATGGAGGTGGCCGCAGGAGATGCCTTCGATGTCGACTTGCACGAGGCCATCACCAACATCCCAGCCCCCAGTCCTGAATTGGCGGGCAAGGTGGTGGATGTGGTGGAACCAGGGTACATGTTGAACGACAAAATCATGCGCTACGCCAAGGTGGTGGTAGGGCAATAAGGCACCATGGCCAAACGCGATTACTACGAAACACTGGGCATCTCAAAAGGTGCCTCGGCCTCTGACATCAAGAAGGCCTACCGGAAGCTTGCCCTGAAATTCCATCCGGACAAGAACCCAGACGACGCTTCGGCGGAGGAGCGGTTCAAGGAAGCGGCGGAAGCGTACGAGGTGCTGAGCGACGACACAAAGCGCCAGCAATACGACCGGTTTGGCCACGACGGCATGCGCGGCGGTGCCGGTGGATTTGGCGGCGGTGGGATGAACATGGACGACATCTTCTCCCAATTCGGCGACATCTTCGGCGGCGGCTTTGGTGGCGGCGGTGGTGGCGGCCGAAAGCGCCGGATGAAGGGGGCCAACCTGCGCATCAAGGTGAAGCTGACCCTCGAAGAAGTGGCCGAAGGAGTCTCCAAGAAGGTCAAGGTCTTCAAGCAGATGCAAGCGAAGGGTGTCGAGTACACCGACTGCGCCACCTGCCATGGGACGGGCCAAGTCCGCAGGGTGACCAACACGATTTTGGGCCAAATGCAGACGGCCGCCACGTGCAATGTCTGTCATGGAACTGGCCAAAGCATCACGCGAAAGCCGAGTGGAACAGATGAAATGGGCATGGTCCGTGAAGAGGCCGTGGTGAGCTTGGACATCCCAGGAGGGGTGGAAGACGGCATGCAGCTCAGTGTGCGCGGCGAAGGCAATGGCGCCCCAATGGGTGGTGTGGCAGGTGACCTCATCGTGATGGTCGAAGTCCTGCCCCACGACACGTTCCAGCGCAACGGCAAGAACTTGCACCACGACCACTACATCACCTTTGTGGACGCGGCTTTGGGGTCCACGTCCGAGGTGCCCCTTTTGGGCGGCAAGGCCAAGATCAAAATCGATGCAGGCACACAGAGCGGCAAAATTGTGCGGCTGCGCGGCAAGGGCATGCCCTCCGTGGACAGCTACGGCAATGGCGACCTCTTGATCAACCTCAATGTTTGGACCCCCAAGAAATTGAGCAAGGAAGAATCCAAGATGTTGGAGACGCTCCAAGATTCCCCGAACTTTCAGCCTGAACCGGACCACGGCGAACGCGGTTTCTTTGACAAGGTCCGCGACATGTTCACCTGACACCCACCATGTCCCACCCCATCATCCATACCACAGGCATTTGCAAGTCTTTTGGCGACCATCAAGCGTTGGCGCCTTTGGACTTGGAGGTAGGGTCAGGCCAAATCGTGGGGTTGCTCGGGCCCAACGGTGCCGGCAAAACCACGTTGTTGAGGATGCTCACTGGCATCACCAAACCCGATGAAGGCACGCTCCGAATGTGGGGACAACCCCACCACAGGGACTTGCTGTCCCGCATGGGGTACCTCCCGGAAGAGCGTGGACTTTACAAGAGCATGCGCGTGGCGGAGCAGGTCCTCTACTTCGCGGCCTTGCGTGGCATGGAGCGGAGGGATGCCGAGCATGAACTCCGCGGTTGGTTGGAACGGTTGGAAGTCGAGGGATGGTGGAACCGAGAAGTGGCCGATTTGAGCAAGGGGATGGCCCAAAAAATCCAATTCATTGCCACCGTGCTGCACCGGCCGGAACTGTTGATCTTGGACGAGCCCTTCAGTGGGTTGGACCCCATCAACGCAGCTTTGGTGCGAGGCGAAATGTTGAGACTCGTCCAAAAGGAGGGCACAACCTTGTTGCTGTCCACCCATGACATGGGTTCTGTGGAGGCGCTGTGCGACGATGTGGTGATGCTTCATCAAGGGAACAAAGTGCTGGCAGGGGCCACCGACGAGGTGCGTGAGTCCGCCAGAAAAGGCCGCATTTTCCTTCGTCTGAGGGGCAACATGATGGCCTTTGCGGCGGAATTGGGGGCAAGGGCAGAGCTTTTGAGCAAGGTGACCGAGGGCGAAGGTTCTGCGGCGGTGCATGAAGTGGAGCTTGCCCTTCCCGACGCTTGGCCCATGCCTGGTTTCTTGCAATGGGCTGTGGGCCATGTGGAGGTCTTGGAAGCCAGACCCGTGAAGTTGTCCATGGAAGATGTGTTTGTCCAAACCGTAGCCTCTGCATCGTCATGACGCCTTGGCTACATCCATTGGGCACGATTGTCCGCAGAGAATTTGTCACCCGCGTCAGGCGACGTGCCTTTTTGGTGGCCACACTGCTGATGCCCTTGCTGATGGTTGGGTTTGTGGCGGCCGTGGTCCTCTTGACCCAAAGCGCGGAAGAGGAAGCCAAGGTTTGGGTGGTGGACCACGATGGGCTGCTCACGGTGCCCACCGACGTGGGCCCCTTCGTGCCCCGTTGCCCATCTTGCTACCCCGAACGTTCCATGTTGTCTTACCGCTTTGGACGGGAGGTCAAGTCGAAGGAGGAGCTGGAGCGCGATGGCTTCACCTGCATGTTGGAATTCGACGAGGGCGTCGTGCAAAGCGAGAAAATGCAACTCTTGCAATTGACCCCACCCAGCGGCCGCAGCAGACGCGCCATGGAGCGGGACATGGGCCAAGCCTTGGAGCGGTTGAAGGTCCGCGAGCAGCCTGAATTGGACTACGACGTCTACTTGTCTTTGAAGACAGACGTCAGCATTGTGGTCATGGATTACGAGACAGGAGAAAAGCAAGGGGACGCCAAAGCCATGGTGGGTTTCTTCATGGGCATTTTCATGTGCCTGTTTGTGCTGGTGTATGGGATGCACATCATGCGAGGTGTCATCGAGGAGAAGTCCAACCGCATTGTCGAGGTGGTGCTCAGCACGGTCAGGCCCCGTCAACTGTTGGCGGGCAAAATCGTGGGCATTGGCTTGGTGGGCATGGCCCAAATGCTGGCCTGGGTGTTGCTGAGTTGGGTGCTGTTTCTTTTGTTGGGCCTTGGCGTGGAGCAAAGCGATTGGATGGAGAGTTGGGCCCAAACCCAAGGTCTTTCCGCAGACGCAGTGGACTTCCAAACCGTGCTGTCCTCTCAGGAGGATCTGGCCTTTCTTCTCGACATCCAATGGCCCGTCATGCTTGGGTGCGGTGTGTTGTACTTCGTGTTGGGCTTTGGGTTGTACGGGGCATTTTTTGCCACCATCGGTGCCATGGTGGAGCAAGAGTCTGACGCCCAATACCTCATGATTCCTGTCATGTTGCCCCTCACCTTTTCCTACATCTTGGCGATCCAAAGCATCGATGCACCTGAGAGTTGGCTTTCAGTGGTCAGTTCATTCATCCCCTTCTCCGCCCCGATTTCCATGATGGTGCGGCTGCCCATGGGGGTGCCGTGGTGGCATGTGGCGGTGAGCTTGGGGATTTTGGCAGCCACCACTTGGTGCTTGGTCCTTCTGGCCGGCCGGGTGTACCGCGTGGCCATCTTGATGTATGGCAAAAAGCCAGGGTGGCGAGAGGTTTGGCGCTGGATGGTGCGCCCTGATGCGGGTGCCTTATGAGCGCCTTGCGCCGGGTGGCCGTCATCGACTGCGGCACCAATACGTTCAATTTGCGCATTGTGGATGTGGGTGCAGCGGCCGGTTGGATTCCTGTTTTTGGGCAGCGCATCCCAGTTCGTTTGGGACAAGGTGGTGTGGCCAAAGGTGTCATTCGTCCTGACCGCATGGCACGGGGCTTGGATGCCTTGGTGTCCATGCGCGAGATCCTGAGAAACTACAAGGCAGACGAGGTTCATGTTTTGGCCACAAGTGCCTTGAGGGGAGCCAAAAACGGTCCCGAGTTCGTCGACGAAGCGCGTCGGTTGTCGGGATTGGAGGTGCAAATCATCTCAGGTCCGCACGAGGCGCGTCTGATCCAGGAGGGCATTGCCTTGAATGTGAAGGCACCTACTCAGGAAATGCAGATGACCATGGACATCGGAGGTGGCAGCGTGGAATTCATCGTTTGGAACCACGAGGGGATCAAGTGGTCCCAAAGCTTTGACACGGGTGTGGCCCGTTTGCAAATGCTCATGGCCTTGCCCGACCCCATGGGAAGGGAAGGGTTGGAGAAGATGTCGCCATTCTTTGACGATGTCATGGCACCGTTGGCAGCCGCAGTGGGGGCATTGTCTCCGTCGTCGCTCGTCGGGGCCAGTGGGTCGTTTGACACGCTTGCGGCCATGGCCGGAACGCGCACGAAGAAAGAACGCCCCGACCACGCCCAAACCCCTGAGCCCCATCCCGGATTGGACCCCATCCCCTTGGGGGACTGGACCCGACTGTCCCAGGAACTGCTGACGTTGGATGTGCACGGCAGAACATCGATGCCTGGCATGGACCCCGCGCGGGTGGATTTGATGCCGTACAGTGCAGCTTTGATCGAGTGGGTGTTGGCCCAAGGCACGTTCACTTCGATGTGGAGGGCGCCCTATGCCCTGCGTGAAGGTGTCTTGTCGCAGTTGGAAAGGGGATTGCCCCTCCTCCCGTCGTTGGACCCAAGGTGAGGTCCGCGGTTTGGCACCATCTTTGGACCGCATACGTCTCCATTCATTCTTTCATCCACGCAACATGGCGCATCTACTTTTGATCGACGACGAAGCCCCCATCCGGAAGAGCCTTCGCGAAATTCTGGAATACGAAGGGCATGAGGTGGCCGAAGCGTCCACGGGCATGGAGGGTGTCGTGTTGGCCACCAAAAAACCCTTTGACGGCATTTTTTGCGACGTCAAGATGCCGCAGATGGATGGCTTGGATGTCTTGGACATGTTGGCCAAAAAGAAGGTCGCTGCACCTGTGGTCATGATTTCCGGCCACGGCACCGTGGAGACGGCGGTGTCCGCCTTGAAAAAAGGAGCGTACGACTTCATCCAAAAACCCCTTGACCTCAACAGGGTGCTTGTCACCTTGAGGAACATGCTGGAAAGAGAGGCGCTTGTGGAGACCACCAAGGTGCTCAAGAAAAAGGTCCACGTGGCGCAGTCCCATGCGATGGTGGGCGATTCTGAAGGCATTCGAGAGATCCTGTCCATGGTGGATACCGTGGCGCCGACCGATGCCCGGGTGTTGGTCACCGGGGCCAACGGATCTGGCAAGGAACTCGTGGCGAGGCAAATCCACAACGGGTCTGGCCGTGCAGACGGACCATTTGTGGAGGTCAATTGTGCAGCAATCCCCTCGGAATTGATCGAGAGTGAATTGTTTGGCCATGAGAAAGGGGCATTCACCAGCGCAATCTCACAGCGTCGGGGGAAGTTCGAGCAGGCCCAAGGAGGCACCTTGTTTTTGGACGAGGTGGGCGACATGAGTGCCGGGGCCCAAGCCAAGGTCCTTCGCGCCCTTCAGGAACAAAAAATCTCACGTGTGGGATCCGACAAGGACATCTCGGTCGATGTTCGCGTGGTGGCGGCCACCAACAAAGACCTGCGCAAGGCCATCGCCGAGGGCGATTTCCGAGAGGACTTGTACCACCGCCTTGCCGTGGTCCCCATCCACGTCCCGTCCCTTGCCGATCGATCGTCTGACGTGCCATTGCTTGTCGACCATTTCCTCCAGGTGTTTTGCGGGCAGTCCGGCCGCGCGGTGCCTGTCGTCACCCAAGGCGCCATGAAGTTGCTGCGTTCAGCACCTTGGACTGGGAATGTGCGCGAATTGCGCAATGCGGTGGAACGGCTGCTCATCTTTTGTCCCGCCGGTGAAAAAGTGGACGAGAAGTTGTTGGCCAAACACGGCCATCTCGGGACTTGATGCCCACATGAATATGTGTTGAATGATTGGTTGTCAGACAGATGGAGGCAACCCAGGCGAGAACGCTCCGTCTTCTATGAGGATCAAACACAACCTCATGGACCTTCTCAATGCTTTGAATCTGGACGGTGGCATGGCCCTTGGGGCCCTCTTTGTCGCCTTGGTTGCACTTGCTGGCAATTGGCGTTTGTACGTCAAATGTGGCCAACCTGGTTGGTCCGTGGTGGTGCCAGGCTACAACGTGGTGGTTGCCATGCGCATCATTGGACGTCCCGCCACACATGCCTTGCGGTTTTTGATCCCTGGGTACAACATCTATTTTTTCTTTCGCACCATGATGGAGGTGGCGTCAACGTTTGGGAAGCGTTCCACCCTTGACCACGTTTTGGTCTGTGTCTTTCACATGTTCTACGTCCTCAACTTGGGGCTGAGCGAAGAAGAAGAATACCAAGGCCCCGTGCACGGGAAGCTCTCCAGGAGCGACGCCGATGACACGGCACTGTCGATGGCCTAAATCCCCAATTCAGCCTTGCAGCTTCTCCAAGGCTGCATCAACGGCCGCTTGCAGGCCACCCGCATTGCTTCCTCCTGCTGTGGCGAAGAACGCCTGGCCTCCACCGCCTCCACCGATGTGGCTGGCCAATTCACGGACCAAATTGCCCGCGTGCAAACCACGTTGTTCCACGACATCGTCGCTGACGGCGATGGACAGGGTCACTTTGCCTCCCTTTTCGCTGCCAAACACCCCAAAAAATGGGGCACACTCCGCCTTGAGCTGGAAGGCCAAATCTTTGATGTTCTTGCTGTCCAAATCCACAATGGCACCAATGGCTTGGACGCCATGGATGGTTTGAAGTTGGCCGAGCAACTCTTGTTTGATGTTCCCGGCTGCGGCCCTCTGGAAGCCTTCGATTTCTTTGCCCAATTGGGCGTTGGCTTGAAGCAGGTCGCCAATGGCTTGTGCAGGGTCCGCCGCACCTTTGAGCATGGCTTTGATGGCCCCCAATTGCTGACGTTCATCTTGCTGTGCTTCCATGGCGGCGCTGCCTGTGCGGGCTTCGATGCGTCGGATGCCAGCCGCCACGGCACTTTCGCTTTCAATGCGGAAGGGACCAATGGCCCCTGTGGCGGGCACATGGATGCCGCCGCAAAGCTCTTTGGAAGATCCAAACTCAATCATGCGAACGGTCTCCCCGTACTTTTCTCCAAAGAGCATCATCGCTCCTGCTTTTTGGGCATCGGCCAAGGCCATGTCCCTGTGTTCTGTGCAAGCCAGGTTCTCGAGGATGCGAGATTGCACCAGCGTTTCGACGCGGGCCAATTCCTCGTCGGTGACCTTTTGGAAATGCGCAAAGTCAAAGCGGAGGGACCGCGGCTTCACCAACGAGCCCTTTTGCTCGACATGCGTGCCCAATACTTCGCGCAGGGCTTCGTGAAGAAGGTGGGTGGCACTGTGATTTCGGGCGGAATCTCCACGACGGGCCACATCGACGATGGCTTCAAACTTCCCTGTCGACGAGACAGGCACTTGGTCCATGACGTGGACGATCAGGTTGTTTTCTTTTTTCGTGTCGGTCACGCGAAAGCTGCTTCCCTCTGGCGACTTGAGCACTCCTTGGTCTCCTACTTGTCCACCTCCTTCAGGGTAGAAAGGCGAGCGGTCAAACACAGCTTGAACGAACTTTTTCTTCTTCGCCTCGACTTCGCGGTACCGGAGCAAAGTGACCTCGGCCTCGACTTGGTCGTAGCCAATGAACGACGTTGCACCCTGATGTTCTGTCACCACTTGCCAATCGTCCGCGGTGATTTTCCCGGCCTCCCGTGAGCGGTTCTTTTGGGCTTGCAGAAGCCCTTCGAACCCTTGGTGGTCGATTTTCAATTGCTGTTCACCGGCGATGAGGGCGGTCAAATCCACGGGGAACCCAAAGGTGTCGTAGAGCTCAAACACCAATTTTCCAGCCAGCTCCTCCCCAGGTGTCATGCCTTGGGTGGCCACCGAGAGGCGATCCATGCCAGAGGCCAGGGTCCGCAAAAAAGACTGTTCTTCCTGTTCAATGACCTGTTGGATCAGCGCTTTCTGGGATTTCAATTCTGGGAAGGTCCCTGACATTTGGCTATCCAAGACTTCCACGAGGGTGTGGATGAAGGGCTCATTCATGCCCAAAAAGGAGGATCCATACCGGACCGCCCGTCGCAAAATCCTGCGAATGACGTACCCCGCTCCCGTGTTGGAAGGGAGTTGGCCGTCGGCAATGGAAAAGGCCACGGCACGCACGTGGTCGGCAATGACCCGGAAGGCCACTGCCTCGGAACTGTCGTCCCCGGGGTAGTCTCGACCGCTTTGGGTGGCGATGGCGTCGAGAAGCGGCGTGAAAATGTCGGTGTCGTAGTTGGATTGCTTGCCTTGGAGGGCCATGGCCAACCGCTCAAAGCCCATCCCCGTGTCGATGTGCTTGTGGGGCAGAGGCACAAGGGACCCATCGGACATGCGGTTGAATTCCATGAACACGAGGTTCCAAATCTCGACGACTTGGGGATGGTCTTCATTCACAAGACCTCGCCCATCGACTTTGGCGCGTTCCTCCGCGTTGCGGAGGTCAACATGGATTTCCGAACAGGGACCGCAAGGCCCGGTTTCGCCCATTTCCCAGAAGTTGTCTTTTTTGTCAGCGGCCAGAATCCGGTCGTTGGCCACGTGCTTTTGCCATTGGGTGCGCGCCTCGATGTCTTCTGGCAACCCATCGCCGGCATCCCCTCCGAAGACGGTGATGTAGAGGCATTCGGGGTCCAAGCCATAACGGTCGGTCAAGAGTTCCCATGCCCAGTCGATGGCCTCGGCTTTGAAATAGTCGCCAAACGACCAATTCCCCAACATCTCAAACAGCGTGTGGTGGTAAGTGTCGACCCCCACTTCTTCCAGGTCGTTGTGCTTGCCGCTGACGCGCAAGCACTTTTGGGTGTCCGCGATGCGTGGGTGGGTGATGGGCTGGTTGCCGAGGAACAAATCCTTGAAGGGATTCATCCCAGCATTGATGAACATCAGGGTGGGATCGTCCTTCACGACCATGGGTGCGGAGGGCACAATGGTGTGTTGTTTCTCTTTGAAAAAATCCAAAAATGTCTGGCGAATGAGACGTGATTCCATGGGGCTCAAAATTGCACCGTGAAAGTACGGAACACACATCCACGAAAGAATCACGACCTTTGTGCTTCCATGAAGTGGACCCAACGGCGATTCAACCCCGACACCCTAAGGGTGGAGCAGGTGCCTTTGTCACGAAGAGAAATCTTGCGTGGCGTGGCCTTGCGTGGCCTGTTGGTTCTGGGCATTGGGGCGTCGAGCGTGTGGCTCGTGGACCAACTTTTCCAGAGCCCTGCCGACCGCGCGAGGGACCGTGAAATCGCCTTTTTGGAGGGTCAGCTTGGGGACATTCGGGAGGAAATGACTTTGATGGAGGCCGCGATGGAGGACATCTCAGAGCGCGACGATGCCGTGTACAGGACCATTTTGGGCGTTCCACCTGTTCCGGAGCATCTCCGTCATCCGGGCATTGGAGGGGTGGACCGGCATGCCGAAGTCAGGGGACATGTGCATTCGGAAGAGGTGTCCGCCTTGAGGGCCCGGGTGGCGGGTCTGCAACGGTCGCTTGTGGCCCAATCGAAATCGTTGGACGAGGTGACGGACATGGCGCTGGAATTTGAGAAACGATTGGAATCCATTCCCGCCATTCAACCTGTGCGCAACGAGGATTTGGGGCGCATGGCCAGCGGGTGGGGATACCGGATCCATCCGATTTACAAGGTCCGAAAATTCCACTACGGCATGGATTTCAGTGCGCCCCAGGGCACGGAGGTGTTCGCGACAGGCGATGGTGTGGTGGTGAAGGTGAAGCGGCTGTACAACGGCTATGGCAGGCACATCGTTATCCGCCACGGATTTGGCTACGAGACGCTGTATGCCCACATGAGCAAGTCGTTGGTGCGGCGTGGCGACAAGGTCCAGCGAGGCCAGGTCATTGGCCACGTGGGCAGCACGGGGACGTCCACCTCTTCGCACCTGCATTATGAAGTCCACAAGGATGGAGTCAAGGTGAACCCCGCACATTACTATTTCAACGACTTGAGTCCGCTGGAATATGAGGCGATGCTGGAGGCGTCGGAAGTGGAGAACCAAAGTTTGGACTGAGCGACTTATCTTGCTGCCTGTCATGCCATTGAACCAACCCGTCCAAAAGCGATACTTCAGCATCTCTGAGGTGGCCAAAATGTTGGAGGTGAAGCCGTCGTTGCTTCGCTTTTGGGAAAAGCAGTTCAAACAAATCGCCCCCAAAACCAACGCCCGCGGAAAGCGCGCCTACAAGCAGGAGGACATTGACATCATCCGACGGATTTACGATTTGGTCAAGGTGCAGGGATTGACCCTGGAAGGTGCACGAAAGTCATTGGTGGCGAGGAAAGGGGAGGCCAAGGAGAGAGGGGTTCAGGCGAGGATGGCGACGCAGCCCGCCGCACCCGCGGCAAGTGCCCAGGCGCAGGCAAACGCAGCTTCTCACGAGGAGGCTGTGGCCAAGCTCAAGAAGATCCGGCAGACGCTGCTTGAGGCACGCGCCGCGCTTGGTTGATCAAATGGTGCTTCACGTAGTCCTCAATGCCCGACTCGAGCGATCGGAAGGGATTCGTGTACCCTGCGGCCCGCAATTTGGACAAGTCGGCTTCTGTGAAGTATTGGTACGTGTCACGGATGTCCTCAGGGGTGTCGATGAATGAAATGCGGGGGGGCTTCTTCATGGCTTTGAAGGTGGCGTGGACCAAATCGAGGAATGTGCGGCCCTTGCCGCTTCCCAAATTGTACAGCCCCGAATGGGCAGGAATGCGGTGGTGCATGAAGTGAAGCAACACCTCGCAGACATCTTCGACATGCACAAAGTCGCGGGTTTGGTGCCCATCCATGAAATCGGGATTGTGGCTTCGGAAGAGCTTCATGGCGCCTGTCGCTTCCACCTGACGAAAGGTGTGCAACACCACAGACGCCATCCTTCCTTTGTGGAATTCATTGGGGCCGTAGACGTTGAAAAACTTGAAGCCCGCCCAGAAGTAGGGCTTTCTTTCTTGGGCCAAAGCCCAAGCATCGAAGTCGTTCTTGGAACGGCCGTAGGGGTTGAGTGGCCGGAGTTGTGACACCAAGTCGTGACGGTCTGAGTACCCCAAAGCGCCATCGCCGTAGGTGGCAGCAGAGCTTGCGTAGAGCAGGGGCAGCCCATGTTTCACACACAGGTGCCACACGGTTTGGCTGTACGTGAAATTCAATGCGTTCAGGACCTCCTCGTCCTGCTCTGTGGTGTCCGTTCTCGCCCCCAAGTGGAACACGAACTGGACTTGATTCTCGTGCTCCTCCAGCCATTGCGGGAAGGCCTCTCTTTCCACCCGCTCGGTCACGGGAAGGTGGATGTGGTTGGGGCGTTTGGCCTCCACTTGAAAGTCATCGACCAAGAC
>CALKGQ010000017.1 GCA_938085425.1 uncultured Flavobacteriales bacterium
CAACTGCCTTGGTGGAGGAACCCTCTACCAATTTGACATCGCTGACCAATATGCTGATGGCATGTGCTGCACTTATGGAGAAGGCTCCTACAGCATCACCGCTGACGGTGTGGAAGTGGCTTCAGGTTCTGACTTTGGAGCGAGCGCTTCACACACCTTCTGCGCAGATGCAGCAGCTTGTGTTCAGCTGACGTTCGTTGAAGACGGCTATCCTGCGGAGCAAACTTGGAGTTTCAGCGCCGACGGTGTTGAGCTTGCAGGAGCTGGCCTTGATGGTTCTTCCGCGACATACAACTTCGGTGGATGTGTCGAAGGTTGTACAGATGCTTCTGCTTGCAACTACGATGCAACGGCCAATGTGGACGATGCAAGTTGTTTCTTCGCTCCTGAATACTACGAGTGCGACGGTGAAACATGTGTGAATGACGCAGACGGCGACGGTGTATGCGACGAGTTGGAAATCGATGGTTGTGTGGTGTCTACCGCTTGCAACTACAACTTGGCAGCGACCAACCTCGTTCCCTGTGTGTACCCAGAACCTGGATACTTGTGTGACGGAACCTGCGACGGTGATGCAGACGGCGATGACATTTGTGACGCCAACGAAATCGTGGGTTGTCAGGATGACTCTGCTTGCAACTACGATGCAACGGCAACCGATGCTGGCGACTGCGACTTCAGCAGCTGCCTCGGATGCACCGATGAATTGGCTTGCAACTACGATGAGGCAGCCACCCAAGAAGATGGATCATGCGACTTCTGCTCTTGTGCCAATGAGGCGGCCGGAGGTCAAAATGGGTTCAACTTGTCCGTGGAGACTGTGGCAGTGGATGGTGTGGCAGGCTTGACAACGTACCGTGTGTATGTGACCACGCCCAATGCCTCTGACTTTGTTTCTGCCATTGCAGGTGACGAAGCCAACCCATCTTACTTGCGCACAAGCACAAGCTTCTTCCAAAGCGCTGTGGGCGGTTTGACGGCTGGAACAGTGAACCCATTGTTCTACGCGGCATTCCCAGACTTGCAGTACGACAGTTGGTTGACCATCGGCATTGATGCGGCGCCTGTTTCAGGCGACGGCACAGCTGATGTGACCTTGGCTGAAGCTGCAGGTGACACATGGACGTCTGACTTCGAAGCTGGCCAAAACTTGGAAATCAACAGCTCCTTCGGTGGCAGCTGGTTCGCCACCAACTTGTTGTCCAACGGAGTGGCGGGAGAGGACCAGAAAGTGCTCGTGGCTCAGTTGACCACGAATGGAACATTGACCGGTCAATTGTACGTGCAAGTCTTCCCACTCGGTGTGGGAGAGGATGCAGAGTACCTGACGTTGAGCTTCGGCAGTTCTTCTTGCGGTTGCATCGACGATGCAGCTTGCAACTACAACGATGGCGCCCAGTACGATGATGGTTCTTGCTACTACGCTGAACAGTTCTACGGTTGCGATGGCGCTTGCTTGAACGACCTGGACGAAGACGGTGTGTGCGACGAGCTTGAGATTGCTGGATGTCAAGATGCAGAGGCCTGCAACTACGATTCAGACGCCACCGACGACAGTGGCAACTGTGAGTACGTTGAGCCTACGCTCTTGCCTGGCGACGCACCTGCTTGTGGATTGTTCTTCAGCGGCTATGCCGAGGGAAGCAGCAACAACAAGTTCCTCGAGATCTACAACCCAACCGGTTCGGACATCAGCTTGGACGGCTACGCTTACCCTAGTGTCGCAAATGCCCCCTCCACACCTGGTGAGTACGAGTTTTGGAATGATTTTGATGAAGGAGCAGTCGTTGCTGCAGGTGATGTCTACGTCATTGCGCATGGATCAGCTGATCCAGCTATTTTGGCAGAGGCGGACGAGACACACAACTTCTTGTCCAATGGTGACGATGGATACATGCTCGTGATGGGCACTCAGGATGATTACATCCAGATCGATGCGATTGGAGACTGGAACGGTGATCCTGGATCTGGATGGGACGTTGCAGGTGTTTCTGCAGGCACAAAGGATCACAGCTTGATCCGGAAGTCTGACATCACCAACGGAAACGGTGGGGACTGGATCGGTTCTGCCGGTACGGATGCCGACAACAGCGAATGGATTGTTCTTGACAACAACGATTGGACTGGACTCGGCAGCCACGAATTCACGGGTTCTTGCGGCGGTGGCAACTTCGCCATCGTGTACGACTGCGATGATGTGTGCTTGAACGACGCGGACCAGGACGGTGTGTGCGATGAGTTGGAAATTGCAGGTTGCACCGACGGAGGTGCCTGCAACTACGACAGCGCTGCCACGGACGACGACAGCTCTTGTGAGTACCTCACTTGCGCTGGATGCACCGACAACAGTGCCTGCAACTACGACAGCGATGCCACCATCGAGGATGGTTCTTGTGACTACCCAGAGCAGTTCTACGATTGCGAAGGAAGCTGCTTGAGCGACTTGAACATGAACGGCATTTGCGACGAATTGGAAGTGCTAGGTTGCACTTACGCAGCTGCTTGCAACTACGACATGGACGCCAACGTGGACGATGGTCAATGTGACTTCAGCTGCTTGCTGACCGGTTGCTTGGACCAGTCAGCGGTCAACTATGACGCAGCTGCGACCATCGATGATGACTCTTGTCTCTTCGTGGGTTGCTTGGATCCAGAAGGATTGGACTACGATCCTACGGCCAACTACCCAGGTGGTTGCGATTACCCAGACGCTTGCCCAGGTGACTTCACCGGTGACGGTGAGGTGGATGTCAACGACTTGCTTGACTTCTTCCAACTCTGGGGCAACATCTGCGACTAAGATTGGTTGTTGCTTAACGAAATGGAACGGGTCGCCTTCGGGCGGCCCGTTCTTTTTTTTGCCCAATGAAGTCAGGTGCCATCCTTTTGGGTGGATGTCAATGGTGAGGCATTGTTTTGCGATGCGCTTCCGTGTGAAGAAGATGTGGCCGAATCGACATGTGAAGGGGGGCGATGGGGACAATGCTGTGACCACAGGCGACTTGCTGGCATCCTTGTTGGTCTTTGGTGCCACGTGCTTTTGAGGATGGTCCCAACGGGAAAAAATGGAATCTCCTGTTCTTCGGGCCGCCCTCGAGGGGCTCAGCCCTATTTTTGACATTGACAATCCCACTGCCATGAACCCCAAAGACGACGAAAAGCGTGCCCAGTTGAGGCAACAACTCAACGACACCCACACGTGGCCTTGTGCATTCAAGTTCAAGTTCATCGTGCCGTCGAAGCCTGAAAATGAGGCGGCCTTGCGCGCCATTTTTGGCCAGACGGCGGTGTTCAAAGTCCGGGATTCCTCCAAAGGCAACTACAGGGCCTTGACGGTGGATGAACAAGTATCAGGCCCTGACGACATTTTTGCGCGCTATGAGTCGGCGCAGGCCATTCCTGGCATCGTTTCCCTCTGACCCCTGAACGAAAGCACCATGGAGACGTTGCAATGGACTTTGCTGGTGGGGCTGTTGGGGATGGTGGTCTACGTGCTTTGGCACAGGATGCGCG
Source organism: uncultured Flavobacteriales bacterium (assembly GCA_938085425.1). Lineage (GTDB taxonomy): Bacteria > Bacteroidota > Bacteroidia > Flavobacteriales_D > Sanyastnellaceae > UBA11663. The sequence continues at coordinate 3,514 of CALKGQ010000017.1, forward strand.
CGAGTTTTGGCCAGGGGGTGCCACCTCCGGTGGCGGCAGATTGGAGAGGGGAAGGGGCGACCTGGACCGCGGGTGTGGTGCATTTGAGCATTGAAGTCAAGCGCCCAGGAGCGGTCAAGTTGACACTGGGCCAGCCGGGCAAGGAGGACCAGGTCGTCCATGAGGGGGATCTGCCTGTTGGGCTTCACGATTGGGAGTTCCCTTGGGAAGACTTGTCAGAGCCCGTTTCAGCACGCCTGGTCTGCACGGGCCACTCCACAGAGCGACGGCTTTCCCATCAGGATCCAGCTTGAAGGCCACTCACATCCGTTCTGGCATGTCGATGCCGAGCATGGCCATGCCATGGGATACGGTGGTGCTGACCAAGGCACTTAGCGCCAGACGCATGGAACGAATGTCCTCGTTCGTTTCCTTGGCGATGGGGTGGTCTTGGTAGAAGCTGGAAAAGGACTTGATCAAGTCGTAGCAATGGTTGGCCACCAGAGAAGGGTCGTATTGCTCTGCCGCTTCTTGGACCACGGCGGGAAAGCTCAGGACACCAGTGGCCAATTGACGCTCCGAATCATCGAGCGCCGTCATTTCACTCCAAGAAAGGGCATCCGCTTGGGTGCCGGTCGTGCGCAAGATGCTTTTGCAACGGACGACATTGAATTGGATGAAGGGGGCGGTGTTGCCAAAGAAGTCAATGCTGCTTTTGGGGTCAAACATCATGGATTTGGCCGGGGCGACTTTGAGCAAAAAATACTTGAGCGCGCCGTGTCCGACCATTTGGGCCAAGTCGTCTTTCTCCGCTTCAGAAAAGCCTTCCACCTTTCCCAGATCGTTGGAAATGGAACGTGCGGTGTCCCGCATCACCTTCATCAAGTCGTCTGCATCGACCACCGTGCCTTCCCTTGACTTCATCTTTCCTTCGGGCAATTCCACCATGCCGTAGCTCAGATGGTGGTTCGATTCGGCTTGTGCGAACCCCAGCCGTTTGAGCACCAAGAAGAGGACTTTGAAATGGTATTCTTGTTCGTTGCCTACCGTGTACACCTGACGGTCGAGGTTGTCAAAGTCCGCAAAGCGCAGAATGGCGGTCCCAATGTCTTGGGTCATGTAAACGGCTGTGCCATCGGCACGTAGAAGCAACTTCTCATCCAACCCATCCTCGGTGAGGTCCACCCAGATGGATCCATCCTCTTTTTGGAAAAAGACGCCTCGCTTCAACCCTTCTTCCACCTGGCTTTTGCCCAGCAGATAGGTGTCGGATTCGTAGTACAATTTGTCAAAGTCCACACCCATGGCCTTGTACGTCTCATCAAAACCATCGTACACCCACCCATTCATCGTTTTCCAAAGGGCCACGACGTCCTCGTCCCCGTTCTCCCACTTCTGGAGCATTTCGCGGGCTTCCTGCATGATGGGGCTTGCGGCCTCAGCTTCTTTGGCGTCGAGTCCACGTGCCATGCCTTCTGCGATGTCGGCTTTCAAGGCCTTGTCAAAAGCGACGTAGTAACGTCCCACCAATTTGTCGCCTTTTTCGCCTGTGGAGGTTGGGGTTTCACCTTGACCAAAGGCCTTCCATGCCACCATCGACTTGCAGATGTGGATGCCGCGGTCGTTGATGATTTGGACTTTGACCACGTCATGTCCTGCCGCTTTCAAGATGCGGGACACACTGTATCCGAGGAAGATGTTGCGAAGGTGGCCCAGGTGCAGAGGCTTGTTGGTGTTGGGGGAGCTGTATTCCACCATCACTTTGGGGCGGGAGCCTGGGGTGGCCGCACCCCAATGGGGTGTGCGCAGCGCGTCGGCCAGCGCCTCGTTCCAACATGCGTCCGTCAAGGACAAGTTGAGGAAGCCTTTGACCACGCCAAACCCATCGATCCAGTCGCATCGCTCTTGGAGCACTTGGCCCAATTGTTCGGCCGCCACATGGGGCGGAGCGCCGGCCATCCCGGCCAACGGGAACACCACCAGGGTCCGGTCGCCTTCGAACTCTGGACGCGTCGTTTGAATTTGGATCTGTTGGTCCTTGGGGCGCTTGCCGAAGGTGGCTTCGAAAGCATCCAGCACGGCATGATGCAAGCGGGAATCGATGAGATGGATCATGCGTCTTGGGAAATGGGGGTGGGGGACTTGGGAAGGTGAACTTCCGCCATCATGCAGCGGGCGGATCCCCCGCCGCAGGTTTCAATGTGGTGAAGGTCGCTGTGCACGAGGGTGCCAAACGTCTCAAGTGTGGTTCTTTGGTCTTCTGTCAAGGCGTGGTAAGCCCTGGAGCTCATCACAATCAGAGGATCGCCTTCAGGGGTGGCCACCTCGAGCATGTTCCCTGCGAATTGGTTGATTTGGTCCTCCGTCAACGGCACAATGTGGAGGCCGTCCTCTTGAAGGGATTGCGCCAACAATTCGCGTTCCTCCGGATGGTCCACTGCGTCCAAACAAACGGCGGCCCACTGCGTCCCAATGGCCATCATCACATTGGTGTGGTAGATGGGCATGCGCTGGTCGCCTACGGTCTGCATGGCTTCAAACAGTATGCCCTCCATGTCCATGGTGTCGCACCATGCAATGAATGCTTCCCTGTCCGTCCGGACGCTCTTGGCGGCGTACGCCCTTTTCTTGGGCCGGTTCAAGACCATGCTCCCGGTCCCTTCCAGGAAGGCGTCGTGGGTCTCGAACTCGGTGAAGTCTGCGATCTCCTTCAGTTCAAAGCCATGGCCATGTTCCAAATCCTGCAGAATGTCCTCCCGGCGCTCGAGCCTGCGGTTGGGGGCAAACATGGGGTACAGTCCCACCCGGCCATCCGCGTGGAACGACACCCAGTTGTTGGGGAACAACGCATCTGGGGTGTCCTCATCATGGGCAGCTTCCACCACCATGACATTCACGCCATGGTCCACCAACTTGGCCACCAAGGTGTCAAATTCCAACAGGGCAGCCTCGAGCACATCCTCGACTTCCGCATCTTTCTGGTAATGGTTGTTTCCAGCCGTTTCTTCGTTTTTCCGAAACGTGGAGGGCCTGACCATCAAAATGTGGTGGGTGCTTTGTGCAATGGGTGTTGTCATGGCTGAAGATGAAAGGTGGGTCAACCGCGCTGAAGGGGGAGGGTCACGCAGCGCAGGAGGCCCTCCATTTTGGCCGTTTCTTGCAATGGGGTGCAATGGACATTGTATCCCCATGAGATCAATTGCGCATTGACCCGCTCAAATGGAGGGCAAGAGAGGATGTCCTTGTGGGTCACAGAAATGAGGTTGCACTGCATGTGGAACATCTCTTCGGCAGAAACTTCCAAAAGGTTCGATTGGAAGTGCCCCTGCAGGAAGGTGACATCGCTGCTCTGCTTGAGGCCTGCAAGGTGGAAGATGGCCCGGTTCCCTGACAAGACGCTGAGACAGCAATCCAGGTGCAAGGCATTTCGGTAGGGATCGTCGTCGGACTTCTGCAGTTCAAAACCGCGCACCGACCAGTCGGGAAATTGGTCACTCAACCAGTCCACAGCGGCCTCGTTGGTGCGTGCTGTGGTGAAGGTTGAGAAGTCAGGCTCCTTGCTGTACCCCACCCAAAGCTCGCCATCCATGGGCATCACGTCGCCTCCTTCCACACGGACGCCCTTGGGCGGGGTGAGGCGATGGGCAGGAGAGACCGACGCGATCAGGGGGGCAATGCCGTCCAATTCTGCGCTCCGGTCCTCGATCATTCGGGTGCTCAGGAACCTGTCGCCAAGGACCACGCCGACATCTCGGGCGAAGATTTGGTTGAGATTAGGCAAGACCTCTGGTCGCAAGACCTTCACATCCATCTTCATCAACAAGGTGGCCAAGCCGTCCAATTCCCTTTGACAATCTGCTTCCGTAGGGAACGTTCCCGCCTGAATGTGGTGTTTGGATTTGGGGTCGTAGACATCCGCAAGCAGGGGGGTGCCTCCCATTTGACGGGCGGTTCCCACAACTACGCTTTGGAGCGTGTCCCATTCGTTGGCGGCCTTCAGCTTCATCCTGCCCAGCCTTATTTCGTGTCGAAGTGCTCGCGTTTGTGGCGCATGAGTTCCAACATCGTGGCATTGTCCATCATCTCCGCTGCCAACTGAGGCGATTTGCTGATTTGTGGCGGAAGAAACATGTTGTGGAGGCTGTCCAAGGAACTGAGCACATACATCGAGGTCTGGGCATTGATCTCGAATTGTCTTACATGTGTGGTGTCGCCGTTTTCGACTTGGTCGAATTCCTGATACACCACAGCATCCTTTCCGTATTGATCTTGAAGGGTCAGCCGCATTCCCTCTGGATTGCCTTCGAAGTTTTCAAAGAAGTCGAGGTAGTACAAAAGGTCCATGCCAAGGAGTGACACGCGTTGGTCGGCCTCTTCCATCCATGGACTGACATAGCGGATGTGGGCCCCGCCTGCTCGGTTCCGAAGTCCTTGGTGAAACCACTTCTCCATCATGTCCTTTTGGACTTGCAACATCGCTGTGTCTGCGGTCCTGTGGCTCGGGAAGTGCTCGAACATGCCGTCCCATTCGCCAATGTTGCTTAGGTGGAAGTAATCGTACAAGTCTTCCATGACCAGGGTCACCGAGTCCTCGCCCATGAAAGACGCCAGACCAGTGCTGGCAACGGAGATTTTCAACGGGTCCAATTCGGGATGCACATCCAAGTCAGGCACGCGAAGCGTGGTCTCTCCTTGTGGGCCTCCGATGACTTGGGAGGTGATGGGGCCTTCGTTGGAACTGTTTTCGCAGCTCTCCAACAAGCCAAGCGTGGCGAGGGAGAAAAGGCAAAAGGGCAAAAGGGTTCTCATGCCCCAAAGATACAGGGTCAGTTGACGAAAAAGGCACCCCCGTCTTTGGGGCGCTGCTCGACAAGGCGACGCATCAATTCCAGACGCTCGAGGAGCATGATTTGCTTGCCTTCAAGGGTGGGTTGGCCCAAGATTTCCGCACGTTGCAAGGCATCGAGGCCCAAGTGTTGGACCAGCCTGACCAAGCCTTGGTTCTCCAACTTGGAGGTGTTCATGGACTTGGTCTGCATGGCTGCAATCAAAGACTCACGGGCTTTCAAGCACTCCTTCCCCAAGGACCATTGGGCCCAATCGTCGACATGCTGAATGTCCCCTTGGGGGTAGGTGAATTCGTCGTTGGCGTCGAAGTCTTTCAATTCGAAAAGCCCTGTTGCAGTGACGGCGACATCACGCTGTCCATTGGCGTCACGTTTTTGCACCGTGACCAGACGCATGGTGGCACCCACGGGCCAAAGTTGGCCTTCATGGCTGAAAGGGATCCCAAACTCTGTCACTTCCATGTTTTCAAGTTCATTGAACAGGCGTTGAAAACGCGGTTCGAACACGTGGATTCCTACCATTTCTCCGGGCAAAGGGAGCATTTTCAGCGGGAAGAGTGGGAAAGCCATAATGCAGAGTACGACGACCTGCCCGGGGAGGCACTCCTTCTGGCACCAAGCGACCGCCTGTGGGGTTGAGTGGCATCTTGACAAGGATGCACCCTTGAATTTTGGCCTCCGACAACTGCCAGACTCCTGTGCAAAACCTCTTGGGCGTCAGTGTTTTGGGCAAGCCCTTTGGTCCGTGATGGGGGTCAGTCCTCGTCCTTGATCAACCCAATTTGGCGCAAGCGTTCCTCGAGGTATTCTCCAGCAGTCGTTGCAGGCTCTTTGGCCTTCTCTCCGGCGGGAACGCATTGTGGCAAGGCGGCCAAACTCATGTCGGGAACAGGGTGGCAGAAAAACGGCATGCTGAAGCGCGGCTTGCCCCACTGGTCCTTGGGAGGATTGACCACACGGTGGGTGGTCGACTTCAATTCTTGGTTGGTCAGGCGCTGGAGCATGTCGCCAACATTCACCACCAACTGGTCAGGCGTGGCTTGCACTGAAGTCCATTCTCCTGCGGTGTCCATGACCTCGAGGCCCGATGCGGAGGCGCCCACGAGCAAGGTGATCAGGTTGATGTCTTCGTGTTGTCCAGCGCGCACACTGGACTGAGGTTCGCTTGTGATGGGTGGATAATGGATCAGGCGCAGGATGCTGTTGCCCCCTTTCACGAAAGGAGCGAAATACGCTTCATCGAGTTTCAGGTGAAGGGCGATGGCGCGCAAGATGTGCTGTCCAACGCGCTCGAGGTTCTTGTACAAATCGTCGGATTGGACCGACAGATGAGGACGTTCGCCAACTGCGGCATTCGGTGGGTAGTTGGCCATGTCTGCACCCTCTGGAACATGGGTTTGCCCCACTTGCCAAAACTCTTTGAGGTCGGCTGCATCGCTGTCTTTGGCATGCTCCGTTCCAAAACTCACGAACCCCCTTTGGTGGTTGTGCTCTGGGTGTTGGTGCTTCATCTTCACGTCGGAAGGCAAGGCGAAGAACGATTGGGCTTCGTCGTACATCTGGTCGATGACCTCTTGTTGGATGCCATGGCCGGAGATGGCGGCAAAACCGACTTCGCGGTAGACCGCACCAAGGTCATTGACAAACTGTGCACGCTGTTGCTCGGATCCTGAGACGAAGTCGCTCAAATCCAAGGTGGGGATGCCCGCAACAAAGTCGAGGTGGGCAATGGAGGCAGGAGGGTTCTTCATGACAGGGGGAAGTTCGGAATTGTTGGACAAAGTCTATTGCGCCGCATCCTTCAAAATCTGTTCAAGGCCAGCCACGTGGCTTTCCCACGAAAAATTCTTCTGGATTTGTGCTTTGGCCTGTTGGGCCATGTGGTGCTGTTGCGAAGGATCGGACAAGAGTTGGTCGATGGCAGTGGCAAAGGACTGCGGATCTCCGCAAACCACCGCATGTCCTTCAGAAGGCATGCCCAACGGAGAGAACGCATGTGGGGAAAGGACGCAGGGCACCTCGCTGCACATGGCTTCGAGCACCTTGTTTTGGAGGCCGGTCCCCAGACGAAGTGGGGCCACAAACAAGGTGGCCCGGTGGTATTCTCCGGCAATGTCGTCCACCCATCCTGTGACTTCCACCTCCGGGGAGGCCAAGTCGAGCACACGTTGTTTGGGTTCAGCTCCAGCCAGCACCACCCGAACAGGCCGGGTTTGCACCAAGGGGAGGATGTCCTTGACCAAATGCTCCGCGGCATCCACATTGGGCTCATAGGCCATGTTTCCCGTGAACAAAAGGGTGGGCATGTCCGCCTCGGCAGGAGAGTTGGTTGGCCCAAACGCCTGCAGATCCACGCCGTTGGGGACAATGTCCACGGTGTCTCTGTCCCGATGCGGAATGAGAAGGCGGTCGTTTCTTGAGATGATGACGTGGCGGTCGAAGTACTCGAAAACCCTGGCTTCATAACGCGCCAATCGGTTCCCCTCTGTCCGCATGGCCCAGCGCTTCAGCGGTCCCAGAAACCCATGAGCCATGTGGCTTCGACGGTGCATTCCCGCGCTGAGGGCATCCATGTAGTCCAGCACTTTGGGGACCTCATGGAAGTCCTTGATGTATTCTGCCCCTCGGACCAATTGACAAAACACCACATCGGGCTCGACCTCCTTCAAAAGGGTGTGCAGGGCAACCTGCGCCTTGCCGTCTGTGAACCACGTTACTTGGAAGGGCAGGGGAGAGAGCCAAGCGCCCATCATGCGCCACCAACGTCGTGGACCAGAAACCGGCAGCACATGGAGGGCTGTGACGAGGGAAGACAAGGCGTGGGTTTGGTCCTCATCGATGGGCTTGTCGGCCAAACAGCACAGGGTGATGTCATGGTTGGGCGCCAAATGCCTGAGCTGGTGGTACAAGCGAAGTTTGTCCCCCTTTTCCAAAGGGAATGGAATCCTGGAGGCAAGCACGAGGATGTTCATGCCTTCACCGCTTGATGGAGGAAGGATGTCCAAGCTTGTGCCCGGGCTTGATGGCCGAGATGACGCAGGGCCCATTCACGGCCCTGGGCCCCCATGTCCAAGGCCTCTTGGGGATGTTGGAGCAGATGGGCGATGGCCTCGGCCATGTCCTCCGAGGAATTGGCCACGATGACCTCTTTGCGGTGGGTGAGATCGAGCCCTTCCATGCCTTTGGTTGTAGTGACCAGAGGGCGGCCAGCTGCCAGCGCCTCTGCAATCTTGATCCTCATGCCCGAGCCTGCATGCAAGGGAACCACCACAATGCTTGGGGTGTCGTAGGTCGCTTGCGCATTGTCGACTTCGCCGAGGATGTCGATCCCTTGGTCCGGAAGGCTTTTCCAATCCTCGGGCATGTTCCTGCCGGCCAAGGCCAAAGTCGCGTCGGGACAGGTTTGGCGCACCATCGGCCAAACTTCATCCTTGAGCCAAGTCACGCCTTGGAGGTTGGGGCTCCAGTCCATGGCGCCCAGGTGAAGCACCCGATGGGGCGGGGTGCCCATCGCCGTGTGGAGGGTTTGTTCGACATCCAGGCCAAAAGGGACATGGGCCACACGGTGGGCCTCGTTTGGATGCAGGTCCACGAGCGTGCCTTGGAACCATTCGGCGTCATGCGCTGAGATGGCGACGATGCCGTCCACTTGGCCGGCAATCTGGATTTCCTGGTCCTTGAGTTTGGTTTGAAAGAGCTTCAACAGCCAACGCTTGGGCCCCTTGTCCATGTTCTGTGCCACTTCCGCCCAAAGCTGGTGTTCCACATTGTGGGCCCGCAAAATGACCTCGGCATCGCTCAGCCTGCGGATCGCCGGCAAATAGGAAGACACAAAAAGGGATTCCAAGAGGATCACATCAAAGACTTCCGCGCGCAAACATTCCTCAATCGCACGGTCCATTTCAGGAACGTGGAAGCGGTTCAAGTGGTAGCTCTCTCCGGCGACCATGTGGGTGGCGGCATCCCTGAAGCTCAATGCGGTGTCCGCAAAGACAGCTTGAAATCGCGTGGCAAGGACATAGTCTTCCCCCAAAGCCTTGGGCTTGTAGGGGTGCTTGTGGGTGTGCAGCGTCATGACCTTCACCCGATGACCTTCCATCATCAAACCTTGCGTCAAGCTGTCCATGGCCAAGCAACCTCCATCCACCGAGGGGCGAGGGGGTTTGTGGCAGATTTGCAAGATGCGAAGGGGCGTACTCATGGCAGAAGGTGGAGCGAAATTAGGAAGGCTTTCAAGATCCCCAACGCGACATCCATGAACGCTCCCTCAACGTGCTCCAAAACAGCCAAACCGCCAGCGGAGTCAGCAGGAGGGTGCTGAGCCACATGCCTGAGACGGGCGTCAAAGTCCCGGACTTCACCATTTGTTCCCCAAGCATGGAAAGCACGTAGAAAAGGATGAAGACACAGAGGGCCAAAAGGGTGGGCAACCCCAGACCGCCTCGCCCGACCACCGCCCCCAATGAGGAGCCCACAAAAAAGAGCACCATGCAGCTCAGTGCAAGGATGTACTTCCGGTGCCACTCGATGTCGTGGCGACTTTGGCGGAGCTTTTTCCCTTCCATGTTGGCAATGGCGTTGTCGATGCTTCTCGTTTGGTTGCGAGAGAGTTCCTTGGCCTTGTTGAACAAGCGGCCTCTCGTCACAGGGGCAGTGGCCGAGAGCCACGGGGACCGAGGAGATGCTTGCGGTGTGGCCGCCGATCCACGGAACCACCCGGTGGTGTCGTTCATCCACTCCACATTGCGGACCCCGTACTTGACGAGTTCATCTTTCTCGCGGGTGATGCCTCTTCCAAGGGAGTCGCTGACATGGGCGAGCTCCTTCAAGTCCATGCGTTCATACGATCTCCGGAACAGGTCCTCGTTGGCCATGGAGAAGTCCAAACTGTGCAACGGGATGCGCAGGACTTGCTTGGAAAAGGAGCTCTGGATGTGGGGATACACGCGCTCCTTCGTCCGTGACAAGGTCTCTTGGTGCTCTTCGTAACTCACGCCGTCGCGCAATTCCAACACGAGGTCGCCTTCGCGCTCTTCCATACGTCCATGCTGGGCCTGCACCACCATCACGCGCTTGCCCTCCGGGTCCCGGTGGTCGTGAATGAGCACATCGTCCAGGGTGCCATCCGGGTGCTTGGTGGCCACGCGGATGGAGAACCCGTCAATGCCATTGTAAAAGACCCCCTCGCGGATGTTGAGGGCAGGCTTCTGTTTGGTGACCGAGTACAGGAGGGCCCTGAATTTGATGTTGGCGGCTGGCCATCCTGTGTTGCTGAACCACAATGCTGCCGAGCAGAGCAGGACCATGCAGACAATGAGGGGGCGCAGGATCCGGGCAAAGGACATGCCTGCGGCCTTCATGGCTGTCAGCTCGCTTCGTTCGGCCAAATTGCCCAAGGCCATGATGGACGCCACCAAGACCGCCAGAGGAAGGGCCAAGTTGACCAAACGTGCGGAGGCGAACATCATCAATTTGAACACCACCCAGAGGTCAAGCCCCTTGCCCATCAGGTCGTCCGCATAGACCCACAGGAATTGCATGTCCAAGATGAACAGGGCCACCGGGAGGGTCACTGCAAATGGGCCAAGGAAGGCCCGCAACATGAGACGAGTCATTCTCACTGGACGAAGATACTCCTCGAATGTCCTGTACCTTGGACCTCAAACCAAAACGACCCCATGCAACATCTTTCGATTTTGGGACGAGGCGGCACAGTGTGCGCTTTCTCCCTTCTCATGTTTCTCGGCAGCTGCAATGCGCCTGCGCCTTCTGGTGCCGATTTTGAGTCTTGCTTGCCCGCAGAGGCTTCTTCAAGTGCGCCCGACGAAGAAGGCTTCGTTTGGAAGACAGAGCAATTCGCCGACTTGAAGATTGTCCGTTACCAAATCCCCGGGTGGGAGAAGCTCTCCGAGCGTCAACAGGCCTTGGTCTACTGCCTGAACATGGCAGGGTTGAGTGGCCGGGACATCATGTACGACCAAAACAACCGCTACAACCTCCGCATCCGTCGGCTGCTGGAGGACATCTACCTCAATTACGAAGGCGATCGCGCCGTGAAGGGATGGATGGCATTCGAGGTCTACCTCAAGCGCATTTGGTTCTCCAACGGCATCCATCACCACTACGCCAACACGAAGCACCTGCCTGATTTTGGGGAAGCGTACTTCGACCATTTGCTCACGTCCACGGGACATGAAGTGAGCGACGAGTTGCGGGCGGTCATCTTCGACCCCGCTGTGGAGTCCAAGAAGGTCGAGCAAGACGGAGCCAAGGGATTGGTGGAGGGTTCTGCGGTCAATTTCTACGCCCCTGACGTCTCCACAGAAGAGGCCAAAGCGTACTTCGAGAGCATTGCCGACCGCAACGACCGCAGTCCTGTGGAGTATGGCTTGAACAGCCGTTTGGAGAAAAACGAGGAGGGAGAAGTGGTGGAGAATGTCTACAAATTGGATGGTCTCTACGGAGAGAGCATCAAAGAGATCATCGGATGGCTGATGGAGGCTGGCAAATATGCCGAGAATGAAAAGCAGGCCGCGGCCTTGCGCAATCTCGTGGCGTATTACGAAACGGGCGATCTGGAGAAGTGGAGCCTGTACAACATCAACTGGGTCCAAGACACCGAGGGCGATGTGGATTACATCAATGGCTTTATCGAGGTCTACAACGATCCGCTCGGGTACACTGGGAGCTATGAAACGGTGGTGGAAATCAAGGACTTTGACGCCAGCGCGCGCATGGCCACCTTGATGGACAACGCCCAGTGGTTCGAAGACCACATGCCCTTCATGGAGGCGCACAAGAAGAAAGAAGTGGTGGGCATCACGTACAACGTGGTCAACGTTGCTGGAGAAGCAGGTGATGCCTCCCCAAGCACCCCCATTGGGGTCAACCTGCCCAACAGCAACTGGATCCGCCAGGTCCACGGCTCCAAGTCCGTATCTCTGGGGAACATTGTCAATGCCTACGACAAGGCTGCCGGGGGAGGTGTGCTCACCGAGTTTGCCCACGACGAAGTGGAGGTGATGCGCGTCCAAGCCCACAGTGAGTTGGCGGGCAAATTGCACACCGCAATGCACGAGGTCATCGGCCACGCGTCTGGACAATTGGAGCCTGGTGTGGGGACACCCAAAGAAACCATCCAAGAGTACAGTTCCACCTTGGAGGAAGGCCGTGCCGATTTGGTGGCGTTGTACTTCTTGCTCGACCCCAAAATGGTGGAGTTGGGGTTGATGAATACCCTGGACGTGGGCCGTGCGGAGTACGACAGCTACTTGCGCAACGGGATGCTGACTCAGCTCCAGCGTTTGGAATTGGGGGCGAACATTGAGGAATCCCACATGCGGAACCGCGCTTGGGTGAGCCAATGGTGCTATGAACAAGTAAAGGCAGATGGGGTGGTCGAGAAGGTGGTGCGCGACGGCAAAACCTACATTGACATCAAGGACTACGATGCCCTTCGCGGGCTGTTTGGTGATTTGCTGCGAGAAGTCCAGCGCATCAAGTCACAGGGGGACTATGACGCCGCAAAGGCCCTTGTGGAGGGTTACGGCGTCAAGGTCGACCTTGCGGTGCACGAAGAAGTTTTGGAGCGCGTGAGCGTCTTGGGTGTGGCCCCTTATGGAGGGTTCATCAACCCAGAAATGACTGCCCAGCGCGACGAAGATGGAAACTTCGTTTCCGTGGAGGTGACGTACCCGGACGACTTCACAGGCCAAATGCTTCGCTACAGCGAGGCCTTCAGCTTTCTTCCCGATGTGAACTGAGATGCCCCTCAATGGATCAACCGCCCCGTCGTGCAACCGCATGGCGGGGCGGTTTGTTGTTTCTTTGTGGGTCTTCCCAAACAAAAAAAATCTAGACAATGAAAAAGTTGACTTCTTGGGGTTCAGCAGCAGTGTGGATGTGGATGGTGGGAACGTCAGCAGTGGGCATGGGGCAGACCCCGTGCGTGGATGGGTTTGCAGGGGAGTACCCCTGTGAAAACTACGATTTGCTCTCCGTTCGCACCCTCGAAGAATTGGGCGGAGGCGCCAACGGCAACGATTGCTGGGGGTGGGTGGATGCCGATTCGCAGCGAGAATTTGTGCTCTACGGAAGGAGCAATGGACTTTCCATTGTGGAGGTGACAGACGCTGTCAATCCCGTTTTCGTGGCAAGGGTGCCTACGGCGTCGGTGCAAAGCTTGTGGCGGGACGTGAAGGTGCATGACAACCACGCCTTCATCGTCAGTGAAGCGGCAGGACACGGCATGCAAGTGGTGGACTTGTCCGGCATTCTAGACATCACTCTGGGTCCCATTGAATTGACGCCGGTGAGCATGTATTTGGGCTTTGGCAACGCCCACAACATCGCCATCAACGAGGCGTCGGGATTCGCCTACGGTCTGGGGACGAACACCGCCGGAGGCGGCCTCCATGCTGTTGACATCAGCAACCCGGCTTCGCCAGTTGTGGCGGGCATCAACAACGGTCCCTACACCCACGATGCACAGATTGTCATGTACGATGGTCCCGATGCGGACCATGCCGGGCAAGAAGTCGCCTTTTGCTTCAACGGGAGCGCAGGCGTGGCGATCGTGGATGTTTCCAACAAGATGGACATGACGGAGATTTCCGCATTCAACTACAGCCAGTCGGCCTACACCCACCAAGGATGGGTCAGCGAGGACCACACCTTCTTGTACTTCAACGACGAGTTGGACGAGGGGCAATTTGGCAACGGCACGCGCACGTACATCGCCGACATCTCCGATTTGGACGCACCGACAGTTGTGGGGTTCTATGAAGCGGACAACACCTCCGTGGACCACAACCTTTACATCAGGGACGGGAAGCTGTATGCCTCGAATTACATGAGTGGCCTGCGGGTGTCCACGTTCCTTCCCAATGGCAACATTGCGCCCTACGGCTACTTTGACGTTCGGCCTGACTCAGACACGACCAGCTTTTACGGCACGTGGAGCAACTACCCTTATTTCCCCAGTGGCAACATTGCCATTTCCTGCAGAAGCGTGGGCCTGTTCATGGTGAAGGACCCCAGTTTCAACCCATTGGATGTGGCTGAGGTGTCAGATGCTGCTGAAGTGCTGACGGCCAGCCCCAACCCAGCAATGGACCACATGGTCTTGTCGGGCATGCCCTCGGCGGCTTCCGTGCGGGTGATGAACATGGCAGGCCAAGAGGTCATGACATGGGACCGGGTGCCAGGTTTGAATGGGTTGACCGTGTCGGTCCAAGATTGGCCCAACGGCGTCTATTTGGTGCGGGCAGAAAGTGCATCAGGTGCCGTGCGCACCGCGCGGGTCGTCGTACGTCACTGACGGCAACCTCACCGACCAGAGTCCGCGCCGATCAACTCCACCAGGATCTCCCTGCAGTCGTTGGGGTGCAGGGCGCGACGCAGCTCGCCTTCGTGGGCCAGGCTGATGGTGCCCGTTTCCTCACTGACCACCCATATCAAGGCATCTGTCACTTCTGAAAGGCCCAGGGCGGCGCGGTGACGCATGCCCAGTTCAACGGCCAGGTGCTGGCTTTGGCTGACGGGGAGAACGCAGCGGACGCCCCGGATACGGCCCACAGCGATGTAGAGTCCGCCGTCGTGCATGCTGCATTCCTTGTGAAAGATGGCCTCGATGAGCGGGGCGTAAATGTCTGCCACAAGTTTTGTGGAGCTTTGGATATGGTGGGTCAAATCGGAGGAGCGCTGGACGATGATGAGCGCACCTTCTTTGCGGGAGGACAGCCGGTCCAATGCGCGAACAATCTCTTCCACAGGGAAAGCTGAGCGCGCGTCCTGGGTCTTTTGGGGCAGCAATTTCAACAGCCACTTTGGAGGCTCCTTCAGGGAGGCACGGTCTCCGATGGAAAACAGGAATTGCCGGAGTTCTTGCTGAAAGACGATGATGATGGCCAAGATCCCCACCGCAATGAATTGACCTAGGATTTCACCCATGAAGCGCATGCCCATGATGGTCACCAGCTTCCAGATGAGGTAGATGGCCAGAAGCCCCATGAAGACGGGGATGGCCGAGGTGCCTTTGGTCAGACGGTACAGGTAGTACACAATCAGCCCCACCAGCACCAGGTCCAAGGCCTGGATGCCAAGGGCAAGGAAGGGGGAGATGGCGTCCCACAATTCAAAGGCGAGGATGGCGGTCATTGTGGAGACGAAGTTCGTGAATCCCGCATGGCTTTGTGCAATTCAATCACTTGACGTGCTTCCACAACGTCGTGGACGCGCAATAGGTGTGCCCCGCGGTCGACCGCCCAAGCGTGCAGCGCCGTGCTGCCGTTGAGGGCGCCTTCGCTGGGAACATCCAAGACCTTTTGGATCATGGACTTGCGGCTGACCCCCACCAAAATGGGGCACCCAAGGGCCTGGAATTGCGGAAGGCCATCGAGCAGCTGGTAGTTGTGGGCCACAGTCTTGCCAAACCCAAACCCCACGTCCAAGATGACATCTGAAAGACCGGCGTCGTAGGCACGGAACAGCTTGGTTTGGAGGGCCTGAAGGACGTCCTCGACCACATCGTCATAAGAGGGTGCATTCTGCATGGAGGCGGGAACGCCTTGCATGTGCATCATGACGTAGGGCGCACGGGCCTTTGCCACCACATCCCACATGAGCGGGTCGGCATCGCCGCCCGACACGTCGTTGATGATGTCGGCACCGTGGTCCAATGCGCGTTGCGCCACCTCGGCGTGAAAGGTGTCCACACTCACGATGGCCTCGGGATGGCCCTTCTTCAGTGCATCGAGCACGGGGCCGAGGCGGGACCATTCTTCGGAGGCGCCCACGTGTTGGGCGCCGGGACGTGTGGATTGGGCCCCAAGGTCCAAGATGTCGGCACCTTCCGAGAGCATTTGGCCAGCACGCTCCACCGCCTGGGCTGTTCCGTTCCACACGCCGCCGTCGTGGAACGAGTCGGGCGTGAGGTTGAGGATGCCCATCACACAAGATTGGTGAAAATCCATCAAGGAACCGCGAAGAGAAATGGAAGGGGACACGGGCTGCATTGTAACTTGCCGCAAGTTAGCATGGACACACTTGCACAATACGACAACTGCCTCGCGACTTGCGCGGACTTGTTTGAAAAGAAGACCCAGGATTACGGGACGGCTTGGCGCATCTTGCGTCCCTCGTCCTTGACCGACCAAATCTTCATCAAGGCGAACCGCATCCGAACCCTGCAGGAAGTGGGAGAGTCGAAGGTGGGGGAAGGCATCGAGCCCGAATTCATCGGCATCGTCAACTACTGCTTGATGGCCATGATCCAATGCGACCTCAAGGAGGACGCGCCCCTGGAACTTCCTGTCGAGGAGGCGAACAGGTTGTACCACCAGGCCAAGGACACGGCACGGGCGTTGATGGTCCGCAAGAACCATGATTACGGCGAGGCGTGGCGCGACATGCGCATTTCTTCGCTCACCGACCTCATCTTGATGAAGGTGTTGCGCGTGAAACAAATTGAAAACAACGACGGTCAAACCGTGGCCAGTGAAGGCATCGATGCCAACTACATGGACATGGCCAATTATGCACTCTTTGCATTGATATTGAGTGCGGAAGGAGCGGTTGATTAAACCAAAGATAAAAGCAATGATGAAGATTCTTGATGGATTGACATGGCTCTCGAGAATGCTCGTGGGCGCCTTGTTTGTGGTCTCGGGCTTGATCAAATCCAACGATGCCCTCGGCTTCATGTACAAGTTGGAGGAGTACTTCGAGCCAGGCGCCATGAATTTGGAGTTTTTGGGGCCGTGGGCTTTGGAGCTGGCCGTGTTTGTGTGCATTGCAGAGATCTTGTTGGGCATCGCGATTTTGGTGGGGGCATTGCCCAAATTGACCTCGGTATTGACCACCGTCATGATGGTGTTCTTCACATGGTTGACCTGGTACACCGCGACGTGCGACCCCTTCGGCACCAAAGAAATTGTGGATGCGTCGGGGGCAGTGGTGGAGATCGCCAACCAGTGCGTGTTGGAATGCGGTTGCTTTGGCAACGCCATCCCTTTGACCGCCTACCAGAGCTTTCTCAAGGATGTCGTGTTGCTCTTTTTGGTGTTCCCCATTGTCTTGTCCGCCTTTCTTGGGCGGATTCGCCTGAACACGGCGCGTCAGGGAACCGCCATGTACGCCGTCGCGCTGGTGGTCACTTACCTCTTTGGCGAGTTGATGTTGGGGTGGAACTTCCCCGTCCTGTACCTCGCCTTGAATTTGATTGCCGCCGAGGCCGTGAAGCGCCGTTGGAACCACCCCTTGAAAGAGTGGGGCATGGCCGCTGCTGTGGTTGTGGTGACGGGCGCGGTGCAGTTTTGGACCTTGTCGCACCTTCCATTGAAGGACTACCGACCCTATGCGGTGGGCGAGAGCGTGGTGAAGAACCGCATGTCGGCCGAGGAGCGGGGACTCGAGGGCCCCAAATACGACAAAGAAATCCGGTTTTACCACCCTGAAACAGGGGCCGAGACCTTGGTGATGCAGTCCCGTTACATGGAGGAGAAGCTTTGGGACAAGTCCAACGATCCCGGCAAGACCTTCACCCAAACCTACCCCGAGGGGGATTGGGCCAATGCCCGCGAAGTGAAAATCGCCGACGGCTACGAGCAGCGCATTTTGGACTTCCAGATGCTGGACCCAGAAGGCAATGACCTGGCAGACGACATCTTGGGGTTGGACCGTCCCGTCTTGCTCCACATTTCCAAGGACCTCAGTGCGATGTCCTCGGATTGGCAGGAAGGTTTCAATGCGCTTGGGGCTGATGCGGGCGACCGCGGGTGGGCCATGTACGGCTTGACGAATGCCACGGCGGAGGAAGGGGCGTTGTATGCTGCAGCGCAAGGAGCGACGTATCCTTTTTTGACGTGCGACCAAACGGAACTGAAAATTGTCGTTCGCTCCAACCCAGGCTTGGTGTTGTTGAAGGACGGCGTGGTCTTGAAAAAATGGGCGGGACGCGATGTGCCATCGCCTGACGACCTGACGTCCTTTCTCACCCAAGGCCGCTGAGCATGCAGCGCCTGCTTCGTCAATTGGCCCAAGGGTTGGGGGTGTTGTGGGGCAGTTTGACGTTGGTGTTTTTGATTTTTGCTCAGGTGCCTGACCCTGCGCGCGCCATTGCAGGCCAAAACGAGCGCACCGAGGCCATCGAGGCCTTCCGCCAGCTCCATGGCTTGAACCTTTCCTTGGGAGAGCGCTACGTGCGGTTCTTGGGGGAGTTGTCTCCCTTGGGCCCCACGCAAGAGGGTGGATGGGGCCTCAGGGCGCCAAGCTTGGGCAAAAGCTACTTTGGGGGCCGGCCCGTGGTGGACGCCTTGGTCGAGGCCCTTCCGGCCACGATGTTGCTGGCATGTGCAGCGATGCTTTTGGCTTTGGTGCTGGGCATTGCCTTGGGGTTGATGCTGGCTTGGCAAGGCGACGGGCCATGGGCCAGGGCGGTGATTGGGGTGTCGACTTTGGGGATGAGCGCGCCCTCTTTTTTTGTGGCGATTCTCGTGGCGTGGGGCTTGGGGGTGGTTTGGCACGATTGGACGGGACTTCCTGCCAGTGGCGGGTGGCGGGTGCTCGACCCCTTTGAAGGCCCACAATTTGCCTGGAAGCATTTGATTTTGCCGGCATTCACCTTGGGCATTCGGCCGTTGTCGGTGGTCATCCAATTGACGCGCAATGCCGCAGCCGACGTCCTGGAGGAGTCCTACATCCGCACGGCACGGGCCAAGGGGCTCTCCGGATGGAGGTTGATGCGCAAGCACGTTTTGCGCAACGCCATGAACCCTGTGTTGACGGCGGCCAGTGGCTGGTTTGCCAGCATGCTGGCGGGGGCAGTCTTTGTGGAGTACGTGTTTGGGTGGAACGGCATGGGGTTGCTCATGTTCCGCGCTTTGGAGTCTGGAGACCTGCCTGTGGTGATGGGGGGCGTCTTGGTGGTGTCGACCACGTTTGTGGCAGTCAACCTTCTGGTGGACGTCCTCTATGGATGGCTCGACCCCCGGGTCAGGTCGCGATGACGGCAGGGCTGTCCTCTGCGTCGAGGTCCTCTTGGATCCATATGGCGAGCTTCTCTGCCAGGGCATGGAAGAAGCGTTTGGTCTTGTAGCTCGAAACCCACTCAATGCCCCGAACGGCATTGGTCAAAAACAATTCATCGGCTTGGAGCAAGGTCTGTGGGGTGAGGCTGGCCTCGTACACCTTGATGCCATGCTGCTGGGCGGTGCGCATGAGGACGGCACGCATGATGCCGCCGACGCATCCTTCCTCGAGGCTGGGCGTGTACAGCACCCCGTTGGACACCACAAACAGGTTGGAGCGGGACGACTCGATGATTTGGGAGGCTGCGTTGAGCACCAAGGCGTCCCCCCAGCCACGTTGGGCCGCGTGCCTGGCGGCCTGAACGTAGACGGTTGAAGCGAGGTTCTTGAATTTGCTGAGCGGGGAGGGGTGCTTCACCAAATCTTGGTACACGTCCACATCGAGTCCCTTGGCGGGGAGTGCGTAGCCCACGCCCTCCAAGGTGGCGGCGGTGGCCACCCAAGAAACATCGTCGGAGGCAGGGGCGTAGGCCCCTTGCCCAGACCGAAAGGCCGTCAACCGAATGCGCATGTCGCCCTTGACGCCCCAGGAGGACTGCCATTGGGCGATGGCTTGTTCCAGGGCGTCTTCAGACAGCGAGTCCGGCACCACCATGCCATGGGCCTTCAGGGCGGCATGAAGCCGCTGCACGTGAAGGGCAAGGAATGGAATGCGCCCGACGGTGTGGCGCATGGATTCGAAGCACCCATCGCCGAGCAGGAAGCCGCGGTTTTGGAATGCCTTGGGGGCATCCGCACCACGGGTCACTTGGCCGTCGATCAGCAGGGTGTTCATTTCCGCCATGTCCCGAAGATACGTGCCTACTGTTGGTTGTGGCCCCGTTCCTTCAGGATGTGCTGGACGGCATCGAGCAGGGGGGCATTGGGCTCGATCAAGACCCCGCGCACCCCCACCGGGGAGGCGGCATCGAGGTCGCGTTGCTTGTCGCCGACCATCCAAGACTGCAGGGGGTCGAGCTGGTGCTTGGCACACGCACGCTCTACCATTAGGCTGCCTGGTTTGCGGCTGAGCGACTTGCCCGTGGAAGGGTGGTGAGGGCTGTAGTAAATGTCGAGCAGGGGCGTGCCGTTCTTCTCGCATTCCGCGCCCAAGAACGCATGAATCTCCGAAACGTCCTCGTGGGTGTACAGGCCTTTGGCCAGGCCGCCCTGGTTGGTGATGAGCACAATTTCAAACCCTGCGTCATGTGCCGCCAGGAGCGCCTCCATCACGGTGGGAAGGATGGTGAATTCGGAGAGGTTCTTCGTGTAGTCTCCGGGATCGTGGTTGACCACACCGTCGCGGTCGAGGAAGAGGCAGGGTCGCAAGCTCATGGTGCAAACCTAACGCGGCATGCCGAGCATGGCGTCTCTTAGGGAGACAACCTTGCGCGATGAGACGCTTTTTCATTCTTTCGACGCTTGCTTTTTTTGCTGGGGCTCTTTCAGCCCAAACAGGATGCCCCAATCCCTACGACAGCAATCAGCGAGACGGCTTTTCTGTTCGTTGCGTTCGGGATGCCGAGCGAGTGCCGAGTCATCTCTCGGTTTTTCTTTCAAGGTAGCCCTACAATTCAGGATAGCTCTGCATCATTGAACGAGGTTTTCCAAACCCCACCAATGCTGAGCAGAACGAAATGCGTTATCTTCATACTATGAGACACTTGACCACTTGTTTCGCTTTTCTCGCTTTTCTGGCCGTTGCTCAGGTCTATGGCCAACAGTCCATTCTCGACATGCGCGAGAATTACAACATAGGACAAACCGTGACGGTCACCGGCGTGGTGACGAGCGACGACAACCTCGGATCAGTGCGCTACCTTCAAGATGCCACGGCCGGGATTGTCATCTATCCAGGAGCGGATTGGAATTCTTGGGCCGCCACGCCACAAATTGGCGACAGCCTTTCTGTGACTGGAGAGATCACCGAATACAATGGTCTGCTCGAGGTAGGGCCTAACATTGATGCGGTAGAATTTCTTGGTGCGGGGACATTGCCTGAGCCCTTGGAAATCACTCCCGCCCAAATGGGCGAAAACCTCGAGGGTCAACTCGTGCGTATCAATGGTGTGACCTTTCCCCTTGCCGGCAACGTCATCACGGGAAACAACATCTACGATTTCACCTCCGCAGGGGAGTCGGGTGTGATTTACGTTCGCACCAGCAACAGTTTGGTCAACGAAGAACTGACAGGGTGCGAAGTCGACATGACTGGCATCGTCTCGCAGTTCACATTTGACGGCACAGGGGGTTATCAGTTGCTGCCCCGTGGCCCTGAGGATTTGGTCGCATCGTCGCCTCTGTGCTACACTTCCAATGTTGTCCAGTCTAACATGACGACCACGAGCTTTACATTGTCATGGACCACGGATTTGGCATGCGATGGGGTCATTGAATATGGATTGACCGAGGCCTTGGGTCAATCGGTTGCTGGCTCTGCTCTTGCCCCAAATCAAACCGCGGCATTGACAGGCTTGGAACCTGGCTCCATCTATTACGCCCGTGCGGTTTGTACACTTCCAGACGGTGCTCAAGTGGCTTCCACTATCCGGCCTTACGCCACAGTGTCAGAGAGCTCTGGAGACATTCACGTGTACTTCAACGGCCCAGTCGACCACAGCGTGGCCACCGACGAGCTGGCTTTGTCCCTTGGCACCGACATGAACGACACCGTGGCGGCATGGATCACCAGCGCCCAGCACACCTTGGATGTGGCGGCGTACAACCTGAATGACCAAACCGTGGTAGACGCGGTCAATGCCGCTGCAGCCAATGGCGTTCAGATCCGATGGATTTACGAAGGCCAAAACGCCAACATCGGCCTCAGCAGTCTCTCTGGTTCGGTCGTGACACATCCACGGACAGACGGGGAGGGAAGCGGCATGCACAACAAGTTCATCATCGGCGATGCAGATCATGTAGAATCGGCCTTTGTGTTGACGGGTTCTACCAACTTCACGACAGGCAACTTTGAAAGCGACTTGAACAACGTCATCGTGCTTGAGGACCAAAGCCTAGCCCGTGCCTACGAGCTGGAGTTTGAAGAAATGTGGGGGTCAGAAGGAATGGCTCCCGATCCTTTGAACGCCAAGTTTGGCTCGGACAAGACGTGGAATACGCCCGTGGATTTTGTGGTAGGCGGGAGCCCCGTAGAGCTGTACTTCTCTCCTACAGATGGCACCAACGCCGCCATCCTCAAAGAAATCGAAGGCGCAAATGCCGATTTTGAATTCGCATTGTTGACGTTGACCCGTGACGACCTTGGAGACGCCATCGTGCAGCTCAACCAAAGCTCTTTTGTCAGCCCCGTGGGAGTTGTTGAGCAGATCAACACCACGGGAAGTGAATTTGAAACCCTCACCCAAAACGGAGTGCAGGTCTATGCGCACGAAACCAGTGGCATTTGCCACCACAAGTACGCCATTGTGGACCATAGCGAAGTGGGGTCAGATCCCCTTGTTATCACAGGATCGCACAATTGGTCTTCCACCGCGGAGACGGTGAACGACGAGAACACCGTGATTGTGCATGACGCACGTGTGGCCAACCTGTACCACCAAGAATTCCGCGGCCTAACAAACGTCATTAACGGTATCGAGGAAGAAGTGGTCGGCTGTACCGACTCCAATGCATGCAATTTTTCACCGATCGCAATCACCGATGATGGGTCATGTCTTGAACTGGACGAATGTGGCATCTGTGGTGGCTTAGGCATCGCCGAAGGCGACTGCGATTGCGAAGGCAATGTTCTCGATGCCGTTGATGTTTGTGGAGGATCCTGTTTGGAGGATGACGACAACAACGGCGTCTGTGACGATCAAGAGATCTACGGTTGCTCCTACCCTTTGGCTGAGAACTTCAGCTCTTCTGTCACCCGCGATGACGGCTCGTGCATTTTCCCGTGCGAAGGTGTGGTGAACACCAACGTCTTTGATTGGGACGGTGACTACGTGGTGACAGTGACGGACTTCCTGATGATGCTTTCGGTGTATGGCGATACGGATGTGGATTTGGATGGGGTTTGGGACAGCGGTGACGACTGTGTGGACACCAATGCCTGCAACTACGCCAACGACCCTTCAGAGCCCTGCGCTTACATCGACGTCTTGGGCGTCTGTGGAGGCGGTTGTGAGGGCGATGAAGACAACGACGGCATCTGCGACGACATCGACACCTGCATTGGTGTAGAAGACGAGTGTGGCGTCTGCAACGGCCCAGGCCCCACAGAAGTGGTGATTGACGACATCACGATCCTCTATGACAGCGTGTATGCTGAGCAGATTGACCAATGGTTTGTCTTTGAAGTTGGACAAGACACCACCTTCACCTACACCTGTGCGCCATTCTTTGGCGCCTGCGGCGACCCTGTGGGCTACCAAGGGTACGACTACGCGACCGTCTTGATCGGCGACCAATGCTGGTTTGCAGAGAATCTCCGCAGCGAGAATTACGAGAACGGCGACGCCATCCCTTCGAACCTGAGCGATTCCGAGTGGTCAAGTACAACCTCTGGTGCTGTCGCAGTGTACGGAGAAGATGCTGGGTGCGACAATTACTCTCCTGACATCGACGCATGCGATCCTGCGCAGTCTTTGGAGGAATACGGCCGATTGTACAACTGGTACGCAGTTGACGACGCCCGTGGCTTGTGCCCAAGCGGCTGGCATGTTCCGACAGACGGGGAGTGGACCTTGATGACGGACGAACTAGGAGGTCAATCGATTGCTGGTGGCCAGATGAAGACAACTTACGGCTGGAACAACGGCGGCAACGGCACCAATTCAAGCGGTTTTTCAGGTTTGCCGGGCGGCTTCCGGTACTTCAGTGGAAGCTTCGGCAACGCTGGAGACGTCGGAAGCTGGTGGAGTTCCTCGCCCAATGGATCCGACGCATGGTACCGGTACCTGTACTACGGCGAGAATGTCTACCGCTACGACGGCAATCGTCGTTTCGGTTTTTCTGTTCGTTGCGTTCGGGATGCCGAGTGAGTGCAGCGAGCGAGTGTTAACCTCTTAAATCTTGGCCTTGCGCAGCAAGGCTCGAGGGAAGGAGAAGAAAAAAATCCCGGCCGGGCAGGTCGGGATTTTTTTTGAAGGAATGGGGCGGCACATGATGTGCCCGGGAGGCACGCCGTTCGATGTACTTTCGTGGCATGGCAACGTCCCTTTTTGAATCCTGGAGTGCAGAGAGGTGGAAGGCCGCAGCCCGTGGCCAAGAGGACGTGGCAGGTGAGCTGCGATGGGACGGATTGCGCATCCCGCAGGTGGTGGCTGAGGCGATGGATGCGGTCGAGGTGCCTGTGGGGTCACGGCCCCAAGGAGGCTGGGAGATTCAGCAGAGCTTTTCGGAGAAAGACACCATGATGAAGGGCCTTATGCATGGGGTCGAAGGCATCCGAACGTCGGCCGAAGGGGTGGATGGCGAGGCGCTCAGGGCGCTGCTCGCTGACGTCCACCCAGAGATGGTGGCGCTCCACGTCGACGGTTACAACACCGTGGGAGCCCTGCGCGCCGTGGTGGCTTGGGCTGAAGGCACGGTGGTGCGTGGGTCGAGCACGTGGGATGCTGGCCTCGAGAACGAATTTGACGAGGAAGCGTTGGCGCTTCACGCAGAGGCTTGGCATGCGGCAATGCCGGCGTTTCATGTCTGGGGCGTGGACGCGGCCAAATGGCAGGACCGAGGCATGCTGCCCGTCGATGCACTGGGCGCGATGCTCAGCGCCTCGAAGGAAGCCTTGAACGTGCTTGTGTCGTCTGGCTGGTCGCTCGAAGATGCGGCGAAGCATGCGACGCTGCGCCTCGCCTTCAGCACCGATGTGTTGTCGAGCGTGGCGATGGCCCGCGGGGCCCGGGCTTTGTGGTCGCGGTTGCTCGCCTCGATGGGCATGTCGGCAGGCGCTGTAGTGCGGCTCGAAGCCCAAACCTCGACGCTCGGACTCCATGCCGATGCCGCGCACTCCCGCGACGCGTTGCTCAGCCACACCATCGCGGCTTACGCTGCGGTGCTGGGGGGCGTGGACGGGCTGGAAGTTCGACGACACGATTTCAGGGAGGTGTCGGAAGGGCGGGAGGACCACGACGAGGCCGTGCGTGCCGAGCGTTGGGCCCGCAACATCCAACATGTCTTGCGCGAGGAGGCTGGGCTTGGGGAGCATGTCGATGTCATGAAGGGCAGCCGGGCCATCGAGGCCTTGACTCGACAAATGGCAGAACAGGCTTGGGCAAGGCACGAAGAGATGGAGGCGGCAGGCGGTTGGCGCGCCGGTGCAGACTTGATGACTGCGTGGACACTTGAGGGGCAGCGCGCCCACCTTGCACGTCCATGGTACGTCTCAACGGACATGGAGCGCGGTGAGCACCCGTGGGCGCAGGACGCCAGTGCGCGGTTCTTCGCGCTCGATCATCGCGCGATGGAATCCACTCGGACCTCCGTCCCATCTGGGACTTGGCCCAAGGAGTTTTGCGAGGACGTTGACTCAGGGCGCGAGTCGCACCCCCACGAAGACTTTGGGCCTGGTGTTTCGCCTTACCTCGGAGGACCGTATTCGACCATGTATGCCGTGCGTCCTTGGACCGTCCGCCAGTATGCGGGGTTCTCGACGGCGGAGGAAAGCAACGCGTTTTACCGCCGCAACCTCGCGGCCGGCCAAAAGGGCCTCAGCGTTGCCTTCGACCTCGCCACCCACCGTGGCTACGACAGCGACCACAAACGCGTGCAAGGCGACGTGGGCAAGGCCGGGGTGGCGATCGACAGCATCGAGGACATGAAACGCCTCTTTGAAGACATCCCGCTCGACCAAATGAGCGTTAGCATGACGATGAACGGTGCGGTGTTGCCCATTTTGGCCTTCTACATCGCGGCGGCTGAGGAGCAAGGCGTGGCGCAGGACCAACTGACGGGCACCATTCAAAACGACATCCTCAAGGAGTTCATGGTGCGCAACACGTTCATCTATCCGCCGGCGCCTTCGATGCGCATCATCAGTGACATCTTCGCGTACACCGCCGAGCACATGCCGCGCTTCAATTCGATCAGCATCAGCGGCTAC
>CALKGQ010000018.1 GCA_938085425.1 uncultured Flavobacteriales bacterium
CCAAAAGGCTCCACAGATGGCAGGAAAATGCGTCCGTTCTGGCTGTTGATGGTGCCGCCATTCACCGCCGCGTCGTCCACGTAATCGTAGACGCCGTCTTGGCTGGGCATGCCATTGATGTCGATGCGGTCCATGCCCAACACTTGGACCAGCAATTGTCCTTCCAATGGTGCCCGAGGGATGTAGTTCAAGTCCACGCCCGAATTGGGGTCGTTGTACCAAATGTCCAATCGGAAATCTTCATTGCTCACCCCAAACGCCCCCATGGAGTAAACGTTTTTCATCATGGTCCGCCAAAGCGGTGCCTGATCCCCATTGTCAAGCTTGACTTGGGTGACTGAAGACTTCAGCATTTTGAGCACAAGAGACCCAGGGGCGGCATACCCGTCCTGGCTGAGGGTGCCCACTTGGTAGGTCTGGCCATCGACGGTGTACTCATAGGCCACCGCCAGCACCTCTGCATTGTTGAGCGATTGACGCAAGGAAATGAAGCCGAGGCGGCTGTTGTAGGTGAATTCCGAAGCGGTCAGACGGCGGGCGTTGCCCACGCGCTCGTAGTGGACGCCCTGCTTCAGACCCTGGTTTCCACCGATGGCACCAGAAATCGCTTCGTTGGCTCCTGTGAAATTCATCACCCCCTCATTCAGGGTCAAGCTCCTGAAGAGGTCGTTGTTGTAGTTGCTAGGGGCACGGCTCGGCACGACCTCGGTGGAGGGCTCGAGGGCAGCACCTCCAAAAATACTGGTGTTGTCTGCAAGATCAGATATTGGTAGGTTGGAGGAAATGAAGTCGGGGTGCTCTCCCAAATCGGTGAATGCGACCACATTTCGCACATCCTGGGTGTTGGCCTGCGTGTTGACCACGTAAACCTCGATCCGGTTGATCACCACCCCCGAATTGGGAACGGGCAAAGACCTCATCGCCTCGTCGTACTTGCCCACAAAGTATTGGGACAAGAAGTAGTGGCGGTTGGCCTCATAGTTGTCGGCTCGGATGTCAAACTCCTGGGTTTGGGCGCCCCCCTCGACTTCAATCTCGCTACGCTCGCCTTTCTGTTGGCTGAAGACCGTGGTGTTGTAAAGACGCCCCCACTGGGTTTCCACCTTCAGGCCAAAAAGGCTTTGCGACCCCACAATCAAGCTGCTGTTCAGTGGCATGCTGATGTTTCCCGCTTCAATGTTTTTCAGGATGTCGTCTTCTTCTCCTTGGAAACCAATGTTCATTTGGTTTTCAAAGTCAAACAACGATTGGGTGTTGTATTGGGTCCCCAACTCAATCTTGTCGCCAATTTTTCCAGCGATGTTCAACTGGATGCGCTGGTCAAAATCGACCGCGCCCGCCCTTCGCTGTCGCTCCGGAATGCGCGGGTTCTCAGTATTGTTCCACGTGTAGCCCAATGAGATTTCAGCCGTGCCTTGGGGCTTGATTTCAATCTCATTGCTGCCAAAAATCATCTCGAACAGCTCACTGTCGATTTCCAATTTGGGGGCAAACGCTTTGGATGCGGCATCTTCCTCCTGCTGCAATTCGTTCCAAAACTCGGAGAGGTTGCCCTCGATGTTGTAGTCGAGGTATTCGTCAAGGGTGAAGAGGCTCGCAGGGCGAAAGGCCAAAGTATCCCCAATCGTCTGCTGCACCTCGTACATGCCCGTCAAGGGGTTGTACACCACGCCATAGTTGAAGTTGCTTGGCCACTGAAGAGAGACCCCGCCAGGGAATTCGGAAGGGTTGAACATGTCCCCATTGTCATGGGGGAATGGAAGGTTGTAGGTCGTGGTGTCCGACGTTTGGGCCGACACAACAGACACGGAAATCCCCCACCATGCCACAAGGGCAAGGCTGAGTGTCGCAAGGACCCGCCAAGGTGCGTGGTCTTCGGGAGAGGGGGTGGTCATGGTCGTGGCCAGTTCAATCGTCAGTGAAGGTCAAAGTTCGCGCAAAGCGGCCTTGATCAAACCCTCCAACGTGGCTGAATTTCCCATGGAGTTGATGAGATGGTCCAGCACTTTGTTGCATTTGGTTTTGTCGAAGCCGAGAGACGTCAAAGCCCCCAACGCATCGTTCTTGATTGTATTGTGCGAGACTTGAGAAGTTCCTGCAGGGACCGAACCCGCACCCCCTGTATCCATGACTTTGTCCTGCAGGTCCACAATGATCCGCTGGGCCGTCTTCGCCCCAATGCCTTTGACGCGCTTCATGGCATCGACATCGCCGGAGGCAATCGCCAAAGAAGCCGTGGCCGGGTCCATGGCACTCAGAATCAGCCTTGCCGTGTTGGCGCCCACCCCATTGACCCCTAGGAGCAACAGGAACAGCGTGCGCTCTTCCTCGGAGGCAAACCCAAACAGCAATTGGGCGTCTTCCCTCACCACCATGTGGGTGTGGATTTTGACAAGCTCGTTGTCGCCAAGCTGGTCAAAGGTGGTCAGACTGATGGCCACGTAGTAGCCCACCCCACCGCATTCCACCACAACGTAGGTGGGGTGCTTTTCAACGAGTCTACCGTGCAGATGATGGATCACGATTGCATGCCTTTGATTTGGGCATCCACCACCGCCAAACGAACCATGTCGAGGATCTCTTTGGCGCTGGAACCCATTTGCAAAATATGGACGCTCTTTCTCATGCCCAAGAGCACAGGGCCTTGTGCGTCCATCCCCGCCATTTCCTGCAGCAACTTGTAACTGATGTTGCCTGCGGACAAGTTGGGGAAAATCAAGGTGTTCACGCGGCGCTTGTGCAATGCGCTGAAAGGAAAGCTTTCCCCCAATTTTTCTTGGTTCATGGCAAAGTTGGCCTGCACCTCTCCGTCGACGATGAGCTCCGGGTGGTGCACATGAAGATATCGCGCAGCTTCCGCCATTTTCTCTGCATCGTGGCCCTTGGAGCTGCCAAAGTTGGAGTAGCTCAGCAACGCGATGCGCGGCACAATGCGCAGGTTTCTGACCGCCTCGGCCGTGAGCAGGGTGATGTTCACAATGTCTTGGGCCGTTGGATTGGTGTTCACGGTGGTGTCCGCGAAGAACATCGGACCATTTTTGGTCTGCAAGATGTACATCCCGGCCACCTTGTCCACTCCTTGGGCCTTGCCAATGCTCTGAAGTGCTGGTCGGATCACGTTGGGGTAATTGCGCGTCAAGCCTGACACCAGCGCATCTGCCTCCCCTTGTTCCACCAACATGGAACCAAAGTAATTCCGCTGGCGCATTTGCCGTTCCGATTCAAGGGCGGTCAACCCATGGCGCTTCCGCTCTTCAAACAGCACCGCCCCAAAAGCCTTGCGGCGCTCCGCCTGGTCGTCGCCTCGGGGGTCCAAAATCGTGGCCCCTTCCAACTCCAAGTTGTTCTCTTCAATCAATGCGGTGATGTGCGCTTCGCGGCCCAACAAAATGGGGTGGGCGATGCCTTCGTCCATGGCCATTTCAGCAGCCTTGAGGACTTTGTAATGCTCTGCCTCGGCAAACACAACGCGCTTGGGAGACCGGGCCGCCCGCGTGGCGATGTTGCGCGAGAAGGAGGAGTCGTTGCCCAAACGCATCTCGAGTTGCCGTTTGTAGCCTTCCCAATCGGTGATGGGTTCGCGGGCAACGCCAGATTCCATCGCGGCCTTTGCCACTGCGGGCGCCACTGTGGTGATCAACCGAGGATCAAGTGGCTTGGGGATGATCAGGTCACGCCCAAAGGTGAGTGCCCCTTCACCGTACGCCTCACTTACTTCGTCTGGCACATTTTCTTCTGCCAAGGTGGCGATCGCGCGGACGGCTGCCAGCTTCATCGCATCGTTGATCCCTGTGGCGCGGACGTCGAGGGCCCCCCGAAAGATGTAGGGAAAGCCCAGCACGTTGTTGACCTGGTTGGGATGGTCGCTGCGGCCCGTGGCCATCAGTACATCTTCCCTGGACGACATGGCGTCGTCGTACCCAATTTCTGGGTCCGGATTGGCCAAGGCAAAGACGATGGGATTGGCCGCCATGGACTTCACCATGTCCGCCTCCACCAATCCCCCTTTGCTCAGGCCCAAGAACACATCTGCGCCCTTCATGGCGTCCGCCAAGGAATCATATGCCTTCTCTGTCGCGTATTTCTGCTTGCTCACGTCGAGGGCACCACGGCCAGAATGGATGTGGCCCTTGCTGTCAAACACCGCCGCATTCGCTCGGCGCATGCCCAGCTGCTCATAGATGTCAAGGCAAGACATGGCTGCCGCCCCCGCTCCACTGACCACCACCCGGATGTCCTCCATTTTTTTGTCCGCCAGCTTGAGGGCATTCAGCAGCGCTGCCGCGCTGATGATGGCCGTGCCATGCTGGTCGTCGTGCATGAGCGGAATGTCGAGCTCTTCCTTGAGGCGCCGCTCGATTTCGAAGGCTTCTGGGGCCTTGATGTCCTCCAAGTTGATGCCGCCAAACGTGGGCGCAATCGCCTTCACCGTGGCCACGAATTGGTCCACATCGGTGGCGTCCACTTCAATGTCAAACACATCGATGTCCGCAAAAACCTTGAAGAGAACGCCCTTGCCTTCCATGACAGGCTTGCTCGCTTCGGGCCCAATGTCGCCCAAGCCAAGCACCGCCGTGCCATTGCTGATCACGGCGACGAGGTTGCCCTTGGCGGTGTACTTGTAGACGTCTTGCGGGTTTTCAGAAATCGCGATGCAAGGCTCCGCAACACCTGGACTGTACGCAAGGCTCAAGTCACGCTGCGTGCTGTAGGGTTTGGTGGGGACGACCTCAACCTTGCCACGGCGCTCTCGCGCATGGTATTCCAAGGCTTCTCTCTTCAGGTTGTTCTGTTGCATGGAAAAGCGAAGTTCACCATGAAATCTCGCCCGACCAGCGGACGAAGCGCCAAAGGATGCACAACTGCTCGTGCATATTGTGCAGAAGAAGGCTCAGTCCACAAAAAGGCGTTGGGTGGACACCACGTGCCCTTCTGACCGGAAGCTGACCAGCCAAATCCCAGGCGCCAAATCCGACAGAGAAACTTCATGGCTTCGCGCCCCGGCAGGGATGCGCTCGCTTCGCTTCAACTGGCCCACCAAATTCCTGAACTCCAACTCTCCAACCACAGGTTGGCTCCACTGCAAGCGGACCATGTCCTGGGCGGGGTTGGGCCACAATTCAAAGCCATCGCGAGGCCGCATCACTGTCTCCCCCAACGACGCAGTTTCTACAGCGAAGTAAGTGACCTGATGGCACACTCCAGAACTGATTTGGCCTGGAGGATGAAAACAGTACCGAATCGTCGTTGGACCTGTCACACCATATGGAACGTAATCTCCTCGGAAGGTTGTGTCCGTTTCTGCCGAATCCAGAGAAACGAAAAACGCCGGATTGTTGGGGGAAGCATCCGTGCCGTATTGGAAACATGACGGCCCCCAACAAAAGCGCTCATGTGCCCCTTCGTTCTCGTCGTCATAGGGGTAATTGAAAGGGGAAACCGTGTCCACCAAAAACCGGGTCACCATCAAGTCCAACGGGCCATTTCCGTTGTTCACGACGTCCCAATGCACCTCCAATGCCCCTGTCCCTAACGTGTCTAGGGCCACATACACCGTGTCAGGCGGGTTGACAAACTCTATTTGAGCAGAGACTTGGAACACCATCATCCAGGAAAACAACAGTCCAAAAACCAAGGAAAAGGAGAGGTTCTTCATGACCCCAAAGATACAAATCCTCTGAACTGTCTGTTGTCCGTCACTTGGCCTATCCCATGGAATTGGTCCGCGGCGCCTTATTTTTGGCATGGTCCATGTGTTCATTGGGCCACCACCTGACAACCACAAAACCATGCATCCACGCCTTCCTTCCACCGCTCCATTCGCCCATTTGGGCTGGGCCTTTGTTGTTCTGTTGACTGGTGGATGGGTTGACCAAGCCCAAGGACAGGCCTTGCCCGATGTGTCCTTGAAGGACATCCAAGGCAACGTCGTGTCCACCGCAGCCTCCTTGCAAGAGGAGGGGCCAACGGTCTTCTGCTTTTGGGCCACTTGGTGCAGTCCGTGCAAGCGGGAATTGAACAACTACGCGGAGCTTTACGACGACTGGGTGGATGATACTGGGGTCAAAATCGTGGCGGTGAGCATCGACGACCAGCGGTCCGTCAACCGTGTGGCGCCCTACGTCAACAGCGTTGGCTGGGAGTACGACATCCTCCTCGACCCCAACCGAGACTTCGCCAGGGCACTCAACGTCCAGAATGTCCCTCACACCTTTGTGGTGGATGCTCAAGGCAACGTGGTGTGGTCCCACAACAACTACGCAGAGGGAGACGAATATGAACTCTACGAAGAGCTTCTCAAACTCGCCGAATGATGCTGCCGACTCGGACCTTGGCCCTTGCCGCTGCTGTCGGCTTTTCTTCTCTTCTCTCCACGTCTTGGGCCCAATCGGAAGGAGGAAATGACCGACCCAACATCTCCGGAAACGTTGGGGTTTTGTGGCAATCCTACGCCGAAGACACCCTCATTGGCGCCCAAGTACCTCCCTCAAAAACGGGGTACAATGCCTTCGCCAATGTCCTTTACAACCAAGGAGACTTCAGCGCGGGCATCCGCTACGAAAGCTACCTCAATTCCGTGCTTGGATTTCCTGGGAGATTTGACGGCAGCGGCATCGGGTACCGCTTTGCCAGGTATGCCGACAAGGACCGTGGCATCGATGTGACTGTGGGCAATTTCTACGACCAGTTTGGCAGCGGCCTTGTGTTCAGGTCCTACGAGGAGCGAAACTTGGGAATCGACAACGCCATGGACGGTTTCCGCTTGATCCTGACCCCCCTCGATGGGCTCCAAGTGAAGTTCATTTACGGCAAACAAAGGTTCGACTTTGACGACGGGCTCGTCAATGGGCCAGGCATCCTTCGGGCAGTGAATGCTGAGGCGGACCTCAATGCCCTCGTGGCGCGCTGGCAGGAGCGACCGACCAAGGTCACCCTTGGGGCAAGCTTTGTCAGCAAATTCCAGTCAGGAAGCGCCTTCAATGTCGACAGCCTTGTCCTCGGCATGCCACAAAATGTGGGGTCCTGGTCCTACCGCATCAATGCCGTGCGGAAAGGATGGATGGCCAGTGCGGAGTACGCGGGGAAAATCAACGATCCAAGCGCAGACAACGGGTACACCTTTCGAAACGGGGAGGCCTTCTTGGCGAACTTGGGTTACAGCCAAAAAGGGTTGGGGGTGTTGTTTACGGCCAAAATGGTGGACAACATGAGCTACCGATCCGACCGTGACCTCAGGCTCTTCGATCTTCCGATCAACTACATCCCCGCTGTGACCCAACAACACACGTACAACCTGGCCGCCACCCTCTACCCGTATGCCACGGTGATCACGGGAGAGACGAGCGCAAGTGCCGAAATTTTTTACACCCTGCCCAAGGGCAGCCAATGGGGAGGGAAATACGGCACGAAACTCAGCGCGAGCTTTTCCGCAGCGAACAGTTTGGACACCACCCGTTACAAAGACGGCGACTTGGACCAAGTGCGTTACGGTTACGAGCGCAACAGCTGGGGCCCAGGCGAAGAACTTTTTGTGCGTGACTTCAACGTCTCCGCCAGCCGAAAACTGAACAAATCATGGAAGGTGAAATACACCTATTTCCACTTTGATTTCAACACGCTCACCACGCCCGTCACGACGGACTACAAGGGGATTGTCAATGCCAACATCCATGTCTTGGAGACCCAATGGAAGGTCAAGCCCAAGCAAAGCCTCCGCACGGAGTTGCAGGGACTTTGGGTAGGAGAGGACAAGGAATCCCCGGGTCAGTTGCAGGACAAAGGACACTGGGCCACCGTTGTGGCCGAATACACTTGGAGCCCCCATTGGTTTGTCAGCGTGGTCGACCAGTACAATTTTGGGAACAACGATATGGACAAACGCATCCACTATTTGTACGGTGCGGCGGGTTACATCAACGGGCCCCACCGTTTGAGCGTGGGCTATGGCAAGCGCCGGGAAGGCATTTTTTGCGTGGGGGGAGTTTGCCGCGCTGTTCCAGCCTCCAATGGCTTCGAAATGACCTTCACCAGCAGCTTTTGAGGCCCTGAATGGTGTGTTCAAGGGGGGTAAGCAACCTTGATTGTCATATCTTCGTCTTCTACCTGAATTTCCAATAAAGTTTCAAAAACCAACACCTATGAAGCAATTTTTCGCTGTCATGGCAGCCGCCATGATTACTTTGAGTGCCTCTGCCCAACTTCCTGATGGCAGCATCGCTCCTGACTTCACCGCCACCGACATCGATGGTGTGGAGCACAATCTTTACGACCTTCTCGACGAGGGCTACCAAGTCATTCTCGACTTTTCTGCAACATGGTGCGGACCGTGCTGGAGCTACCACGAAGCTGGTACACTCGAAGATTTGTACGAAATGTACGGTCCTGATGGAACCAATGAAATCCGTGTCTTTTACATCGAAAGCGATGACACCACAACAGACGCCGATTTGAACGGAACAGGTGGCAACACCCAAGGCGATTGGGTCACTGGAACCACGTACCCCATCATCGACAATGCCTCGGACATCTTCGACAGCTACTCCAACACATACTACCCAACCATCTACACAGTTTGCCCCAGCCGCATCTTGTCCGAATCTGGTCAGGCGAGCATTGCAGGACACACTGAAGTGTTCCAATCCAACGCTTGCGCGGCAGCTTCCTTGCCCAACGACGCGGCCTTGGTGGGCTACACTGGAGAGACAGTGGCTTGTGGGGACTCCCCCATCACCCTTTCTGTGAACTTGATGAACCAAGGTTTGGACAACCTCACTTCTTGCACCATCACCGCGTACGACGGCGCCACAGCTGTCGGCAGCACCGACTGGAGTGGTTCTTTGGAGACCTATGCCATTGAAGACGTCGTGGTCACCACGACAGCGCTTGATGGTTCCACTGACTTCGACTTCACCATCACATCTTCAGACGACAATGCAGCCAACAATTCTGCTGCGTCTGGCATGGTCAACGTCTCAGAGCAGACCACCAACAACATCCGGTTCACCCTTCTCACCGACGCTTACCCAGGTGAAATTTCTTGGGGCGTCTACGACGAAAACGGCAACGCTGTGGAAGAAGTGAATGGCTACGGCGATGTGGGTGCAGAGTTCATCTACGACATGAACCTGCCCTTCGGATGCTATGTCTTCCGCATCGCAGACTCTTTTGGCGATGGCTTGCACGCCAGCTGGTACAACGGCACCGGCCCTGACGGAAGCTTCAGCTTGGACGCCATGGACGGCAACAACGTTGACCAAAACTTGATCACCTACGCGTCGCCTGACGAATATGTCTCCATCGAATTCCCATTTGAGGTGACTTCAGTCAGCTCTGTGGACGAAGCTTCTTTGATGGAGACAGTGGCCATGTTCCCCAACCCAACACAAGGCTTCACCAACGTGCAGTTCAGCAGCGCGAAAGCTGGCCGTGCCACGCTTGAGGTGCTCAACTTGATTGGAGAGCGCGTGATTTCACAAGACTTCGGCACGCTTCCTGCAGGTGAGCACCGTCTCGCGCTCGATTTGGGCAGCGTAAAAGCCGGTATCTACTTGGTGAACTTGAACGCCGGTGGCGAAACGTCTACCCTACGGGTGACGAAGCACTGATTCCTCTTTTGAAGAAAGCCGGATGGTCCCCCTCTTGGGGAATCGTCCGGCTTTTTTGTGTCCTTGTCGCCCATCTTGGAATATCTTGGGTTCTTATCGAAACCAATCCTCATGAAATCCATTCTGACTTCTCTTCTCTTGATGACCTGCCTGACCTCGTGGGCCCAGCTTCCCGAAGGAAGTTTTGCTCCTGATTTCACAGCCTTGGACATCGATTCGGTGGAGCACAACCTCTACAGCTATCTGGATTCAGGGTACCAAGTGATCTTGGACTTCTCTGCAACATGGTGCGGTCCTTGTTGGAATTACCACACCAGTGGAGTCTTGGAAGAGTTGTACGAGGCCTATGGGCCAGATGGAACCAATGAGATTCGTGTGTTCTTCATCGAAGGCGACGACTCCACCACCGCCGCAGATCTTCAAGGCACCGGACCCAGCACGGCAGGCGACTGGATCACCGGCACTTCTTACCCCATCATCGACAACGCTGGAGATATTTTTGCCTCCTTCGAGAACACCTACTACCCCACGATTTACACCGTATGTCCCAGTGGTTTGATCACCGAGTCAGGGCAAGCCACCGTGGTGGGGCACGAAGCAGTGCTCCAATCGGCCACATGTGCGCCGGCCTCCTTCCCCAACGATGGGCTCTTGGTGGGGTATGCTGGAGACGGCTACTCGTGCGGCGACAATTTGGCCAATCTGGCAGTGCGCCTCATGAACCAAGGACTGGACACCTTGACTTCTTGTTCCATCCAGGTTTCTCGACAACTGCCTTTCAACCAAACGGAGGTGGTTGGCACCTACGACTGGACCGGATCACTGGCCACCTACGAGGTCACCACAGCGGAATTGACGGGCTTGGCCATCGATGCGCAGACCCTTTTCAACTTCGACATCGTTTCTGCTGACGACAACCCAGGCAACAACTCCACCATTGGAGAAGTCTTGAAGAGCGAGGAAATTGCGAACAACATCGAGATCCGGCTGTTCACCGACATGAACCCCGAAGAGACCAGTTGGGTGCTGGAGAATGCAGCCGGTGACGTGATCACCGAAGTGGACGCAGGGACAGAAATCACCCAAGGACAAACAGAGTACATCTGGGACGTCACCCTTCCTGAATTGGGGTGCTACTCCCTGACGCTCATGGACCTTGCCGGCGACGGACACATCGGCGGGGCACTCAGTTTGGACGGCGTGGGTTCCCTCACCGTATCGAGCATGGACGGAGAGACCACCTTGGAACAGGAGTTGTTTTTCCAAACGACAGATGAATTCTCGGAGGTCCGGTTTGAGTTTGAGGCCTCCTCCATCACCCATGTTTCCGAACTCGACTCGGACCTTGGACTTGTGTTGTATCCCAACCCTACCCATGGACCTTCCACCCTTGAGTTCCATGCTGCACAATCAGGAGCCGGTCACCTTTTCGTTCGCAACGTGTTGGGCGCATCCGTCTTGGAGCGGTCTTTGGGCAACCTCCCCGCAGGAACCCATCGCTTGAACCTCGACTTGGGCTTCTTGGTCCCCGGAGCCTACATGGTGGACCTGCAAATGGACAATGTCGTTCACACCCTTCGCCTTCTCAAAGACTGATCCTGTGCGCGCACCAAACGTCGTTTCCTTTCTCTTTTGGGGCTGCCTCGCAGCGGCTTTGTGGTCCTCTTGTGACCAACTTGACGATCCCATCATCGACATCATTCCTCCGTGTGAATCCGAGGATGCCCCGGTCTTTGAATCCATGAGTTCTGCGACACAAGGGGTACTCTTGGAAGACTTCACGGCCCACCAGTGTGGCAATTGCCCTCCTGCGGCCACAGAGGCTGGGATTTTGGCCTCTGCCCATCCGGGCATAGTGATTCCCTTGGCCATTCATGCCGGCGATTTGGCCAGCACCAACGAGGAATACCCCAACGACTGGACATGTGCGGAAAGTGACATTTTTTGGGGTGACCTGCAATTCCAGGTCAATCCAGCGGGCAGGATCAACCGTCAAGACGACGAATCGGCCATTTTTTTCCAAGAAGAGTGGGAGGAGAAAATCAATGAGCAGTTGGCCCTCGTCGCAACGGCAGGTCTCCAAATGGAAGTGCAATACAATCCCGAAGATGGGAAGACAGCCGTGCACGTGCACACCACTTGGTTCGACGACCAGCCTGGCCCTGTTCGGCTCGCCCTGCTGGTTGCAGAAAGTGCGTTGTTTGGACCTCAATTGTGGTACGGCAACAACCCCGAGTATGTTGAGGTGTATGAATTTGAACACCTTTTGCGAGGAAGCGTCACTGGGGCCAAAGGGCTCGTAGTGGCAGACAGCCCCAACGCCGGAGATGCCGATCAGTTTTGTTACGCCTTCGACTGGGAAGACAGTTGGGACGCGAACCACAGCGAGATCATTGCCGTTTTGACCCGTGACAACGGCAGCGTCATTCAAGTGCTCTCAGCCCACGTCGCAGAATGATGGGAAAGTGGCTTCTTGTCTTGTTGGCGTGGTTGTCCTTGGCAACCGTTGCCTTTTCTCAAAATTCAGAAGAGGAATTGGCTTGGGAGTTCCGCGGTGGATTCACAGGCGGCTTTTCTGCTTCTCAGGTACGTGGCGATGGCATCGATGGATTCAACAAATTGGGGCTGTATGGCGGCCTCATCGTGGACGTCCGCAAGTACACCAATGTGGGACTTCAGTTGGGATTGCTCTACCATGACAAAGGGAGCCGCAAGGTGGCCAATCCCAAAACAGGGGACTACACCACCTGGGCGTACAAGTTCACTTACATCGACATCCCCATCGTTGCTGTCGTTGACATCAAAGAGGGGTACACGGTGGGAACAGGCTTGCAACCTGGTGTTCTGCTGTCCGCC
Organism: uncultured Flavobacteriales bacterium; assembly: GCA_938085425.1. GTDB lineage: Bacteria > Bacteroidota > Bacteroidia > Flavobacteriales_D > Sanyastnellaceae > UBA11663. The sequence continues at coordinate 12,462 of CALKGQ010000018.1, forward strand.
CAAGAAGACGGCCTGCTCAGCGGCGCCGCGACAGGCGATTGGACAGAAAGCACGCTGCCAATCCGAAGCTGGGAGTTGAGTTGGGTCGTATGGGTCGGCATGAGAGCAGGAGACGCTGGAGAATGGTTTCTTCGCCACAGCCAAAGCCTTCCTGGCATCGTCCCCAAACCAGACAATCCGGGACCAAATGCCCGATGGGACGACCGGATGCAAAACATCACCCTGCAAGTGGGCTACACCCGGTTGCTCGGTTCAGCTGACCGCTGAACCCCTTCCAAGGCTCAATCTGTGCCACGCACTGCTTCGTAAAGCAGTGGCAAGGAAACATCCAACCCTTGGGCTTCCTCCATCAACGCCTGCCAAGGCCCATCGGTCCAATCTTGCACGGCCACTTCCACACGGTCCACTGCAGACGTTGCGATTTCAAGCTTGCGGCGGGCATTTGGGGTCTCCCCCTCTGCCACATCTGGCATGGCATCGTAGAGCTGGTCCATCACCCGAACGGTGACGTGGTCGTAGCCCACAAAGTCTTCCGGGGTCCACAGCATCGCCTGGATTTCTTCGATGCCCTCCAAAGCCTGGGCCGACAGTGAATCCAAGCCCGTTGTGGTGGAGTCCTCAAGGTGCATCCAAACCGCATCCATAGACTCCATGGACACCTTGGCCTGGGCCAATTGCTGCATCAGCTTCGCCAATCGCACCACCTGGCCCTCGGACTCCTTCCGCAAGGCCACGCCGCGGGCATGCTTCTCCTCGTCAAACGGGCTTCTGGGGTCGGAATCCACCGTCATGCGCATCGTGTCCGAATGGTTGCCCATGGACAGCAAGGCGCGGTACGATCCAGGGGCCACAGGCGCTCCTCCCCCAAAGGGTCCCTCTTCTTCGTCCAAAGAACGGCTTGGCCAACGCACCCCATCGGTGTCTCCACGCCATGTCAAGGTCTGCCAACCGGCCTCCACATCCTTCTCCATGCGTCGAAGTGTATCGCCCTCCAAGTTGACAATGGCCACCTCCATGGAGGTGTGAACTTCGGCAGTATCGGGATGGACAAACACGTGCCCATGTGCACTTCGCATCCTGTTCTCTCCCTCCCACAAATGATCCGCCATGAATCGAGATCCTGCTGGACGGGCCCAAGGAACTTGGTAACCTGTCGCCGCATCAAAGGCGAGGAAAGAGGCTTGAAGCACGGCGGCACCATTTTGTGCCAACGCACGAAGTGGCGCCAAGTCTTCAATGACGTAGGCCCCTCTGCCAAAGGTGCCCAAGACCAAATCTCCTTCGCGGGCCTGGATGGCCATGTCACGCACTGGCACAGTGGGCACCTCATGCGACCAATGCCGCCAATTCACCCCCCTGTCCACACTGAAATAGAGGCCCTCTTCGGTTCCAAGGAACAACAAATCAGAAGCCTCGGGATCTTGCACCACGCACAAAGCATGGGCCGGGATGTCCTCACCGTACACCAAACGCTTCCAAGACTTGCCGCCGTCACTGGTCCGGTACAAGTAGGCCGCCCAATCGTTGCGGCGGTAATTGTTGGCCACAACATAGACTTCGTCTGGATTGTGGGCACTCACATGAATTTGTGGGATCCACGACCCCTTGGGCAATCCCTTCAATTGTCCGCTGTGGTCGGTCCAAGTCTGCCCACGGTCCTTGGTGTGTTGCAGCCTTCCATCGTCCGTGCCCACCCAAATCTCATTGGGACGCTGCCCCACAGGCGCAATGCTCAAAAGGGTGCAATGGTTCTCAGCCTTTGTAGCATCAATGGTCAAACCCCCACTGGTGGCCTGATCGAGTTTGTCCGGATCGTTGGTGGTCAAATCACCACTCAACGTCTCCCAAGACCGACCGCGGTCAGAACTGTAATGCAGCCTTTGTGACCCGAAGTACAACCCATCTCGATCATTGGGGTCGAGGGACATGGCACCGTTCCATGCAAAACGCAAGGCGATGGAATCTGGCTCAGCGGGTTGAATGTCGGTGGTCCCCAAGGTGGCCACATCCACGCGTTGCACGGCGCCGCCCTGGTACATGGCATACAGCTCGCCGTCGCCTGTGGGTTGGACGTCAAAGCCGTCTCCAAACAAGACTTCTTGCCAATCTTCGTTGCGGATGCCGCCAACATGCCAAACCGCAGAGGGGCCCTTCCAGGAGCCATTGTCCTGCATGCCACCGTACACATTGTACGGAACCTCATCGTCGACCGCAATGTGGTAAAATTGGCCCACTGGGAGGTTGTTCACAAAGGTCCAGTTCTTCCCTCCGTCTCGGCTGATGTTCAATCCCCCATCGTTTCCGTTGATGAGATATTGAGGGTCAGAGGGGTGGATGTACAGCGCATGGTGATCGGGGTGGACCCCACTGTAGGGAAGGATGATGTCGAACGTGCGCCCGCCATCGGTCGACTTTGACACCATGCTCCAAAGGCTGTAGACATGGTCCTCATTGAAGGGGTCTGCATGGATTTCTGCGTAGTAAAAAGGGCGGTTGCCAATCTCATTGTCGGTGGAACGGCGTGAGAAGCTTCGGCCTCCATCATCAGATCGGTAGAGGGCATAGTCTGAAGATTCCACCAAGGCATACACCACGTCTGGATTGGCAGGGCTGATGGCCAAGCCCATGCGCCCAAGCTCGCCTTCTGGAAGGCCATCCTCTGAAGTGCGCTCTTCCCAAGTGTTGCCCCCGTCATGGGTGACGTACAGCCCACTCCCCTCACCCCCACTTTTGAAGGTCCAAGGCTGTCGTCGAAAGGACCACATCGCTGCAAACAGCTTGTCGGGGTTGCTGGGGTCCATGACCAATTCTGCGCAACCTGTGCGCTCATCAATGCTCAACACGTGCTCCCAGGTCGTTCCTCCATCTTGGGACTTGAATACGCCCCTTTGGGGACTGTCTCCCCATGCAGAACCTGTGGCGGCCACAAAGACCACATTGGGGTCACGGGGATGGATCAGAATGCGGTGCACATTGTGGGTTTCTTTCAGGCCCATGAAGGACCAAGTCGCACCTCCATCAATGCTCTTGTACACGCCACGTCCACTCGAGTGACTGTTGCGCGGATTTCCTTCTCCAGTGCCCACCCAAATCAAATCAGGGTTCAGGCCGCTGAGGGCGACAGCACCGATGCTCTGGGTGGGTTGATCATCAAACAGTGGAGACCACGTGACGCCCGCACTTTCGCTCTTCCAAAGCCCGCCAGATGCGGTGCCCACATAAATTTCTTCTGGTGAATCGGAGGGCACCGCAATGGCCGTCACGCGGCCACTCATCGTTCCGGGACCAAGGTGCCGAACATTCATGGCCTCCACGAGGGCTTCCACAGGGTCCGTTTTCTGGTCCGAGGCTTCTTGAGCACGCAAGGAAAAAATCATCCCCACGGCGAGAAGAGCTCCGAAGAACCGCAAAGTCTGTGCGCGTGAGGGAAAGGTCAAGGAAAGGAGTGTCATCGTCGAATGTTCAGAGATTGGTCATGTCGGAGGGGCACATTGAATCGGACCCCAAAGGCTTTGCCCGTTACAGTTCCATTGGCAGAAAAGGGGACGGGTTCGCCCCTGAGCCACCGCATCAGATCATTTTTCAAAACCTTGCCCAATGCGCCTTCGTGGGTCTGCACAAAAAGTGGGACGGTGGACTGGGCTTGGGGACGGATGGCGTGGACTTTTGAAAGCGATACCACACCTACCTCTTGGTCCCCCACGGCCAACGATATGTCTGCACCCACAAGGTTCACTGCGTACGGATTGGGGTTGTACACCACCACATCCATTTGAGACTCGAGACCCTCCAAAGAAAGTTGGACGTCGGAAAAGTCACCCACCTCCAGCACCTCCAAATCTTGGTACAAACAGCCTGTCCACCCCGCACAACAGGCAAGGAGGACCGCCCATTGCATCCACTGCTTACCCATGACGCTGGGCAAACTCCGCATGGAAGTGAGGAATGGTTTCGATGCCTTTGAAGTAGTTGAAAAGTCCATAATGTTCGTTGGGGCTGTGGATGGCATCCGAGTCCAAACCAAAGCCCATCAACACGGTTTTCAACCCCAAAATTTGCTCAAAGCTTGCCACAATCGGAATGCTTCCGCCGCTTCGCACGGGCACAGGCACTTTGCCATAGGTCAAGGCCATGGCCGCTGACGCCGCCTGATAGGCGGGGCTGTCGGTGGGGGTCACCGCGGGCTGGCCGCCGTGCATTGCGGTGACCTTCAAGGAGACACTCTCCGGTGCGATCCGATTGAAATGGGCCTCAAACTTGGCGGTGATGTCGTCGGGATCCTGGTGGGGCACCAACCGCATTGAAATTTTGGCATAGGCCTTGGATGCAATGACCGTCTTGGCCCCTTCCCCTTGGTATCCACCCCAAATCCCATTGACGTCCAGCGTGGGACGGATGCTCATCCGCTCTGGAGCACTGTACCCCCTCTCGCCTTCCACTGCAGAAATGTCAATGCTCTTTTTGTAGGCTTCCTCACTGAACGGCGCCTCGGCCATGGCCGCACGTTCCGTCTCGCTGAGCTCCTCCACGTCGTCGTAAAATCCTTCCACCACAATCTGTTGGTGCTCGTCCTTCAAAGAGGCAATCATCTCGCACAAGATGTTGATGGGGTTGGGCGCTGCCCCTCCGTAAAGTCCACTGTGAAGGTCGCGGTTGGGACCCGTCACCTCCACTTCCACATAGCTCAATCCCCGCAGCCCTGTCGTGATCGAGGGAACGTCGTTGGCAATGATGCCGGTGTCACTGACCAGCACCACATCTGCAGCCAAACGGTCTTTGTGCGCCCTTAGAAAGTCCTCCAAGTGAACGGACCCCACTTCTTCCTCCCCCTCGATCATGAATTTGATGTTGCACGGCACTTGCCCAGTGGCCACCATGGCCTCGAAGGCCTTCACGTGCATGAACATTTGGCCTTTGTCGTCGCATGCCCCTCGCGCAAAAATGGCCCCCTCAGGATGAAGTTCAGTGGATTTGATCACAGGTTCAAATGCAGGGCTGTCCCAGAGTTCGATGGGGTCGGCAGGCTGGACATCGTAGTGGCCGTAGACCAAGACAGTGGGCTTAGAAGGGTCAACTTGTTTCTCGCCAAACACCACGGGGTATCCTTTGGTGGCCACCACTTCCACGTTGTCGGCCCCGGCCTTTCGCAGGTGATCCGCCACGACTTCTGCACACCGAAAGGTGTCATCAGAAAATGCCGCATCGGCAGAAACGCTGGGGATTCGAAGCAATTCCAACAGCTCCTCAAGCATCCGCTCACGGTGCTCGTTCATGTATTCTCTCACGTCCATGAGGGTGAAGGTACAACCTCGGTGTGCGCCCACGTATCTTCGCGGTCGTCGACGTTTGTTCTTCCGATGAGCCAATCACCTCTTCCGCGGTTCAATGACACCGCACAAGCCTTTCAGCACCTCTCCGATGCAGAGCTTCGGAGGGCCGTCGCGCTGTTTGCCCTGATTGGGAAGCCCTGGCTGGTGCATGTGGGAAGTGCGCTTGCCCATTTGGCCTTGAAGCTTCGCATTCCCCTTGGTTGGGCTGTCCGTCCGACTGTGTATGCGCACTTCTGCGGAGGCGAGTCCATTGCCGGTTCTGAGACCACGGTGTCCAAACTGGCAGAACACAACGTCCAGACCATCTTGGACTTCAGCGCCGAGGGCCAAACCGAAGAGGAACGTCTCGACGCCACCTGCGCGGAGGTGCTTGCCGCCATCCAAGCGGCAGATGGCGACAAGCGTCACGCATTTGCGGTGTTCAAGGTCAGCGGACTTTCTGACAACGGTCTCCTGGAGCGTGTGGGCAATTCCAAAGCCAAATCCTCTGCACTTTCACAAGAAGATGAACTTGCATGGCAAAGGGTGCAATCAAGGGTTCGGGCCTTGTGCGAAGCCACAGCGCAAGCCCGTGGCCGGGTGCTGATCGATGCCGAAGAGAGTTGGATCCAAGACGCCATCGACGACTTGGCGGAAGACATGATGTCCGACCACAACAAGGAGCGCGTGGTCGTTTACAACACCGTTCAGCTGTACCGCCACGACAGGTTGGGCTACCTCAAAGACATGGCCTCAAGGGCTGACGAAGGAGGCTATCAATGCGGGGTCAAATTGGTGCGTGGGGCCTACATGGAGAAGGAGCGAGAACGTGCCGCCTCCCTTGGTTGTCCCTCGCCCATCCAACCCGACAAGGCGAGCAGCGACCGAGATTTTGATGCGGCCATGGAGTGGGTCCTCGACCGCATCGACCGCATCCATCTCATAGCCGGGAGCCACAATGAAGCGAGCAACATGAAGCTTTGTGAGGGCATGAAGGCCAGAAATTTGGCGCCCAACGATCCGAGAGTTTGGTTTGCACAACTGTTGGGCATGAGTGACCCCATCACATTCAACTTGGCGGCCATGGGTTACAATGTGGCCAAATACGTGCCGTACGGCCCCATCCGCGAAGCCATTCCCTATCTCATCCGAAGGGCCCAAGAAAACACCTCCGTGGCAGGCCAGACTTCGAGGGAATTGGAATTGCTCAAGCAAGAGCAAATGCGGCGTCGCGGAACGTCCTGACTCAGAATTCCACTGTGGCCCCGAAACGCCAGGCCCGCGGCATGGCAGGGCGCAAGCCATAAGGCCTACGAGCAACCACATACGTTTGGTCAGTGAGGTTGGTGGCGCCAGCAAACCAAGTCACGTATTCTCCCGGGAACCATCGCAACATGAGGTCAGCGACCTGACATGCATCGGTGCTTTGATTGGGAAGCAGTTCGCCTTGGCCTGCAAGGGTGCGCATGGCTGACATGGCCCGAACATTGCCATCAACACTCCACGTGGGGCCTTGCCAACTGATGGAGGCGTTGAATTGATGTGGGGCCAAGTAGGGCAAGGCATCGCCCGATTCAACCGAGCCCCATGGGTCAAATTCACTTTCAAAAGCCTGGGTGAATTCTGCCTGTGTAAGCGTGTAGCTCAATCGCACAGGCATGTGGCTGTTTCCATCGAAAAACGCGTCTGCTCCCGTGATCTCCAGAAAGTCAGTGACCAACTCCAATTCCAATCCACGGGCCATGGAGGCTCCACCATTGAACAAATCTCCAGATCCGGTGCCTCCACTAGCTGTCAAATCGGCACCCAACAAGTTTTGGTGGTCGCTGTAAAACAACGTTGCTTGACCGCTGAATGCCGGGGAACTAATGCGCGTCCCAAGCTCAACATTCAGGCTGAATTCTGCCTGGGTATCAGGGGAGGAGCCTGGTGGGACAAAACCCCGATGCGCACCAGCAAACAGGGTCCATGTATCGTCCACAACATCCCAATGCGCTCCCAATCCAGGGAGCCAAACGTTCAAGCGATTTGTGCGCAATGCTCCGTCACCAGTTCGTTGAAGGTCGTCGCCAAAATCCAATCTCGACAAGGCAATTCGCTCATGACGCAATCCAGGGGTCAAAGTGAGACGGCCCCAATGAAGCGCAGCTTGAACATGTCCGGCCAAGGCCTCAGCGGATTCAACTCTGTTCGAAGCCGATCCAGAATCACCCGCCAACATTAAAATCATGTTCCCCTCGTCCATGGCATAACGGTCACGCCATTCGAACCGATCCATAAAATCCTCATGGACCCTCATTCCAAAAGTCAATCGGTGCTGTCTCTCCCCCCCCCAACTCACCCTGCCACGGTGCTGGATTCCTTGGGAACCGTAGACACGGTTGTTTGCTTTCACGTCCAATCCCGCACCTTGAGGTGTGTTCGCACCGCGAAGCCAACCCAACACTTCCTCAGAACCTCCTTCTAGCACACCACCAAGCGCAATCTTTTGACCCAAAGAGTCCACAGCACGATCCAATTTGTACCAGTTGCGCTCGAAACGGGTTTGATACGCCTCTGTGGTCAATTTCACGTGGTCAGATACTTTCCATTCATGGCCCAAAACGAAATGGTTGTGAGAAGTGGCCATCAAGTCCTGGGCAGAGGCTGCGTACCTGCGGTTGGGCGTTTCGTCAAAATCCGCCTGAAACAACCCCAAATACGTTTCCCTCGATTCCTCTTCGCTTGACATCGCCTTCCCGCGAAGCAAGTGTTGGCCGTTTTCCGATGTCCACTGCAACTTGGCCACAAGGTCGGCCTTGTCAAATCCAGTGTTTCCTCCTCCGTCCAACACCTTAAATCCATCGCTCGCAAGCTGCATCCACTCTAGATTGTACCCCCAAGATCTAGACTTTCCGCCAATGGCAGTGTGGGTTTGCTGGTTCCCAAAACTGCCGGTTTCCATTCTCACCCGACCCGCGAGCTGCTCATCAGGGATGGCTGTAGACACCAAGTTCAGCGCACCTCCCGCAGTTTGTGGGCCAAAGGCAATTTGACTTCCACCCTTGCGGACTTCGACACTTTCCATGCGTGCCATGGTTGGAAAATAATAGGCAGAGGGTGCGGCATATGGCGCTGGAGCCATCAAAATGCCATCCTCCATTAGAGTGATTCTGGAGGAACGCTCGGACCCTGATCCTCGCATGCCCACATTAGGTCGAAGGCCAAATCCGTCTTCTTCCACCAAATTCAAACCCGCCAGTGCATGCAAGGTTTGCATGGGGTTCGCGTAAGACATCTTCGCCAACATCTTGGAAGAGAGCCTTTGCATCGAGCCCGGAATTTCACTCGGGTCAAGCGACCCAGCAGCCAATCCTACCTGACCCACCTCGGCCGCGGGCAGCGCGTGCCACATTTGGGTCATGAGGTCCAAACTGTCCTGGGGCTGCTGCATCAAGGGACCTTGTGCAGATGCCAAAACTGGAAACAAAAGCAAGGAGCATGTCAACCGGAAAGCAGAGCCAAAAGAAATATTCATGGGGCCAAAGTTGATCTCTTTTCTGTCGTCCATACAATCCCCCAAACATGGTAATTTGGAATCGTTCTAAATAAAAAAACCTCCCGTTTGACATTTCGCTGACAGCTTTGGCGGGGTCTGTTGTGACCTTTGAAACATGAACCGTTTCATCGCCATTTTTGTCGCGCCACTTGCGGCTTTTGGAAGTTTCTCATACGCCTCCGCCCAGGAAGTGACGTACGATCTCCTCTCCATGGGTCCAGGCAATGCCAATGCCCTCTTTTACAGCTTCAGTGAAGGTGTCGTTGGTGAAGCTCCTCTGGACGCTTGGGAAGTCTCCTTCGATGTGCGGTCCATGGGGAGTACGGCACGCATCAATGGTGCGCTGGGTTTGACATTGTACCCTTATGATGAAGTAGAAGGCTGGGACAGCGTCACGTTGGACAGCTGGGACATGGGCGAAGCCTACCTCAATGATCCTTCCGATTGGGGCCTTGGGGCTTTTGGCCAAGGTGGAGATGGACTCTTCGACCTCGGCTGGGGCAACTACGATTTGGTGACCCACATCGTGACCGCGGACAGCATGTACCTCATGCAAATGGGGGATGGCACATGGAAAAAGGTGGCCTTGTTGGGTTTGCAAGGGGGAACGTACACATTTAGACACGCTAATCTTGATGGCTCCAACGACATCACGCTCGAAATCGACAAGGACGACCACGAAGGAAAGTTGCAAGCCTATTACAACTTGACAACGAATGAAATGGTGGACTTTGAACCCAGTGCTCCTTGGGACATGGTGTTCACCAAATACATCGAATACGTCGTCCTCCCGGGCTTCGGTGAACAAGCATATCCTGTGACCGGATGCATGACCCACCCCAATGTTGGTGTCCTTCAAAGAGATGGATTGACCAACCCCGCTGTGGACGGAACCTTCACGACGGAAGAAATGTCGTTTGCCAGCAATGAAGTGGGGCATGACTGGAAGACGTGGACAGGGGTGGAATATGTCATTGCTTCAGACCGATGCTACTTCGTGCAGTCCCAAACGGGCGACGTTTGGCGTCTTTTCTTCACTGGGTACGGCGGGTCGGCCACTGGCGACATTGAATTGGGCAAGATCCTCGAGTCAGGGGCAAATGTTTCGGAGGAAATTGGCATGGTCCAACGGTTGGAGGTCTTCCCCAACCCCGTCGAGGCCCATGGCACCGTCACCTTGAGAGGCGACCTTCCCATCCTCGACATTCAATGCTGGAACATGGCAGGACAACGAGTCCATCCCCATGTTCAAGGTTTGCGGTCTCCTTTGGCAACGATGTCCGGGTTGGATTCGGGGCTCTACGTTGCCCAAGTGCTGACATCCGGGGGTTCTTCTCGCATCCGTATTCTCGTTCAATGAGCGTCCCGCGCCGGTCATTTGGTCGAATCTCCATGCTAGGCTGTCTCCTCGGGGCAGCCTCGCTTGTCCATGGCCAAACCACTGAGCGCGACAGCATCACTTGGAAGGCTGACTTGACAGAAGCCGTCGTTACTGGAGAAAGACAGGCGGTGAAGGCGCACAATGCGATGCGGGTGATCCGCAAAATGGACTTGAAGGATGCTGCCTATGCCTCCTCACAAACCCTTCAAGATGCCCTCCGTTTGCAGAATGGCATCCGCATGAGCCAGGACCCAGCCTTGGGCGCGGCACTGACCATGAATGGACTGGGGGGGCAAAACGTGAAAATCATGATCGACGGGGTGCCGCTGGCAGGCCGCCTTGGCGACGACATCGATCTGGCCCAGATCCGACTGGACAACATTGCATCCATTGAAATCGTGGAAGGCCCCATGGCGGTGGAATACGGCACCAACTCGCTCGCTGGGACCATCCATTTGATTTCCAAAAAGGGACAGGGAACGGGCACAAGTGCTGAGGGTTCGGTGCGGTACGAAAGTGTCGGAGACTACACCCAATCGGCAGGGCTGACTTGGCGTGGCGAGGGGCATACGACGACCGTCCAAATGTCGCACCACGCCTTTGACGGATGGTCTCCTTCCGACCCCGGTGTCGATTGGATCCAAGACTTTGTCGCGGACAGCGGACGCGTCAGCGATTGGAACCCGAAGCGCCAAGGACAGTTCAGTTTGACCTCAAGGTGGACCACCAAGCATTGGAACCTCACCCCAAAGGTCACGGTCTTGGGCGAGCGGATCCACAACCGGGGGTTGCCGCGCAGCCCTTATGGCACGACGGCATTCGACGATGTGTACCACACCACGAGGTGGTTGCCGTCTTTCCATGCCAAACGCTTTGGTGCGGATGGCGTGCAATGGGACATCGTCGCCTCTTGGCAGCGTTACGAAAGACGAAAGGAGGCGGTGGTGACCGATTTGACCACCCTTTCGCAAACGCCCCAATCTGACGCCCAACAAGACACCACACGCGTCCTGGCTTCCATGACCCGTGGGACGCGCCACTTGGCCTTGCCTGGAAGATGGGGCGGCCGCTTGGGATGGGATGCGCAACACGAGCGCTACGTTTCAGGTCGCGTGGAAGAGAGGCGGCAGGACATGTTGGATGCCGCTGCTTTTGGCATCCTTTCCTACAGCGGAAGGAATGCAGAAGGCCAAGTGGGCCTACGACAAGCTTGGAATTCTTCCTTTGGCAGTCCTCTGCTGCCCAGTGCTAATGTGCTGTTGAAGCGTGGCGAGCATCGCGTGCGCGCTTCCTACGCCAGAGGGTTCCGCGCCCCAACCTTGAAGGAGCTTCATTTCCGGTTCGTGGACATCAACCATCTGCTGTTTGGGAACGAAAACCTCGATGCAGAAGCCTCGCATTACGGGGAAGTCAGCTGGACATGGGCAGGCCAAGGATGGCGTCTCCAAGGCCGTGGCTTTGTGAACAGTGTCGAAGACCAAATCACCTTGGTGGACCAGCTCGATGGAACGTTCCGCTATGACAACGTCGAGTACTTTCAAGCGCATGGCCTCGGGCTTCAAGTCGGGTTCAACCAACCCAAATGGTCCGTCCAATCAGGCTTTTTGGTCACAGGGCAGAGACAAGGCATCTCCACCCTCGTGTTGCCCTCCAAATCTCTGTACACTCCGGAAGCGACCTTCTCTGGCACTTGGGTGGCCTCTGAGCACTGGCGCGTGAATGCCAATGCCAAGATCCACGGCACTCGGCCCCGCTACGTGGCAGGGGACAGCGGCGGCATTGAGGTGGCTGAGACGGAAGCGTACACTTTGCTCGATGCACAAATCACCTACCTGCGGGGCCCTTGGAGCCTGAACGTGGGTTGGAACAACCTGTTGGACGTGACCGCCTTGAATGCCACCACAGCCTCTGGTCCTCATGCTGGAGGCACAGGTTGGGTTGCCTGGGGTCGAAGTGTGGCCCTGACGCTCAAGTACAACCTTCAACGCCCTTCCGCCTCATGACGCCACAGCACACTTGTCCTTGGTGGTGTGCCCTGCTGGCCTGCGTGGGGATTCTCACAGGGTGCATCGAGCATGAGTTGCCCATCCCGGCCAGACCGCCTGGAGACGCCGTGGTGCGCGCCTTGGACATGGGGTCCGACTATGGGGTGCAACTTCATGTGGACTTGGCAAGTGGCGACATTGTGGCCGCCCACCCCAAGTCGGCTTGGTGCCTTCGCATCCACCACGGCGCCGACACCGTGTGGATGGACCTGAACAGCAGTCGATTGATGCAGTTCACCATGTTGAACGGCCCGCTGGTGTCCATGGACTCCACCACTCCTTTGTCGTGGGAAGTGTTTTCCTCCGAGGGGCGAGACGAAAGGAATGCCTTGAGTGTGGGACAAACATGGGCCTTGGATTTGGGAAGAGACCCACTCGATCCAGCAGCCTCGCTTGGGTTCCTTCGAATGGAAATCCTCGAAGTTGGAGGCAACTCGGTGAGCGTTCGCGTCGCGGACCTTTATGCGGACCCCCAAGAAGGTCTGGATTGGGACACGCTGGACGTGGCACAAAACCCGCTGGTGTCCAACACCCACGTGAGCCTGCTGGCCCGTGAGGTGGTCGACATTGAACCCCACGTGGGCCTCTGGGATGTTTACTTCACACAATTCACCGCATTGGTGCAAGAGGAGCCCGGAAGCACCATCCCCCCGATCCCTTATTTGGTCACTGGGGTCCTAAGCCACTCGGAGGGCACCCAAGTGATGCAGCCCCAAGAAGGGGATTGGGACGACTGGATCGAATGGACATGGCCAGAGGAAGAACTCTCCAGCGATTGGGACGTTGTGGGATTTGATTGGAAAATCTACGACCTCGACGAAGGCTCGTATGAGGTGAACCCCAATGACATTTATGGCATCCGGACCGCTGACGGAAGGGAATTCTTGCTCAGGTTTTTGGACTTCTACGACGACCAAGGCAACACCGGGCGGTTCACCTACGAGATCTTGGAACGCTGACCCGTCTCACGGGATGGTGACCACCACTTTGTTGGTGACCCCAAACACGCCAAAGCCGTCAGGGATGTTCCCTTGGATGCTTGTAGGCTCCGCAAAAGGATTGCCCGACGCATTTTCGTAGGCATGGACACTGTCGAAGTACCGAACCAGATCTTCGGTGGGCCGTTGGACCACAAGGCGGTACTCTCCTGACCATTCGGTGATGTCTTCGTCCTCCTCTCCGGCGTACATGTCAAACACAAGGTTGGCCATGGAGACATTGTCCGATCCGTTGTCTTGGGCCAGCCAGCAGGCACAGCCGCTGTTGTAATCGACCCTAGGGTCTGGGTAAGACAGGTCCCCTGCATTGTACCAATCTTTGCCGGTCAACGTGTCCCTGAATTGCAATTGAATCAGGTAATCGTCGCGCTCACTTGGTCGGTTTTCCAGGTCCACAGTGAGGCGATGGTAGTAGAAAACATACCCCCACCCTTCGTCCACAGAATCGGCAAAGGCTTCAAAGGTGCTTTCCACCACAGGACGCTCAGGCAGTGGTTGGACCAGGGACAGCGGTTCAAAGTGCGGAGAGGCATCCACCTCGAGGGACAGCGGCCCTTCTTCTAGGACCAAAGCATTTGGCAATGGGATTTTCATGAAGGGGCCTGAATACCATGCGTTCCATGGATCGGCCTCCACCCAATGGGCGGAATCACCCTGTGCAAGGACGACCTCTCCTTGGCGCAAGGACAAGGTCGCATCGCGCAAGGGCGTGCTCCCGCCCACCGACAACACTCCTGCAGATTGGTAGACGCTGGCGTACAATGCCGTATCACCTGGTGACACAAACATGGTGACTGCAAGACGGGGATCATGCTCCGGAAACTCGATTTCACGGACCACTCCGCTCTCCAGTTTTTGGCATGACATGCACATCACAAAGAGGGCAAGGATGCCCAAGGGCGTGTGCCGAAGACGGGGGGAAGGCATCAGAAGTGGAAGCGCCATGCGATGGAGGGGATGACTGGAAACAAACCGTACTCTCGAATGACGCGGGAACCGTCCGGCTCCTCCTCGGCGAGTGCAAAGAATGGATTCAGGTTGTTGTAAGCATTGTAAAGGCTGAAGATGAGCGCACGGTTCCCGTCGGTGTCCGGTTTCACCCGCGTCATGCTGACGTCCAGTCGATGGTAGGGACTCATGCGGTAGGCGTTCCTTTCGCTGGGCACCTCGTAGGACGGGGCCGCCAAGGCTCCAAACTCCACGCCGTTGTAAATGCTCTCTGTCAGGGTCACAGCTCGGCCTGTCCCGTACACCCATGCCGCGGAGGCGCTCCACATCTCATTGATGTCTTGGGTCAACACGACGCTCACGTCATGGCGTCGATCGTAGGTGAAAGGAAACCACTCCCCACTGTTCAAATCGTCAAACTGCCGGTTGCTCCAACTCAACGTGTACCCGATCCATCCCGCGGTCGATCCTCGTTTCTTTTGGAAGAGGACTTCCATGCCATAGCTGTTGCCGATGCCCTGCGTCACTTGGCTTTCCCAATTGCCATCCAAGTCCGCCAAAAAACCCCCACCCTCACGGTAGCTCAAAAGGCCATCCATTTCCTTGTAGTACCCCTCTACACTGCATTCGACATCTCCATTGCCGAAGGATGTCGCCAAACCGGCTGCCACCTGCCAGCTCTGCTGGGGTCGAATGTTTTGTGTCGACGGCAACCAAAGGTCCGTCGGGAGACTGAGTCCCTCATTGGTCAAAAGATTCACGAATTGGGTCATCTCGGCATAACTCGCTTTGAATGCCCACCCTTCGGCAAATTTCCAATTCAAGGCCAGTCGAGGCTGCACACTCGCATAGGTGGTGTCCTGTACACTCAGCAAAGAGAGGTGGCTGCCGACGTTCAGGCTGACATTGGGGCCCAACCTGAGTTCATCCTCCGCGTAGAGATACCGCTCCGTGCTGGACAAATTTCCCTGGCCAATCAACGTGTCCAATGGGTTTTCCTGGCCAAAGTCCAGGGCCAATTGCAGGGCCCCTGGAGAAAAGGTATGTCGGGTGATGTTGGCCCCGAATCGAATGAAATGGCGGGCGTTGGGTGCAAAATCCACATCCACCTTTGCAGAGTGGTCTTCGATGCCCGATTGGTACAAGGAAGCAAAGCGGGTGGCGTTGGTGTCTCCATTCTCAATGATCTCCGTGCTCAAGTCCACCCCTGTGTTGAAGTTGTAGACACTGTGCGTCAAAGACACATTGGAGAACATCCTTGGGCCCACCTCATGGTTCCAACGAAGGGCTTGGATCTGGTTTTGCCAATCCAACCCGAAGGACAAATCCTCCTTGATGGAGCGTCCTTGGTCGGCATCCCTGTTGGAGGAGGTCACCCCAAAGTCATCCATTCCCGAGAAGGCACTGAGGTAGAGGCGGTCTTTGGGCCCCACCTTCCAATTGAGCTTCCCATTGAGGTCGTAAAAGAAATAGGCTGGGTTGGTGCTGAAATCCGGATCGTTGCTCGTGGCCGAACGGATGATCGGGTTGAGCAAAAGGTCGAGGTACGTCCGTCGCGCACTGAGCATAAAGCTGGCTTTGTCCTTCACAATGGGGCCCTCCACTGTCAGCTTCGAAGCGATGATGCTGATGTTGCCGTCGCCATGGTATTCCCTCATGTTCCCGTCCTTCATGTTGATCTCCAGCACGGACGAGAGCCTGCCGCCAAAGCGCGCGGGAAATCCGCCTTTGGTGATGGCCATGTTCTTCACCGCATCGGCGTTGAACACACTGAAGAAGCCAAACAAATGACTTACACTGTACAGTGGAACTCCGTCAAGCAGCATCAGGTTTTGGTCTGGACTGCCTCCCCGAACGTACAACCCACTTGTCCCTTCGCCTCCCGACTGCACCCCCGGCAGCAATTGAAGCGACTTGAGCAAGTCCACTTCCCCGCCGATGGCTGGCAAAGACTTGATTTGATCGATGGGGATTTCCATCTTGGACATCTGCACTTGCTCCTCGATGCGGCTTTCATTTTCACCCGTCACAACAGCCTCTCCCAGCTTCGTACCGGGCACCATGGCCAAATTGAATTTGACATTTTCCCCGGACAAATCGACCTCCAAACGTTGCCGTTCGTAACCAATGTAGGCCACCTGCAAATTGTAGGTCTTGGCAGGAAGCGTGAGGGTGTAAAACCCATAGAGGTTGCTCACGACGCCAACAGAAGCGTCCTCAGACCACACCGTGGCACCAATCAAGGTTTCTCCCGTGGCCGCATCTGTGATGTATCCACTCAGGGTGAATTGCGGCACACTTTGGCCCCAAAAAGACAATGAAGCACTGCTGAGCCAGAGGATGCTGAAGCAAAGAAACGTTGATCTCATTTCTCAGGCCTCAAAATTCCAAGGTGAAGGAAAACCACGGCACGGGGAACCCTTCTCCATCTGCAAAGACGCCTGCAAGTCCATAGTCCCAAAGCCAGCCTGAACGCTGGTTGTAACTCCGGATGCCCAAGGAAATCGCGCCACCCGGATTGGAACTGCCGAAGTAGTTCTGGGACCAATAAGGGAGTGGCGCAGTGCTGCCATCGTAACTGTTGTACGACAGTTGCACAGTCGGGTCAAGCTCATTCCGTGTCGTTCGTTGCCAAGGAACCACCAAATAGTTCTCCGTGATGAACCAGCGGTTGGCGGTCAATGGCCTCATCGCACTCACATTCAAAAGCACAGGCACACTGCGGTTTTCAATTTCGTGGGTTGCTGTAAAATAGTTTGTCTGATAGCTATTGTTGGCGCTGACGATGGTACTGTCCAATGAAAGAGCATTGAAGTCAAGTGATGTCCCATTGAGAATGCTGTTGCCAATGCCAAGGTTGATGGTCACGTTTTTGTCTTCATCGCCAAAAGTCACATTGGCAAACCCGAGCACCAATGGCCGGTCCAAGTTGCCGTAATAGTCCATGCCCGCCACACCGCCGACAGACACATGGACATTCTCGCGCACCTCGCCCCCAAACTTGGCTGTGATCCCAGCACCAACAACAGAGAGGAGAACACCGCCGGTGAACCGATCACTGAATCCATAGCTGATGGAGTTGAGCGCCACGTTGGACTGAAAATAGCCCTCTCCCTTTTTCAATTGGATGCCTGACGGCGCAAAAAAGTAGCGGCTGGGCTGGTTGCTGATGTAGCCAAAACCGCGTTCTTGATCTGCCTCGCTTAGCATTTCTGAAGTCAAAGCCTGGACCAAATACTTTGGGATTCTGGTGATGCCCAATCCCATGATTTCAAGCACGACCTCACTTTCTGTGATCTCAATGAGTTGTCCAAACTTGAGGGTTCCATCGTTCATGGTCAATTGCACAAATCGAGAACCATCGGCATTGGCGGCGCCAACCGCACTTGTTGTTGTGGATTCTTGCGACAACGAGACACATGGTGAGAAAGCCCATAGGCTGCACAACAAAGTCAAAAAGGCGATATGGTGGATTGTCTTTTTCATAAGGTCAATTCGTGCAAAGGTAGGCCTACCACGGACACCCCTATTTCTGCGCTGCGGTGACCTATGATCCGCCAAGGCCAGATCGTATTTCTCATTCCAAAAAGAACAGGTCCATACCCTTTCGGACCCGACCTTTGGCACATGGATTCTTTGTCTCAAATCGTGTTGGGGGCGGCGGTGGGAGAAGCGGTCTTGGGACGTCGCATTGGCAACCGAGCAATGGTTTGGGGCGCCGTCGCTGGGACCCTCCCAGACATGGACGTCCTGGGCAAGTATTTCTTGAGCGAGCTCGACAACCTCGCCTTCCACCGCGGCATCAGCCACTCGCTGCTGTTTTGCGTCTTGGGGGCCTTGGCATTGGGTTGGATGACCCATCGTTTGTACCAAAGCCCACACCACGCAAAGGTGGCCATAGGGACCAAGGTCCTTGCTGCAGTGGTGATTGGGTTTGTGTTGAATTTCTTGACCCAAATCTTTGCTCCAGGCACATGGTGGCCCATCGCGGTCTATATTCCCTTGGTTGGGGCTTGGGGCGGGAGACACGCCCAAAAGAGGTACTTCAAAGGGCGATGGGAAGCGCCCAACGCGGACCTCAAAGGTTGGGTGTTGCTGTTTTTTGGTGGATTTCTCACCCACACCCTGCTTGATTGCTTCACCACCTACGGCACGCAGCTCTTCGCCCCTTTTTCAGACCAACGTGTGGCGTGGGGCACCGTGGCCGTGGCCGACCCCCTCTACACCCTTCCTTTTTTGTTGTGCCTTTTGGTGGCCGCCCGTTGTTCAAGGGAAGATCCAAGGCGCCGGGTTTGGAATGCGGTGGGTTTGGGTTGGAGCTGTCTTTACTTGGCGTTGACCGTGGTCAACCACCAGCGCGTCCAACGGACCTTCTCCGAGGCCCTTGAGGCACAAGGGAGCGCCCATGTGGATTTCATGATCACCCCCACCATCTTCAACAACCTGCTTTGGAATGCGGTGGTGGATACGGGAGATGGGTTCCTGTTGGCCCAGCATTCCATCTTGGACGAAGTCCCCATTTCCTTTCACCCTGTGGCGCAAGGCCATGAATTGCTGCACAACCTCGACACGGACGAGACCCTCCAAGTTCTTCGATGGTTCAGTGCAGGTTACTTCAATGCTGTGCGTCGCGACGACGGCAGCCTCCAGCTCAATGACTTGCGCTTTGGCACCTTTTCAGGCCGCGGGGAAGATGCGGACGATTACATCTTTCGGTTCAAACTAACGGACCGTGGTCCGGACCAAGCCTACGGCTTTGAACGGGCCCAAGGTGGACCCCCCGACGACAAGGCAGAAGACATGATGATGGACCTGTTTGAGCGCGCCTGTGGGCTGTCCTTTGAAGATGTGAAAGGAGCGGCCAATTGAAATGGCAATGCCAATTTCGCACTTGGGTCGATGTGGCAGACAATGAAAGCAAAAGACCTTTGGGCATTCGTCCAAATCCTGACCGATGAATGGAATCAGGACCGCTTGTTCAGCCAAATGGCAATGGCAATTGAAATTGGCACTGCGGTCCATCCAAGGAAGGCGAGACTGAAAAGTGCGTAGCCAAACGCCATTGGAACCGCCTCCAAAGGGGTGGCTGGATCTGCGAAAGATGTCGAGCCTGCCAAACCCTTTGTGTAACCCACCAAAAGCAACAGGTACCAGCAACACCAGTGGCTCAAAAGCGCAATGAGGGTGCCCACGGTCACCAACCGCATGGTGCTGCAGTCGGCCCTGCGCTCGATCGAGAAGTAGGACAGTCCCCAGGCCACAAGAAAAGAACCTGAGCCGGAATACATCCAAAAATTCTCCCAATCCTCTCCCATCGCACTTGCTGTAAAGAGCCATCCTGCGAGTGCGCTCGTTCCTCCAAAAAGGACCGCATACCTCAACGAAAAACCCAACTTGAAGAACTGAACCTGTTTCATGCTGCTTTCATCTTCACTCGTTGATGTCACCCGGACGGCTGACAACCAATTTTCAGCAAGTCATCCATGCCCTTGACCCAGCCGGTTTGACCTGCCACCTCAATCTGAATCCAATGATTTTGAGCATCCAAAAATCGACCTGATCCTACTCCGTCTGTCGCCATATGAATCATTTTGACGCTGTCCTCCGGGTGAATCGTCAAGGAGGTGACGGTGGGTGCGGATGCGAAAGGATTGTCCACGAGCTCCAAAAGGCTCGATGTCGGAGGTCTTCTGTTTCCATCCAGAATCCTCAAGAGTTGGCCCTGGACATGCCGCTGCAGACGCGATGTGTCAACACTCAGTGTGAGGTCTTTCCCGCTTTCATTCAGGCGATAAGGCCATTCGACTGCGAAAAACCCGGTCCAACGAATGCCATCTACGCCCCATGGCCTGTTCTCAAAACGACCCTCAATGTGGAAGAGGTCAGAAGTTTGGATTTGGTCAGGACGCAACTGCACCAAGGCGATGACCTCCTGCCCTGGCGCAGAGGGAGAATATTCACAGTCCAACCGAAACAAAATTCGAGACGAATCTGAATCAAGGCGCTCGCTGTGCACCTCACTTCCCCCCTCCAAGAGGTCCTGAACGGAAACGAAAAACTCCTTTTGGTACAACGACAACTGAAGCTCTCCGTCACGTTCAATGGAAATGCCTTCCACCGACCAACCATAGGCCTTCGAGGTGTCCCTGCCCCTGCTGATCAGGTCTGCATAAATCGCATAACTCGTGTTTTCAAAGCTTGCTTCTTCCAACAACGATCTTTTCCGAGGAACAGTGTCCCTCTGAGCCTCAATGGGCAACGAAGGCATCGCATCAAAACCGCTGTGCAACTCAGGCTGATTGACGTCCTTGCCTGAGCCCAAGCAACCCGCCAGCCAAATTGGCCCCGCGAGGAGAAGCCAATTGGCCTTCCTTGCCGAACGGATGAATGTGATCGTCCGTTCCATCTGTTCCGAACGTTTGCCAATGCTGAACATCGTGAGGAAAGCTAGTGCATTCGATGCAACTTTCTCCAGAGCACTTGCTTCAATGACTGGGACTTCTTGTGCTGGCCAATCTTGAGGGCGCGTCAGCTTACTGATTGAGGCTCCTCTTCGAACCAAGCCGCCCGCTCTTCTTTGGAAAGAAAGGTCCAAGCCAAAATCCGAGTGGACTTGTTCCCTGTGCCCATGGGCATGGTTTTGACCTCCTTCGGGCCCACCGCGTTCAACGCAGCGTAGAAACCCTTCATGTGAGATTGCTTGGACACCAAGGTGCTGAACCACATCACCTGGGCCGCGTGGTCCAGGCTCTCCTTCATGAGGTCCCGGATGAACTGCACCTCCCCTCCCTCACAAATCAATTCGTCAGACACACCGCCAAAATTCAGCATGGGGCGCCGGGTCTTGCGGCCCTTGAGGTTGCGGGTCTTGCGCATGGTGCCCGACATGGCTTCTTGGGCACTGGCGTGAAAAGGTGGGTTGCACATGGTGAAGGCAAACCGCTCGGACGGTGCAACGATGCCAGCAAATTTCCGCTCTACATGAGGCTGGTGACGGCATTCCAATTGGCCTTGAAGCTTGGGGTTGGAGGCCAAAATCGAAGCGCTTGACGCGAGGGATTCCTCTGAAATGTCGCACCCCACAAAGGACCAGCCGTATTCCACAATGCCCACGATGGGGTAAATCGCCGTGGCACCGACCCCTACGTCCAAAACTCGGACAGCCTTGCCCTCGGGAACTTTGCCGTCTGTGGCGCCCGACAGCAAGTCGGCCATGTGATGCAGGTAGTCCGCCCTTCCAGGAACAGGAGGGCACAGGTGCGCCTCTGGAAAGTCCCAATGGTCCAGTCCGTAATCGCTCAACACCAATGCCCTGTTGAGGAGTTTGACCGCTTCTGGTTGTGAAAAATCAATGGTGTCCTCCCCTGATTTGGAGGGCTGCACAAACGCCCCCAAGTCGGGCAATCGCCTGACCAAGGCGGGGATGTCGTACCGTCCAATGTTGCGGTTTCGGGGATGCATTCTCGGACCCTTGGGTCCAGTCGCGGAGGAAGGAGGAAATGGAGGCACGGCGCAAGGTACGCTGCCGCACGAGGATCTTGCTGACATGCGCCATCGATTCTCTGGAGTTGGTCGCCCCCGGCACCGTGTTTTGGAAGGGCAGAGCCACCCATCCATGGCCACTCAGCCCCTGAAGACCATCCGTATGTTGGCCCGTTCATAAACGCAATCCTTCGGAAGCGGCGTTTCCACAAAGCCAAACTTGCGGTACAGATGAATCGCACTGCCCAATTTGGTGTGGGAATAAAGCTCAAGAGAAGCGAGGCCCATGGCTTTGCAATGGTCCACCACGAAAGTCATGAGCTGGTGCCCGAAACCCCGTGATCTGTGGTCTTTGTGAACCGCCATTTTGTTCAGCTCCATGGTGCCATTTCCACGAGGGGTGAGCGCGAAGGTGGCCACCGCTTGTCCCTCCAAGAGTCCAAAGAAGATTTGACCGCCCCCTTCCAAGACCATCGACTCAGGTTCGCTTAGTACCTGGAGGTCATAGGGCTCCATCAGGAAGAGCTCCTCCAGCCATGCACGGTTGAGGTCCAAAAAGGCCTGCCTGTGGTCAGCGTGAAAAGGAACAATGGTCAGGGTCTCCAAGGGTTGGGGTGTTGGCATGAAAAAGGCGGGCCTCGGCCCGCCTTTGATGCATTTTCAAAGACGAGGGCTTCAGGCTTGCTTCGCGTTGTAGGCGCCAATCGCGGCACCACCGAGAATGCCGTGGACAATCCCCACCACCCATTCAATCAGGGCAAACTGAATGTCAAACATCTTGAATTGTGCAAGCATGAAGGCTTGAAAAAATGCCCAAACAATGGCAAAAATCATCGCTCCTTGGTAGGCGCCAGCCTTGGCGTCGTTGACGCCCATTTTGTCAAACGCATAGACCAGCAAGTAGGCCATCATGACGTTGCCAAACAAAATGTAGGCCATGTTGGGGGCTTCCAGCATGCAACTGGCGTTGGCTGCAGCCATTGCTGCGGCCGAGTCTGCCGTCAAAATGCCGTAGTAAATCGCGCCAAATCCGAAAAGGGCCAAGAACCCGAGTAAGGTTCCAATCAATCGCTTCTTCATAACGTAAGGGTTTTGTTGTTGCGCAATTACGCGAGTGCCATGGCTCGCTTTTGACGGCGACCCAACACTTGTTCACAGCTCAATGGTGAATGGTCCGATGCAAAAAGTCCCTTCACAGAGGCCTTGCGCCTAGTCGGTCACAAGTCAATGTTCTTCGATTTCTTCGCAAGTCTTGCCATAAACACTCAACAAGTCGAGCAAGTCGTTCAATTGCACGATGCCGTCAAAGTTGAGATCGCCAGTGCAAGAAGAAAGACACACACATTTGTGGGCTTCGCCGTCCCAAACCGTGCCGTCTCCACAAAATGAGGATGGATCGGGACAGTTGTCGTCGTCATCGTCGTCGTCGTCGTCATCGTCGTCGTCGTCGTCATCGTCGTCATCGTCGTCGTCATCGTCGTCATCGTCGTCGTCATCGTCGTCATCGTCGTCCATGCTGTAGCTGAATCCTCGCAAGAAAGTATGGCCCTCCGTTTCCCTGACCACCACTTGGTCCACCAGGTCGACATCGGCCAAATTGATCCAGTCCCCAATCCTGACCAACCCCGCTTCCTCGGAATCCAAGACAGAGGCGAAATCTTGTCCCATCAACGTGTGCCAAACTCCCGTGAGCGAATGGATGAAAATCACAGGCACATCGTCCTCCAAATCCAAATCGCCGAGTGTCACAGCCAGCCCGACAGTGGACACTGGAGCATTCCATGTAAGCACGATCTCCTCGTCCTCATCGCCTCCGCCCCCTGAAATTCCTGAGGATCCATGGCAATGGTCGTTGTGCACTCGCTCCACACCCCACCCATCACCATCTGCATGGATCGCTCCCAAAATGGACTCGGAGTCAATGGCGAAAGGATCCTCAATTCTCGATCGTGCAGTCAATGTTGGACCAGTCTCTGCGGTGGAAGTCAATATGGGCTGCACCACATGCATGCATTCGCCTTGCACTTGAACATCGGGAGAGTACAACGCCGTCTGGGAGTGGGCGAGTTGGGCCATGCACAGACCCAATGAAACAAACAGAGTAAATATTTTCATAACAGTGTGATGATTCGGTTGACAGACCTTGGCAAGGTAGTCAAACATAACGCACTGAGAAGCAAAGGCCCACGCTGCCTACGAAAGCACCATCAGAACCGCCAACCCAACCCAATGGAAGGTTGCGGCCAGCGGGTGAATGCGTCATCTACGCCCTCTCCTGAACGTTGGATGACTTGCTGAGAAACATTCAACGCAATCCCCAAATCGACTGTCAAACCAAAGCCTGTGTTGAATTGATAACCCGTCTCAAACCCAAACCCAAGACCGCTCACCACTTCGTTCCACTTGTATTCAACCTCTTCATCTTCACCCACGGGTTCATCCCCATCAGGCACCATCTCAGCAATGGACCCCCTGTACATTCTAGGACCGATGTAGAACCCCTTGGGCGCATTGCCCAAAGCTTGAATCGGGTACATCCGATAAGAGAGGGCAAAGAAACTGGCCGCGAGAGAATCTTCTTCCAACACCACCCCGCGGATGCTCATCGAACTCCGCTCGTTCAGTCCCGCCTCAAAACGAAGGTCAGAGACCCCTCCAGCCACACTCAAAAGATCCACCTGAAGAAGGTGGTTCTTGACATCAGCATTGCCCTGATCCAATCCAAGATTGCCCTCTTGGGCAGAAGCCGAAAGCAGAAAAAAGCACGAAAGAAAAAGAGAGAATGACCTCATGGGAATTGAAAGATTTGTGTCCACCCAATTTCTTGGACGTTGTGGTTGTTTGGAAGGCTTGGAAGGAGATGTTTTCAACAGACCAAGTCGATACTTCTGCCTGACAAATACCTGGTAAGGCAAAAAAACGAGGGCATGCGGCGGACAAAAGCCCGGCGCATGCCCTCTTTCTGAAGGTCTAGCATCTCCTCAACTGCGCATCAATCAGCGAATGACCTGAATGGTGGTGCTCGATGTGGTCGACGCCGAGCGCATCTTCAACACATAGGAGCCGGCTGGCAAGTCAAGGTCGAGAGTGGTTTCTCTGACCACCTGACGAAGCCCCATGATTTGGCGCCCCTTGATGTCGAATACAGCCACGTCTGCCACAGCATCCGCTCCCGGCCAAGACAAGGTCAGTTTCCCGTCGGAAATGGGGTTGGGGAAGACCTCCATCGTCACAACTTCAAGAGATTCTACAGCGTTCACATTGCCCTCAAATGCCTGCAAACAAAATGCTCCATTTGCCGTCCATTCGACGCCATTGTTGGTCCAATGAAATCCATCAAAACGGAGGTAATATTCCTCCCCTTCTTCACTGTCAAAGCCCACCTCGGCCCAGAATCCATTGTTGTCCGTGTCAAAATCTTCATAGCAACCGACCGGCACCATTTCACCGCATGAACCTTTGTAAAGTGCCATTTGCGAGTCCCAAGCAAACATGTAGGCCAAGTTGTCGTCGTCGCAGTAAGTGTGGGTGATGGTGTAAGAGTTTCCATCTCCGGTGAATTTGAACCACACAGAGCCATCTTCCGTGGGGCCGTCTTCCCAGCATTCTATGCCCGAGGTCTCTGCATTTGGGTTGGGGACGATGCCACTCCCTGCCGGAGTGTTGTCAAAGGGGCCGACAAAAGAAAGGCCCGCTCCGCTCGGCTCAAAAATGTCGTCGATGCTGAGTGCGCCACTGCAGGCATTGTGCCCACCCATGTTGGTGGTTTGCATCACCGTCAAGCAAAAGTTTCCCTGGGCCACCCCTTGAAAGTTGTCTCCATCGTTCCAGTTGTAACCATCCACCATCAGGAAATACGTTTCTCCCTCATCCAACTTGGCATCCGTCCACGAATAATACCACCCGTAATTGACATCCCAAAAGGGCTGCAAGTCGTCATTTGCTGCGACAAGCGTCAATGTGTCACAATTGCCCCGGTACAGGGCCATTTGTGTGTCATCGCTGTAAAGGGCAGCACCTGCACAGTTGATGGTCATGAACTGGTAAGTATTTCCATCTCCTTCCATTCGAAACCAAACCGACTGGTCCACACTTACATCGTTGCCGTCCGCATCAGCGTCAAACCAGTACCCCTGCAATCCTTCTGCGAGCTCCGGTTCACCTGTCGCATCGACATTACTGTATGAATCAGTGGTTTGTTTCTGGCCAATACCCTGACCCAAAAGCGCGGACAGATCTGCGGCATCAGCACATAGATCATTGAACGGTGCTTGCGCCAACGCCTGCACGCTGCATGCGGCAAGAAGAAGGAAGGTGTTAAAATGTTTCATAAAGTATTTGAGTAAAGGTGATTTAGTCAGGCCAAGAAAATCACTCGCTTTGCTTTTACCATGTGGGAGGCGAGCAAGATGTCAGACTCTTTTCCACAAACCCTAACTTGGGAACATGAACCAGTCCCCTGGGCTTTCCCCTTGGCGCGTTTTGAAGTACGCTGCAGGCTTCACGATTCCTGCCGTTGTGGCGCTCTCGTTTTTGTCCGACGGGCCGTTCACATGGTGGGCCATCGCCTACGGATTTGGCGTACTGCCTTTGCTTGAAATGGTGCTGCCACCCTCGTCCAAAAACCTCAGCAAGGCGGAGCGCGAATGGGTGTCCGCGGACAAAACCTACGACATGATGTTGTGGTCCATGGTCCTCATTCAGTATGCCCTGCTTGCCTGGTTTCTGTGGGACATGTCGCACGGAACAAGGGAACTTTGGTCCGGGGAATGGTGGGGCGTGGTGATGGCCATGGGGTTTTCTTGCAGCATTTTGGGCATCAACGTGGCACACGAGTTGGGGCACCGCCCTGAAAAGCACCACCAAAGGCTGTCACAAGCCTTGTTGGTGACCTCTCTGTACACCCATTTCTTCATCGAACACAACCAAGGTCACCACCGCAACGTGGCCACCAAAGACGATCCTGCCACCGCCCGTCGAAACGAATGGTTGCAGGTGTTTTGGTTCCGGGCTGTTTTTGTCGCCTGGTGGTCGGCCTGGAAGATTGAGGCCAAGAACATGCGCCGCAAGGGACACTCCCCATGGCATGTCTCCAATGTCTTTCTCCGCCTCCAGGCCCTTCAATGGGGATTGCTTCTGGCCGCGGGAATGTTCTTGGGTTGGCAGGCTGCCCTGGGTTGGCTCATCGCCGGAGCCTTTGGTGGTTTCCTCTTGGAAGTTGTGAACTACGTGGAGCACTATGGTTTGGAGCGCAAGCGGGTGAATGAACACCGCTATGAGCGTGTGATGCCTCAGCACAGCTGGAACTCCAACCATCCGCTGGGTCGATTGATGTTGTTCGAATTGACGCGGCATTCAGACCACCATCACCAACCTGCGAAGCCCTACCAAACCTTGGATTCCATCGAAAATGCCCCCCAATTGCCCACGGGTTATCCAGGAATGATGTTGCTGAGTTTGATTCCCCCGCTATACTTCGCTGTCATGAACCCTCGCGTCGACGCGCTCTCATCGGAGGGTTGAGCCGCCTTGGAAGACAGCACAAAAAAAGGCCACATCGATTGTGGCCTTTTTTTGCTTGAAAATCATCTGGTTCAATCCAGACAAATCTCACCATAGTCCGCCAAGAAAATGAGCAAATCAGAAGTGGCCACAGCACCATCGTTGTCAAAATCCGTGTCGCACGAGGTCCCTTCAAAGGTGCATGTGCCGTCATCATGCGTTGCAAGGCTGCTGTAATTGTCGGCATTGGCATAGGTGCAACCATGGACCGTACAGGACGTCCATTCGCAACTGCCATCGTCCACATTGGCCGAAACCAAATAATTGCAAGCCTGCTCATAGGTGCAACCCAGCAGTTCACACGATGCATTCCACAACGGATTGAATTGAGGATTGGAGAGCATGCCCAAGCCCACCCAAATGTCTTCACACTCTGACTCGGCCATTGTTTCATAATTGTGGGAAACAGGGTCATAGCAGAAAGGAAGCTGGCATGCCTCGCAATCGTCCAACATGCCACAAGTTCCATCGTCTTCTGTGGCTTGGGGGTCGAAGTTGCATGCCAAGGGATCGGTGCAACCCAAGACGGAGGCACAACTTGCGCCCCAAAGCGGGTTTTGTGGGCTGTCGGGCAAAACCACGATTTCATTTGGGCCAGCCACCGCATCCGCAGCAACTTCGATGTACGTCACTTGATGCGTGATGAAATTGTAGAGGTAGGCCTGCTGACAACCTCCACACTCATCGGTCAATGCAGAGCCATTGAGGACCCCTGCGCAGTCTGAACACGATGCATTCCACAACGGATTGAATTGAGGATTGGAGAGCATGCCCAAGCCCACCCAAATGTCTTCACACTCTGACTCGGCCACTGTTTCATAATTGTGGGAAACAGGGTCATAGCAGAAAGGAAGCTGGCATGCCTCGCAATCGTCCAAAATGCCGCAAGTTCCATCGTCTTCTGTGGCCAGGAAATTGAAGTTGCAAGCTGCAGGATCCGTGCAACCCGGGGAACTCGTGCAAGACTGGTTCCAGTAGGGGTTTAGAGGATCACTGGGCAGCACCAGCAAGTCTGTTGGGCCCACCACCGCTTCGGCAGCGATGTCCACAAAAAACACTTGATGCGTGATGAAGTTGTAGACATAGGCCTGCTGGCAGTCGCCGCAGTCGTCCACCATGGCAGATCCACCGTCAACACCTGCGCAATCCGATTGTGCCGAGATCCAAGGGGAACCGCAGAGGGCAAAGAGGAGAAGAAAAAAAGTTGTTCCGTTGTTCATGATTGAAATGTTTGGGGCAAAATTCCAAACCACAACGGAGGGTTTCGTCATCCGAATGTCCCAAGACCGTCAGAAAAATGTCAGACGGGAACTTTCTCAAAGTCAGAGTGTTGTACTGACATGATCACCACGAGATTCGAACGCCTTGCGGAGTCCATTTTGCACCCCAAAGTCAGGCGACGGGTGGAGAGAAGCTTGGTCACTTTGGCCTTGATGATGTTTGGGGTGCACCTTGCCTTGTACGGGCTTCAGCAAGTTTGGGACTTGGGACTTCCAACCAGTCTGTTCTCCCATCCGCTCCAAACACTGTACACCCCCTTCTCGATCATTTTGATCGCCGAGGTGTACCTCCTGGTCTATTACCTCCCCACCTCCTTCGCGCGTTCGCTTGGAAAGCAAGTGGAAATTGTGGCGCTGATTGAAATCCGATCGGTGTTCAAAGACTTGGACACCACCTCCAATTGGCCTTGGGAGTCTGCCTTCTTCCCACACATGCTTTCTGCCTTGGTCTTGGGGGGATCCTTGGTGCTGTTCTACCACCTTCTTCCAAGGAGGCATGCGCGCATGGAAGAATTGGAACTCGCACAATTCGTTCGTTTCAAAACCGGGCTCGCCGGTTTGCTTTCCGTCGGTTTGGTGGTGCTGAGTGTCTATTCCCTGGGCACCTGGATCTGGGAATTGGTCGCGTACCCGGAGCACATGCATTCCGACCTCAACCACATCTTCTACAACGAATTTTTCACGGCATTGATCTTGGTCGACGTCCTGCTGCTCGTCGTATCGTTCCGGTACTGGGACGACTTTGGTTTGGTGCTGCGGAATTCCGGATTTGTGGTGGCCACCATTTTGTTGCGGAGGGCATTGGGCATTGAACCTTGGCACGCCCTTGCCTATGAAACCACGGCAGCAGCCCTCGCTGTGGGCATGCTTCTTCTTCAGCGCGGTCTCAATGCCAGGGGCAAGGAGCCTTTTCCTTCGGAATCTTGAAGCCGACTTCCGCCCGCAGGTGAACAACTCTTGAAATCGTTGGTTTTCAGAATATGACCCACCCGACCCCCCTTTCCAGCACGCCCCCCCTCCTCCATGGGAATTCTTACCTCATCGACGGCAAGCTCCATCCATGGACCGGGCCGCAATCGGAGGTCCGAAGCCCCCTGACGGTGGAAGGGGACCAAGGTCCTGAGCGGGTCTTGCTCGGCTCCGTCCCGGAACTTGGTGAAAAGGAAGGCTTGGCTGCTCTCGACTCGGCCGTGCGGGCCTACGACCACGGACGTGGCGATTGGCCTACGGCACCTGCGGGAGAGCGGATTGCTGCCCTTGAGAAGTTCATTCACAACATGCAGCCAAGAAGGGACCAAGTGGTGGATTTGTTGATGTGGGAGATTGGCAAAAAGCGCGCCGACTCGGAGAAAGAATTCGACCGGACGGTGCAGTACTTGAAGGACACCATTGCCGAATACAAGGACCTTCAAAGGGAGGGCAGTCACATCAATGTCGTCGAAGGCACCATGGCCCAAATCCGCCGGGGACCCCTTGGCGTGGTCCTTTGCCTCGGACCATTCAACTACCCATTGAACGAGACGTTTTGTGTCCTGCTTCCCGCCATCTTGATGGGCAACACCTGTGTGTTCAAGCCTGCCAAATACGGGGTACTCCTCATGACACCCTTGCTTGAAGCCTTTGCAGAGAGCTTCCCTCCCGGGGTCGTGAATATTGTGTTCGGAAGGGGTCGGACCCTCGCCTCGCCCATCATGAAATCGGGCAAGGTGGATGTCTTGGCCCTGATTGGCAACAGCAAAAGCAGCAATGCACTGATTTCTCAGCACCCCAAGCCCAACCGCGTCCGTCAGGTCCTAGGGTTGGAGGCCAAAAACCCGGCAATTGTGTTCCCGGATGCGGACCTCGAAGTGGCCGTCAAAGAATGCGTCAAAGGAGCCTGGAGTTTCAACGGGCAGCGATGCACGGCGCTCAAGGTGGTGTATGTTCACCGCGACATCCGTGAGGCGTTCCTTGAAGCCTTTGCCAAAGCCACAGATGCACTCACTTGGGGTTCACCCCTGGACAATGCCGACATCACCCCCTTGCCCGAGTTGGGCAAGGTGGACACCATGCAATCGTACCTTCAGGAAGCCGTGGACAAGGGTGCCACCGTGGTCAATGCACGTGGTGGCGATGTGGAGGGCAACATGATGTTCCCCGCGATCCTGCACCCCGTCGACCGCGACACTCAACTCTTCCGAGAAGAACAATTTGGCCCACTTTGTCCTGTGCTCGATTTTGATTCCTTCGAGGAGGTCCTCGCCGACATCGCCCAGAGCGATTATGGTCAGCAGGTCAGCCTCTTCACCCAAGACGCCGCCACCGCAGGCATGTGCATCGACCGCCTGGTGAACCAAGTGTGCCGCGTCAACCTGAATGCCTCTTGCCAGAGAGGCCCTGATTCACTCCCATTCACCGGCCGCAAGGACAGTGCCGTAAGCACGTTGAGTGTCAAGGCCGCCCTACGATCGTTCAGCATCCGCACCTTGGTGGCCTGTCCGGAAGGACAAAAAGAACTTGTGGAACAGGTCATTGGAGGCGGGCATTCCGCCTTCTCCAACATGAACTATCTGCTCTGAAACGACAAACGGACGCCGGCCCGAGGCCAACGTCCGTTTCTTCCAAAAAGTTTGAGGTCAGTCGTTGGTCCCCACAGGAATCCGGTCGGTCGCCATCAAGAACAAGGCGACCATGGGAAGGAAGGCCAAGATGCTGTGGTACACCACCACAATGGTCTTCGAAGACTCGGCAAACTCAAGGCTCACAGGCATCGACTGCACCAAGAGCACACCAAAAACGTTGACCAAGGACAGCGTCAAGAAGGTCTTGATGCCAAATGACTTGAAGACCTTGCTTCCGTCGTAGTTCAACTTGTTGGGAAAGGCCATGATGGCCTGCACCAACCACAAGAACGCGTAGGCCAAGTGGGCCATGTCGCCATTCGATTGGTAGGTGGTCCATTCGTTGGGCACCACAATCAAGGCGTACAAAAAGTAGCCCAGCAAAAAGAAAAAACGCTTCCTGCGGATGACGCCAAACAGCGCAACGGCCACAGGAATGCCAGCAACAATGATCAAAGGATCCATGGGTAAAAATTTTGAGGTTCGTAAAGCGGTGCCAACCTACTCAAGAAATCCAACTCGAGCAAATGACGCGTTGCCGCTTACTTTCGCTTTATGCTACGTTCTTTGCTCCTTCTTTTAGCTCTTTCGAGCACCTGCTCTATGTGGGGCCAAACCATGGCCATGCACGACCAATTGGCGTTGCAAGATTTGGACGTTTTGGTCCGTTCCCACCCCCAACCGGAGGATTTGCTCGAGGTCGCTGGAGGCCATCCTTTGGCCATGGTTCGAGGAAGGGCGACGGTGGGGTTCATCGGCGCGTTGCACCCTTCTCTCTCGGCGAGCGATTGGATGGCGTGGGCGCACGATCAACCCCACGTCTTCCCCGGCGCTTGTCGTCATGGGATTGCTTCTTTTCGCGTGGATGCTTACGCGCTCGACCTGCTGTCCGACCTGCCCATGACTTTGGTCGAATTGGCCTCCCGTGCGGTGCCCGATTTGAACAAAGCCCGCTACGGCACCCGGGTGGACAGCGTCCACGCCGGCTTGAACCTTCCACAGGCCTACCACGGGGAAGGCGTGTTGATCGGGGTGTTGGATTGGGGATTTGATTGCACCCACCCCATGTTTTACGACACCACCCTCACCCAGTCGCGCATCCGAGGCATTTGGGACCAATACCGTCAAGCAGGACCCGCGCCAAGCGCGTTTGGCTACGGCACCGTCGCTGAAACGCCATGGGAAATCCAACTGATGGGCAGCGACACCTCCAATGTCTATGGCTACTCCACCCATGGGACCCATGTGGCAGGCATTGCTGCAGGGGGCGGAGCAGGGGTCGGATTGACCGGCATGGCCCCTGCCGCCGAATTGCTGTTTGCTTCCTTGATGGTGGACGAAGCCGCCGCACTGGATGCCTTCGCCTGGATGCAGGATGTGGCAGAGGCGGACAACAAACGTCTGGTCATCAACAACAGCTGGGGGCTTCCACAATGGGGCACCCCAGATGGCACTTCCCTTAGCAACGTGTTCATCGATCAGTTGTCGGAAGAAGGTGTGGTTTTTGTCAGCTCCAACGGCAACAATGGGGACAGCAATTTCCACATCGAACACGCTTTCGAGGCCGCAACGGACACGGCACGCAGCAGGGTGCAGTTTTATCCTTTGTCTTCCCATCCCAACGCGTGGGGACAAAACCTGACCCTTTGGGGGGAGCCAGGAGCATCTTTTGGGGCCAACTTTGCCTTGACGGTGGGGGCCAGCAACGTCGTGGGCACAAGTCCATGGTTTGACACCTCGGCGGGGCCTTTCCTGCTCGACACGCTCCAAACGGCCAACGGCGACACCATCGTTTACGATGTGGTGGCCGAAGCCTCCCACCCCAACAATGGACGGCCGTTCCTTCAAATCCGGGTCCACAAGGGCAACTCTGGCCTGGGGGTGGTCCTCCAGTTCAATGCCGAATCCGGGACTGTACATGCCTGGAACCACACCCACCTCTCCAACGACGTGGGAAACTGGGGACAAGATTTCCAGGCGGCCCAACCCACTTGGCTTCAAGGCAACCCTTACTACGGCATCCAACAACCGGCATGCAGCAACAGTGTCATCGCCATTGGAGCGTATTCCTCCGAGTCACTGAATTCTGTGGGCACAGAGGTGGGCGGAACGCTCGCCTATTTTTCTTCCTACGGACCTACGTTGGATGGCCGACTCAAACCCAACGTATCGGCCCCAGGAGTGAGCGTTGAATCCTCCCTCAGTTCATTCCGCGACGGCACCTACACGGTGACAAACACCGCGGAATTCGATGGGATGACCTACGACTTTGCCAAACTTTCTGGAACGAGCATGAGCAGTCCGGCCACCGCTGGTGTGGTGGCCTTGATGCTCGAGGCCAACCCAACGTTGACCGCAGGGGATGTGCGGGATTTGTTGGAGCAAACTGCGCGTGAAGACAACGACACGGGGGCGTTGCCCTCGGAAGGCGATTGGGTCTGGGGGCATGGCAAGGTCACGGCCTCCCAAGCGGTGTTGGCCGCGGCAAACATGGCTTCGCTTGTTCAAGAGTTTGGGTCATCTGGAGGGCAAACAAGTTTGCGGTGCGCACCCAATCCCGTGGAGCAGTTCTTTTGGGTGACTGGCGAAAGACCCCAGCACGTGAAATGGATGCTTTTGGATTTGCACGGGCATACATGTCGAAAGGGGAATGGCTCGACTCCTTTTGTGGTTGACATGGACGCGCTCACCTCAGGGGTCTATTTCTTTCGCGCGCTTGGAGAGGATGGGAAATTGGAAGTCACACGGATCGTGAAGCTTGGCCAATAGAGATATGATGTCCGCATCCAAAGTCCAATCTTCTTTCATGCGCCTGCAGCGTCAACTTGAAAAACCGGGATCTTGGCTGCCTGTTCTTCTCGCCTCGCTGTGGCTGGTGTTCTTTTGGGGAGAGTGGTTGTTCCATGCTGGGTCATCCATGCTGACACAAGGTGGAGTTGATGGCATCAAAAATTACTACGCCTTGTCATGGTATCTCGAGCACAACGAGTCTTGGACTCAATTCGAAGGGATGAACCATCCAAATGGTGATTTGGTCGTCTTCACGGACGGACACCCCCTTCTTGCATGGCTTCTCAGATGTGTCGGCATTGGCGGATGCGCGGCCGTGGGCGTACTCAATCTGCTGATCTTGCTGTCCATTCTCCCCGCAACTTGGTTCACCTCACGGATTCTTCAAGCGGAAAACATTTCGCCCGTACCTGCAGCATTTTTGGCGCTTTTGGTGGTGGTGGTCTTGCCACAATGGGAGCGTTTGGGTGGGCATTTCTCATTGTCACATATGTGGGTCATCCCCTTGCTGGTTTGGCTCTTGTACAAGACCCTTCAAAGCGCGCCAAGTGCCCGAAGAAATGCCTTGTTTGCACTTGCAAGTCTGGCGCTCTATTTCACTCATCCCTATTTGGGCCTCATGGCATCCGGGCTGGCTTTGGGGGTCGGCTTCTGGGCGGTTCTTTTGACAACGACCCAAAAGAACAAGTGGTTGGGTTTCGCTTTCGGCGCTGGCATCCTCCCCATTTTGATTTTTCAAGGTTGGATTTGGGTGTTTGACACACACCTGGACCGACCCACCGACCCCTCTGGATTTTGGCAGAACCACAGCCACATTGCCGCATTGCTGACCCCTCAACATGGACCATTGGCCCGTTTGCTTCAAGGAGTGTTCAACGGGGGAAACATTCGCTGGGAAGTTCGAGCTTACATTGGTTTTGCGGCACTCGCATTGGGTGTCGTCCGAGCTGCCCTATTCATTCGAGAACGAAAGGTCTCAGCTGACCCAACCAACGCTGCGATGAACGTTCTATTGGGTTCGACGAGCTTGTTGGCTTTGTTTTCTCTGGGCTGGATTTTCCAAGCCTTTCCTGCGCTCGTAGACTGGTTCTCTCCCGTCAAGAACTTTCGGGTCTTGGGGCGGTTCGCATGGCCATGGGTTTATTTCGTCAATTTGGCACTTTTGGGGTGGGCTTGGAAGCAATCATTCGCTTCCAAACTGTCTAGGAAGGTGCTCTTGGCGGTCTTGCTTTTGGGCTTTTGGGAAGCCGGCGAGTGGCATTGGGCACTGGGTCGCGAAAGCATCAAAACCGCCAACAAGTTTTCAGAACCGCTAGGCGAAGCAATGCAAGACGTTATTGAATTCGCTGCACAGCATGGCTGCACTTCCATCCTCCCGCTTCCTTATTTCCACAAAGGTTCAGAGTTTTGGGACACCCCTGCAGACGAGCTTTTGGTGGAACAAACCATGATGGCATCCTTTCATTCAGGCTTGCCCATGCTTTCCTCCATCATGAGTCGCACTTCCATCGAAGAGACGCGCACCCACCTGTCATGGCGCTCTCCCTTTCCATATGAGAAAAATGGCCTTCATGCGTTGGAAGTTGAAGGCAATCTGCTCGTGGCGATGCGCAAAGACTTGTTGTCCCCCCAGGAGGGTTGGTTGCACGACCAGTGCAAGGAAAGAATGGATGCCAATGGATGCACTTGGGGGGTGTTGTCTCCTCATTTCCTTCGGAATCAACCTCTTCTAGAAACTGGCATACCCATGGTTTCGGCAACCTCCAGCTCGGTCAAGAAAAAATGGTACAATGGGCCTCCTTCAGGGGCAATCGAAGAGTATACGACGCTCTGGTCCTTCGCTCCTGGAGAACTGAACATTGGGGAAGAAGTGGAATGCTCCTTCTGGTTTGAACAACAAGAGCGCAAAAGACCAACTGAAGCATTTTTTGTAGTCGTCAAGGGTGCCAATGGTGATTCTTGGGAGGCATTCAACACGATCAATCGAAGTTGTCATTTTTCCGGAGACAGCATTCGCTTTTCGGCCCGTTTCACCCCTTTGAATCTTGAAGCAGAACATCGCTTTGTCGTGAAGCGTCCCAAAAACGGCTTGAACAATGTTGCGTTGCACCATGCTATGCTGCGCCCCACATCCGTCAACGTTGTCGATTCCCTGAAGGATGGGTTCTACAGAGTCAACAACCATATCCCGTCATCGACAGTGTTACCTTCGTCCCCATGAAAGTGAGTCTCGTCGTCTCTGTCTTCAATGAACAAGAGGTACTCCCCTTGTTTTGGAAGGAAATTCAAAAGGTGGGCACCAATTGGGACATCGAGGCGCTAGAGGTGGTTTGGGTCAACGACGGCTCCAACGATGGGAGTCTGTCCTTTGTACAATCCATCCTCAAGGAGTCTCATGCAACGGACAAGTGGTCCCATCAGTCCATCGAATTCAGTAGAAATTTTGGACATGAGGCAGCAATGATCGCGGGCATAGATTACGCCACGGGAGATGTCGTTGTTTGTCTCGATGCGGACCTTCAGCACCCGCCAGAATTGCTCCCGGCCATGTTGCAGAAACATCTAGACGGATATGACATCGTCACGATGTCGCGCAAATCCAGAACGGACAAAAGGTTGATGCAGAAGGCAAGTGCATTGTTCTACCGCTTTCTGAACGCTCTTTCTGATTTCCATTTTGAACAAAACGCATCTGATTTCTTCCTGATTTCTGCAAGAGTTGCCGATATCCTTCGAAAGAATTTCCGAGAGCGCAACCGATTTCTCCGAGGGTATGTGCAAGCTCTTGGGTTCGACAAGACATCCCTTTCTTACGATGCGGGGACTCGAGGTGCGGGACAAAGCAAATACCATTTGTCCAGCTTGTTCAGCCTTGCCGTCGTGGCAATCTTCTCATTCTCGCGGAAACCTCTCTACGCGGCCATGACCATGTCGGCATTTTTTTTCCTTTTCACACTGGGACTCGGTGGGTACAGTTTTTGGGTGTACTTGTTTGGAGACACACCCCCTCCAGGCTACACCTCAATCATCTTGTTTTTAAGTGTCAGCTTTACCATGCTCTTTTTTGTCCTGGCAGTCCTCTCGATGTACATCGGCAAAGGGGTGGAAGAGATGCAAGAACGCCCGATTTATCTCGTCAAAGAACGACTCAGTTCAAAAATCCAAAACCAAGCCTGATGCGTCTCCTGCCATTCTTGTTGTTGGTCTTTGTCTCTGAAGGCCTTTGGGGGCAGGCTGAGTTTCGCGCTGTTGGAGGTCCCGGTGCCGAATTGGGGAAAGCTGTCGTTCCACATGCCGAAGGGGCCTTTCTTGTGGCCACGAGCAAATTGGAAGGAAGCAACGTTTTGCGGGGTTACGTCGCACATTTCGACGCCGATTTGGAAGTGGATTGGACGTTGTTGATTCCCACTTCATCCCTACAAGAACAAGTGATCGACGCATGGTCGAGTTCGGCAGGAGTGGTCTCTATTCTGACCCAAACACTTGACCCCACCAACGGCTACACCACGGTCATTCATCAGCTGGATTCGACTGGCACTTTTGGAGATGTTGTCGAGCCACCAACGCCTCCAAATTTCTTGCCGATCAAGCATGTCAAGTGGCAGGGAGAAATGTGGTTGGTTGGACAAATGGGAAATCACCCCGGCGCAATCAACCTCTACTCAGGGGAGGAGAGGCCATGGGGCGGGGTGCCTGGGACCTATGACAAAATAAACGATGCGATGGTGGTCAATGGAGTGCTCGTCTCAGTGGGCTCAAGGTCCCAAGGAGACTCCACGTCCACTGCAATTTGGGGCATGTATCCTCTGGGACAATTGGCCTTTGAAAGGATCGATCCTGATCCTCAGGCTGGCCAATGGAGCGAGGCGACAGCGTTGGATCTTGGCGAGGAGGTCATCCGGGTGATTCATTCCTACGAAACCCAAAATGACGACGATTCCTCATTGTTGCATAGCCTTATTTCGCTCCATCCCACCACAGGTGCCGTCACTGGCATCCTAGAAGGACCAGTGAGTGGACAGCGCCCCGGGAGAGACATCCTCTGGACACCCAGCGGTTGGGTCAAACTTTCACAAACAGATGGTTTCACGAGTTTGGACCAAAGCGTCTTGGTCACCCATTACAGCGAAAATGGGACGTACCTGAGGCAAGGAGCATGGGGTACGCCCTTTGAAGAAGACCCCTCCCAAGTGGTCTTGCATTCAGATGGCTCCATTTGGATTGCGGGCAGCACTCGAGGCGTCATAGATCCTTCCTGGAATGCATTCATTTTGCGGCTTGACAGTGTCGGCGCATTTGATGTTTGGGCAGAATCTTCCTGGGGGGTTGGCATCTACAACGACCCTCTTTTTGACGATGCATTGGGTCTTGACGAGCTCCCTGGCCCCAATCGACACCATTGGAATTGCACGCCCAACCCAACTTCCGGCAAGACCCAGATCTCGAGCGATTTGCCCTTGGCAGAAGTGGCATTTCAACCCTTTGCTTGGAAGCTGTTGGACTGCACTGGGAGAGAAGTGAGGCAGGGGCGAGGGACCGAGGTCGACTGCAATGGGTTGGATCCTGGGGTTCACCACCTCATCGGTGAAGTCAGGCAGTCCCCATTCCAAATAACTTTGGTTGTGGAATAAGCCAGGTGGGATTTGGATGGATGACCCTCCAAACTCTCTGGTTTTTTTCAATTCAAATGATCGTCGATGGTCACGGCACGTACCACACTCGCCGTGTCCAACATCACCACTTCTATCTGCACCAAAGACGTGCCTTCCACCTCGCCGGAAAGGACATACCACTGTGGCGTTTCGCGTGGGCCACTGGCCCCAAAGTCCACCCCAGCAGCGCCTACATAAGTGAGAATCTCGGAAACCGTAAGGTCCGGATGGGACCTTTGCATGTCTGCGGACAACTGAAGCCCTGCTTCGACCATGCTGGTCCTGATTTGGGCGGACGGCAACCATGAACTGCAACCCCGGCCACCAAAAAAGTACAGGGACAAAGCAGTGCCGAGGAAAATACCGATGCCAAACCGGCCGAGACGTTGCCAAAAATTCATGAATGTCGTGCTTGTGGTGCGAAGCTACGTTCAATGGCACATCCCCCCTGCTTACCTTCGGAACATGGTCAACATCCAAGGGGTCAAGTTTCAATATGGAACGAATGGGGCAGCCATGGCGTTCCCCGACTTCCAATGCGAACCTGGGGGTCGGATGCTTCTTTTGGGCAGCAGTGGTACAGGCAAGACCACCCTGCTTCATCTGCTTTGCGGCATGCTGCGTCCGACGTCGGGCGAGGTGCATGTGGCAGGGAAACATGTGGCGTCTGCCTCCGACCGTGACTTGGACGTTTGGCGTGGCCAATCCTTGGGCATTGTCTTTCAACAGGC
The DNA here is from genome assembly GCA_938085425.1 of uncultured Flavobacteriales bacterium. Classification (GTDB taxonomy): domain Bacteria; phylum Bacteroidota; class Bacteroidia; order Flavobacteriales_D; family Sanyastnellaceae; genus UBA11663. The sequence goes on from CALKGQ010000018.1 coordinate 51,778, forward strand.
CCACTTCGTGCACAGCCTGACCGTCGAGGAAAATTTGGCCTTGCCCCACCAGCTGACGCACGGCCACGTGCCCACAGATTTGCCTGGTCGCATGGATTCCATGTTGGAACGGCTGGACATTGCGCACCGAAGCCACGCCTTCCCACACGAACTCAGTGTTGGGGAGCAGCAACGGGCCTCCATCGCGCGCGCCCTCCTGCATCGACCCCAAGTGGTCTTCGCCGATGAACCCACCTCGGCTTTGGACGATGCGAACGCCCATGCCGTCATGGACCTCCTCGACCGCGAAGCGGCCGACGCCGCCTTGGTGGTGGTCACCCACGACCAACGCATACGGGACAGGTACCCCAATTGTGTCACCCTTCACCGACCTGCGCCATGAAGCTCGGATCGACTTACCAAGCATGGCGGAACCTTCGTGCCAAACCCCTGCAAACTGCCCTGAGTCTGGCCTTGTTGGCCTTTGGCGTGGGGATGGTCAGCCTGATGTTGCTGACAGAAAAGCAAGTCAACGACGCATTTGAGCGGAACATCAAGGACATCGATTTGGTGCTCGGTGCCAAGGGCAGTCCCCTGCAACTCATCCTCGCCAACGTCTACCACATCGACGCACCGACCGGCAACATCCTGCTTTCGGAGGCCCAAAAAGTGGTCCGACACCCCTACATCGAATCCGGCATCCCTCTTGCGTATGGAGACAACCATGAAGGGTACCGTATTGTCGGCACTGAGCACAGCTATGCGGAGCATTACGGGGTGGAAGTGGCCCAGGGGAAATTGTGGGAAGCACCCTTTGAGGCGACCGTAGGGTCCAAGGTGGCACAGGCCCTTGAATTGACATTGGGCGACACGTTTTACAGCGCCCATGGCTTGACGGACCAAACGGACATCCACAAAGACAAGGTCTTCACTGTGGTGGGCATTTTGGAGCCGAGCCAATCCGTGGTCGACCAGCTCATTTTGACCCCCATGCAAAGCATTTGGGATGTCCACTTGAAAGAGGGAGAGGTGGGCGATCCGAGCGCACGTGAAATCACCGCAATGTTGCTCAAGAAGCGGAATCCATTGGCCGTCTTGACCATTCCCAACACGCTCCGCGAGTCCAACATGCAGGTTGCCTTGCCCGCGATCGAAGTCAACCGCATGACCCAACAGTTTGGGCTGGGCACCGCCGCGCTGCGGGCCATCGCCATGCTCATCATGGCACTCAGTTTCGCGAGCATCTTCATTTCCGTCCTCGACAACATCCGGTCGAGAAGGCACGAATTGGCCTTGATGCGCACCATGGGAGGCACCCCAAGAACCCTTTACCTGTTGCTTCTTCAGGAGGGCGGCTTGCTGAGTTTGGTGGGCACCGGAATGGGCCTTTTGTTGAGCAGAATGGGGCTTTGGACCCTCTCCAATTTGGTGGAGCAACAATTCCATTACGAGCTGGCAGAGATGGCCTTGTTGCCCTCGGAGTGGATGCTTGCTGCAGCCGCCATTGGAGTGGGCCTGTTGGCCTCGGCGGTGCCGGCACGAGGAAGTCTGCGCCTCGACATCAGTCAGACCCTCCGTGAATCGTAACTTTGACGCGATGAAGCATTCTCCTCTGTTGACCTTTCTCTTGTCAGCCGGTGCCTTGGCCGCGGTGTCCATGATGGATTGGAGCAGCATGTGTCATCCTTCCAGGGAGGCCCAGGCCACCCAAGACCAAATCCGCCATGCCGGAGAAGCCAAAATGGCCAGCCTCGACCCCAAGCCAATGCCTCGGTTGGAGGTCGCTTTGGAAGAGCTCACGTGGCAAGCCTTGAGCGATGTGGAATTCACGGACGTCTACTTGGAGGAATTGGATGCGTACTACTGGATGCCTGCCTTTGGGCCCGCCGTGTTGGCCTCTGAAGGGAAAGATTTCTACATCACCGGGTACATGATCCCTGTCGATGTCGACGAGGACTTTTACGTCCTCAGCCGTTACCCGTTCGCCAATTGTTTCTTCTGCGGGGGCGCGGGGCCGGAGTCGGTCGTCGACCTGAGGTTTCCCGACAAAGGCGAACGATCTTACCAAACCGACGACCGCCTCACGTTCAAGGGCACTTTGCGCCTGAACTCCGACGACGTGTACCAGATGAACTACATCTTGGAAGGCGCCGTGGAGCACACCCCTTGAATCCGTTGAAGCCCGCTCAGTCGAGGCTTGTGGCCTTGAGCCACTTTCGGTAGGCATTGAACATCCTCGACCTCGAGACAAAGCCCACGTACTTCCCTCCCTCCACCACAGGCAAATTCCACGCGCCACAGTTCTCAAACTTGGCCATGACATCGTCCATCTTGTCTTCCCATTGCACCTCCGCCAAGGGCAAGGTCATGACGTCCACCACGCGCAGAGACAGGTATTGGTCGCGGTCAAACATGACCTGCCGAATGTCCTGCAAATCCACAATGCCCAGCAAGTGGCCCTGTTGGTCGACCACGGGATGAAGGTTGCGTTGGCTCTGGGCCACCACTTCCACGAGCTGTCCCAAGTTCCAGTGGGCCTGGACCGGCAAGAAGTCTTGCTCGAGCTCTTCTTTCAAGGTCATCAAGGTCAACACCGTTTGGTCTTTGTCATGGGTCAGCAGCTCGCCTCGCTCTGCCAATTCACGCGTGTAAATGTTGTGACGCATCAATGCCCGAGAGGTGGAGAAGGCAATGGCAGAAGTCAGCATCAAGGGCACAAACAGTCCATACCCCCCACTCAGTTCTGTGGCCAAGAAAATGGCGGTCAGTGGAGCGTGGAGCACCCCCGCCATCATGCCGCAAAGTCCGGCAAGCACGGAGTTGCCAATGGGCATCGCGGTGGGGTTGATCCAACCGTTGATGCCCAACGCAAAAGCAAAGCCCACCAAGGCCCCTGAGAACAATGCCGGTGCAAAAATGCCCGCCACCCCTCCGGCGCCCACCGTGAAGCCCGTCAGCATGGGCTTGAGGCAACAGGCAAGCACCAGCCAACCCAGCAAACTGGGCAAGGCGAGCTTGCCACCAAGCATCCAAACGTCTTCGATCAAGACATCAGAATACCCCAAGAAAAGGGAGTTGATGACCTCATAGCCCTCCCCAAAGAGAGGGGGCAAGGCCGCAACTGCCCCACCGATGAGCACACCAGCCAACACCATCCGTGTTTTGGGGTTCTTGAACCGGCTGATGGCCAAATGGCTCCAGAGATAAAGCTTTGAAAACACCACAGAACCGATCCCAGTCACCACCCCCAAAGCGATGTACCAAGGCAATCGGCTCGCTTGGAATGCCGCAAGCATGGGCACTGTCAAGATGTCTTCTCCCTCAAAGAAGACGAAGGCGGTCAACAGTGAGGCAAGGGACGCGAGCAAGATGGGGACCAACGACGAGGCCGTGAGGTCGATCATGATGACTTCCACGGCAAAAACGATGGCCGCCACCGGGGCCTTGAACATGGCGGCCAAAGACCCTGCTGCAGCGCAACCAATCAACAAAAGACGCCGCCGGAAATGTCGCCGGGTTTGCGAGGCCACTTCTGAACCAATGGCCGCCCCGGCCTGCACAGCAGGCGCCTCCAAACCGCCAGAACCTCCAAACCCAACAGACAAGATGCTGGTGACCACAGGGGCGAACATCCAAGTGCGCTTCATGCGGCCTCGCCTTGTGGAAATGGCGTGCAACGTCGAAGGGATGCCAGGTCCGGGGTGGTCGTTGTGGAGGAGCCTTCGCACGACGGTGGCTGTGGCCACCAACCCCAAGATAGGGCCCAACGCCAGAAACCAAGAACCACCAAACCAACCTTGGATGGCAAACATTCCGGCCCGAAGGCCAGCCACCGATTGCTTCATCAGGACAGCCAACAGTCCAGACGCAATGCCGACCACAACTGCCCAAAGCATGAGCCCTTGGTCCGACTTCATCCAATCCCATGCGCGTTGGACTGCCTCCCTTGCACTCATGGCACCCGAACGCTCACCACCAACACGTCGTCGACCTGTTCCTCTTCGCCACGCCAGGCATCAAACCTCGAACGCAAATGCGGCTCATGCTCGACCAAAGGCAAGGAAGCCGTTTCAATGAGCAATTCGCGAAAGCGTCTGCGCATGAATTTCTTGCCGTGGGGACCGCCAAATTGATCCACAAAGCCATCGGTGGCGAGGAACACCGTGTCCCCGGATTGAAGTTCCAAGGTTTGCACTTCGTAATTCTTGGTTCCTGGCTCGAAGGAACAAATCGCAAACTTGTCCGATTTCCGTTCTTGCAATTCTCCCTGCCGAACCACATAAAGCGGACTGTTCGCTCCTGCAAATTCGAGCGTCATCGTCTCCCAATTCACGGCCACCATTCCGAGGTCCATCCCGTCTTGGCTTCCGATGTAAGGCGCCTGCTCGGAGGCACCGTCCGTGGCCAATGACAAATCGCGCAACAAGTCCTTGGGGATGCCTGCCACCGCACGAATGTCCTTTCTGAGAAGGGACAGCACATGGGTGTTCATTTGGTCCAACACCTTGTGCGGCTCTGTGTAAACCTTGGTGATGCGGTCCAAGGCATTGTGGCCCACCAGGCTCAGAAACGCCCCAGGCACCCCATGCCCGGTGCAATCAATGGCTGAAAACATGCGCCGGCTGCCCACGGACTTGAACCAAAAAAAGTCACCCGAGACCACATCACGGGGCTGGTAAAACACGGCGCTCTCTTGCAAGACCTCCCTCCTTTCTTGCTCGGAAGGCAGGATGGCCTGTTGGATGCGCAAGGCATAGCTGATGCTGTCTTGAAGGTCGCCAAGCACGTCCTCCACCTTGGCCTTTTCTTGCGCCAATTCCTCCGTACGCTGCTTCACTTTCCCCTCCAATTCCCTCTCGTTTTCCTCCAAGGAACTCCGCATTTGAAGCAAGGCCTTGCCCAAAGCGTCTTCATCGCTCAGTGGCTCGTAGGGGGTGCCAAAGTCCCCTCCTCCAACTTCTTGGGAGAACTTTTGGGTGCGGGACAAGCCTTGGGAAAGTCGGTTGACCGCAAGGGCCATGTCGCCGATTTCATCGGGGGTGACACGGACTTCCTTCTCTGGAAGCACCCCACGTCCCATGTGCAAAAGCGCACGTTTCAGTTCCTTGACTGGCTGGACGATGCTGCGGGTGACGATGATCCCCAGGACCACGCCCAAGATGACCACCACCCAGGCCACACGGCCTGCGTACATGCCGAGTTGGGCCCCCAATTGGTCCATTTGGGTGGTGTGGTTGCGCAGCGCTTCATTCTGGGCACGGGTCAACACCACCAACCGCAGCTGCACGGCTGAAGTGAAACGCTCGAGCTCGCCTCCGTCCACCGCATAGCGCTCAGCCTCCATCACCTTGCTTGGCTGGTCGTAGCTTCTGAAATCTGGAAGCAAATCCATGATGTACCCATACAGAATGCGCAGCCGATCCAATTCTTGACGAAGGGTGTCCACATGGGCCTGAGCTTGAGGGGTCCAGGCCTCATCCAGTCCCTGCAGCGCCTGCAACTGGTTGGGGAATTCTCTGTCCACCATGCGTCGAAGCCTGACCTTCTCTTCGTCCTCCGCCCGGCTCTGCCTTGTCAACCAATGGTTGATGTACACCCTGGACTCCGCGACGGTTTGGTCCAGCTCCTCCAGTGCGCCCAAACTCGGGACCAAAACATGGTCGATCTCTTCTCCAAGGGCGCGGCTTTCCGCCAGATTGATCCGGGTGATCACCAACAGCACGGTCACTGCCAAGATGAAGACCCCAAAGCCCAAACCCATGCGCCACGCGATGTTCCAACGCCACTTCATGGACGTTGGATTTTTTCGAGTTCGGCGCGGTACTTGTCGCGCTCGGAGTCGTTGTGCAAGGCATGATGCACGGTCATCAGTCCCCGGAGGATGGGCACGCGCCCTGGTTGAAACGCCAAAGCTTGTTCAAATGCGGGCAAGGCCTCCGAGAAGTACCCACGGCTCTGGGCCTGCTTTTCCATGACCTCCCCAAGGGAAGTCTCCACGCCCAGCGTCCGCATCACGGCCACCCCTCGGTTGTACACGTGCACTGCAAGGTTGTACCAAGCTGTCGCGTCGTCTGGACTCCACTCGGTCGCCAACTCATATTGACGCACCAGGCCTTGGTAATGCCTCTCTTCCCCAGTGGCCTCATACAATTGCCAGTATGCATGGGCAATGTTCTTGTGGAATGCGGTGCGCTCCTGCTTCGCCTCCAAGGGGCCTTCCACCGATTTGGCGAGTCTGACATGGGCATCGAAGGCCTTGAAAATGGCCTCTTCGTCCCCGGGCTGAAAGGAGTTCACTCCTTCAAGGGCTTCGTTGAAATACGTCCTGCCCAAATAACTCAAGGCCTGTCTTGCGGATGAATGCCACGATGCCCTTCCCCGGACATCCAAAGACAATGCTGTTTCAATTTCGCGCACCGCCGCTTGGCGGTCCATGTCGACGGCTGAGGTCTTGAACCTCTCCTTGTGCAGGAACCCCGCCACATACCAAGCGCGTGCATGAGGTCCAACGGGAGGGTCAGAAAGGAAAGGCTCAAGCAAGCGAAGGCCGGCCTCAAAGTCCCCTAGTTTGCCCTGGATGACCGCTCGCTCCACAGCTTGCGTCAAGGCCTGAGGTTCAGGGTTGGACGGAGACTGGGCCTGGATTTGGAGCGCAGCCGCCAGCATCCCAAAAAGGATGGATCCAAATGCTTTCCAAGGGAGGTTCATCGTTCGACTGCCCATGATGCAATTCTGTTGCCCACCAATAGGCCGCGGTTCTCGGCATCGGGGTGGTTGAGTTCGTAACGAAGGAGCCCGTCATGGACCATCAAGTTCACGGTCACGCCACTCTCCAGGGCATCGAGGTCCCGGGTCATGACAAGGGTCGGCGCAGCGCCCAGGGACTTCAATTGCTGGGCAAGGTCCTCGTCCTTGGCGTCGGTGTAGAAGATGTGAAGACCCTTCGTGGCATCTCCACTTTCCACGGAGAGGAATTGAAGCGGCTGGTCCCCAATGGGTGGGGCCCCGTAGTTGTCGGCAAACACCTTGACCAGCGCAGGGTTGTCGTGCACCCCAATGAGGAATGGGCCTGTCTTGCTGGAAGCGGGCCAATCGTTGTCCTTGGCAAAGTGGTAGAGGTATTGGGCCGTGGTCAACAAATGGGGGTCCGTCGTGTCCAATTTGGGGTCCTGCGGCATGGCTTGAAACGCCCATGTCAAGAACGCACCTCCCAGGAGCATCCAACCCAGCGTCAGCCGTTTGGGCACAAAGCGAAAGGAGCGTTTGGGGTCCATGATCAGCCCGCGTGCGATCCCTGGGCGGGGGTTTGGAAACTCAAAATGTCCCGGTCGAAGAGGTACAATGCACCCTGGTCATTGCCGGCAAGGGCCAGCTTGTCCAAAATCCTTCGCGCCAAACCTTCCTCTTCGATTTGCTCGCTAACGTACCACTGCATGAAATGGTGGGTGGTGTAGTCCTTGGCTTGCAAACACACATCCACCACGTGGTTGATGCTCTCCGTGACCTTGGTTTCGTGGGCCAAAATGCTCTCAAAAACCTCCTTCAATCCCCCATATTCCGTGGGGCCAGCCTCCACCGTTGGCACTTGCGCGATGCCGCCGCGCTCGTTCACAAAACGCATCAGTTTGAGCATGTGCTCCCGCTCCTCCTCGGAGTGGGCGTAGAGGAATTCCGCCACCCCATCGAATCCTTGGGTCTCGGCCCAAACGGCCATGGTGAGGTAAGTGTGGGAGCTTTGGCCTTCCAACAAAATTTGCTGGTTCAAGGCATGGGCAATGGTGTCGTGCAGCATGTTCCTAAAGTAGCACAAGGGCCTGTGCACACGCGGCCTCGGGCCCAGGGTTAAGAACAGCTCAATCTTGGAAACGTTCCCGCACCGCTTTGAAGCGTGACAGGTCCATTTCCTCGGGGATGGGGACGCCATCCATCCACCAACGCACCAAGGCCAAAGCCGCGGAAGGGCCCACCAAAACGCCCCGGGTGCCCAGGCCATTGAGCATGAGAACGCCCTTGGGTTGACCGGGCCATGGCCCCACCATGGGACGCCGGTCGGGAGAGGCCGGCCGCAAACCTGCTTCGTGCTTTTCCAACTGGGCATTGCCCCATGCTTCGCGGGATGCACCGTCCCATACTTTGGACATGTGCTTCCTGAGTTCATCGGCCGCATGACCGTCTGGGCTGGCCTTTGTTTTGTGCCATGCGTAGGTCGCACCGAGCCGCCAATGCTGCCTGCCCGCATGCTGGTGGGTGGGCAAGAGCCATTTCCCGTTGTTGATGGTGTGTCCGCCCGAGTCCAAGGCATGTGGGCCTTCCAAAGGGGTGCTGAGGGTCAAGACATCTCCGTGGTTGGGGTGGATTTGCACACCCACCTCGGACAATTCATCTGCCGCCCCCACCCCCCGACAATCCACCAGGGCATCGGCCCCTGAAGGCAGGCCATCGTCGACGTTCCACGTTTGGTGTTCCACGTTGTGGTGCACCTCAAAATGCGCCTCCATGGCCTGGAGGAGGGCAGGCACATCCACCCATCCTGCAGCATGGACCTTCCCCACCCCTGCAGGTCCTTGGACATGGGGGAGTTGCGCACCAGCAATGTCTTCGCCAAGGCTCGCCCATTGACAAACGCCATGACCTTCTGCCCATCTGGCATCCCATGTGTCGCGGTATTCTCCGTTGGCAAAGACCTTGGCCACGGGAACATCGTGCAGCAACTCGCCTTGCAGTCCGAGCGTTTCTTCCATGTCGGACAACGTGGCGCGCATCTCCGTCAAATGCTGGCCCGCGTTCCAGACTTCCACGATGCGCCGGAAGGACACCGGATTGAACATGCCCGCCGCGACTTCCGAAGCCCGATGTTGGCCGCCAGACCACCAAGATATTTGGCATCCACGTCGCGCGAATTTCCATGCGACCATGGCACCTGCCAGGCCCCTTCCTACGACGACGATGCGTGGTGTCATGCGGTCACCCCCAGCTCACGCCCCACCTTTTCAAAGGCTGCAAGGGCGCGGTCCAACTGGGCCTTGGTGTGCGCTGCACTGAGCTGGACACGGATGCGCGCCTCGTTCTTGGGCACCACGGGGTAGAAAAACCCAATGACGTAAATCCCTTCCTGGAGCAACGCATTGGCCATGACTTGGGAGAGCTTGGCATCCCCGAGCATGACGGGAACAATCGCCGACTCCCCATCCTTGAAAGGCAAGCCCGCCTTGGTCAAGCCTGCTTTGAAGTAATCGGTGTTGGCCTCCAACTGGTCCCTCAACGTGGTGTCTTCGTCCAACATCTTGAACACTTCAATCGAGGCCCCCACAATGCTTGGCGCAAGAGAGTTGGAAAACAAGTAAGGCCGGCTCCGTTGACGGAGGATCTCGATGATTTCGCGTTTCCCCGTGGTGAAGCCACCCATGGCGCCACCCATCGCCTTGCCCAATGTGCCTGTGATGATGTCCACACGGCCCATGGCATTCCGCAATTCGATGGAACCCCGTCCAGTGGCCCCAATGAATCCCGTGGCATGGCATTCGTCCACCATGACCATGGCTTCATGGGCTTCTGCGAGGTCGCAGATCTTGTCGATTTGGGCCACGTAACCGTCCATGGAAAACACACCATCGGTCACCACAATGATGTTTCTGGCTCCCTCCGCCCTCGCTTGCTTGAGGCATGCCTCCAGCTCGTCCATGTTGTTGTTGGCGTACCGGTACCTCTTCGCTTTGCACAACCGCACACCGTCGATGATCGAGGCATGGTTGAGGCTGTCGCTGACAATGGCGTCTTCTTTCGAAAGCAAAGGCTCAAACACCCCACCATTGGCGTCAAAGGCCGCAGCGTAAAGGATGGTGTCTTCCGTCTCGTGGAATGCGGCAATCCGCTCCTCCAGCTCCTTGTGGATGTCTTGCGTGCCACAAATGAATCGGACACTCGACATCCCAAATCCATGGGTGTCAATGGCCCTTTTGGCAGCGTCCACCACCCTTGGGTGCGAACTGAGGCCGAGGTAGTTGTTGGCGCAGAAATTCAGCACCTTGCTGCCGTCGTCCAGCGTGATTTCCGCATCCTGTGCGGAGACGATCACACGCTCACTCTTGTACAAACCCGCTGCTTCAATCTCTGCGAGCTCCTGGGTCAATTGGTCTTTGATGCTTCCAAACATGGGGCCCAAGGTACAGCCCATGGGTCCATCCCAACAGGCGAAATGCCCCTACCCCAAGACCCAGGGCATGTTGCGCTTCCCGTGCCCCGTGGGAATGTCCCAGCGGACTTCACAGTCCTTGAGGTGCGAGGCCAAAATCTCACGGGGAGTTGCGCCAAAGGGGTTGTCGGTCTTTTGGCCAAACGCCAACGTGTTGTCCCGCATTCCAGTGAAGGACCCCACAAGGACCCCTTCCACGTCCTGCCAGACCCCGGCTTGGCCCATGGCCGTCAACATCCTGTCAAGGTGGTAGAGGTATTCATCGAGATCCTCCAGCAGCAACCACTTGCCCTTCAAGGATGGCATGTAAGGCGTCCCGAGCATGGCATAAAGCACCGAAAGATTGCCGCCCACCACGCGCATGGCCCCTTGTTCAGGCGAACGCATGCCCGTGGTGAGAAGCGTCCGGAGGGCGTCGACGTCGCGTGCGTCCGTTTGGGCCATCGTCCCCACCACTGGGCCATGGATCGAGGCAACACCGAGGTTGGAAGCCCAACCGTGCAAGGCTGTGACGTCGGAAAACCCCAGCAGCCAGGTGGGGTCGGATTGAAAGGCGCTCGCCTCCAAAGCAGGCAACAACCGGGTGCATCCGTAGCCTCCTCGAAGGGCCCAAACGGCGCGGATGGAAGGGTCTCGAAAGGCGGCATTGAGGGCCTCTGCACGTTGTTCATCTGTCCCCCCCCATTGGTGGTGCCGCATGCTTGTGGAGGGATGGACGACGGGCGTCAACCCCCAATCTTCGAGCAGGGACATGCCCTTGTCGAGCAGATCCTTCGACGCAAAACGGGCCGGGGCCACCAACGCCACCCGCGATCCTCGTGAGAGCGCAGGGGGGGTGAGCAACGGCAATTCCATGGATTCAGTCGATCAGAGGACTTTGCCTTTTTGAGGTCTCAAGGCTGCCTCTGCCGCCGTTCGGACGCCTCGGGCAAACTCATGTTCCTGTTGTCCCCAAATTTTCTTTTGGAAGAAAGCTTCCAGGATGTCGCGCTTTTCTTCCGGGCTCTGAAGCGGGAGATCCTCCTTGCTGTCTGCGGTGTTGGTCACCTTCTCTTTTGCTGTTGCCTCTTTTGCTGTTGCACTCATGTCGCAGGTATAAGTCAGATGCAGGTCATTGCCTGCTCCCCAAAGAAAGGAACCTCGAAAGTCCTCGGGAAGGGAACGCCTCGGCAGTTCTTCACAATGCCTCTGTGGCCAACCCTTGAAAAGTCGCACACAGCACCGTGTCCTTTGGACGAGGCTTGGGCCTCGACAAATGGCCCATCCAACTACCTTTGTCCCCATGCCAAAGCACGCCCCGTCCCGGAGGATGATCACCTCTGCGCTTCCTTACGCCAACGGGCCCATCCACTTGGGGCACATCGCAGGTGCGTACCTGCCTGCCGACATCTATGTTCGGCACTTGCGCAGTGCGGGAGAAGACGTGCTTTGGATTTGTGGGAGCGATGAACACGGTGCGGCGATCACGCTTCGTGCAAAAAAAGAAGGCACGACCCCCCGGGACATCGTGGACACCTACCATGCGGAGATGCAGAAAGCCTTCGAGGGGCTGGACATCAGCTTCGACCACTACAGCCGCACCTCCTCTCCCAAGCACCACCAAGTGGCCCAGGACTTTTTCCTGACGTTGCTTGACAAAGGGGCCTTTGAAGTCAAAACCGACGAACAGTTTTTCGACGAAGAGGCCCAACAGTTTTTGGCCGACCGCTACATCCAAGGCACCTGCCCCTCGTGTGGGCACGACGGTGCGTACGGCGACCAGTGCGAGAAATGCGGCAAGACCTTGAGTCCCACCGAGCTCGTCAACCCGCGCTCCACCCTCAGCGGCTCCACACCGGTGCTCCGGCCCACGACGCTGTGGTACCTCCCCATGGGACGGCACGAAGATTGGCTCCGCGACTACATCGTCGAGGGCACGTTGGACGGCCAGGCGCATCACAACCCCAAGGAATGGAAGGCCCATGTGTTGGGACAGTGCCGCTCTTGGATCGACGGTGGACTGGAAAGCCGTGCCATGACCCGTGACCTCGATTGGGGGGTGCCTGTGCCCGTGGAAGGGGCAGATGGCAAGGTCTTGTACGTTTGGCTGGATGCCCCCATTGGGTACATCACCTCCACCATGGAGTGGTGTGAACAAAATGGCCAAGACTGGCGAGACTGGTGGCAGGACCCATCTGCGGACCTCCTCCATTTCATTGGCAAGGACAACATCGTTTTCCACTGCATCATCTTCCCCATCCTGCTCAAGGAACACGGGGGCTACAACCTCCCGACCAACGTGCCGGCCAACGAGTTCATGAACCTCGAGGGCGACAAAATCAGCACGTCTCGGAACTGGGCGGTCTGGGTCACCGAGTACCTCGAAGACTTTCCGGAAGGCAGCGACGCCATGCGTTACGTCCTCACGGCCATCATGCCGGAACAGAAAGACAGCGAATTCACTTGGAGCGACTTTCGGGACAAGGTGAACAACGAGTTGGCGGACGTTTTGGGCAACTTCGTGAACCGGGTGTTGGTGCTCACCCGCAAGTACTATGACGGCGCTGTCCCGGCAGCCCCTGCCGACGACGCACTCGACGCCACAGACCGCGCCTTGCTCGAGACACTCGCGGCCGCCCCGGCCAAGGTCGGCGACCTCATCACCCGCCACCGGTACAAAGAGGCGCAGCTCGAAGCCATGAACGTGGCGCGCCTTGGCAACAAGTATCTGACCGAGCAGGAGCCATGGAAACTCCAAAAAACAGACCCCGTACGCACCGCGACCATCATGCACCTCACGTGCCAGGTGGTGGGGAACTGCGCGGTGCTCCTTGGGCCCTTCCTGCCCCAAACGGCAGCGAAAATCGCGGCATCGTTTGGCGTGCCGGACGCGCGTTGGAACGACGCCCGCCCCGACCTCGTGTCCGCCGGCACGGTCCTCGGCGACCTGCCCATTTTGTTTGCCAAAATCGACGATGACACCGTCGCCGCCCAGGTTGCCAAGCTTGGCCAGAAGGGCGATGCCTCTGACTCCTCAAATCGCGACCTCATGCCCGCCAAAGACGAAATCACCTTCGAAGATTTCACCAAGCTCGACCTTCGTGTGGGCACCGTCCTCGAATGCGAAAAGGTCCCTAAGGCCGACAAACTCCTCAAGCTCGTTGTGGATACAGGACTGGACACGAGAACGGTCGTCAGCGGCATCGCCGAGCACTTTGCCCCCGAGGACGTTGTGGGCCGTCAGGTCACCTTGCTTATCAACCTCGCGCCACGCAAGCTCCGTGGCATCGAGAGCCAAGGCATGGTGCTGATGGCCGGCACGGACGATGGCGGCCTGCGCTTCGTCACGCCTGAAGAAGGCGTCGCACCCGGCAACGTTGTCAGCTAGGCGCAAAGAACAAGCGCAGGAGAACCTTGTTGTTCAGGCCATGAGCCTCTTGACACTCGCCCAAAAGCGCCACAGCCCTCGCGCCTTCAACGGAACCCCACTGGCATGGGACGACCTTGCCAACGGCTTTGAAGCTGCGAGGCTCTCAAGCTCCTCCTACAACAACCAGCCTTGGCGTTTTGTGGTGGCCTTGCGCGGCGAAGCCGGCTTCGACGCCCTGTTGGCAACGGCCAATTCTTCGAACCACACGTGGATGAAGGACGCAGGTGCCATCGTGGGGGTGATGTCCAGCAAGATCCTTCAAAAGACAGGCGAAAAAGACCATGCCGCCATGCTCGGAGTGGGCATGGCAGTGGGCGCGATGGAATTGGCTTTTGTGGAATCTGGATTGGCCAGCATGCAAGCAGGTGGGTTCGACCGCAAAGCATTCGTCGAGCTTCTCCAACTCCCAGACCACATTGCGCCGCTTTCTCTGCTCGCCATAGGAAGACTTCCCGACGGTCAAGGGCCCACCGCCAAGGACCGAATGGCCATGGCGGACATCGCTTTCAAGGTTGGCGACAAGATCAGGTGACGGACTTCAGCGCAGGATGACCAACTGGCCCTGGAGGCGCATCGCAGCATTCTCCAAGCCAGCCACGGAAAGCACATACTGTCCCGAAGCCAAGTCCTGGACGTCCACCGTTTGGGTGGTGGAATGCAGGTCCCACGATTGGACCAAACGCCCATCCATGGATGTGGCCTGCAATTGGGTGCCTGCCATCTTCCCCTCCATCGCCGCTGGAAACACCACCGTCGCGGAGGCATTGGCTGGCGAAGGGAAGGCCTCGAATGCCAAGGGTGCGGGACGCTCCATCACCGCATCCACGGGGGCGTATTGACAGCCGACATTGTTGAAAGAAAGCGGCTCGTAATTCAATGCCTCCGGATCGTTGCAAGCCGCCAAAATGGGGAGTGTTTGGCGGAATTCATTGTTGTTGTCGTTGTCAAGGAACACTTGAACCTGGATTTGGCCTGAAATGTCCCCTGCAGTGGTCAGCTGTGCCACCAGCACGCGCATCTCTTCACCCGAAAATGCTTCTTCGTTGACTGGGGTTGGGATCACAAACCAAGCGTTGCCTACAGCGGACTCCACAGCAACATTTTGGCCGCTTTCAAAAATGTCAAAGGCATTGTACTCTGGATCGGCCAACTCGATCACATCGGCTGCCGCGGTGTTGTCCTCCGCGCCAATGGTCAACCAACTGTCGAAGGCAAATTCTGGAAAGGCCTCAAAAAAAGCTGGATTGACGTCCGTGGCCAATGAGGTGGTCGCAAGCGCGTGCTGAAACCATGCAGGCTCCGACGTGCTGCTGAGGTAAAGCGGGTTCGCATCATCCCCAGAGCAGCTGACCAGGAAGTCGTTTTCCCCCAACGTGTAGAGATAGAGTCGGTACGTGGTCATTCCTGCCAATTCTCCCTCCGTGTGCTCGACCACTGGGACCAGACCCAACCAAGGCTGGTCCTGCGCCTGGGCACTCTCCGAAAAGAGGGCCATCAGAACAAACATCAGAAAGGAAGCAGAGTGGAGAAGGAGGCGTTTCATGATGGGGATGTTTTGCAGAAAGTTAGGGACAAAGCAAAGCCCCACCGAATGGCGGGGCTTTGGGTTTCAATTCCAGGTGAACAGGGGCGTGTCACCAGCCAAAACCGATGTTGACCCCGAGGCGAACCCCTACGTTGTCGTCGTTGTTGAACCACCCTGACACGTCAAGATCTCCCGAGGCATCCACGGTCACGGTCTTGAACTGAGGACCCAAGAAGAAGTCCACCGTGTATCCATCGCCACCGACTTTTTGGAACCCGAGCAAAAGCGAGCCTCCTGCAGCCTGACGGGACAACCTCTCGTTGTCGTCAGAGTCCACGGTGGTGGCCGTGCGGTAGCGTCCGCCCAGCGAAATGTAGAAGCCCTCGCATGCAGAACCGCCTGGGAAATACCTCAATTCCGGAATGACAATGAAGCCCGAGCGCGTGGTGGATATCTGGTTGGTCACGTTGGGGTCGAGTGAAGAGGCTTCCCCTGATCCGCCGATGGCACCTGCAGACAATTGGACACTCAGGTTGTCGTTCAATCCATACTCATAGGCGAGCTGATATTGAGATGCGAAAAAGCCGAGGGGATTCGTCTTGATGTTCTGGGTGATCTGCTGCGCAGTGGCACCTAGGCTCACAAAGACCAAGACAGAAGCGAAAATGAAGTTTTTCATGTCGTTGAATGGTTTGCCCGCAAGAAAGGGGAAACACGCTTTCCTCCAGATGCTTCCCCTCATAGGCTTTCCCAGTGCCGATGTTCAAAACCCTTGAAAACCAGCAATTCAGAAAGATTCGATGGCTCAAGACCAGCGGCCGGCACCATGAAGGTGCTCTGCGATCTGCACCGTATTGGTCGCCGCACCCTTGCGAAGGTTGTCGGAAACGATCCAAAGGTGCAATCCCCTTGGATGGTCCAAATCCCGTCGCAACCGCCCCACGAACACTTCGTCCTTGCCCTGTGCATGCAACGGCATGGGGTACCTCTCCCTGTGCGGCTCGTCCTCCACCACCACTCCCGGAAACGCACCAAGGGCCTTCCGAACCTCCGACAGCTCAAAATCACGGTCAAGTTCCAAGAAGACCGACTCGCTGTGGCCGCCCATCACAGGCACGCGCACGGCAGTGCAAGACAACTGAATGGCGTCATCTCCCATGATTTTTTTGGTCTCATGGTGCACCTTCATTTCTTCGCGGGTGTAGCCATTGTCCTGAAAATCATCACAATGCGGCAGACAATTGTTGTGGATGGGATGGGGGTACACACGTTGGGCCTCCAGCCCTTGGCGCTCCGCCTCGAGTTGGGCCACCGCCGCTTGTCCGGTTCCCGTCACGCTTTGGTACGTGTTGACCACCCCCCTTCGGATGGTCCATTGGTCATGGATGGGCTTCAAACACATCACAAGCTGCATGGTGGTGCAATTGGGGTTGGCAATGATCATGTCTTCGCCGCTCAAGGAGGCACCATTCACTTCAGGCACCACCAATTTGTGGTGGGCCGACATCCTCCACGCACTGCTGTTGTCCACCACCGTGGTTCCAACCTCGGCAAACCGAGGTGCCCATTCCAAACTCACGGATCCGCCGGCTGAAAACAATGCGACGTTGGGCCTTGCAGCCAAGGCGTCTTCCATCGACATCACGGGAATTTCCTTGCCATGAAAGGCCACGGTGCGTCCCATCGATTTGGCCGAAGCCACAGGGAGCAATTCCCCGACCGGGAAGCGACGCTGTTCGAGGACCTGCAACATGGTTTGTCCCACCATGCCCGTGGCTCCCACCACGGCGACCTTGAGATTGGAAGAGGAAGTGTTCATGGGCATTCACTTTGCCAACGCGGCCGGTCAATGGACCAGCGGTTTGGCAACTTGAGGCCAAAAATACGAGGTTTGGCAACGATGAAACACACCCTTCTTTGGGGATGTTGTGCGGTGGTGGCGATGGAACTTTCGGCCCAAACGATGAACTTGGATTCCCTAGAAATGGCCCAAGTCATCTGGTGGGGGGATTTGGCGCATTGGACATCGACCCCAGCCTCCCCTTCAGCCCGCCATCCCTTTCCTTCATGGACCCTGAACGCCAGCGCGCCAGGGCCCCATGTCCTTTGGGGTTGTCCAGTGACCCCTTGGCCCACAGACATGGAGCTTGATTTCGTGTGGGAGCAAAGGCTGCAGGGCTCGGACGCCAACCGGAGCGCCGTCCAATGGGCCCATGCTCCTGACCCTGACCCCTCCCAGGCGGCCAAGCTTTTGGCGGAATCGAAGCTGGCGGGATGGCTCGATGACACGGGCTCAATGTCTGCAGGCCAAACCGGCAGCCAAGACCCATTGATCCTTGGTGCCCCACAAATGAGCGCTTGGGAGGCACCTGGCACCTGTCATCCATGGGGCCTGCCCTTCCAACTCGAAGGCAAAATGTCCTTCAACGATTCGGGAAGATGGATTGCCCAGGCTTGGGACCAAAACGGGCGTTCCACGACCTTGGTCGACACAGCCTTGGCGGTCCAAGGAGAAGGTTCCATTTGCTTGGGCTTTGAAGTGCATCGCACCTCGAGTCACCACAACGATTGGCGGTTTGGTTGGTCCCCCTCCCCATCGGGGCCCGCGGAGGTGGAGCCCACCGAACCGTTGGTCACTTCGCTCACCCTCGTCGCACCCGATGTCGTGGAAGCCTTGTGGGGCGAAGAGGTGAACGCCAGCATGGCACATGCCAACTGGACTGCCCCCAGTCAAGCCTCCCCCCAGCCCACATGGGCCGACATGGATCCCGACCAGCCTGGCACACAGATCACACTTGTCGACCTTCCCACCAGCTGCGGCAACCTGACCCGATGGACATTGCCCGTTGAAGTTCCCATCGGATCCTTTGCCCGCTTGACCGTGGGCACGGAGACGCACAAAGTTTGGCGGGATGGCGCATCGAAATTGGTGGGGCAGGACTTGGCGTTCACGGAAATCATGGCCGACCCCACCCCAGCGATGCATGCCCCAGAAACCCATTACCTCGAAGTGTTGAACGTCTCTCCCTGGGCTTTTGATCCCACCCAATTGTACCTGGAAGACCAAGGCATTTGGCACGGCCTTTTGGCAGCAGAAAACGCACATCACCCCTTGATCCTGCCCGGGCAACATTGGCTGATTGTTCAGGACCTCGAACCTTGGACCGACAGCATCGCCTCGTATGCCACCGTGGTCAAAGCTTCAGGATGGTCCGGGCTACGAGACGATGGGGAAACGGTCCAATTGCGCAGCCCTGACGGGTTGGTGCTCGAAACGTTGAGCTACGACGAAACTTGGTGGACAGACCAAGATGGCATCAGCCTGTCGAGCCGTTGGCCCAGCGCTTGCGACCACCCCTCGGTTTGGCAACCAGACCCCGAAGGTGCGTCCCCGGGAAGGGGACCCACGTTCGACGCGATGCTGCCTCCGCAAAACCGCCATCCCACGGTCCGCTTGCATCCCTCCGGGAACCTCGAGTTGTCACCGGCAAACCCATGGGATCCAAGGTTCCCTCCTGTGATTTCTTGCGAGGGTTCCGAGGGGTTGCAATGGGCCCAAATGGAACTTTTGAACCCCATGGATGACGAACAATGGTGGCGGTCGGACATCACCTTGGAAGCCCATGGCCAGTTTCAACTGAAGTTGGACTCCATTCCGCTGTGCTTGCCACATGGCCAGACAGAAGGCCTCGATACTATGTGGCAAGCGCACCGACCTCCTCAGCCAGGGGACATCCGTTTGTCGGAGATTCTTCCAAGACATCACCCTGTTGCAGATGCCGAATTTGTGGAATGGGTCAACGCCAGTTCAGATACGTTGTCATGGGCCAATGAGTTGTGGCCACCGGGGCAATGCTTGGTCCAAGCCACTGCGGGCTTCCAACAATTTGCCGATGGCTGGGGGACGACACCTGAGGCCTCTGGGGCCAATGCCTTGTGGGAAATTGTGGACGATTTGCGACTCACAAATGCGTCAGGCTCAGCAATCCTGGTGGGGGATTGGGGAGAAGAATTGGCCCATGTTCAATACCATGAATGTGGATACTCTGACCCCACAGATGCTGAAAATGGACGGAGCATGGTGCTGTCTTCCACAGTGCGCCAGCCAGATTCCATGGCGGTGTCGCCAGGGACGAGTGCATGGTCATCCTCTTCTTCTGAATGGGGCATGTCGCCTGGTTGGTTGGAAGAATCCTCTGCTGAACAGCCTCCATTGTTGCCTTTGACCAAGCCCCAATTTGGGATTTGGGAGGACCATTGGGCGATGACGGTTCCGCAAGGTTGGTCATTGGGCTTGTGGCAGACTGAACACTGGACGCCAGAAACGGGGTGGGACTTGGTGTGGCTCCAAGGCACCTTGATGGCGCGAAGCGATGCCACCATTGTGGACCTTTCTCAACCCCCTCAGCATGTGAGCGAGGTCCGTCTTTCGTTCCCCGAGCACATGGACGACATCTTGTTCAACCCCAATGCCCATGCCTCTGCGGAGTGGAATGAATGCCTTTTGGATCCTCTCCCAAGCCATGCCCCTTTTCTTGAAATCAAGGCGTTCGGGGGAGATGCGGTGTCAAGGGATTGGCATTGGAGCTCCTCGGCAGATGCCCAAGCTGGGGATTTCGCTCCCGTCGGGGAGGTCAATTGGTGGATTCCCAGGGATTCCCTTCTTTGTTTGGCAACGTGTCCGGGGAGGGTCAAGAATGGGGGCCATCTTTGTGTTCCTGCCCAGCTGCCCAGCCTTCATGGGGACCGCATCCTGTCCTTGTCCATTCCTCAACAAGACTTGGTCCAAGCGCCCGTTTCAGAAGACATGCACAGCCCGTGGGTGATGTCCACCGAAGGCCTCTCTTTGATGCGGGTGCCCCACTCGTCCCATTGGACGAGCAGCCCATCTCAAGTGCGCGCCTCACCTGGGAAGCCAAATCATCTTGCAAGGCCCGTGTTGGCCGACCACGACGGGCTCGAGTGCCTGCCTCGAAGCCTGCAGCCTGGGGGCGTTCATGGATGGGACGCCACGACCATCACTTGGACCCCTCCAACTCCCGACGACTCCTTCCACATCGAATGCCGCATCGAGGCACCCGAGAGACCCGATTGGGTGCAAATCCAACATGTCAATTTCTGGAAAGGTCCATGGTCCTGGTCTTGGCGAGGCGAACAAGTCGATGGTTCGCTCATTGGGCCAGGCACCTATGTGGTGGTGGTGGAATGGGAAAGCATGGAGGGGCTCCGGGGCGTGGACAAATGCCTGGTGGCGGTTGGACCTCCATAGCGGGAAATGCACGACATTCGGCCCATGTTGGAAGGTCTCCCTTTCGAGCCTTGGGGCTCTCCTGAAATCCGCCCTCTTGCCCTTGGGCTGTTCACGTTGGTGGGCATTTGGGCATTGCAGGCGGGATTTGAAAGAGAGTCCACACGTTGGATGTGGGCGTGGCAAAAGCCGCGGAAGCTCACATTGCGAAATGCCGCAGAAACACCTCGCACGTTGGGGGTGGTCTTGAGCCATGTCGTTGCAAGCACAGGCTTGGCTTCAGGCCTTGCCTGGCTTCCATTGGAGTGGGGTACGCAGAGAATGCTTGCGCACGCCGCCCTTTGGATGTTGGTGGGGCAGGCGATGAAGTGGGGGGGCGCGCGTTTGGCCTTCGAAGACCGTGACTTGGCGAGCACCATGACTGAAATGAACCGCCATGGGAACACTTGGACGGCAATGGCGTTGGGAGCATGGAGCGTCATCGCCGCCATCCAACCCACCCTTTCGCATGCACCTTGGTCCAAGTGGATCGCTTCAGGCATGTTCATCCTGGCCATGACCGTCCACGCCATCAGGACTTCCACCTTGCTTCCAAAAGCCGGAAAAAACCGCCTTTTTGGAATCTTGTATCTTTGCACCCTCGAATGGGGGTGGGTGGCTCTATGGACCACTTGGAGCATTGCCACCTCCCTGAAAGGACACTGAACTGCACCAACCATGGCCCAAAAGATCAAAACCATCCTGATCTCACAGCCCAAGCCATCCACAGAGAAGTCGCCGTACTTTGACTTGGCTGAGCGGCAGAAAATCACCATTGACTTTCGACCCTTCATTCACGTGGAAGGCATGGAAGCGCAAGATTTCAGGCAACAACGGGTGGATCTCGCGGAGCACACGGCGGTCATCTTGACGAGCCGTTTGGCCGTGGACCACTACTTCCGAATGGCCAAAGAACTCCGGTTCGAGGTGCCTGATTCCATGAAGTACTTCTGCATCTCTGAGAGCACAGCGTACTACCTCCAGAAATACGTGCAGTACCGGAAAAGAAAGATTTTTCATGGCACCATCAAGTTCGACGAGTTGCTTGTGTTGATGAAAAAGCACAAGAGCGAGAAATTCTTGTTGCCCTGCTCGGATCTGTTGAAGGACAGCATTCCAAATGCTTTGGAGGCCGGAAGCTTCGACTATTCGCGGGCCGTGATGTACCGGACGGTATGCTCCGACTTGAGCGATTTGAGCGATGTCAAATACGACATCCTTGTGTTCTTCAGCCCCAGTGGCATTGAGTCGCTGTTCAAGAATTTCCCTGACTTTGAGCAGGGCCAAACACGCATCGCGGTGTTTGGGCCGACCACGGCCAAGGCAGCAGAAAAAGCCGGGTTGCGCATCGACATCCATGCACCGACTGCCAAAGCGCCGTCCATGTCCATGGCCATCGATCAATACATCAAAAACTGAGTGCACACGCTCTCCAAGCGTGAGCGGCTCAAGTCGAAGTCGTTGATGGACCTCGCGTTCACCGAGGGCATCAAAATCAAAGCATTTCCCGTTTTCGCGCGGGCCACTCCTGCGGAACTGTCCCACGATGTTCCATTTCAAGTGGCCTTTTCTGTTGGAAAGCGACGCTTTCGGCGCGCTGTGGACCGCAACCGCATCAAGCGCCTCTTGCGCGAGGCATGGCGTCTTGAAAAGTCGGAACTCGCCAAAAATTGGAAACCGGGGTCTACGCAATGGGCCGTCGTGTTCATCTTTGTGGGAAAGGACATCCCTTCGTTCTCCGATTGCCAACTGCTTTTGCGACGGCTGTCTCTGAAGCTGGCACAGGCCATGAACGAGCGTGAAGGGACCGTCTGAACCCCACCTAACCCCTGACCCATGCGTCGAATTTTGTTTTGGATGGCCCTGCCCCTAGGAATGGCTTTGATGACCGCCGCTGCCCTTTCCAAAGACGACTACTTCGAGATGTCCAAGCAGCTCGAAATCATGCAATCCGCCTTCCGCGAACTCAACCTGTTTTACGTCGATGAGCTCGCGCCAGGGGAACTCATGGAGACCGGCATCAAAGCCATGTTGGCCGACCTCGACCCCTACACGCGTTACTTCCCAGAGTCACGGATGGAAGACGCACGCTTCATGCAAACGGGCGAATACGGTGGTGTTGGGGCAAGCATTGAGCGCAGGGCAGGACAAACGGTCGTTGTGAACCTCTTGGAAGGGGAACCGGCAGACGAAGCCGGCATCCGGCTGGGCGATGTCTTGGTCGAAGTCGACGGACGGGACGTCCAAGATTTGGGCACCGAACAGATTGGCGACCTCTTGCAAGGGGCCACCGGGACAGAAGTCTCCGTGGGAATGCGGCGTCCCGGACAGACCACACCACTCGCCTTCGACTTGACCAGAAGAAAGGTGAAGGTGCCAGATGTCCCTTATCAAGGCATGATTTCAGATCGGACCGGATATTTGGCATTGAATTCGTTCACCAAAACTGCCCATGCCAATGTGCGCAAGGCATTGCTCAACTTGACGGACTCTCTTGGGGCGGAAAACGTTGTCATCGACCTGAGGGGCAACGGTGGAGGTTTGCTGAGAGAGGCCATCGCCATCGTGAATTTGTTCGTGGGAAAAGGCCAAGAAGTGGTGAGCACCAAGGGAAAGCGTCCTGATTGGAACAAATCTTACAAGACCCGGGGAAGCGCGCTACGGCCCAATCTTCCTTTGGCCATTCTTGTCGATGGCAAGTCGGCCTCGGCCTCTGAAATTGTGGCTGGGACCCTTCAAGATTTGGACCGTGCGGTGGTGGTGGGAGAAGAGTCGTTTGGCAAGGGCCTCGTACAACAGACCAAAAAACTGGCCTACGGGACCCGGATGAAGGTGACGGTCGCCAAATACTACACCCCAAGTGGACGGTGTGTGCAACGGTTGGATTACAGCCACCGAGATGGCGAGGGCGAAGTTCATGCGATGGCCGATTCTGCCTTGAAGACCTTTGCCACGCGCAATGGGCGTGAAGTGTTGGAAGGTCGGGGGGTCCTTCCCGATGTGGAGGTCGCTGCCCCGGAACTCTCCTACGTTTTGGCAGGATTGCTGGAAGAGCATGTCCTGTTTGACTTTGCCGTGGAAAAACGCAACGCCCTTGTGGCACCTGACAACGCCTCAGAATTTGGCTTGACCGAGGAGGTCTGGCGTGAGTTTGTGGAGCACGTGTCGTCCTTGGACGAGGTCCCCTACGCCTCGGGCACCTTCAAAGCCTTTGCCGCGTTGGAAGAAACGGCCCAAAAAGAACGCTTGGCCCAAGACAATGTCAAGGCGCTCGACCTCTTGAAGGAAGGGCTACAAGCAGACGTTCCAGCGGACCTCTCTCGATACGAGGCCTCCATCCGAAAGGCCCTCGAGCAAGAGTTGGTGGTCCATCTCTACAATGCCACGGGTCGCTACCAGCATGGGTTGATGGTGGATCCTGTGTCCCTTCGGGCCGTCGCTTTGCTCGAATCCGATGAGGCCGCCCGCATCCTTGAAGGTCCGCTGAATCCGTGATGGATTGGCCTCGGATCTTTCGAGGGAGTTCCTTGGGTTGGGTCCTGCTCATTTGGGGCACACCTTGGTCGCATGCGGCCATGTCACTTGGCGTGGCATGGACAGGGTTTGTGGCCGTCAAAACTTGCATCCGTCAACCCTCCAAGAGACAACTTACAAGACCCCTGAAGTGGCTTGGGCTGATGTTGTTGTGGCTCACGGCGAGTCTGGCGTGGACCGAGGACTTGACATGGGGTTTGCGGCTTTTGGGCTTGCAATGGCCCCTGTGGGTGCTTTTGGTCGCATGGCATGTGAGTCCATTGGGAACAGATGATGGACGAACCGCCCGAAGGTGGGTCATGGGCAGCGCGATGCTGGCGATGGCTGGAGCGTTGGCATGGGGCAGCCTCCAATGGCTCCAGGGTCACCCACTGGAGGGAAGGGAATGGTCGCCGTGGATGTCGCACATCCGGCTGTCGCTGTTTGCTGCCCTCGCCATGGGCTGGAATGCCAAGGTAAGTTCGGGCAAAGAGCTCGGCCTTTTTGCATTGGTTTGGGGAGGCTTCACACTGGCCACTGGCGCCCTGACCAGTGTCATGTTGGTGCCTTTGACCCTTGGTTGGGTGTTGCTTCAACGTTCTGCCCAAGGCAAACGGCCCATTGTGCTGTCCATAGGCCTCGTGGGAACATTGGTGGTGGCCATGGGCATGGGCCATTGGCTTCGGCCCGTGCCCCTCCCACACGACGGATTGCCTGCCCACACCGCATGGGGCAATCCCTATGTCCATCAACCAGACCGCGTGCTCTCCGAAGGAGGCCACCGTCTTCATGTGTTGATGTGCGAGAAAGAGTGGGCAGAGGCTTGGCGCCAAGTCAGCGAAAAATCGCTTGATGAACAGAATGCCGCAGGCTACAGCATTCGGCCAAGGTTGTGGCGGTATTTGACCTCCAAAGGATGGCCCAAAGACGGAGAACACATCGTTCAATTGAGCCCAATCGAAGTGCAGGCCATTGAACAAGGGGCCACCAACGCAAGGCCACGCAGTGGGCTGGCCCAAAGGCTGCATGCCTTTCGATGGGAATATGAAACTTGGCAGGACGGTGGAAATCCCTCTGGACACAGTCTCTTTCAGCGTTTGGAACATTGGCAGGCAGGGTGGCACGCCTGGAACGCATCCCTGTTGTGGGGGGGCGGCATCGGGGACGCAGAAGCGTCGATCCAACGCAGTTACTTGGCGCTGGACACCCCGCTGTCAGAAACGTTTCGCCACCGCGCGCACATGCAATACCTCACCTTGGGGATGACTGGAGGCGGCATGGCATTGGCGTTGTGGCTTGCCTTCGCCTTGAGTTGGTCTTGGCGATTCCGGGACCATGCGGTTGCGCAATGGTCCGGGCTCTTGGTCGCACTGAGCTTCCTCTTTGAAGACACGCTCGAAACCCAAGCAGGCGTTGTCGTCGTTGGGTTGGCTTTCGCACTCGGCAGCCACGCACTCAGGACAAGTGCCCGTCACCCACGCAGGACGAGCTGACGCATTGCGTCCAGAACCTCCCGCTCCCCAATCTGCAACCCCCCTTCCTCGTCCAATGCCGATGTGGCCAAAACACGGGCTTTGCCCAGCGGCGCCCAACGGGCCGCCCAAAACGGTGCCTCGTCTCGGTAAAGCCCCACGACTGGCGTGCCCAACGCCGAGGCCATGTGCAAAGGCCCTGTGCTGGAGGCAATCACCACATCCACGTGGCCAAGTTGAGCCAAGAGCTCAGAAAGGTCCCATTTGCCGACCGCATCGACCAAGCCAGCGGAAGAGGACAAGCCGGCAAGCCAGTCTTCCAACGGAGGGCGTTCACGCAAGGTCCCTGTGACCACAACCCGCCACCCGTCCGCCAAAAGCAAATCGGCAAGTGCCTGAAACCGAGGCACGGACCATCCGTTGGCAGACCCATGGTTCCCAGGATGCAGCAAGGCTGTGGGCGCCTCACTGACTTCTGACGCACCGGTTACAGGAGAGGGCCACCCCACCAAAGACGGCCAATCGCTTGGCTCAGGGAAGCGCCACGCTGCGGGGACGTTGAGCCCATGGAGCAGCCTCAATCCCTGCAGCGTTTCATGCACGGGACGACGTCTTCGGCTGCGCCACATTCGGACATTGGCATGCCAAAGCCCCGACCATCTCCGCCCTGTGGCCACGCGGACCGGAACGTCGCATTTTGCAGCTGCAGCCATCAAAGTCGGCTCTGGAAAAGCAAACACAACCGCATCCAAATTTTGCAGCCACGACAGGGCATTCCCTTCGTCCTCTGGAGACCATGTTTGGACTTCATCCACGTGTTGAGACATGCTTGCCAACGCGCTCGCATACGGCCGGCACACCCAAATGACTTCCATGTCGGGTTGATGCCATTTCAAAGCCCCGGCCAAAGGCAAGGTCAAAACATTGTCCCCCAAGCCATCTGTGCGCACCACAGCCACGCGTTTCAGCGGTCGACGGCGGTCCAATGCCGACACTTGCCGCCACTTCCAAAAGGCCGCCAACGCACTCCATCTGGCAATGTCCCATCCCGTGCGTCCATCTTTCCATCCCGATTGGACCCCAAACTGCTTGGTCCACTGAAACACCGCGCGGGCCCATGGCTTGATCCAGGAGCTTTTTACGCCCTTGAGCACGGCGTCTCTTGCCCCAAGCATCGAAAATTGTGCCAGCTGCCTCCAATGGTCAGGACGACGTGCATAGCTGAAGTGCAACAGGTCCGATGCCATCGGCACCACCCTTCCCCCCTGGCTTGGGAGCCACTCCTCATGGAGCACCACCCCTGGTGCAGAGGTTTGCCACGCCCCCGCTCCTTTTCGCCAAAGTCGGGTTTTTCGGTCGGGGTACCAGCCGCTGTGGTGCACCCATTGTCCACAGTAGGAGGTTTTCCGCGGCATGGACCACGCCACTTCATATTCCTCCACAGTCGACAGACCTTCCTTCCACTGCTTGATTTCCAACTGCAGTTCTCTCCCCAAGGCCTCATCGGCGTCCAGGCTCAGGACAAAAGGATGGGATGCTTGCTGGGCGGCCCAGTTTTTTTGGTCTGCATAAGAAGTGAAGGGACGGGAAAGAACCTTGGCGCCAAGGGACATGGCCAAATCCTGAGTGCCGTCGGTGGAGCCGGAATCGACCACCACAACTTCATCCACAATGCCCACAAGGGATGCCAAGCACCTTGGAAGGTTCTCAACTTCATTGTGGGCGATGATGACTGCACTCAGCACAAGGGCGAAGGTAGTCGGGAACGGGGGTTTTTGTGGAAAACCTCTCGACCTGCTCGAAGGGGCGATGGCGTAATTTTGAGTCCATGAACGTGTTGCTCATCGGCTCAGGAGGCAGAGAACATGCCCTCGCATGGAAATTGCTTCAGAGTTCCTTTCTTACCCAATTGTTTGTCGCACCAGGCAATGCTGGGACCGCGGAGTTGGCCACCAACCTCAAGGTGGATGTGAACAACCACAACGCCGTCAGCCGTGCGGTCAAAAAACACAACATTGGTCTTGTGGTGGTGGGGCCTGAAGCGCCTCTGGTGAATGGATTGGTGGACCACTTGCAGGATTGCGGGAAGCACCCTGAGTTGGTGGTCGTAGGACCGCGGGCGGCAGGCGCCCAGCTCGAGGGCAGCAAGTCCTTCGCCAAGGAGTTCATGAAGCGCCACAACATCCCAACAGCCGCGTACGGCGCATTCGACGGGGAACAGGTGAAAGAAGCCGTGGCCTTCCTGGCCAAAATGAAGGCCCCGTATGTGTTGAAGGCCGATGGCCTTGCGGCTGGAAAAGGCGTCATCATCACTGACGACCTATCAGAGGCCGAGTCCGTGGTGAAGGACATGTTGTCGGGTTCTTCCTTTGGCGAGGCGGGAAGGCGCGTGGTCATTGAGCATTTCATGGATGGCATCGAATGCAGCATGTTTGTCGTGACCGATGGGAAGGCCTACCACTTGTTGCCTTCCGCCAAGGACTACAAACGCATAGGCGAGGGAGACAC
Organism: uncultured Flavobacteriales bacterium; assembly: GCA_938085425.1. GTDB lineage: Bacteria > Bacteroidota > Bacteroidia > Flavobacteriales_D > Sanyastnellaceae > UBA11663. The sequence goes on from CALKGQ010000018.1 coordinate 79,663, forward strand.
AGGACCGAACACAGGTGGAATGGGGGCCGTCAGCCCAGTGCCGTTCATGGATGCCGAGTTTCATGAGAAGGCGATCAACCAAATCATCATCCCCACAGTCAAAGGACTTGCGGCGGACGACATCCCTTACAACGGGTTCATCTTCTTTGGGTTGATGAAGGTTGGGGGCGATCCCTACGTGGTCGAATACAATTGCCGCTTGGGCGACCCTGAAACCGAAGTGATCGTGCCCCGCATCCAATCGGATCTCTTGCATTTGTTCGAGAACATGGGGGCGGGATTGCTGAGTGAATACCACCTGCAAATCGACCCCAAAACCTGTTCTACGGTCATGCTTGTGTCTGAAGGCTATCCTGGCAACTATGCCAAAGGGAAGTCGATCACCGTTCCCGAACGAATGGAAAAGGACACCCTGCTCTTCCACAGCGGCACTGGAACATCAAGGGGAAATACCGTGACTTCAGGGGGTCGGGTGTTGGCCTGTTCTGCATTGGCAGCCACACCAGAAAATGCACTCAAGAAGAGCTACGCTTTGGCCGACGCCGTGTCATTCACTGGCAAAGCCTACCGCAAGGACATCGGACAAGACATCCTTTGAGCGGCTGCCGTCACATCAAGGTCCCGTCCTTCTCTGCGCGGGAGTTGTACTTGGACTGAAGGCGCAACCAAAAGACGAGGCCCGCTCCTCCCAAGGCAATCACTCCCCAGTTCGCTCCGTCGCTGATGGGCAGCAATACCGTCTGAAAGGTCCATTCGACGAATTGGGCCACAGGGGTGATGATGTCTTGTGTGTTCATGGCGTTGGTTTGCGCCACAAAAATACGCAAGGCCCCGAGAAATGAAACCTTCAAGGACATGAGTGCGTAAGGAGAAGCCAAACCCTATCAGCACGATTGCCATGAGAGCGTTACTTACCCCCTTTGCGATGTTGTTTTCCCTTGTGATTTGGGGACAAACCTCACAACATCCTTTCCCCGAATTTTCTCAAGAGACTGTGGATCAAGCCGTCTTGGCTTGGGAACAGAAACGTTCCTCTGAGCAAGAAGAAGTTTCTGTTGCACCCAGAGCCGCCATGGAAATGGCCGCGGCCTCGAGCCGCGTCATGTCCATTCATTCTGTGAAGCGCGGGGCATGGAGCGATGCCACGACCTGGGATTGCCAGTGCATTCCTGCAGCAGGTGATATGGTTCAAGTGCACCACGAAGTTGGATTGTCCGAAGATGCCAACTGCAACTCATTGACGGTAACGTCCTCCGGCCAAGTGTTTGACGCGGAAGACGTCACATTGACGTTGAGCGGTGATTTGGTGGCCCTTGGATCTATGAACTTGGAGGGGGTTCATTTGGCTTTCACTGGAGAAGGCTTCGACCACACCATGGCCGCACATGCAACAGTGGCCCGTTTGATCGCCCAACCTGGAGCATCCCTCAGCATTGAGGGAGATGTCGTGGTGACAGAAAGGGCCACGGCCGACAATGCCACCATCACTGTGGACCCTGATGGCAGCTTGACCTTGGGCAATGGCCCCTTGGGGCGTGCTTCAGCATTGCGTCCAGGAACTGGAGAAATCCTTGGCTTGGTGACCCGTGAAATCATTTTGCCTGCCACGGCCAACCACGGCACCTTGAATACTGTGGAACAACGAATCGCACTCGGATTGGAAGGGGTTACTGTGGACCAATTCATTGGTGACATCCCTACTTGGGGTTTTGACGGTGCCGACTCCGCGGAAGGATGGTCCAACCTCGGTTTCTGGGATGTCAACTCTGCTTGGAGCTACAAGCAAATCACCTCCGTTCACGACTCTCTCCCTGTCGTCCAAGGAATCTACCTTGCATTGGCTCCTGCTGAATCTTACACCCTGACATTCAAAGGCACCTTGCCAGGCAAAGAAGTTGCGTTGGACATCCCATTAGACCTATATCCCGCAGTATTTGGAAACCCCCTCAACGCCCCATACAACCTCAACGCGATTGGGTCAGAAAACGACAGCAAAGCCATGGACCTCAGCTGCTGGAACATCGAAACTTTGCAATTCGACACCCATGTCCAAGGGCACTCGACGAATGGCCTTAATGGCGTCTTGAACCCCAACACCACTTGCCAAGTCTTGCCAAGCGAAAACTTGGCCCTTGAGTTCTCTTCCGATGACGTCGATCTGACGGAAGGCACGAATTTTTCGGAAGATCGAGGTCGACTTGTGTTTTCTCTTTCCAACCAGTCGGGTTACTCAGACGAGGCTCTGCTGCTCTTGGCCGACAGCGCTTCCACGGGCTTCGTCTCCGCGGAAGATGGTCGAAACACCAAGTCTTGGTCTGCCTCATGTGATCTGTACTTGTTGGACGAAAACAACAACCGCATGGCAATCAATCAAGTTGATTTTGCCCGTGAAGCCATGCATTCTTACGAACTCGTGCTTGCGGCCAACAACCCCATTGATGCAGAATATTCTGTCGACATCCGTTCGATGAATTGGACAGAGGGTTGTGTGCAGTTCACAATGGCTGGCGAGACCACAGCGCGTCCCCTCGTGGAAGGTCACTTGACCGATGTGATCCTCGATTCTGAAGCCAACAGCACCTACACCATTGGACAAGTGCACGTCATTCCTGAAGTCCGAGACATTTCCGTTTCTCCGGGATGTGAAGGATTGGGCAGTCCAATGATTGAGGTCATCCCCAACGGGGAGGGGCCATGGACCGTGGCACTGACAGACAGCCAAGGCATCGCCTACGAAGGTGAAAGCGACAATGGACTGACTTGGGTGTTTGAGGACTTGCCCTCTGGAGAATTCATGTACGAAGTCCAGAATGAAGGCTCCTTCGTTTGTGGATCCCAGGTGGGACAGCAACGTGTGATCCGTCCCACCAGGATGGTGTTTTCACACGACCTTCAGCACGACTGTGGTGAAGGAGGAGCAGCCATGGCCCAGGCCACAGGTGGCTCTGGAAGCATCGCCTATGCTTGGTCCAATGGCGCAGAAGGAAATGCCGTGGAAGGAGTTGAGGGAGGCGACTACACCCTGGTGGCCACCGACGACTTTGGTTGCCGCGACACCCTCCTCTTGACCGTCTTGACTTCTCCCGAAATCGATGTGATGGCCTTGGATGGAGATTGTGAAGGGTTGAGCCTTTCGGCCATCGAAGTCAACAGCGACAATGCAGATGCCAAGTGGGACGTGGAGATCCGCGACGCCTCAGGTGCTGTGGTGCGCTCCGCGATGGACAGCTCTACCCCCATCTTCTTCGATGGGTTGCCAACGGATGAGTACACCGTTCAAGCCTTGGTGTTGGGCGAGTATGGCTGCGACGCCCAACGTGAGGAGGCATCTATCGTTCAGCCCATTCCCATGGCCCTTGAATTGGCGACCGTCACCCAGTGTGACGATGCCCAACTTGGGTCCATTGAGGCTGACGTGGAGGGAGGAGTGAATCCAGAGATCTCCGTTTGGAACGACAACGGAACAGAGGTCGACCCAGACGCATTGTTGGCGGGTCAGTACACCGTTGAGGTCCAGGATGAGGACGGGTGCACCAAGGTGTCACAAGCCACTGTAGAGATGTCTCCACAGATGGAAGTGAACGTGCTCGACGCCAGCTGTCACGGTCAAGGCGAAATTGGGTTTGCATTGACCGGCGATGCTGGGACCACCTGGAACATCTCCGTGCAGAACGCTCAAGGAACCTCGATGTTTGAAGACGTGGCCTCCAACGGAACAGAAGAGATCTTGGGATTGGCCCAAGGCACTTACACCGTTTCCACCCAGTCCAATGCAGAGGACGGCTGTCCTGCCAAAACCACCATTGCGGCCATGGGCGAGGCTTCCGACTTGGACGTGGAGGTGCACACCACGGCCATGGAGTGCGGGGACGAGGAGAGCGGAGAAATCCAATTGACGGTCTCCGGTGCCATCGGTCAGACAAGCATCGATTGGAGCCACGGTGTCCAGGGCACTTTCTTGGAAGGATTGTCCGGAGGGGAGTACGAGGCTGTGGTGATGGACGACAACGGATGCACCGAGGTGGTTCGTGTCCAGCTGGACGAGACCCCAACGGTACGGGCCGACTTTGTGGCCCCCACCGGTGGCTTGACCGACGGGCAAGCAGGATCTGGCATGACGTTGAGTTTCACGAACACGTCAGAAGGAAACATCACTGGAAACACTTGGTACTTTGGCGACTCGGATGAGCCCAACTACGACCACCACTCCGTGCACACCTTTGCCGAGGCCGGGGCGTACGATGTCTTTTTGAATGTGTGGAACGATCAGTGCAGCCATACCGTCCGCAAGACCGTGGTGGTCAGCGCCGGCGACAACCCCACGGAAGAAGACGAATGGAGCGACGTGGTGTCGAACATCGCAGAAGGAAACCTGAGCCAAATTCAAGCACCCAGCACCACCGAAATGGGCTGGATGATGGACCTGGGTGCCGCAGCGGACGGCATGACCATGCATGCCATGGATTTGACTGGACGTGTGTTGTGCACGCCCATCCAAGCGGATGGTCAGGGTCAAATCTGGGTTGAAAAAGACCAATGGCCAGCTTTGGTGTTGCTTCGTTTGGTGCACGGACCGACCCAAACTGCACGGACTTGGAAAATGGTTCGGTAAGGACGTTCAGATGAAGGAGAGAATGCCGAACTTCGTCCCATGAAGATTGGTGTAGTCACCTTCCCCGGCTCGAATTGCGACATGGACATGGTCCACGCGCTGAGCCAAGACCTCGGCTTCAACGTGGTGCAACTCTGGCACAAAGACAGAGATTTGCAAGGCGTTGAAGCCGTTGTCCTACCCGGCGGTTTCAGTTACGGGGATTACCTGCGCAGCGGCGCCATCGCACGCTTCTCTCCCATCATGGAGGAGGTCATTGCCTTTGCCAACAATGGCGGACGTGTATTGGGAGTATGCAATGGATTCCAAATCCTTTGTGAAGCGGGGCTCTTGCCAGGCACCTTGAGACACAACGAAAGCCGGAAGTTCATTTGCCGGAACGTGCACTTGAAGCCCGTCTCTCGCACCGCCCCTGTGTCCATGGGATGCGACCCTGACACTCCCCTTTTGGTGCCCATCGCACACGGCGAAGGAAACTACTTCATTGGTGAAGAAGGTCTTCAGTCCCTGAAAGACAACGACCAGATCCTTTTCCAGTATTGCGATGAAGAAGGCAAGGTGAATGGCATGAGCAACCCCAATGGGGCATTGATGAACATCGCAGGCGTTTGCAACGAGGGGAAAAATGTTTTTGGCATGATGCCTCACCCTGAGCGTGCGTGCAGCGAAGACCTCGCCAATGCCGATGGAAAGGCCATTTTGATGGGCCTTGTCCAGGAGGTTTTGGCCTGAAGGGACGAGACCTGTTCTGAACATTTGGGGCCAAAGGAAACCTGAAGGGGTTAGATTTGTTACAATCCCTCAACATCTGATTTGAACCCCATGGATGCCTACTCAGCCGGACCCTTCCTTTCACAGATTGAGGACCCCTCCGATTTGCGGAGCAAATTCAAGACAGAAGAACTTCAGCAAGTGGCCGATGAGCTCCGGCAATTCATCGTCGATGTGGTGTCGGAAAAAGGCGGACATTTTGGGGCGAGTTTGGGGGTGGTTGAGTTGACGGTTGCCCTGCACTATGCGTTCAACACCCCTCAAGACCAAATCGTTTGGGATGTGGGGCACCAGGCCTATGGCCACAAGATTTTGACAGGGCGTCGCCACGACTTCCACACCAACCGCCAGCACAAAGGCCTCTCTGGATTCCCCAAGAGGAGCGAGAGCCCCTACGACACCTTTGGCGTGGGCCACAGCAGCACGAGCATCAGTGCGGCGCTGGGCATGGCCGTGGGCAGCCGCCACAACGGCGAACGCAGCACACAACACGTGGCTGTGATTGGCGATGGGGCCATGACCGCTGGTTTGGCCTTTGAAGGGTTGAACCACGGCGGCGTGGAAGACACCAACATGCTGGTCATTTTGAACGACAACTGCATGTCCATCGACCCCAATGTTGGCGCACTCAAAGAGTACTTGACCGACATCACAACCTCCCATACCTACAACAAGGTGAAGGACGAGGTCTGGGAGTTGCTGGGACGGATCAGCAAGTTTGGCCCCAATGCCCAAGCGATCGCCCAAAAGGTGGAGAATGCTGTCAAGAGTGCCGTCTTGAAGCAAAGCAATCTTTTTGAATCCTTGAATTTCAGGTACTTCGGGCCCGTGGACGGCCACGACGTAGAGTACCTGGCCAAGGTGCTGGAGGACCTCAAGGACATTCCCGGCCCCAAGCTCCTTCACGTGGTGACGAGAAAAGGTGCTGGATATGCACCTTCAGAGGCAGGAAGCCCCACCAAGTGGCACGCTCCTGGCTTGTTCAACAAGGACACCGGGGAGATCTTGAAATCTGCAGACGCAGCGCCCAAGCCCCCCAAATTCCAAGACGTTTTTGGACGGAGCATCATCGAGCTTGCCAAAAAAGACCGCCGCATTGTAGGGGTCACACCGGCCATGCCTTCGGGGTGCAGCTTGAAATACATGATGGAGGAAATGCCCGACCGGGCCTTTGATGTCGGCATTGCTGAACAGCACGCCGTGACCTTCAGCGCAGGAATGGCCACGCGTGGTCTTGTTCCGTTTTGCAACATCTACTCGAGCTTCATGCAAAGGGCCTACGACCAAGTCATCCACGACGTGGCCATCCAAAACCTGCATGTGGTGTTCTGTCTCGACCGTGGAGGTCTCGTTGGTGCAGATGGACCCACCCACCACGGAGCATACGATTTGGCGTACATGCGCTGCATCCCCAACCTTGTGGTGAGCGCGCCCATGGACGAACAAGAACTCCGGAACCTGATGTACACCTCGTCCCAAAAACACGACGGTCCATTCGTCATTCGCTACCCCAGAGGCACAGGCTCCATGGTGGAATGGCAGACACCATTCGAAGAGGTCGAGGTGGGACGCGGTCGTCGCCTGCGCAACGGCAACGCCCTGGCCATCCTCAGCATCGGCGCCATCGGCACCCAGGCTGTCAAGGCTGCAGAAGATCTCGCAGAACGCGGAGTGGAGGTGGCGCATTACGACATGCGCTTTGTCAAGCCTTTGGACGAAGTCTTGCTCCACGAAGTATTTGGCCGCTTCAAAGATGTGATCACCCTCGAAGACGGTTGCATCCAAGGAGGCATGGGAAGTGCCGTCACGGAGTGGGCCATGGAACACGGCTACGGCTCAAAGGTGGCCCGTCTCGGTGTGCCTGACCGCTACATTGAGCATGGCACCCAATCCGAGCTGTACGCTGAGTGCGGCTATGACGCAGCGGCCATCGTGGCCAAGGCCATGGACATGTGCCAAGCGCGGGCTGCTGAGAGCAGCGATGAAGGACTGCGAATTGCCTGACCATTCGTTGGGCTTGCTTCCTGCGTGACGTAGCTTCGGGGACATGGAAGAACCGCTTGTCAACCGGGTGCAAGAAAGTGGCCTGATTCAATTGGATTTGGAGCGTGAATTGGCGCCGCCAAAGGTGGCCAATGTCGACCTGTCTATCTGGCTAGAAGGCGGGTTTGTCCTGCGGGAAAAACACTTCCGACAGGAAGTCACGGCATGGGATGCCACCCCTTACAAAAACCATCTGGTCGCCATGGATTGCTCCACCGATGCCATCCTCCCCGATTGGGCATGGATGCTTGTGGCCCAGAAGCTCTCCACCGTGGACGCCATGGCCATCCATGGCCCATTGGAAAGGGCCCAAACAGAGGCTTGGAAAGTCGCCGTCGAAAGGCTCGATGTGGAGCGCTTCAGGGAAGAGCGGCTCATCGTCAAAGGCTGCGCCAGCGCTGGCGGCCCAGGAACACTGGTGGCCTTCACCCAAAAGGTCAGCCCCATCGTCAAAAGTCTCATGTTTGGTGAGGCCTGCAGCGCTGTGCCCATCGTCAAGAACCGCACCTCATGATCACGCCTCCTTCCGACAAAAAATTGTTTTTGGTGGATGCCTATGCCCTCATTTTCAGGGCATACTACGCGTTCATCAAGAACCCCCGCATCAACACCAAGGGGATGAACACCTCTGCAGTTTTTGGCTTCACGAATGCATTGATGGAGGTCATCAAAAGAGAGGAGCCCACGCACCTCGCCGTGGTCTTCGACCCTCCCGGGCCCAACCTTCGCAACGAACAATTCGAGGCCTACAAGGCCAACCGCGACGAAACCCCCGAAGACATCAAACTCAGTGTGCCTTGGATTGTCAAGGTCCTCGAAGGACTCAACATCCCGGTGCTTCAGGCACCAGGCTTCGAGGCCGATGACCTGATTGGTTGTTTGGCCAAACGCGCCGAAAAGGAGGATTTCGATGTGTTCATGATGACCCCAGACAAGGACTTTGCCCAATTGGTCACGGAACGCATCCGCATGTACAGGCCCGGTCGAAGTGGCAACCCTCCTACCGTTTGGGGACCTGCTGAAGTTCGCGAACGGTACGGTTTGGAAGAGCCTGAGCAAGTCATTGACTTGCTGGGCCTCATGGGCGATTCTGCAGACAACATCCCGGGCGTGCCAGGCGTCGGTGAAAAAACCGCCATCAAGTTCTTGCAGCAGTTTGGGTCCATGGAAGGGCTCTACGACAATCTGGATCAGCTCAAGGGGAAGATGAAGGAAAAGGTGGAAGCGAACCGGGACCAAGCTTTCCTCTCACGCCAGCTTGCCACCATCGTTCTGGACATCGACTTTGAGGAGGACTTTCCTGCCATGAAACTGCAGACGCCCAACGTCGAGCTGTTGTCCCAAGTCCTGGAAGAACTGGAATTTCGAACGTTGGCGCGGCGGCTGTTGGGCGACGTTTCAGCCCCAGCCCCATCGGCTGCAAACGACAAGCCTTCTGAGGCCAAAACGTCCGCTGCCTCCTCCGGAATGGCCGACGATGCCGAGGGTCAGTTGAGCATGTTCGATGCCGCCATGGAAGTGGCACCCTCTGCTGCGTCCTCACTCGGCTCCTACGACGCGGACAAAGTGGCGTACCATTTGGTCCAAGACGAGCAAGGATGGAAACAACTCGTGGCGGACATGACTTCTGCAGGACGGTTTGCATTCGATACGGAAACCACAGGCCTCGATGCCATGCAGGCCGGACTGGTGGGCATGTCCTTTTGTGCTGCCCCAGGCACTGCATACTACGTGCCGGTGCGCCCCGACACCTGGGAAGGCATCCGCAAGGTGTTCCAGCCATTGCTCGAGCATCCCGACATGGTCATGGTCGGGCAAAACCTGAAGTACGATGGGAAAATCATGGCGCGCCATGGCATTGACATCACCGGAGCACAGCTCGAAGACACCATGGTGGCGCACTACCTGATCGAGCCCGACCAGCCACATGGAATGGACGCCCTGGCCCAAGCCTTCCTCGATTACCAATGCATTCCAATCACCTCTTTGATTGGCAAAAAAGGCAAGAATCAAAAGTCCATGGCGGACCTCCCTCCAGAAGAGGTCGTGGCCTATGCCTGCGAGGATGCTGACATCACCCTTCAATTGGCCAATGCCCTGCTGCCGCGATTGAAAGACATGCAACTGGAGTCGCTGTTCCACGACGTGGAAATGCCATTGGTCGCCGTGCTCATGCGCATGGAACTCCAAGGCGTGGCCATCGACCGTGCCCATTTGGCAGACTTCAGTGCCCAACTCGCCGAGCAGCTCAACACCCTGCAGCGTTCCATACAGGAAGCTGCTGGCGTGCCGTTCAATGTGGATTCCCCCAAGCAATTGGGCGAAATCCTGTTCGACCATTTGGCCATTCCTGCGAAGGTGAAAAAGACCAAAACGGGTCAATACCCCACAGGCGAAGCCATCCTGAGCAAATTGAAAAACCAACACCCCATCGTGGGGGATGTCCTTGAGTATCGAAAATTGAAAAAGCTTCGATCCACCTATGTCGAGCCCCTGCCCGCCCTAGTGCATCAAGACACGGAGCGCATCCACACGACCTACATGCAAGGTGTGGCCGCCACGGGAAGACTGAGCAGCAAGGACCCCAATCTGCAGAACATCCCCATCCGCACTGCACAAGGACGAGAAATCCGGAAGGCCTTCGTCCCAAGTGGGCCCGGCCGCGTTTTGGTGGCCGCCGATTACAGCCAAGTGGAATTGCGCATTGCCGCCGCCATGAGTGGAGAAAAGGGATTGATTGATGCCTTTCAGCAAGGGCTTGACATCCACGCAGCCACGGCGTCCAAAGTCTTTGGGGTAGGATTGGAGGAGGTCAGCAGAGAACAGCGAAGCCAAGCGAAAGCCGTCAATTTTGGCATTCTCTATGGCCAAGGCGCCTTCGGGTTGGCAGAAAATTTGGGCATTTCACGAAAGGAGGCGAAGAGCATCATCGAATCCTACCACGCACAGTTTTCCGGACTGGAAGCCTTCACACAAGAATGCGTCGCCAAAGCAAGGGAGGCGGGCAAAGCCACCACATTGCTTGGAAGGCACCGTCCACTTCCGGACATCAACAGCAACAATGCCGTGGTGAGGGCCTTCGCAGAAAGGAATGCCGTCAACACCCCGATCCAAGGATCCGCCGCAGACATCATCAAAGTGGCCATGATCCGTGTGGCGGAGGCCATGGAAGGCATGAAGAGCAAGTTGATCATGCAGGTCCATGACGAATTGGTCGTGGACGCGACAACCGACGAATTGGACAGGGTCAAGTCTCTTTTGGTGGAGTGCATGGAGGGCGCAGTCAAACTCGATGTCCCTTTGGACGTCGAAGTGTCCCACGGGCAAACTTGGCTCGAAGCCCACTGAGGCCCATGCAGTCAACGCCCCCGACAAAACGTGTCTCTGGTTCACATTCCAGCGTGTAGAACTTTTCGCTTGCACGCCCGTACACTGGGGGAAGAAACCCAAATTCGTACCAACCCAAAACGCATGAAGAAGTTCCGCAATTCCTTGTTTCTCAGCCTTGCTGCTGCAACCCTTGTCCTCGTTGGCTGCGGCGAATCGGCCGGCCCTACGACTTCCGGCTCCTCCCTTTCAGAGGGGGCATCCGTGACACAACGCACCAAACGATTGAAGAAGATTTTCCGGGCGGCACCTACGCCTATGGAAACGGCACGCATCGTCCAAAAAACTGGGGCTACCTTTTCACAGGACCACCTGCACTCGGCCATGTCTGCCTCCAACTATGTCACCGCTGACCGCCAAGCCATCAACCTCGGCATCTACGGAGCGGACCTCAGCTATGCGACCATCTTCGAGGAAAATGCCGTGTCACTGACCTACCTCGAGGTGGTCAAGAGCCTTGCCCGTGACTTGGGCGTAGGGGACGTCATCGACGACAACTTGCTCGCCCGTGCAGAATCCAATCGCGCACGTCAAGACTCTTTGATCTCCATTGTGTCTGAGGCCTTTTTGAACATGAACGAAAAGCTCAAGTCCAATGGACAAGAAGACCTCAGTGGCATGCTCGTGGCGGCCGGATGGGTGGAGAGCTTGTATTTGGCCACACGTCACCAAGACAAGGCCAACGACGATCTCAGAAGCAGAATTGCAGAGCAAAAACTGGTGATGGAAGATGTGGTGGATTTGGTCACCAGCTACAACCAATCGCCCGAACTCAAAGACATGATCGCAAGCCTTCAACCCATCGTGGACGCATTCGACGCCGTTCAAAAAGAAGAAGCGAAGAACACCATAGGCAAGAGCCAAGGTGCCATCCTCATTGGAGGAGGCAGCCGTTACACGGCAAGCGAAGAGGTTCTTGCACAAATTTCATCCGCTGTGGCAGATGTACGTAACCAACTTGTGAAATGAGCGTAAAGACTACTACGATGAAGCACACCACTCTCTTGCTCGCCTTTGTGTCCCTTCTCGCGGCCTCAGCGTCCGCACAATGCCGCACATTCACAAAGAAGAATTGCCTCCCACTGCTGGAGGACTACATCCAGAATGACAATTACAACTCTGCGGTCCTCATCCCAGGCGACGAAGCAGAGTTGGACCTGACCTTTCTTGCGGGCACCAACTACCGCGTGGCAGTATGCGCCCATCCCGTCTTGGGAGAAGTTGCGTTTGACGTGGTGGACGACCAGGACATCCGCATCTGGAGCAATTCAGATGGATCTGACCACCTTGACTTCAGTGTTGAAAATGCCCAAAGACTTCGTTTCCGTGTTCAAGTGCCTGAAACCGACGCCGCCATTCTTCATGAAGGCTGCGTGTCCATCTTGATCGGAAGCAAAGATTGAGTCCTTCCTTCCTAACCTGCTGAAACGAGAAGGCCCGCCAATTGGCGGGCCTTCTTCATGTCCATGGGATTGGGCGCTTCAGCGCACCACCCACTTCCAGGTTCGTTGGAGTCCAAGGTCCGAAGTGAGCTGGAGAAGGTAAACGCCAGGGACACTCGGCGCAGGGAGGTTCCACTCTTGGGATCCTGATGCTGCGGACAAGGCGTGTCGTGCAACCTCACGGCCTGAAGCATCCTGCACAATGGCCTGACAGCGCGATGGACGGCTCAAATGGAAGCGCAACGTCGAAGACGATTGCTGAGAAGGGTTGGGTGCCAAACTCCAGGCAGACGGAGAACCCAACTCGCCCAATCCATTGATGCCGTCTCCAACCGCCGTGATGTTGATGTCGTCCAAGAAAATGTTGTTGCCCAGGCGGCTCTCAAACTCAAATTGGACACGAAAATTCTCAGTGAGATATTGGGGTTGGTCCAAAACGATGGTGTACTCGTTCCAATCCTCCGCGTCCGAGGGAACAAAGGGGAAGGGGGTTGGGTTGGCCGACGGCAAATCTGTGAATCCCCTGTGCATGCGGCGAAGGTCCCAATCGTTGCCACAATCCCCAGTCACACTGACACGAAGACGGTCGTCGGTTTCAGAATCGTCATTGGACCCTTTGAAGGCATAGGCCCACCTGTATTGGATCTGGATTTGGTCGGCCTGGCTCATGTCCATGGTTGCGGTGCGCAAAAAGTCGTCGTTGAACTCCACGGTGTTGCTCCAATTCTCCACCATCATGGACCGGCTGCCAGTGTAGGACGCAGCTGTGGTTGGCTCCCACGTCCCATCCTCCAGAGGATCTTCCACGAACCACAAGCTGTTGGGGTATTCCCCCGGCTCAAAGCCCTGCTCCAAGGGAAGATCCAACTCCCCTCCCCCCATCACGTACACCGCAGCTTCTGCTGTCGTGCTCACTTCTCCGGTGGCATTGCCTACCGTCAAAGTGATGTCAAACGCTCCTGAACTCTCAAACGTATGGTAGACCTCGTTGGCCCCGTCTGCTTCCACGCCCGACATGGTGGCCCCATCTCCAAAATCCCACGACCACTCTGTCACACCGTGGTAACTCTGGTCCGTGAACAAGACGCTGTCCCCGACACAAATGATGTTGCGGTCCGTCAGAAAGGAAGCCTCGCACAAAATGTCCTCGCCAGCAACACCGGTGGCCTCCAAATTGGCGGCCGTGGAAAGTTGATTGCGCTGTGCCGTGGTGCTCAAGGCTGCGGTACGCATGCGCTGCTTTTGGCCCTCGGTGAACATGCGCCCACAGTAGCTATAGTCCATGTAATTCTGGACGTTGTCCAAAGAACCGCAGGTCGCGCCGTCCAAAGTACAGTTGGTCCAGCCCAACGTGTTGGGGGTGTCGTTGACGTTGTCGTCTTCGTCACAATTTTCTGCGAGACCGGGGTTGTTGCTGTTGCCCCATGTGTGACGCAAATTGAGCCAATGGCCCACCTCGTGGGTCAGGGTCCTTGAACGGTAGGGGGTCGAAGTTCCAATGCTTCCAGTGTAGGTGTGCTGCAAGACGATGCCATCCATGTCAGAATTTTGGTTGTTGGCCACCGAACCCGGGTACAAAGCGTAACCGGCGGCACCCGCAGCGTATTCGCACACCCAAACATTGAGGTATTTGTTGCGAGGCCATTGAATGAGCGACTTCATTTCAGAATCGCCCACGTAAGTCAGGTCACTGACAATGCGGTTGATGCCGGGGTGACAATTCCCGTTGGGGTCCCTTTGCGCTAGACGGAATTCGATCTCCACATCCGCCACCACATCCTCAAATTCGGGAATCACCTCGTCAATGTTGGCATTCAGGGCACGGAGGTTGGTGTTCAAAACATCCACCGCATCCACCACTTGTGCCGTCGCGATGTTTTCTGGACCATTGAAATGGATGACGTGGAACACGATGGGAATGATGAGCAATTCGTCGCGCTGACCTGCCGTTTGGGCCAACTGCGTCTCACGCTCGAGGGCACGCTCAGCTTCCAAGGCAAGACGGCGGGTCTCTGGGCGCAACGCAAACAGGCGCTCCTGGGCTTGGTGAAGCCCACAAGGTGAAGTGCCTTCGTGGACGTGGGTTTGGGCTTGCAACAAGGGTGCTGTGGCAAACAAAAGCAGACAAGCCTTGAGGCAGGAGACGGTCAATCGTTTCATCGTCGGGGATTCAATCTTGAGGGATGGTGAATTTACGACCATCTCCTTAAGAACCCGAATGGAGGCGCCTAAGTTGCTTGGAAACGGCACAAACTCAATGGCCCGTTTCAAGGCGGAGGCCCACATTGGCCAAACCCGCCAGGGGATCTCTTCTCATGCCATGGGCGATCTCCAAGCGGTACGTTCCGCTCAATGGAAAGGCCACCTGAGATTGAAGCATGAACCGCTGGTCCATGAGGTCCCCGAAGCCCGATCCTCGCCAACGCCCGAGTTCATCGGCCAAAGTGCATGCCACCGTGTCGGTGCGGGTCTTTCCATTCGGGAATTCGTACGTCAGAAACAAATACAGGTTGGAGAAGGGATAGTCCTGTGCATGCCTCAGGTCCAAAATGACGTCCTGCCTCTGCAAGGTGTCAGACACTTCCCATTGAAAGGACAAAGCATCCTCGCCCGCCCAACCCATGGGGTCAACCTCCGCGGACTCTGCAAACAAGGGGGGCTCGCCACATCCAAACGCCGTCAAGCATGCGCAGATCAGGGCGGTGACAACACGGGATGACATCAAGAAGACTGGGGCTTGGATGCTCCGTCACCGCCTTTCTTGCGGCCGCGGCCGCGGTTTCGGCTGGGACGTCGGCCACTCGATTTGGCATCGCCTGAGGACGACTTGGCACCGCCCTGTGGGGCTGCGGAGGATCCACCCTTGGGACGCCTTTTGCCTTTGCGGCGCTTTTTTCTTTTGGCCTCGTCAAATCGGGTCAAACTCTCTTGGCCAACCACATT
The DNA here is from genome assembly GCA_938085425.1 of uncultured Flavobacteriales bacterium. Taxonomy (GTDB): domain Bacteria; phylum Bacteroidota; class Bacteroidia; order Flavobacteriales_D; family Sanyastnellaceae; genus UBA11663. The sequence continues at coordinate 94,861 of CALKGQ010000018.1, forward strand.
GCCGAAGGTGGTGTCCACCTCTTCCACCTCTTCTTCCATTTCATATGACGCCAAAGACCCCACCACTTCTCCTTTGGCAGAAGCGGCGATCAATTCATTGGCATCTTCGACATTCATGGCGATGGGCGATGACCCTTGTTCCCCGAGCTGCAAGAAGTAGACCAGGCGCTTGAAAATGTCCATTTTGAACACCACGGCCTTCCCTTTGGGGGTTTTGATCTTGGCATTGGGAGAAGGGAACTCTTTCACCGCCTCCACGTACTGGTCCAATTCAAAGTTGAGGCAGCACTTGAGCTTGCCGCATTGGCCAGCGAGTTTGCCCGGGTTGAGCGACAGCTGCTGGTAACGTGCTGCACCTGTGCTCACGGATCTGAAATCCTTCAACCACGACGTGCAACACAGTTCGCGACCGCACACGCCAATGCCACCAATTCGGGCAGCTTCTTGCCTTGCACCGATTTGACGCATGTCAATGCGGATGTCAAACGTGCTGGCCAACTCTCGCACCAAATCACGGAAATCCACGCGCTGCTCGGCGATGTAATAAAACGTCGCCCTGGTGTTGTCGCCTTGGTACTCCACGTCCGTCAGCTTCATGGAAATGTTCAAGCGCTTGATGATGGCCCTTGACTCCTTCATGGTGGCGTCCTCTCGCTGCCGTGCTTCGTGCCAAAGCGCCAAGTCTTCTGTGGTCGCCTTGCGCGCAATGCGCTTCAATTCATGGTCATCCTTGATTTTTCGGAGCTTCAATTGGCTCTTCACCAATTCTCCTGTCAAGCTCACAACGCCTACATCATGTCCCGGCTGAAGGTCAATCACGACCACGTCGCCAACATGGGCAGTCACAGCTTGGGGACTTCTAACGTAAGCCTTGCGGTTGTTTTTGTAGCGAATCTCCACCACGTCATAGGGCGAGGCGCCATTGGGCAGAGGGACGCCCTCTAGCCAATCAAATACGCTCATGGAACCGCATCCGCAGTCCCCACAACGACCGTTGTTTTTGCATCCTCTTGGAAGCCCGTCTTCCCCTACGCTGCACGTTGAACATCCCATGCCCCTAAGGTAACGCCGGAGTGTCAATTCCCACCCGCAGGGATCCGCAACATGCGATGCACACGCAAACTGAGGTCCACAAACACCAATTTGCCATTGACATTGCCCGCAACATCCCCATGGGCGTCTTCCAATGCCTGCCTGAGTGCGAGCACATTGTCATGGTGAATGAAGGTGCTGAATTTGGACAAAAACCCTTCTTCCGAAGGTGTCAGGCGCACGAGTGATTCGGCGCCATAATGGCCGACGATGCTTTGCCTGACGAGGTGAAGGGCATAGTGCAGAAAGCGTTTTTGACCTTCTCGACCCATCGCGGCAAACGCCTCGGAACCCTCCACCATGGCCTTCCCGTCACGGGCCCAGCACGCGCGCATCCAGGCTGAAAAACGATCGAGGTCCGGTTGGTCGTCGCCTGCCCTCGCCATCCGAAGGGCAAGGGCCAAATTGCCGTCCGCCACATGGGCCAAACTCGTGGCCTGCGCTTGGGCCATGCCCCACTTCGACACCAACCCCTCTGCAGCTTCTTCCGAACTCAAGTTGGGCACATGGATGCGTTGCACCCTGGACCGAATGGTCGCCAAAAGGCGGTCGGGGTGCTCCGTGACAAACAGCATCACCGTCTTGTCAGTGGGCTCTTCCATCAATTTCAAAAACTTGTTTGCTGTGTCGACACGCATTGTCTCAGGCAGCCAGCAAATCCAGATTTTCCAGCCCCCATGGAACGACTTCAAGCCAAGCTTGCGGTTCACCTCTAGCGCCTCGTCCACAGAAATGAAGAGCTGTTTCCTGTCGGCCCCCAAACGCTCAAGCCAATCTTCCACACCCAGATAGGCTCCTTCCAACATGGCCTCACGCCACGTTCCTTGGTGCGGATCTGAAGTGGCTTTGTCCTGACCGTCTGCCTTGAAAAAAGGGAAGCACCAATGCACATCTGGATGCTGGAGTTTGGCATGGGCTTGACAAGAATGACAAGTGCCGCAGCTGTCTTCCGTTCCGGGGTCCGCACAAGTCAAGTATTGGGCAAAGGCCCGTGCCAAGGCGAGGGCCCCAGCACCTTCTTGACCTTCCAACAATTGGGCATGGGCCACACGCGAAGAACGTGCGCTCTCACGCAGCTTTGCCCCCAAAGTTTGGTGGCCCACAACATCGGCGAATCGCATCTGTCGAAGGTACTCAGAATTGTGCGGTGGCAGTCAACCGAAGGTTGCGCCCGGGTGCGGACAATCCCGACCCAAAGGTCCGGTAGTGAAGGTCCAGCAAGTTCATGGCTGCCACACGGAATTCCAGCGCGTCGTTCAGCCGCCACGATCCCGAAACGTTCCATGTTGCCCAGGCCGGAGAACCCTGCGGCAGGGCCTCTTGCAAGTTGTCCGTGGCCCCGGGACCATAATCCTCTGCCCGCTTGGGCAAGGCATAACGGACGGTCGTGCTCCAACGGCCGCGAGGGTGGGTTTGGACCCATTCCAACAGCCCAAACGTCGGGGGGATGTGGGCAAGCGGCTGCGCGCTTTGCTCCAGGCTGTTGCCAAGCGTCCAGTTGACAACGCCTCGAAGGGTCGCACGCGGACCGAGTCGCGCCTGGCCCTCGAGGCGGGCGCCACGCACCCAGGCACGGTCGATGTTCTGGTTCATTTGGATCCTCGCGGTGTCCCCGTCTATGGTCAACAAAGTGTCCCCATTCATGGAAGCGTTGGTCTGGACAATCGCATCGTCCCAAAAGCTGCCAAACACCGCTGCGCGAAGCACCAAAACATCGCTGTTGGGCACACATGACCACGTCAGCCCCTGCTCTGCTGTGTAGAGGTATTCCGGACGAAGGTCAGGGTTGGGGACGAGCACAAAACCCGCTTTCTCTCGCACCTTGCCCAGGTCGTCGACATTGGGGTGGCGGAATCCGCTGGACAAAGAAGTCACCCACGATCCGCGCGTCGACACTTTTCCAGTCCATGCGCCACTGGCGGTCAGGGCGCCTCCCTGTTGGTTCACCTCTCCGAAGGGCAGCGACAACCGGGTAGTGTCTTCAAAGGACGAGTGCACCGACGCATGGCTGTAACGCAAACCGCCGCGAAAGGCATGCTTGCCTCGTTCCACGTGGGCCGAGGCAAATGCCCCCCATGTGGACATCGTAGAGCCACCATCGGCATAGCGCGTCCAAGCATCACCCTCCAGCCCAGAGGCCAAATCTTCGAAGCGCGCCGTCGATTCCACTGCGTTCCATTGGCCATCTGCACCAGCTTCCATTTTCCACTCCCCGACCCTGCCGCGCAGCACAGAGGTCAGTCCACCCACCAAGAGGGATTCCCTCTGAACGGTCCTCATGTCGCTTCCAAAACGCCGCTTGATGCGGCTTTCTTCAATCCTTTGTGCACTGGCCAGGGTCGTCCAAATCCAGCGCTCTGCCACGGCCCGTTGAAGGGTCAAAGCGGCCAAGGACCGCTTTTGCGGGCCATAAGCCCATTCCGCCCACTTGGTGGTGCCTCCTGCCATGTCGTTGTAGACGTCAAAACGAGGCACATCCCCTGTGGTGCTATGCTGCAGGTTCAAATCAATGAATCCACCCTTCCAATAGGCACGCATCCTGTGTTGAAAGTCCCATTGATCGTAGGCCGTGGCCACTTGCAGCGTGGGGTCCGCATTCGCCACCAGCGTGTCTTTGCCTCCTTGGCGTACCACCGTGAACGGAACCAAACCCCAAGTGCTGTCTCCATGGGCACGCCAACTTCCCATCTTCAGGTGACCAAATGCACGGCGGGTGACCTGCGTGACGGACCCCCAACGAGGGGCCTGCACGGTGACTTCGGCATGTCCCGCCCATCCTCCATTGACGGTGCTCCCTTGCGTTGTGAATTGGCCATGGGCCTCCAAAGAGTCGGTGCCAAATCGCGGCGCTTTGGTCATGAAGTGCACCACACCACCTAGGGCATCGCTGCCGTACAGCACACTGCTTGGCCCCATCAGTACGTCGGTGCGGACGACCGCAAATGGGTCGATGCTTCCTGCATTTTGGACGTGGCCAGACCGGTAAATGGCGTTGTTCATGCGGACCCCATCGACCACGAGAAGGACCCTGTTGGCCTCAAAACCTCTGAGAACAGGGCTGATGCCGCCTTGTTGGCTCATCTGAAGATGGATTTGACCCGAACTCTCCAAAAGATCGCCTGTGGTCTCTGTGGTCCGCACAGGCGCCCGTGCCACCATCCGGGTCAAGTCGGCCCCTGCCATGGCGGCCGTGGCGCTCGAAGACACAGCACTCGATTGCACCACAACCTCTTCGATGGCGAACGTGGTGGACAACAGATCCACGGTCCAAGTCGTCGCGCTTCCCGGCACCCCCCATTGGTCGTCGTGGCCCAAAGATTGGACCCGCAATGTGTCCGTGGGCGCCCAAGGCTCAAGTTGAGCAATCCCAAAGGCATTGGCAGCGACGGCCGTTCCCGCCGAAACATTTGCGACGGTGGCAAATGGCACTGGGACGCCATTGGTCAGGACTTCCACCGACCAGTCTTTTTGGGCCATCACAAGGGACGATGCCCCATAGCACCCCATCCCCATCCACAAAAGGACGAGGCGACGTGACCAGCCTCGGTCAGGCAAAGAGGGCTTCCAGAACATCGTAGCTTTTCAATTCGCGTTGTTTGCCCAATTGCGCTTGAACGTACCTGTAGGCACCAAGCACAAGGGGTTTGCGTTGGTCACGGGTCCAAGGAAGGCGCTGGAGAGAACCAAAATTCATGCCAGGAATTTGCCGGAGCAACGACACGACTTCTGGTGAAAGGGAGGACTTGGTCGCGTGCTCGGGATCCACATAATCGCCTGTGGCCACATCGAGCCACATCCCATGGTCATCGTCCAGCGGAGGCATCATGCCCAGGGCCTCGACCAGATGGGCCATGAATTTCACATGGATCCAAGGGACTTGTTCCTCCGTCTCCAGCCAATCCAATGCCTGGAGGGTCAGCTCATACACGTCCTCTGCCGGCGCCCCTTCCTCCAAGCAAGCCGACAAAACTTCCGCGACAAAGAAACCCACGGCGGATCGCTCAGGTGACCTCCGAAAGGTCAACTGAGGAGCTGCCCGTCGACATTCCTTGGCCATCCACAATCCCTGGCCCTTGCCCGGTTTCAAGTCGCTGATTTCGAGATGGGCCATGGGGTGCCAAAGGGCCTTTTGCTTGCCTGCATTGGCCACCCAAAGGGGAATGCACCCATGGGCCCGTGTCAACAACCTCACAATCCGACTGCGGTCGCCGTACGCCACACCACCCACCACCACTGCGTGGGCTTCAGATTCCATGGAAATAGAAGTGTGGGACATGCCGTTCAAAAGTACGGGGGGAGTCCAGTCAACATCCATGATTCCCAGCGGTTATCTTCACAGCGCAACCTTGACGATGAAAGACACTGCCTACTGCCCCGATGCCTTCAATTACCAACGTCGATCCTCCCGGCCTGTGCAGGTTGGCAACATCGGCATAGGTGGAGAGCACCCGATCCGGGTGCAGTCCATGACCACCACCAACACTTTGGATGTCGATGCCACTGTGGCACAGAGCATCCGAATGATCGAAGTGGGGTGTGAATTGGTGCGCATCACCGCCCCCAGCAAACGAGATGCCGAGGCTTTGGAACACATCGCTCAACAATTGAGAGAAGCCGGGCACGACGTCCCATTGGTGGCGGACATCCACTTCACCCCCAATGCGGCAGAAATCGCAGCAGAACACGTGGAAAAGGTGCGTGTCAACCCCGGAAACTATGCGGACAAGAAGCGGTTCGAGAACTTGGTTTACACCGACGAATCCTACGAAGAAGAATTGTCGCGCATCCGCGTGAAATTCACGCCTTTGGTGCGCAAGTGCAAAACCCTTGGCAAGGCCATGCGTATCGGCACCAACCACGGATCGTTGTCCGACCGCATCATGAGCCGCTACGGAGACACCGCAATGGGCATGGTGGAGAGTGCGTTGGAATTCCTCCGGATTTGTGTGGACGAGGCGTATTTCAAGGTCGTGGTCTCCATGAAATCATCCAACCCCCAAGTCATGGTCCAAGCTTACCGCTTGCTCGTGGCAAGGATGGAAGAGGAAAACATGGCCTTTCCCCTTCATCTTGGGGTGACCGAGGCAGGCGACGGCGAAGACGGCCGCGTCAAATCGGCCTTGGGCATTGGCACACTGCTGGAGGATGGACTCGGCGACACCGTTCGGGTCAGCTTGACAGAGGAACCAGAAGCTGAAATGCCCGTGGGCCGAATGCTTGTGGAGCGATACGCTGGGCGTGAGGGCCATGCCGCCATCCCCCCAGTGGAAAGCAACTTGGACCCCTTCGCCTACACAAGGCGCGCTTGCCATGAGGTGGGACAAACGGGCGGGAAGAACGTTCCGGTGGTGGTACACACCCTTCGCGACGAAGACACCGAGCCTGCACGGCTTTTTGGCGCGGGGTACCGCTACAGTGTTCCATTGGACAAATGGAATCTGGACGACGCCGCATGCGATGTGGTCTATGCCGGGTCAAGGAGTTTGACCTTTGGGCTGCCCGGCACCCTGCAAGTACTGATGGACGCGGACGCCTGGCGCCAATTGGAGCACAAGCCCGCCCAGCACATCCCGCTTTGGTCTGCGAACCAATTGGCCAACATCCCCCATCCCCAGGACGGCCAAATCCATTGGGTTCGGGTGCGCAGAAAGGATGTGGGACCAGCATTGAAAGCCGCAGTGTCCGACGGTTCAGGAAACATGCGCGCGGACCTCGTATGGGTTGTGGAGACTGAACACGTCCATGCCATGGTCGATCTTCGGACCACGGTCCTTGCATTGGACGCCGCAGGATGCAATGCCCCTGTGGTTCTCAGGCGCACATGGTCCGAACTTGACGTCGATCGCTTGACCCTTCATGCAGCCACCGACCTCGGTGGCCCCATGATCGACGGCTTGGGGGACGGCCTTTGGGTGGACGCTCCGCATGTCCCTCTGCAAAAGCGCAATGCCCTGTCTTTTGGCATCCTCCAAGCGGCACGGACCCGCATCTCCAAGACGGAGTACATCAGCTGCCCAAGCTGCGGGCGCACCCTCTTCGACCTGCAAGAGACCACCGCCAAAATCCGGGAAGTCACGCATCACCTCAAGGGCGTCAAAATTGGCATCATGGGGTGCATTGTGAATGGGCCGGGAGAAATGGCCGATGCCGATTACGGATATGTCGGGACAGGGCCTGGCAAGATCACGCTCTACAAAGAGAAAGAGGTGGTCCGAAGGAATGTGCCAGAAGACGACGCTGTCGATGCCTTGATCGACTTGATCCGAGAGCACGGCGACTGGGTGGAGGCGCCGACGGTCTGAGCCTCAGCGCACAGACGGAAAGTAGGTTCGCTGGTGCAGCAGCATCCAGATCACGCTGACCGAAATGGCCGCATCGGCCAGGTTCCAAATCGGTGGGAAAATCTCCCGTCCGGCCCAAGCCTCGATGGGCCACCAAGCCGGCCAGGTGACGATGAAGTGGAACATGTCCACCACATGGCCTTGAAACCACGGCGCATACCCTCCACCTTCAGGCAAAAATTCTGCAAGGGTCCCCCAACCAGAACGGCCAAACAGTCTTCCATACACCGCGCTGTCAATGATGTTGCCCAAGGCACCTGCCCACACAAAGGTCAGGCCCGTCAAAACGCCACGGGGGGCATGTTCTTTGATTCTTCTGGAGATGTACACCCCAATGCCCAATGCCGCCACCAGGCGAAACGCGGTCAGCAGGAGTTTGCCGAGCGTGCCCGGCAACGCCCAGCCGAAGGCCATGCCCTCGTTCTCAATGAACTGCAATTCCAAAATTCCCGGCACAAAAGGCATCCTCTCGCCAATGGCAAAGGAGGTCTTGACCCAGAACTTGATCACTTGGTCCAAACACAAGATGGGCAACAAAATGCGCCACACCAATTGTCTCAAAGTGGGCGTCACTGTTGTTGTTTCGCCTCGATTGAGAGGGTCGCGTGCGGCACCAAACGAAGGCGCTCCCTGGGGATCAACTTCCCTGTCACCCGACAAATGCCGTAGGTTTTGTTCTTGATGCGCAGCAAAGCATTCTGCAAACTCTGGATGAACTTCTGCTGACGTGCCGCCAATTGGGCCGTCTCTTCGCGGCTCATCGTCTCGGATCCATCTTCCATCATCTTGAACGTAGGCGCCGTGTCTTCGGTGCTGTTGTCGTCGCTGTGGGACAGGGACCGTTGCAATTGGTCCAAATCCTCCTGTGCGCTCGCAATTTTCGTGTGAATGAGGGCTTCGAATTCCTTCAAATCCTTGTCTGAGTATCTCAAATCAGCCATGATGCCATGCGTTGTTTGTGTGCCTTTGAATCAAACTTTTGTCACTTGAGCCCAAACCAAGACACTGTCTTCGAGCTGCAAAGATTCCCCCACTTCTGCCTCTGTCCATGTCACTTCAGACGCGAGCGTTTCCGTTCGAATATAGTCCAAATTGGCCTCAAGTGAACTGCGAATTTCCGAAGCGGCAGAAAGCGTCAGCGAAATGCGGTCGGCAATGTCCAAACCACCGTCTTTGCGCAGGTTTTGGACCCGGTTGACCAATTCACGTGCCAACCCCTCCGACCGAAGCTCTTCGTCCAAGGTCACATCCAAGGCCACCGTCACGCCGCCCTCGCTCGACACCAAACACCCTGGGATGTCTTCTGTTTGGACCGCAATGTGCTCCGTGGTCAGGGTGATTTCTCCTTGGCCATCTCCTGGGTCAAGGGCAAGGGAGCCGTTGCGTTCAAGGGCAGAGACTTCTGCCGACGAAAGCGCACCAATGGCGGCGGCCACAGCTTTCATGCGGGGGCCCATGGCCCTACCCAAGGCCTTGAAGTCGGCCTTCGCCCGCTTCACAAAGGCACTGTCGTCCCGGAGCATTTCCACTTCCTTGACATTGACCTCGCTCCGGATCAAGTCCGACATGGCCTCCAAATGATGGGCGGTTTGGTCGTCCAAGACAGGCACCATGATTTTGCGCAAAGGTTGGCGGACGCGGATTTTTTCCCGCTTCCGTAGGCTCAACACTTGGGAAGACAGCTGACGGGCCAAGGACATCCTCGCCTCAAGCGCTTCGTCCCTTTGTGCCCCATCGGGGACCGGGAAGGTCGCCAAGTGAACCGAATCCCGAGAACCTGTGACGTCCCGGAACAGGCGGTCCATGTAGAACGGCGCAATGGGGGAGGCCAGGACCGCGACAGTGCGCAAGCAAGTGACCAAAGTTTGGTACGCGCTCTGTTTGTCGGCATTCATGTCGCCGCGCCAGAAACGACGGCGGCTCAAGCGCACATGCCAATTGCTCAAATCGTCCACCACAAACTCCTGGATGGCGCGGCCTGCCCGCGTGGGCTCCAAAGCTTCAAAAGCGGCTTCCACCTCCGTCACAAGACCTTGCAAACGGCTGGCAATCCATCGGTCGATTTCCGGTCGGTCGGCATAAGGAATCGCATTTTCTCCTCCTTGGTAGTCATCCGCACCCGCATAGAGCGCAAGGAAATTGTAAGTGTTGTGCAACGTTCCAAAAAATTTGCGCTGCACCTCCCCGATCCCTGCCACATCGAACTTCAAGTTGTCCCATGGCTGGGCATTGGTGATCATGTACCACCTCGTGGCATCGGGGCCATAGGTGGACAAGGTCTCAAAAGGATCCACCGCATTGCCCAGACGTTTGGACATTTTTTGACCCGCCTTGTCCAAGACCAAGCCATTCGACACCACGCGTTTGTAGGCCACTTGGTCAAACACCATGGTCGAGATGGCATGCAAGGTGTAAAACCAACCGCGGGTTTGGTCCACCCCCTCTGCAATGAAGTCGGCGGGATAGGCCCCGCCTGCGTCCACCTTCTCCTTGTTCTCAAAAGGATAATGCCATTGGGCGTAAGGCATGCTCCCGCTGTCAAACCAGACGTCGATCAAGTCCGCTTCTCGCTTCATGGGGCGGCCATCCGAAGCCAACAAGACAATGCCGTCCACGACATGCTTGTGCAAGTCCACCTGTTCGTAGTTCTCGTCAGACATGTCGCCAGCCTTGAACCCGGACAAAGGATGGTCCGACATGATGCCAGCGGCCACAGCTTCATCGCAGGCGCGCTGCAACTCCTCCACCGAACCAATGCACCTTTCTTCCGACCCATCTTCTGTCCGCCAAATGGGCAATGGAATGCCCCAGAAACGCGAACGGCTCAAATTCCAATCGTTGACATTTTCCAGCCACTTGCCAAACCTGCCCGTTCCAGTGCTTTCAGGCTTCCATGTGATGGTGTCGTTCAAGGCCATCATCCGCTCCTTCGCATCCGTGGCGCGAACGAACCACGAATCGAGGGGATAATAGAGGATGGGCTTGTCGGTGCGCCAGCAATGGGGATAGCTGTGCTCGTACTTTTCCACCTTGAAGGCTTGCCCGCGTTCCTTCAAAAGAATGGCAATCTCCACGTCAAGTGGTTTGGTGTCCTCCTTCGCGTCGACATCAAATTCCGCTTTCACGTGTCGTCCTGCAAATGGACCGACACGGAAACGTCCTTGAAGGTCCACCAAGGGCACCCCATGTCCGTGCCCATCGTCCACGAGCATTGCCGGCACTCCAGCATCCTTGGCCACGCGGGCATCGTCTGCGCCAAACGTTGGGGCCGTGTGGACCATGCCTGTGCCGTCCTCTGTGGTGACAAAATCCCCCGGGATGATTTGAAAGGCAGCCTCCGCATTCTCCATGGGGGTCGCCCAGTCGAACAAGGGTTCATAGCGCATGCCCACCAAATCGGATCCTTGCACAGTCCCCACCACTTCGTGGTCTGGGGCCTTCTTGTCGCCCCACTGTTGGGCGACCAAGGCCTCTGCGAGCACCACGAATCCGGGCGCTTCAGTGTAGCGGTTGGTGGTGCGCACCACCGCGTAGGGAATGTCAGGACCCACCGTCAATGCCGTGTTGGATGGCAAGGTCCATGGGGTCGTCGTCCAGGCCAAAAAGTCCAAAGGCTCCTCCGTTCCCGCGCATCCCACGAGTTGGAGCACCTTTTCACGTGCGGAGGCTGTGGCGCGGAATTGCGCCACGATGGTGGTGTCCTTGACGTCCCGGTAAGTGCCCGGCTGATTGAGCTCATGAGAGCTCAATCCGGTCCCTGCCATGGGGCTGTATGGTTGAATCGTATAGCCTTTGTAAAGCTTGCCCTTTTGGTGCAATTGGGCCAAAAGCCACCACACCGATTCCATGTACTTGGTCTGGTACGTGACGTAAGGAGCTTCCATGTCCACCCAATACCCCATCTGACGGGTCAGTTCGTTCCACTCCGAGGTGTAACGCATGACGGTTTTGCGGCATGCATCGTTGTACTCCTCGACCGTGAGTTTGGTCCCGATGTCTTCTTTGGTGATCCCCAATTCCTTTTCCACCCCCAACTCGACAGGCAAGCCATGGGTGTCCCAGCCAGCCTTGCGTTCCACCCGGTGGCCTTTGAGGGTTTGGAAACGACAGAAAATGTCCTTGATGGCACGTGCCATCACATGGTGAATGCCGGGTTTGCCATTCGCCGAGGGCGGGCCCTCAAAGAAGACGTAAGGCTTGTCCGCAGGGCGTGAGTCGACGCTCTTTTGGAAGGTTTGCTCACGGTCCCAAATCTCAAGCCATTCCTCGGTCAAGGAGGGCAAATGAAGGGGGCCGCGTTCCGGAAATTTCAACGCCATGGGAAGGAGTGTCGGTGATCAATCTAAACTGTTGCACCACGGTCAAGCCGCGGGCTACGCCCGCGAAGATAACCCACTCCCGGTGTCAGACTCGGCTGAGTTTGACCATGTTCGTCATTCCTGCATCGGCAATGGGCATGGAAGCGAGGTGGATCACAAAGTCCCCCTCCTTCACCTTTCTTCCCTTGTAAAGGATGTACTTGATGTCGGCAATGGTGTGGTCGGTGCTCACCATCTTGGAATAAGGCATGGCAAAGACGCCCCAAACCAAGCTCATTTGGCTCAACACGCGTCGGTTCGCAGTGAACATGTAAATCTTCGCCTTGGGCCTTTGGCTGCTGACCTGAATGGCCGTGTATCCCGAGAAGGTCATGGTCACGATGGCCGCAGCATTGACCCGGCGGGCCAAACGGCATGCGTTGTAGCACATGCTGTCGGAAATGAACCGTTCGTCGTCAGGGTGCAAAGGAGGACGCTCGCTGTATTCCACTTTGCCGTGGGCCTCAATGTTCTCAATGACTTGACGCATGGCGCGAACGGCATTCAGTGGGTATTTCCCCACGCTCGTTTCGCCGCTGAGCATGACAGCGTCGGCACCGTCAATCACGGCATTGGCGACATCGTTGACTTCTGCCCGCGTCGGGGTGGCCGACTCGATCATGCTCTCCAGCATCTGGGTCGCGACAATGACGGGGCGGCTCTTGTCCAAGCACTTTGTGACAATCTCTTTCTGCAAGAGGGGCACTTCCTGCATGGGCATTTCCACGCCAAGGTCCCCCCGGGCCACCATGACCGCATCTGTGGCGTCAATGATGGCATCGATGTCCTCAATCGCTTCGGGCTTTTCAATTTTGGCAATCACCTTGGCATGCTTTCCTGCTGCCGCAATTTTCTCCTTCAACTCTATGATGTCGGAGGCATGGCGGACGAAGGACAACCCTACCCAATCCACATCCTTGGAGAGCGCAAATTCGAGATCCTCTGCATCCTTGGGGGTGATGCATGGCAAAGACACCTTGGTCTCGGGCAGATTCAGTCCCTTCCTTGGCCGCAGTGGACCACCGTGGACAATGTCGCATCGCACCTCATCCTTTCCATTGGTCTCGGTGACCGTCAGGGCCAGTTTGCCATCGTCCATCAACACCCTTTCGCCGGGTTGGACGTCGGCAGCGAACGCTGCATAGTCGGTGTACACCACGCCGTCTGTGCCCATGCCTGTGCCCACTTTGACAGTCAGCGTTTCGCCTGCTTCGAGCATCATCTCTCCCCCCTCGATGTCCCCCACGCGAAGCTTGGGGCCTTGCAAATCTGCAAGGACCGCAGTGTATGTTCCCAATTCCCCATCGATCCGGCGCACGGTGTCAATGGTGGTGCCATGAACCTCGTGAGAGCCATGTGAGAAATTGATGCGCGCCACATTGACCCCCTCAAGGATCAATTGTTGCAGGACTTCTTCAGAAGAAGTCGCCGGCCCAAGGGTGGCGACAATCTTCGTGCTTTTGGACACTGGTTGCTGTTGCGTCATAAGGTGAGCGCGTAAGGTTGGCGAAGGTCGTTTCCTTCTGCATGCAAAAATGGGTGGCGAAGTGGGTTCCGCAATGGGGTCCACCCCGAATTCCATGAACATTCTGTCATTCGAAAACAGAGAGGGGTTCCAATGCCCCCGATGCCGTGGGATCCAAAGTGGTCACGAACGCTACTTCTGGAAGCTTTCTCAGCATGGCCATCACTTCATGGGCCGCAAGCTCATGGTGGTTGAGCATGACCAAATAATCCAAACGAGACGCCCCTTGTCCCTGGGCAAGCACTCCGCCTGGCATCCTGTTCAGGACAAGGGTGACGGCGACCCCCTCCTCTCGGTTCACGTAACGCATGGCGGGATGTTGTGTCTCTTCTGCCCCTTTGGGGTGGGTGACCACCACATCTGCTTCGCACGCCAAGGCCCAACCAAACGCACGGTTCAAGGACCATCCCAAACGATGGCTTCCAAACGATGAACTCAGTCCCAACAATTCATACTCTGGAACGTATTCCCACTCAAGCGTATGCTGCATGGCCTATTCTTTGGACGGTGCTGGTCGCCTTCCACGGCCGCCGCGGCCACGCCTCCGATTTCCAGAGGATTTCGAAGTCCTAGCCTTCTCCTCCCCACCCTCGACGGATGCTTTCTCCTCGGATGACTTTCGTCCCCTTCGCTGGGAGGCGTTGCGGCGGTCGTACACCTTTTTCCAGGCGCGTCTTGCCGCCTCCTGCTCGGCCAATTTCTTGCTGCGACCCACCCCGATGCCCATCACCTCGTCATTGACCTTGGCCGCAATTTCATAACGGTCGTCGCCTGCCGAATCGTCGTCCCGCAGCACCTCAAAGGCCAAGTCCTTCTTGCGCTTTGTGGCCCAATGGTGCAGTTGGCTTTTGAAGTCACTCGTCTCGTTCACCTGCTCGTCCAGGCCATAGTGCTTCAACATGAGCAAAACAGCACGCTGGGTCTTCTTGTACCCATGGTCCAAATAAATGGCCCCAATCAAGGCCTCAAGGGCATTGCCCACCATGGTGTCATGGATGTCCTCCCTGCGCATTTTGGCCCGAATCAAATGCTGCAACCCCATGTTTTTGCCGAGCAAATTCAAGTTCTTGCGGTTCACAATGCGGCTCTTTCGCTTCGTGAGCTCGCCCTCCTGCGCCTCTCTAAAATTGTGGTAGAGGTAATTGGCCATGGTCATGTCCAACACCACATCGCCCAGAAACTCCAGACGTTCGTTGCTCTTCAACCCTGTCTTGTCCCCATCCAGCATGGAACTGTGGGTGCAGGCCTCGTCGTACACTTTTCTCTGACGGACGCGGAGACCAAACTCACGTCGCACCAAGGTGGAAATGTCGGTGTCGGGACCCGTTTGGGTGACCCGATTCAGACGTGACCAAATCCGAATCATGAAAGGGCTTTGAACACCACGGAAGCGTTGTGACCGCCAAACCCGAAGGTGTTGCTCAAGGCCGCGCGAACTTCGCGCTTTTGGGCTTTGTTGAGGGTGAAATTCAACCGGTTGTCAAGGGCGTCGTCCTCATGCTCGTGGTTGATGGTGGGAGGCACCACTTGGTCCACAATGGACAAGATGCAAGCCATGGCCTCCACCGCTCCTGCGGCGCCAAGCAAGTGGCCTGTCATGCTCTTGGTGGAGCTGATGTTCAGCTTGTAGGCGTCGTCGCCAAAGACTTGCTGGATGGCCTTGATTTCTGCCACGTCGCCCAAGGGAGTGGAAGTCCCGTGAACATTGACGTAGTCCACATCGGCTGAGGTCAATCCAGCATCCTCCAATGCGTTTTTCATCACGTTCCGCGCGCCAAAACCTTCTGGATGAGGCGCTGTGATGTGGTGTGCATCGGCTGTCATGCCTCCACCCACCATTTCGCAATAAATTTTTGCCCCGCGCGCTCGGGCGTGCTCGAGGTCTTCCAAAATGATGCCACCGCCTCCCTCGCCCAGCACAAACCCGTCTCGGGTGGCGTCGAATGGACGAGAAGCGTGGGATGGATCATCGTTCCTTGTGGACAAGGCCTTCAATGCGTTGAATCCTCCGATGCCGCCTTCGGTCACTGCAGCCTCTGAACCGCCTGTCACAATCACGTCCGCCTTCCCGAGGCGGATGGTGTTGAAGGCATCGATCAGGGCGTGCGTAGAACTCGCACATGCGGAGACTGTGGCGTAATTGGGACCTCGAAGGTTGTTCCGAATGCTGATGTGTCCCGGCGCAATGTCGGTGATCAGCATGGGGATGAAGAACGGTGAAAAGCGGGGGGTGCCGTCTCCGGTGTAAAAATTCCGCGCCTCGGTCATGAAGGTTTGGAACCCGCCGATGCCCGAGCCCCAGATGACCCCAGCACGGTCCGGATCAAGGTTGCCCTCTTCCACGGAAAGTCCAGCATCGTTCAAGGCCATTTCCGCAGTGACCACTGCGTATTGAGTGAACAGGTCCATTTTGCGCGAATCCTTCCTGTGGATCCACTCTGACGCGTCAAAGCCTTTGACCTCGCAGGCGAACTGCGTTTTGAATTTGGACGCGTCGAACCGCGTGATGGGCGCTGCACCGCTTGTTCCTTGAACAAGGTTGGCCCAAAACGTAGACACATCGTTGCCCAAGGGCGTCAATGCACCCAGGCCAGTGACCGCTACACGACGGAGTTCCAAAAGCTCAGAGATTGGTTGTTCCCGAAGACAACAGGCTTAGCCTACTGTCTTGGAGATGTAGTCCACTGCCTGACCCACCGTGCTGATCTTCTCTGCTTGGTCGTCTGGAATGGCGATGTTGAATTCCTTCTCGAACTCCATGATGAGCTCAACGGTGTCGAGAGAGTCAGCGCCCAAATCGTTGGTGAATGAAGCTTCAGTGGCGACTTCGCCCGCGTCAACGCCCAACTTGTCCACGATGATCGCGGTTACTTTTTCTTGGATATCAGACATGATGATAAGTTGTATTCAGTGTGAATTCGGGCGCAAATTAACGGCCTCTCTCACGGACCTGACAAGGAATTGGGAAACTTTTGAACGATTTCACAGGGATAACGGCTTTCCATGGTACTCGACAAGCACCTCCTCTCGGGACTTGCGTGTGAGGTCTGGAACCTTCGCCCCGTCAGCAGGCCAACCCACGGGGATGTTCAAATAGGCCCTTTCATTGTCCGGTCGTCCGAGGGCTTCTGAAAGGAAGCCCATGGGGGATGGAGTGTGGGTCAAGGCGACGAGCCCAATGCGATGCAAGGCTGTCAGCAGCATGCCCACCGCGATGCCCACGCTCTCGTTCACATAGTAGTTGGGCTTTTTTTCGGCTTCGTCCTTGGTGTCATGCACCTGCTTGAAAACGACGATGAGGGCAGGGGCTTCTTCGATGAAGGGCTTCACATGGTCGGTGCCCAAAGGGCCCAAGTCCTCGAGCCACGTTTCGCTCATCCGACCATGGTAGTTCTTGAATTCTTCCTCTTCTGCGGCCTTCCGAATCTTCTTTCGCAAATCGGGGTCAGTGACCAGGCAAAAGGTCCATGGTTGTTTGTGTGCGCCTGAAGGCGCTGTGCCAGCGGCATCGATGCAATGGCGGACTGCCTCCAAGGGAATGGGCTCCTGGGAAAACACACGCACGCTTCTCCGTGTCTCCAACTCCTCCGCAAAAGCCTTGCTCTTGGCAATCATCTCCTCGGCCGACAACCTGGGGAGGTCGTAGGGAATGAACCCATCGCCCGCGTCTTTCTCGCTCATGACGAAGTGGTCTGGCGGACTTTTTTCATCAGCTTCGATGCAAAAATGAACGCCTCCAAGTCGGGATTTTGGGCTTGGAGAAGGTCCTCGCTGGCCCCGTGCCAAGCGATTTGGCCTTGGTGCACAAAGTGAATGAAATCGGAGGCCTCCATGACGCTGTTCATGTCATGCGATACCACCACGGTGGTCATGTTGAATTCCTCGGTCAAATCTCCGATGAGGTTGTCAATGACAATGGACGTCTGGGGATCGAGTCCCGAATTGGGCTCGTCACAGAACAAATACCTTGGGTTCATGGCAATGGCACGTGCGATGCCTACGCGCTTCTGCATGCCACCACTCAGTTCAGAAGGGAACTTCCCAGCTGCATTGGCCAGTTCCACGCGGGCCAAACAGACAGACGCCCGCTCCCGTTTTTCCTCGGCCGTCATGTCGCTGAACATCCTCAATGGAAAGGTGACGTTCTCTTCCACCGTCATGCTGTCGAACAAAGCACTGCCTTGAAACAGCATGCCGATCTCCTGGCGAACAGCCTTTCTCGCCACCCGGTCCATGGCCGTGAAATCTCGCCCATCATAGGTGACATGGCCTTGGTCTGGCTCGAGCAGTCCCACCGTGCATTTGGTCAACACACTCTTGCCAGAACCACTCCTTCCAATGATGAAGTTGACCTTCCCGGGATGGAACGTGGCCGAGATGTCGCGCAAGATGTTTTGGTCCCCAAACGATTTCGATACTTGATGGATCTGGATCATGGAATGCGGGGATTAGCCGAGAAGCATTTGGGTCAGCAGCAAATTGGCCACCATGACGATCACGACCGCATACACCACAGCTTTGGTGCTGCTTCTTCCCACTTCCAAAGCGCCACCAGAAGTGAAGTAGCCGTGGTAAGCACTCACCGAAGAAATGATCAGTGCAAAGACACAGGTTTTGATCAAGGCATAGGTGACGTCAAAAGCATTGAAATCGATTTGCATGCCGTATTCGAAATCTGCTGCCGAACTCACCCCCGTGGAAACCCCCACCCACATGCCTGCACCGATGCCAAGGGCCATGCTGAGAATCACCAAGAAGGGAATGCAAACGAGGGCGGCGATCATCTTGGGCAGCACCAGATATCCTGCGCTGTTGACCCCCATGATCTCAAGGGCATCGATCTGCTCCGTGACGCGCATCGTCCCCAATTGAGAGGCAATGTTCGAGCCAACCTTTCCCGCCAAAATCACGGGAATCAAGGTGGGACTGAATTCCAGAATCATGGTCTGCCGAACCGTGAAGCCAATGGTGTACACCGGGATCCACCCGCCAATTTGGTGCGCTGTTTGGATGCAAATCACGGCCCCCATGAAGACGCTCAACAAAGCCACAATGCCAAGGCTTTGAAGGCCAATGGCATTCATTTCCTCCACCAACAAGCGACGAAAAATTTCGCCTCGCTCAGGACGTCGAATCACGTGGCGCATGAACGCAGCGTAGCGGCCGATGTGGAAAAACACACGCATGGGACGAAGGTACAAGCTAACTTCGCGGTCATGAACCTTCAAGGATTCAGACTTCTCCTGACCACTTGTGCATTTCTATTGCTCTTGGGGACAGGATGCACCACCACCCGTGGGACCAAGGGCAAGTGCCCTACCTGTCCCGAATGGTCGGTGGCACACTCCACCAATCGATAACTTCTGATGGCCCACATTCCCCATACATACGCCGTCATCATGGCGGGAGGCATCGGCTCGCGGTTTTGGCCCATGTCCCGCTCTGCGCAACCCAAACAGTTTTTGGACATCCTTGGGACTGGACGCTCCCTGATCCGCATGACCTATGACAGGCTCGAAAAACTGGTGCCTGCAGACCACATCTTGGTCGTCACGAATGCGCGGTACAAAGACCTCGTCGCCGCCCACCTTCCGGACCTTCCTTCTGACAACATCTTGTGCGAGCCTTTCATGCGGAACACCGCCCCGTGCATCGCCTATGCCAATGCCGTGATTGCCTCTCGTGATCCAGAGGCTTCCATGGTGGTCGCCCCCTCCGACCATCTCATTTTGGACGAATCCGGCTTCCTCGAGGTGTGCAAAACGGCTTTGGACGTAACGCGCGAGACCACCAGCCTCGTCACCTTGGGCATTCAGCCCACAAGGCCCGACACGGGGTACGGCTACATCCAATACGAGGAGTCCAGTGACCCTGCACGAGCTGAAGTGCGCCGTGTCAAGACGTTCACAGAAAAGCCCGATGTGGACACCGCAAAGACGTTTGTCCGGTCCGGCGAGTTTTGCTGGAACAGTGGCATCTTCGTTTGGTCCCTGCGGAACATTCAAGCTGCGTTTGAGGCCCACCTGCCCGACATGTTGCACGAATTCAAAGGCCTTGACTTGGACAATGAAGCCGAGCTGAACACTGTCTTTGGGCATTGCGAGAGCATCAGCATCGACTATGGCATCATGGAAAAGGTCGACCAAGTGCAGGTGGTCTTGTGCGACATTGGTTGGAGCGATTTGGGCACTTGGGGCAGCCTCAAGGAGAAGCTGGAAGACGATCCGCAGGGCAACGCCAGCATCCATGTTGAATTGCGCGCCGTCGATGCAGGAAACAACTTGGTGGTGGGCTCGTCCCAAAATGGCACTGCCCAAAAGTTTGTGGCCATCAAAGGCATCGACAACCTGATTGTGGTGGACACGCCTAACGCCCTGCTCATCTGCCCGGCAGAAGAAGAACAGTGGGTGAAGACTTTGGTCGGAGAGCTCAAGCAAGACAAGGGCGAGCCCTTGGTGTGAGGGTGCCTCAACGGCGACCCACCATGGCCGAAGGCACCACCCATGCGTCGTATTCCGCCTCTGTAAGGTAACCGGTGGACAAGGCCGCAGCCTTGAGTGTGGTGCCCTCCGCATGCGCCTTCCCAGCAATCTCTGCGGCCTTGTAGTACCCAATCTTGGTGTTGAGTGCGGTGACGAGCATCAGGCTGTTGTCCACCAATTCTTGGATGCGCTGCGTGTTGGCCTCCATGCCCTCCACACAGTGCGTTGCAAAAGACCTCGATGCATCGCCAATCAGGCGCGCAGACTCCAAAATGTTCTTGGCCATCATGGGCTTGAAAACGTTGAGTTCGTAATGTCCTTGGGTGCCGCCAATGGTCACCGCCACATCGTTGCCCATGACTTGGGCACAAACCATGGTCAGGGCCTCACACTGGGTGGGGTTGACTTTGCCAGGCATGATGCTTGATCCAGGCTCATTGGCAGGCAAAAGCAACTCACCAATCCCCGAGCGCGGCCCCGAACCCATCATCCGGATGTCGTTGGCCACCTTGTTGAGGGACACGGCGAGCTGCTTGAGCGCACCATGGGTTTCCACAATGGCGTCGTGTGCGGCAAGCGCTTCAAATTTGTTCTCGGCCGTCACAAAAGGATGGCCCGTGGACGTCGCGATGTGCTTGGCCACGAGGACGTCATATCCTTCAGGAGTATTGATGCCCGTGCCAACGGCAGTCCCTCCCAGGGCCAACTGTTTGAGATGTGGCAAGGTGTTCCGCAACGCCTTCAACCCAAAGTCCAATTGGGCAACGTACCCCCCCAGTTCTTGGCCGAGGGTCAACGGGGTGGCATCCATCAAGTGGGTGCGGCCGATTTTGACCACGTCGTCCCATTCGTTTGCCTTGGTGTTCAATGCACTTCGCAATTGCTCCACACCAGGAATGGTGGTCTCCACCACCATGGCGTACGCCGCAATGTGCATCGCCGTTGGGTAGGTGTCGTTGGAGCTTTGGCTCTTGTTGACATCGTCGTTGGGGTGGACCGGACGCGTCCCTTCTCCGAGGGTCCCTCCTGCAAGAACATGGGCGCGGTTGGCGATCACCTCATTCACGTTCATGTTGCTTTGGGTCCCTGAGCCCGTTTGCCACACCACCAGGGGAAACTGATCGTCGAGCTTCCCCTGCAAAATCTCCTCACATGCAGCAGCAATCAAATCGGTTTTGGCGGCTTCCAACACGCCAAGTTCTCGGTTGGTCCAAGCTGCCGCCCTTTTCAGATGCGCAAACGCGCGGACGATTTCCATGGGCATGGAGCCCGTAGGGCCAATCTTGAAGTTGTTTCTTGACCGCTCGGTTTGTGCACCCCAAAACTTGTCGGCGGGCACATGAACCTCGCCAAGTGTGTCTTTCTCAATCCTTGTCGACATGCTGGTATCGTGTGTTCGTTGGCATCAGTCTTCGCTGTGGTCGGCCCCTGCCCCTTCGCCCATCAAGAAAGCGCGAAGGAACCCGTCGAGGTCACCGTTCATCACTGCATCCACATTGGACGTCTCATGGCCAGTGCGGACGTCCTTGACCATCTTGTAGGGCTGCATCACGTACGAACGGATTTGGGAACCCCATTCAATTTTTTTCTTGTCGGCCTCAATCTCTGCGCGGGCTTCGTTGCGCTTGGCGATCTCCATTTCATAGAGTTGGGACTTCAACAGCTGCATGGCCTTTTCCTTGTTGCCCAATTGAGAGCGCGTTTCCGTGTTGTCAATGATGATGCCGGTGGGTGCGTGGCGCAAACGAACGCCTGTCTCGACCTTGTTGACGTTTTGGCCCCCTGCGCCGCCTGAACGGAACGTTTCCCAGGT
Organism: uncultured Flavobacteriales bacterium; assembly: GCA_938085425.1. Lineage (GTDB taxonomy): Bacteria > Bacteroidota > Bacteroidia > Flavobacteriales_D > Sanyastnellaceae > UBA11663. The sequence goes on from CALKGQ010000018.1 coordinate 116,472, forward strand.
GATGTCAGAGGGGTTGACGTGGATGTCGATGGTGTCGTCCACAAGGGGGTACACGTACACGCTGACAAAACTCGTATGCCGTCGGGCATTGCTGTCAAACGGGCTGATCCGAACCAAGCGGTGCACCCCGTTCTCGCCTTTCAGCATCCCAAAGGAAAAGTCGCCAGAAAACTCCAAGGTCACTTGTTTGATGCCGGCCACATCGCCGTCTTGGAAGTCCAGTTCTTTCACCTTGTGGCCATTCTTCTCTCCCCACATGCGGTACATCCGCATCAACATCGACGCCCAGTCGCAGCTTTCTGTGCCCCCTGCCCCAGAAGTGATTTGCATCACGGCATTGAGGCTGTCCTCTTCTGCGCTGAGCATGTTCTTGAACTCCAGTTCTTCCACCGACGTCAAAGCTCCTGCAAACGCTGCATCCACCTCACCCTCTTCCGCTTCCCCTGCCTTCATGAATTCGTGGAGCACAAGCACGTCCTCCACGGCGGAGCCGCAAGCATCATAGGCGTCCACCCAGCTTTTTTTGGTCCGCATCCGTTTCATCACCTTCTCGGCGGCCTTGGAGTCGTTCCAGAATTCTGGGTCTTGCGTCAGCTTCTCATCTTCCGCAATTTCCATTCGCTTTTGTTCCACCGCCAGGTACCCCTTCAATTCTTCCACGCGCTTGGCCAGGGAATGGATTTTGTCAACCGTCAACATGAGGCAAAAGTAGGTTCCGCGGGGTCAAGCCCCACATGTGTTCATCGGTCCGATGCCTCCTTCAAGGCCCGGAGCACCATGTGCTGAGGAAAACCGCGTTGCATCAACCACCTCAAGACCCTTTCACGATGCGCCTCCAAGTCTTCGGAGCGTCGAGAAAGCAAGGCGTTTGCGGCTGCCTGCCACGTATGCTCGTCGAACGCGGCAATGGCGCGGTCGATGTGCTTCGAGGCGACCCCTCGGGCAGAGAGACCGGCGCGGATTTTCAATGGCCCCCATGATTTGTGTTCCAAATGGACCCGCGCATAGGATGATGCGCAACGTGCGTCGTCCAAAAACCCTTCCGCCAACAGAAGGTCCATCCCACGTGCCACCCAAGACTCAGCTTCCGACGAAGTTGGGGGTGGATCCATTTTGCGCAGCACTTCCTGGAATTTGGCCAAGGCTTCCCGCTCGCTCCGGTCGCGCAAACCGCACCACTTTCGAACCCGGTCCAACGCCACCTTGAGGGCTTTATTCTGCTTGCTTTCAATGTCCACAGCGGAAAGGTGCACAGAAAACCCGTATTTTGCAGATTCTAACCATCCCAACTTCACCGCCATGCGGTCAGAAATTTTGCAACGTATCCAAACGCTCCTCGGCAACGAGGACTTGGAGGCCATCCGAAAGGATGTGCGCAGTGAGATCGAGTCGTTTCGTTCCTTGATCCAAGAAGACTTCCGCACCCAACGCGAGGCATGGGCGGAATCGGAACATGATCCCGACGACAAATTCGAGTTTCAACCCAGCGCGGAAGAAGTTGAATTCAACGACCTCCTGACGCAGTTCAAAGAGAGGGAGAAGGCCTGGAAGCAGAAGATTGCAGAGGAACAACGCGCCAACTTGGAAGTGAAGCTCGCCTTGATCGATGAGCTCAAAAAAACCATCCAGGAAGAAGAGAACATCGGCGCGGCCTTTGCCCGGTTCAATGAGGTGCGTGAGAAGTGGGAAGCCACAGGGGATGTTCCTGGAGACCGCTACCGCGAGGTGCACGATGAATACCATCGTTTGCGGGACGAGTTTTTCTACAACATCAACATCTACAAGCAGCTCCAAGAGCATGACTTGCAGAAGAATCTGAAGTTGAAAGAAGCCCTCATTGCCCAAGCCCAAACCCTCGAAACCATGGAGGGTTTGAAAGAACGTGAAGCGCTCGCCCGTTCCCTTCAAAAGCAATGGTTCGACATTGGTCCCTCCCCGCGGGAGACCTTCCAGGCCATGGCGGACACCTTTTTTGGATTGACGCGGTCCACCTTTGATGCCGTCAAGGAGCACTACGATGCCATCCGGTCCCAATTCGAAGTGCACAAAGGAGAAAAGGAAGGGTTGATCACAGCCATCCAAGAAGCCCTGACTGAAGACATCGAAGACCACAAGGGGTGGCAAGCCGCTACAAAGCAAGTTGTCGCGCTGCAAGCAAAATGGAAATCCACAGGCTTTGCAGGCAAGGAACACAACGAGGCTCTATGGGGACAATTCCGAGAGGCCGCCGATGTGTTCTTCGAGCGCAAACAGGTGTTCTACGACCGTGTCAAAGCCTCGAGCAAGGTCAGCAAGGAGAAAAAAATGGCCCTGATCGAAGAGGCTGAAGGAATCCAAAACAGCACCGACTGGAAGGCCACCTCCGAAGCGATGATTCGCCTCCAGAAGGATTGGAAAGCGGCGGGGGCATGCGCCCCAGGGGACGAGCACAAGCTCTGGAAAAAATTCAGGACGGCACAAGACGTGTTCTTCAAGGCCAAAAAAGCCCAGTTCGCCGACCGCAGCAAAGAAGAAAAGGCCAATCTTGTTTTGAAGCAGGCCCTGCTTGAGAAGATTGAAGCGTTCAAGGTGACGGACAACAGAAACGTCGATTTGGAGACGCTGAAGTCCTTTTCCACGGACTGGAGAGAAATTGGGTTCATCCCGAGAAAAAGTTTGGACCACATCATGGAACGGTTCCGCAAGGCCATGGATGCGCATTACGACGCCCTGAGCGCCGCGCGTTCAGAGCGAAGTGTGCAGACCTACTCCAAGAGGGTGGAAAAACTCGCCTCTGGAGACAGCCGGGACATGCGTCGAGAACAGGGCATCTTGAGGGACAAGATTTCCCGCTTGCAGCAGCGCATCACTTCCACGGAAGAGAACATGGAGCGCTTCACGGGGAAGGGTGCAGAGTCCATCCGAGAACAGGCCCAAAAGACCATCCGAAGCTACCAGCGCGAGATCGACGAAATCAAAGCCAAGCTCAAGTTGCTTCGGGACGCTGACTCCAACAATTGAATTCAACGTCCCCTTTCAACTTCAAGGGGAGCCGACCACAATTCTTGTTCTTTCAGCCACTCCAAAAAAGGAGGAAGCAGCATTTCAAGGCCTTTGGCATGTTTTTCACTGTCGTGGAACACGACGATGCTCCCTGGCTTGGTGTGCCTTGTCAATTGCGCCAGTGCGTCTTCTTTGAAGCCTTCGGGACGCTTGGCATTGTGATAGGTGTGGTCCCCGCTCAAAACATCCCACATGACAATCGGACCGTCTTCTTTCAATGCGAACGACTGAAGAGGCGTCAGCCTTCCGTATGGCGGTCGAAACATGACCGATTCTCCAGCATGGTCGGACACCAGGGCCCTTGAGGCCTGCGCTGAACGAACGTAGGTACCCTTGCTTGTCCGCCAACCGTTTTCGTGTGCCATGGTGTGTCCCCCCAAGGCATGTCCTGCAGATCGGATCTCGTCAAGCAGCTCCGGGTGCTTTTGTGCCTGGTCCCCCACCACAAAAAAGGTGGCCTTCATGCCGTGCATGTCGAGTTGCTTCAGGACCCATCTCGTGACCGCGGGATGGGGGCCGTCGTCAAACGTCAAATGCACCCTAGGGGAACCACCGCTGGACCAGAGTGTCCCAGGCCAAACCCTGGAAACCAATGGATGAATCCATCTGGGAATTTGATGGACGGAAAGATTGGGACGTCGTGCAAGCATCTCACGGCGAAGGTCGAGGTCCCGGAGTTAACTTTGCCAGCATGGAGTACGATTTTCGGGCGATAGAGGCCAAATGGCAACGCACGTGGCAAGACCACGGAGCTTACAAGGTGCAAGAGGACCCTTCCCGTCCCAAGTATTACGTGCTCGACATGTTTCCCTACCCATCAGGTGCGGGACTCCATGTGGGCCACCCACTGGGGTACATCGCCTCAGACGTCCATGCGCGATACAAACGCCACAAAGGGTACAACGTGCTGCATCCGATGGGGTACGACAGCTTTGGGTTGCCTGCAGAGCAGTACGCCATCCAAACCGGCCAACATCCGGCCATCACAACCGATCAGAACATCCAGAGGTACCGAGGGCAACTGGAACAGTTGGGGTTTTGCTTTGATTGGTCCCGCGAAGTCCGCACAAGTGATCCCAGTTATTACAAATGGACCCAGTGGATTTTTGGGGAGTTGTTTGAAAGCTGGTACGACACGCAAGCCCAAACCGCGCGCCCCATCGCCGAGTTGGAAGACGCGTTTGCCGACAACGGCAACTTCAACGTGCATGCCGCTTGCGATGAAGATTGGTGGAAGCATCTGACCTTTCCACATTTTGGGCCCCACTTCGACGGTTCTTTCACAGCCACGGACTGGCAAAGCATGTCGGAGATTCACCGTTCCGAAGTGCTCATGGCCTTTCGCATCGCCTACCTCGCGGACAGCGAAGTCAACTGGTGCCCAGCCTTGGGAACCGTGTTGGCCAACGACGAAGTCAAAGATGGGCTGAGTGAGCGGGGTGGCCATCCCGTGGTCAAAAAAACCATGCGGCAGTGGATGATGCGCATCACAGCGTATGCTGACCGTTTGTTGGAGAGCCTTGACGGATTGGATTGGACGGACAGCGTCAAGGATGCCCAAAGGCATTGGATCGGAAGGTCAGAGGGGGCCAGTGTTCGATTTGCCATGGCGGATGCCAGCGGAGAACCAGATGGCTCAGGGGAAGAGGTGGAGGTGTTCACGACAAGGCCGGACACCCTCCACGGAGTGTCCTTCATGGTGCTTGCACCCGAGCACCCCTTGGTCGGAAAGTTCACAAGCGAGTCACAACGAAAGGATGTTGAGGCCTACAAGGAGTCGGCAGCGGGGAAGTCCGAGCGAGACAGGCAAGGCGACAAAACCATCTCTGGCGTTTTCACTGGTGGACACGTAAGGCACCCTTTGACAAAAAAGGCTGTGCCTGTCTGGATCGCCGATTACGTTCTCGCGGGATATGGGACGGGCGCCATCATGGCCGTCCCCTCTGGAGATGAAAGGGATTGGCGTTTTGCCCGTCATTTTGACCTTCCCATCCCCAACATCTTTGAGGGGGTGGACTTGTCTGAAGCGGCATGCACCGACAAAAAGGCCATCCTTGCCCAGTGTGGGGATTGGAGCGGGCTGACCGCTGAAGAAGCCATCCCCAAAGCGCTGGATTGGATTGAAGCCCAAGACTGTGGGGCCCGCACCGTCAACCACCGCATCCGAGATGCGGTCTTCAGCAGACAGCGTTATTGGGGCGAGCCCTTCCCCATCATGTACGAAGGTGGCATGGCCCATCGCATCACGGACACGACCGTGACCCTTCCCAAGGTGGATGCTTACTTGCCCACGGAAGATGGCGAGCCTCCCTTGGCCAGGGCCAAGCGTGAGGACTGGCCTGTATGGAGAGGTGAGGCCATGGAGACCAACACCATGCCTGGATGGGCTGGGAGCAGCTGGTACTTCCTGCGCTACATGGACCCACACAACGAAACAGAATTCTGCGCGCGGGAAAAGAGTGACTACTGGGGCCAAGTGGATTTGTACATCGGTGGTGCCGAACACACCACGGGCCACCTGTTGTATTCGCGTTTTTGGACCAAATTCCTTTTTGACCGAGGACACATCGGGTTTGACGAGCCCTTCAAAGGGATGATCAACCAAGGAATGATCCTGGGAAGGTCCAGCTTCGTATACCGCATCCAAGGGACTTCCAAGTTTGTGACCCACAGCCAGAGAAAGGCCCACAACACGCAACGCCTGCACGTCGACATTCACTTGGTGGACAATGACCGCTTGGATTTGGACGGATTCCGACAGTGGCGTCCTGAGTTCGCCAATGCTGAATTTTTGCTCGAAGACGACGGCTCCTACCTGTGTGGCCACGAGGTGGAGAAAATGTCGAAGTCCAAATACAACGTGCAAACCCCAGATGATTTGGTGGAGCGTTATGGTGCAGACACGTTGCGGTGCTACGAAATGTTTCTTGGGCCTTTGACCCAGCACAAACCCTGGGACACTCAAGGCATCAGCGGGGTCCACAACTTTTTGCGCAAAACCCAGCGGATGTACACCCAAGCTGCCTCACATGAGGGCGGATTGCCCGCCACCTCGCCGGAAGAAGCTTTGCGCACCGTGCACAAAGCCATTGCCAAGGTCACCGATGACCTTGACCGACATGCCTTCAACACCGTGGTCAGTGCCTTGATGATCGCAGTCAATGACCTGAGCGCTGGCAATGACCCCTTGGGCAAGGATGCACTGCAACCGTTGGCCATCCTCCTCAGTCCGTACGCCCCGCACCTCGCCGAAGAATTGTGGCAATCCACTGCAGGAGAAGGTTCCGTCATGGACGCGGCGTGGCCCAAAGCCCAGGCAGCCTTCCTGGTGGCCGACCAAATCACCTATCCTGTTTCATTCAACGGCAAAGTCCGTTTCAAAATGGATCTGGCCGCAACCTTGAAGCCTGCGGAGGTAGAAGCCATTGTTCGAGAGGACGAGCGCACCGCATCGCAACTGGATGGCAAGTCCATCCGCAAAGTCATTGTGGTGCCCGGGCGCATTGTAAATGTGGTGATGTAATAATTATTTCTCATTCTTCTGACACTCCGCCTGAGAGTGCAAAGACCGGCGATGGCCGGTCTTTTTTTGTTGCATAAGTCCAGCATGGAAAGGGCCTGGGGCATGAATGTTCATGTCAATACCTCGGCATCCACAACTCGAGGAATGTCCATAATTCATCGATAAATAAATGATTATGTTTGACTAATTCGCATTATGTCTTATATTTGAGGCCCGAGATTTCGGTTTCGGCGCAAATCATAGCGATGAAATACAATACACCAGGCCTCAATGGCCATCACGGTTTGCCGGCCCGACATGCACATGCCAGTGGCCTTTTCCCACATGAGAACAATTCTATCTATATCCTTTTCAAATCCACTTTTATCATGAAAAACCTTGTCACAATGGTGATGGCGTTGTGTTGCAGCATTGGCTTCGCCTTTGCTCAGCAAAACAATCCGCTGTCCTCGACCGGCTATAGCACAGAAGCCCCGGTGGGCTACTGGCTTGAACTGGAAACATCTGTCGTACACGAAGGAGGGATCCTCGATGGCCAAACCACCTATCGCGTGTACCTCAACACCCTCAACGAAACTGACTACTTGTCAGCCTGTTCAGGAGATGAAATGAATCCCATGTTCATCAACGCACCAGAGGGATGGTCCAACAGCGCATTCAACGCAGGTTGGAATGCCTCTGGCATCAACCCATTGTTTCTACCCTCCTTCCCAGAATTGGCCTTTGACAGCTTTTTGGACATTGGGGGATTTGACTCCAACTCTTCTGTTGGGCCCTCATTGGCCACAGGTGCTGTTGCCTTCGAACAACAATTCGTAGGTCCGACACCCACAGGGTCCAGCTTTGTTGTGGACGACGCGACAGGGGGA
>CALKGQ010000019.1 GCA_938085425.1 uncultured Flavobacteriales bacterium
TACAGCGATCAGGAAATTTTCTTGCGTGAGCTCGTTTCCAATGCTGTCGATGCCACCCAAAAGCGGACCATGCTCGCCCAGATGGGTGAGGTTGGCGCCATCACCTCCACGCCCCGAGTGGAAGTGATGTTGGATGCAGACAATGGCACCTTGACCGTCCGTGATGCGGGCATTGGAATGACCGCGGAGGAAATCGACAAGTACATCAACCAAATCGCCTTTTCAGGCGCCACGGAATTCTTGGAAAAGTACAAGGATGCCGAGGCCAAACAAGCCATCATTGGCCACTTTGGTTTGGGCTTCTACTCTGCCTTCATGGTGGCGGAGCGGGTGGACATTGTCACCCGAAGCCAGCGCGAAGGAAGCGCGGCTGTCAAATGGAGCTGCGACGGGTCCCCCAATTTCTCGATTGAAGATGTCGAGAAGGACACTGCGGGCACAGACATCGTGCTGCACATCTCAGAGGATGCCAAAGAATACCTCGAACAAGCACGCATCCGCGAGGTCTTGAACAAATACTGCAAGTTCATGCCTGTGGAAATTGTCCAGGGCACCAACCCGCAATCCGTCGACGACCCAGAAGGTGCCAAGGACGAGGAAGGCAATGTGAAAAAGGTCTCTGTGGAAGTCCCCTTTGTGGTGAACAAAACGGAGCCTGCCTGGACCAAAAAGCCTGCCGACCTCTCCGATGAAGACTACAAAGAATTCTACAGGGACTTGTACCCGATGAATTTTGAGGAGCCCTTGTTCCACATCCACCTCAATGTGGATTTTCCTTTTCACCTGACCGGCATCTTGTACTTCCCCAAGCTCAAGAAGCAAATGGACATGCAGAAGAACCGGATCCATTTGTATTCCAACCAAGTGTTCATCACGGACAATGTCGAAAACATCGTCCCTGACTTTTTGACTTTGCTGCACGGCGTCATCGACTCCCCTGATATCCCTTTGAATGTCAGCCGGTCTTACCTCCAGGAAGACGGGAATGTCAAGAAAATTTCAGGGCACATCAGCAAAAAGGTCAGCGACAAGTTGGGCCAAATGTTCAAGAAGGACCGCGCAGCTTTTGAGGCCCAATGGGACGATTTGCGCGTGTTCGTGGAGTATGGCATGCTGACCGATGAGAAGTTTGCCGAGCGGGCCCAGAAGTTCTTCCTTTACAAAGACACTGAAGGCAAGTGCCACACCCAGGAGGAACTGATGGCCTTGGTGGGAGAATCTCAAAAGGACAAAAATGGCAAGGTGATCTTGCCCTACACCCCCGACGCAAGTGCACAACACAGCTACGTCAAGGAAGCTACGGACCGCGGCTACACCGTCTTGGTGATGGACGGCCCCTTGGCTTCGCATGTGGTGGGCAAACTGGAACAAACCCATACGGATGTTCAGTTCAAACGCGTGGATGCCGAGATCGCAGACAAGCTGATTGAGAAGGACGAAGCGCTGAGCTCAGCCCTCGACGAAACGCAAGAGTCGGTTGTCCGCCCCATCCTCGAAGGTGCCTTCCCGGGTGAGACTTACAAGGTTCAGTTTGCCGCGATGTCGCCGACATCATCGCCCTTGGTCATCACGCAATCAGAGTTCATGCGCCGCATGAAGGAACAACAAGCCGCAGGTGGTGGAGGATTCGCCATGTTTGGCGACATGCCCGACAGCTACGAGGTTACGGTGAACGCCAACCACCCCTTGGCCATGGCCCTGCTGGAAGAGAAGGACGAGGACAAGCGGAACAGCATGGCCAAACGCGCCGCCAACTTGGCACGGTTGTCCCAAGGCCTTTTGGCGGGTGAAGAATTGACAGCCTTCATCACAGAGGGCTTTGACCAAATCCAAAAGGCCTGATGGCCTACTCCAAGTGGATCGGTGGCGCCGTTGGCTGGGCCCTCGGGGGTCCTGTGGGCGGAATCCTCGGGTACTGGCTCGGCAAGATGGTTGCCGACGACAGCCTGAACCTTGAAGCTGGGGCTGCCAAAGGAGCCAATGCACGCGGAAGAAGGACCACCCATGCGGGTGACTTTGCCCTGAGCATGGTGGTTCTCAGCGCTGCGGTCATGCAGGCCGACCAGCGGGTGCTCAAATCTGAGCTGGCGTACGTCAAGGGGTTTTTCAAAACCAATTTTGGCCAAGCCCAGGCAGAACAATTGTCGCTTGCACTGCGCGAAGCCCTGAAGCAAACGGTGGATGTGCGCAGTGTATGCAGCCAAATCCGGACCCACATGCCCCATGCCAAACGGCTGCTTTTGCTGCAGTACCTCTACGGCATTGCACAGGCTGATGGCGACGTGGATCCACGAGAAGTTGACTTGATCCGCCGCATGGCAGCCGCGCTGGGCATCAGCGACAAAGATCGAGCGTCGATTGAGGCGCCGTTCCACAGCGACCGACCAGACCCCTACACCGTGTTGGAAATCCCTTCCAGCGCCACCGACAGCGACGTCAAGAAAGCTTACCGCAGACTCGCCTTGAAGTTCCATCCAGACAAAGTTCGGGACATGGGCGAGGCCTACGCCAAGCAGGCGGAAGCCAGGTTCCTCGAGGTGCAAGAAGCCTATGAGTCTGTGAAGAAGATGAGGGGCATGAAGTGAGGGTTGGGGTGGTTGGAACTCCCCGCAGACCCGTGTACCTTGTCCTTTATGAAACGCACTGCAAGTTGGGTGGCTCTTTTCCTTGCCACCACCGCGCTGACACTGTCTCCTTCTGAAGGCTTGGCGCAAAAAGGGAAAAAGAAAAAAGGGAAGAAAGGAAAGACCGAACAGGCGGACGGCCCCAAGAAAAAGGGCAAAGACGAAACCAAGAGCGTCGCTGAGTTCACCAAAGAGTTGAAGTCGATGGACGGGTTGTTCCCCCTCTTCCAAGACACAGCCAAAGGAGACATGTACCTCCATGTGCCTGCCACAGCCATGGACCAAGAGTTCATTTACTTTTCTCAGGTCGAAGATGGCGTGGTGCAAAGTGGGTTTTTCCGAGGGAGCTACAGGGGGAGCAAGGTGGTGACCTTTCACAGGCATTTTGGCCAGTTGGAGATCCATGCGGAAAACACCAACTTCCATGTCGACCCAAACAATGCACTGATCAAGGCAGCCGATGCCAACCTCAACACCCCGATTTTGGCAAGTGTCAAAATCGAAGCAGAGGACAGCACGGGCTATGTCATTTCTGCGGACGACTTGTTCCTGAAGGAGAACCTCCAAATGGTCAAGCCTCCCTCCCGGCCCGGCCGAAAGCCTGCTTTGGGCAAGCTCAGCCGCACCAAGAGCAAAGTACTTGAGGTGGCGAACTACCCCGAGAACACGGAACTTTCTGTGGCATACGTCTACGACAATGGAAACCCCACCGTGGGCGGCCCCCAATTTGAGGATGGCCGTTACATCACCGTAGGCTATCGCCACGCTCTTTTGCCCATGCCAGAAGATGGGTTCACACCACGAGGTGACGATCCAAGGATTGGCTTTTTCTCCACGGAAGTGGACGACTTGACCGGTGTCACCGCCACTCCTTGGCGGGACATGATCCACCGCTGGAGATTGGTCAAAAAAGATCCTGATGCGGCGATGTCAGAGCCCGTCGAACCCATCACTTGGTGGATTGAAAACACCACCCCGGAAGAGTTCCGGCCCATCATCCAAGCTGGCGTTGAGAAGTGGAACCAGGCATTTGAACCCCTTGGATTCAAAAATGCCGTCGTGGTGAAAGTGCAGCCTGACACCGCAGATTGGGATGCGGGAGATGTCCGCTACAATGTGCTGCGGTGGACGGCCTCCCCTTCGCCCCCATTTTCAGGATATGGACCAAGCTTTGTCAACCCACGGACGGGAGAAATCCTAGGTGCAGACATCATGTTGGAATACGGCGGCATGGTGGGCCGGTTGTGGCGTGCTGAGGTCTTTTCCAAGGCTGGCATGCTCGAAGACAGCATGGAGTTTGACGATGCGGATGGACAAGCCATTGACAGCGGGAGGTCCTCTCGGGCATTGCTCGCCGAACAAATGAGCCGATGCCATGCAGGAAAAATGATGGGGCGCAACAGCCTCCTCGCTGCTGCAGCCATGCGCACGTACAACTTCACCGACGAAGACCATGCGGAATTTGTGCGTCAAACCCTGCACCGGTTGGTCCTCCATGAAGTCGGACACACCCTGGGCATGAGTCACAACATGCATGCCAGCACAATGCTGAGCCCAGAAGAAATCAAAGACCCCGATGTGGTGGCCCAAAACGGCATGTGCAACTCTGTGATGGAATATCCTGCCATCAACTTTGCCCGCAACCCGGAAGATCAAACCCGATTTTACGATGACAGTCCCGGCCCTTACGACAAATGGGTGATCGACTATGGGTACAGCGTTGGACTCGATGATGAGGTTGCAGAGGAGGCCCGTCTGAGCATCATCCTGGAAAAATCCATTGACCCACTCTTGCAATTTGGCAACGACGCAGACGACATGAGAGGCACGGGGAGAGGCATCAACCCCGACGTCAACATTTACGACTTGAGCAACGACCCTGTGGCCTACGCAGCAGAACGCTGTGACCTCGTGAACGACCTTCTCCCCACCATTGTCGAGAATTTTGCACCTGGGGTGGACAGCCACCAAGAAGTGCTACGTGCCTATTACGCATTGACCGGGGAATACGCCACCCAACTGCGGGTGATGACCCGACAAGTTGGGGGGGTGCGTTACAACCGCGCAACCCCAGCTCAGCTCGCAGGTGCAGCACCCTACACGCCTGTCTCGGAGGCCGACCAAAAGGCCGCCATGGACGCCCTCGCTTCCTACGCCTTTGCGCCAGATGCTTTCGACGCCCAGGCCGAAGTACTCGGCTACCTCCAAGCCCAGCGACGGGGATTTGGGTTTTTCGGAGGTGGTGAAGACCCCAAGGTTCATGCGAGGGTGGCGGGTGCGCAGTTTGGCGCGCTTGCACAACTGGTTCATCCAACTGTGTTGATGCGCATCCTCGACAGCGGTTTGTACGGGAACACCTACGACTTGGCGGAATACATGGACGATCTGACAGCAATGATCTTCAAAGCTGACCTCAGAAAGTCGGTGAACACCTACCGTCAGGGCCTCCAACTGATGTACGTCAAGGCACTCATCCGTTCCTTGGATGCAAAGTCACGACTGAATGGTGTGGCACAAAGCGTGGTGCTCGCAAATCTGCGGCGCATCGACCGTCAGCAACGCGATGCCTCTTCTCCAGATGGCCTCACCAGGGCGCACCGCGCCCACTTGCGTCACCTCATTGAAGTCGCGCTCGACCGATGATGTCCAAACATTGTGCATAAGATGAAGAAGCAGGGCCCCGGCCCTGCTTTTTTTTGCCCATTTCTCAGCCTAGCTTGAAGGCATGCAAGAGGCCGACCGACGGTTCAAAGTGATGGGTGGGAAATTGCAACACGATGTGTGCGATTACATCACCACCATGACCGCTTCTTCCGACGTGGAAGTCCACGTTGGCTGCGACTCCCAAAACCACAAAAGGCATACGGTCTATGTCACTACGGTGGTCTTCCGGTTCCGCAACAATGGAGCGCATGTCATCTACCGCAAAGAACGGGTCCCCAAAATCCTGGACATGTGGACCAAACTTTGGGGAGAAACGGAACGTTCTGTGGAACTGGCCAACCTCATCCTCGAAGAATGCGGTTTGAGGGTGCATCAGATCGATTTGGACTTCAACAGCGACAGCAAGTACGCCAGCCACAAGCTCGTCAGCGCGAGCACAGGCTACATCACCTCTTTGGGCTTTGACTCCAAAGTCAAGCCCGACTTGCTGATGGCCGCATGGGCCGCCAACGTGCTGTGTCAGTGAAAGACTGACCCCAGATCCTTTCCTCCAAACTTGTCGATCAGGACCTTCGTGCGGTGGTCAAATATGCCCTGGACCTTGCCATGCACCAACCACCCTGTGAGAAGCTTGCCCAGCCATCCCCCCTTCAACTTGTAATCCAAGATGTCGTCCATTTCAACGCCGCCATCGACTGCTTTGAAATGATGCTGGTGGTGCCACATGGCGTAGGGACCAAAGCGCTGTTCATCCACAAAGTAGGACAAGTCTTTGCAGTGTGTGATTTCAGTGACCCATGACAACGGCAGCCCCAAAAGAGGCCTGACACGGTAACGGATGATCTGTCCCGCGTAGGTGCGCCCCTCGTTGCGGCTCAAGATTTCAAAGCCCATGTCCTCTGGGGTGATGGCATCGAGGTTGTCCGGAACACTGAAAAACGCCCATGCCTCTTCCAAGGAAATGGGCAAAAACAAAGATGTCTTGAGTTGATGCATGTGGGGGTAACCTCCCATCAGGTCGGAAGGTTCAACGCCACATGGGCCTCCATCATCGGTCCCATCTGGACAAAAAAAAAATGGAGCACCCGCCGTTGCCGGTGCTCCACTACGATTCACAACGAGGTCCTCCTTTCGGTCAGACCTTCGATAAGTAATTTACATAATTATATGGTCGTTTTGCAACTTTCATCGAACAAATGTCAAGATTCAGCGATTTTTAGCGCATCCAACATGGCCTCAGGAGAAAAAGGCTTGGCCAAAAAACCATTGGCCCCGTGGCGCATCGCCATCTTCCGTGTTTCATCGTCGGCAAAGGCAGTCACCATGAACACCGGCAAAGCCAAGTCCGAACGGCCTTTGATGTCTCTTTTGCGCAGTTCGACAAGCGCGCTTATGCCATCCATCTCAGGCATTTGCACATCCAACAGCATCACATCGTACGTGGCAACTTTCAAAGCCTCAAGGGCTTGCAAACCATCGCGCACAATGTCAAAACGTACATCCCATTTCTGAAGCAGGGCCTTGAGGTACAAGATGTTCAAATCGTTGTCCTCGGCCACGAGAACCTTCAAATGGCGGCCGTCCCACTCAGGCACGCTGTGTGAACCTCCTGGTTCTGGGGACTGGTTTTCCTTGTGCTTCCATGTCGGCGCAGGCAACTCCAAAACAAACCTCGCTCCCTTGTCCGAGGGCATCAGCAACAAATCTCCCCCCATGAGCAGTGCCTGCTCCTTTGCTATGGCAAGGCCAAGTCCCGTGCTTCCCATCCCAGAGTGACTCGATTCATCATTGACACCAAACACCTCGAAAATTCGTCCCTGCATCTCGGGAGCCACTCCTTGACCTTGGTCTTTGACTTCGGCAAAAATCCAATCTGGACGGTCCGCCTCTTCCCATATGTCAAGTTCCACAGTCCCTGCCGCGGCATACTTCATTGCGTTGCTGAGGAGGTTGGTCAAAATCTGGATCCATTTGTCTGCGTCCAGAACGCGCCTTGTCTGCAGCAATCGGCAAGTGCAAACCAATTGCATTTCACTTTCCTCCGCCAAAACAAAGTGCATTTTGGCCAGCCCCTCCGTCAACTCCCGAACATCGACCTTTTGAAGCGTGACCTTTTGGGATCCGGCCTCCAGCTTGGTCAGTGTCAGTACCTCGTCAACCACCTTGCGGAGCATTGCTGTGGCACGTTGGGCACCCTGCCACAATGCCTCCTCGTCATTCCCCCTTGCCTGGGCATTCATCAAATGAAACATCCCGTTGATGGCATTGATGGGGGTTCGGATCTCATGGCTCATTTTCATAAGCAAGTCCCTTTCGCGCTGTCGGGCCAACGCTTCACTGGCCATGGCGCGGTTGGTCTGCATTTCCATCTCTTTTCTCCCTGTCACATCGAAATGGATCCCAACAGAGCCTTTAACATCACCTGACAAGCTGCGCAGTGGTGCGCCCGTGATCAGCAGCCAAATTCGGTGGCCCAATCGATGGCGCACCGGAACTTCGTAGGACGTCGCATGGCCATGCGCTCTCTCCTTCAGAATGTTCGCCATGATTGCTTTGCCATCATCGTCCAACATGACATTGCCATTTTTGCCCAACAAGTCCTCGGCCGTATAGCCGGTCATGGCAGTAAACCTTGGATGCACGTGGGTCACCACTCCTTGCACATCCACCTCCATGTACCCCAAATCCATGTCCTCCAAAATGGAACGATGCTTGTGCTCGCTTTCTCGCAGGGCATGGGCCAACGTCAAAATATCTTCCCGGCCTGGCAAGTTTTCCTCCAACAAGGAAATCAATCGTGAAGAATCTTGTGCATTCATAAGCTTGGCACTGGCCATGCTCAAAATACCTTTGAGCACGATGTTCCTAGGAAAAACCGAGTTTTCGCCCATAATGTTCACCCAAAAGACGGCGTTGCTCATTGCATGTTTTTCTTGTTTGAATGGAACCTTGCGCGCCCAATCTTCCGAACCATGCGCCGAACGACCACTGGGGTTCAAGTCCGAGATCCGTGCACCAGATGCATGGGAACTGGCATGGGAATTGGCATGGCCAGAGGTTCCGAATGAATTGGCGCATTGGCGCAGGGACAATTTTGAAGCCGTCCAAGTGCTCTGGCAGCGCAGCGCGGCCTGCGTTGAAGGTTGGCGCAGAGATGCACAAAAGGCCGGCCTACCCAGCAGTGCCGCTTGGCTCCCACTTTGGGGCTGGCCGTCCACAACTTGTGGCGAGGCCAATCTGCCTTGTGGGTGTCCTGACCTCCCGACAAGTTTTTGGACGGAATTGAGCAACGCCTCTTCACCTGACGAAGTCCTCAGACAAGTTGACGCCATTGCGGGGGCAGGCAATCTTGGAGGGGCCTCCACCCCACCCCACATGCGAACCGGCATCCGGTTGTTGGAAAATTTGGCCATGCCCGCTGTACATGTGGTGGAGCCAGGCAACACCCTCTACAGCGTGGCGCGTCTCCATGACGTCCACCCATCCTGCTTGTCAGAACTCAACGGTGTATGGGACCACCTTCAACCGGGCATGGTGCTTCGAATCCCCGCCCCGTGAAAGACTGGCTGCGATGGGCCATCCTATGGGCAGCCTTTCTTGGGACATGGCAGGCCGTCAAGCAAAACATGCCGCAGCCTCCTTGGTCCGTGGACCTTCGTCAGCCTGAAGCAACGCCCATGCCCACCTTGAGCCTAAGGCCATTGCCACAACCCCTGACGAGGCCCACATCTGTCGGGCCGGACCTTGAGTCTATGGCCATTCGGGACAGCGTGCCACTCCCAAGATCCTGGAAGTTTCAGGGTTCTGCCAAGGCATGGCATGATTTGGCCACTTTTTTTTCTCGACTTGAATCCTGTGACCAAAACCGCATCGACATCTACCACTGGGGAGACAGCCAAATTGAAAGTGACCGCATCACGGGCCATTTGAGGGCGGAAATGCAAAAGCGCTTTGGCGGCCGTGGTCCGGGTTGGGTGTTGCCAAGAACACCCGCCCCCTCCTTTGCCACCAAGCAGGTCCTGCGCGGATCCATCGAAAGAATCGCCGGTTTTGGACGACGCCGGGACACAAGTGCCTTGAGGCTCCCTTTTCTGGCCGTCAACAGGTTCAGAGATTCCGCCAGCTGGCAGGTCAATGCCAACCCCATTGGGCACCGCACCAACCGTGGATGGACCCGAAGTCGCATTTGGAGCTCTGCCGCTTCGACTTGGTCTCTGGTGATGGAAGACTCGGCGAACCTCATCCCATCAAGGTCCAACCGTGGGGATCAAGAAGGGCTCTGGACATGGCAGCATGCCGGGTCGACCTCGGGCATCGAACTCACGGGCACGGCGAACGCCTTGATGGGTGCTGAATTCTCTACCGCCCATGGCGTGTTCGTGCACAACCTTCCCATGCGTGGAGGTTCAGGCACCCTTTTTGACGATGTCTCTGAAGGAGATTGGGAGAAACTCCGAACATGGACCCGTCCCGGGCTGGTGATCTTGCAATTTGGTGGGAATGCTGTGCCATCTCTTTCCTCCGTGAAACATGCAGAGCGTTATGCACGTCGTGTGGCCGACAACATCCGGCACATCCGGCAACGATGGCCTGGCGTTGCCGTGCTTTTCATTGGGCCATCAGACATGGGGGATGCCAATCAAATCTACCCTCAACTGACGGCTTGCAACGAAGCACTTCGAACCGAAGTCCAAATGGCGGGTGCCTTGATGTGGGACTTGAGAGAAGTCATGGGTGGGCCCGGGAGCATGGCGCATTGGAAGGAACGAGGATGGGCGGGTGAGGATGCCGTGCATTTCAGCCCGCGCGGCGCAAAGGAAGCCGGCAAACGACTTTGGCAGGCACTGGACCATGAGCACTGGCATTGGCAGTCCACGAGAAGACGGCCTCAACTCTTGGTGCCATGATGAACATGTCCTTTTCCAGCTGGACGTTTTGGGTCCTCTTTGCCGCGCTGTTCATGGTCCACGCAGGACTTCAAAAATGGAAAAACAGAGCGACATCGACCCTTCATGTGCGCGCACGGAAACTCCTGCTTTTGTCGTTCAGCCTGGGGTTCTATCTTCTTGCTGCGGGCAAACTCCTGGCTGTCATGGCCACATCCATTGTGCTGAACCACCTTCTTGTTCATGCCTTGCACCGAAACCACGGCACAAGGAGATCTATCGTCTTCTTCGTCGCCTTGGCACTCAACATCGGGGCGTTGGCTGCATTCAAATATGCCTTTTTCATCGCCGACTTGTTGCCCACCCTTGCTGCAGGGACATGGGGCGGATGGAGGTTGGACCAATGGATGCTGCCTCTGGGCATTTCATTCTACACCTTTCAAGCCATCAGCTATGTGATCGACGTGCATCGCGGCACCTTGGACAAGCCCGCCTCTTTGCTTTCATTCGCCACCTACCTCACCTTTTTTCCTCAGCTGGTGGCAGGCCCCATCGTTCGTGCCAAGGCTTTCTTGCCACAACTTGAGCGAAGAGAAGGTGAACTGAAGTCCTCAGCTGTGCGTTCGAACGTCCTTCTCCTCGTCCAAGGGATGCTGAAGAAGATGGTGCTGGGTGACATGGTAGGGGCATGGTTGGTCGACCCTGTGTTTGCAGACCCAGGCGCCACCGCTGGGCCCTTTGTGCTTCTGGCTTTGTACGGCTACAGTTTGCAAGTCTATGCGGACTTCAGCGGATACACGGACATGGCACAAGGGATGGCCGGACTTTTGGGCATCCAACTTCCCCGAAACTTTGACTACCCCTACCGGGCCACCTCTCCATCTGCCTTTTGGCGCCGGTGGCACATGAGTCTTTCCGCATGGTGGAAGGACTACGTGTACATTCCCTTGGGCGGCAACCGCAGATTCTCATGGGCAACCATCTTGTTTGTCCTGCTGGCATGGGCCATGCTTGGCATGCGTTGGGATGCACTCGGCGGCTGGCTCATCCTTTCTGGAACGGGGCTGCTCCTATTGGCCGCCACGCTCATGGCCCCCGCCATGCAAAAGAAAACGGCCACGGCAGCGAATGTGTTGTTGGTGATGTTGCTGGGCGGATTGTGGCATGGTGCACATCTCAATTTCCTTCTTTGGGGCGCCATCAATGGCACCGCGCTGGCGCTTTGGGTGCTGATCTCGAAGCCGGCCAATGGACAAATCAACCGTTGGACCCAAGCGGCAGGTTGGTTCTTCACCTTCCATGTGGTCGTGTTTTCAAGAATCTGGTTCAGGGCAGGAAGTCTTTTGGACTGGAATGAATCGACCGTTGGTCCCCATCCAGAAAATGCATGGAGCATTGCCAAGTCCCTCTGCGCCCAGCTCCAACGACATTGGTCTTGGGAACTCCCTCCTTTTTGGGGAACAGAGATGATATGGGGGCTTTGGCTGCTGGCGTTGGGCTATGCGTTGCATCTCATGCCTTCTTCCTGGCAGGCACAAAAAGAAACCACGCTGCACAAGCTTCCGTTGGGGATGCTTTGGGCGGCGTGGTGCGCATGCGGATGTCTTGCCGTTTGGACACAGTCGTCCTATGGCAAGCCATTCATTTACTGGCAGTTCTGACTCAGCGGGTGGGCTGGGTGCCTGTCTGCACTTGCTGGTAGGCACTGCAGCTCTGGGTTTGCGTGGCGCAAGAAGCCAGGGTTGCTGCAAAAAGTGAGGCTCCGAGGAGCCAGGCGAAAAAGGAAAGTTGACGGGTCTTCATGTCAAGCAAGATGGCCATTCTGTTCGCCAAAGTCAAGGCCATGACCAAGGTTTTCCAACATTACAGCGTGTACTTTCGCATCATGGGCCCCAATCGACTCCTCGATGCCGTACTCGGCATCCTCCTCAGCTACAATGCCGTGTTCACCGCTGCCCAGTGGATGGGTGAGTCAAGGGCTTTGGCAGCGGCGATGTCGGACGTGCAATCCATCGTCAATGTGCTTGAATTGATCGCCGTCGGCACCCTCTTTGTCGACCTCGTGCTGCGCTACGACCATTTCTCAAATCGCTGGCGAATTCCCCGTGTGGTGGGAGTTGGACTTTGTCTGACTGGAATGCTGTTCAAGTGGTTCATCCTCTACCTGCATTTGAGCTACTTGGTCGACTGAACACGAGACCAGAGGATGAAGGGTGAGGATCAATC
Organism: uncultured Flavobacteriales bacterium; assembly: GCA_938085425.1. Classification (GTDB taxonomy): domain Bacteria; phylum Bacteroidota; class Bacteroidia; order Flavobacteriales_D; family Sanyastnellaceae; genus UBA11663. The sequence goes on from CALKGQ010000019.1 coordinate 12,401, forward strand.
CTCGTCCAGATGGTACTCCATGTCCCCAGCAGGCAAATCGCGGGGCATCATGCGGAACACCTGATAGCGTTGCTTGACGTACTGAATGAATTCATACTGAGACCATTGCTTGAGCATGGCATCACCCGGGTCGCAGAACCGTGCAAAGGCATCGAATTCCCAAGGTTCCAAGTCCACAATGTCATAGTCCACGTACTTGGTGAACAGCTCCTGAAGAAGCTCCCTTCTCTGGTCGTCGTTCTCAAGCTGGGCGACCAAACGGCGACTTTGGGCTTCCCGGGCAAAGGTCTCATAGAGGAACGTGATGGGGCTCTGCATGGCATCGACCCCCGACAAGCGGAAATCCTCTTCGCGGTAGCCCAAGGCCTGGATGTCACGTACAATCTCACGCAGCGTTCTTGGGGCAATGACCTCCGCAGTGCCGACTTCCACTTGAAGCACTTTCAGCCGGATGTCCATTCGCGCATCTGTCGCCACGAGACGCTCCATGGTGTGGTAACCCACTGCGCCAAACACGAGCGTGTCCCCGAGCCTCGCACGGACCAAAAACTCCCTGTCACTGCCCACAAATTCACCGGCACTGCTCCTACGGTTCACGACCATGGACGAGGGAATCCAACGGCCTGACTCGTCGGACACGGCTCCAGAAATGACCACCACAGAGTCCCTTGCCGTGAGAGGAAAGGCCTCACTCTGGGCCAGGGACATGGTCCCGCCCAACATCCAACAAACGACGGCGATGAACAGGGTGCGCATGTCTGCAAAGAAAAGAAAAGGTCCTTCCATCAGGGTGAACCTTTCACGTATCTTACCAACGTGAGCAGCTCCTCTTCTTCCCGAAAAGACGCAAAAACAAGGGCAAGGGCCAACGCAAAGGCGCACATTCTGCGGGCCCAACATTGGACCCCTTCCTCTTTGGCTTCAGCCGTGCGTGAAGGGCATCGCGAGGCCTTGGCCCAAGCGATCACATGGGTCGAAAGCACATTGCCGGAGCATCAGGAGCGCATCGCCCAGCTCTTGGAGGAAGTTGGCACGCCCGCATTGAGGAGCAAACGCCTCGGCATCACAGGAATTCCTGGCGCGGGAAAGAGCACCCTGATTGAACGTTTTGGCATGGAGGCAGTCCAGCGTGGCCACAAAGTCGCCGTGCTGGCCATCGATCCCTCGTCCACAAGGACAAAGGGCGCTCTGCTGGGCGACAAAACACGGATGCACGATTTGTCCATGGAACCCCATGCCTTCGTCAGACCCACCTCGGCTTCAGGCACCTTAGGAGGGGTCGCAAGGGCCACGGCAGAAGCGATTTTGTTGTGCGAGGCAGCAGGGTTCGACATGGTGCTCGTGGAGACTGTGGGGGTTGGCCAAAGTGAAGTGGCCGTCAGGGAGATGGTCGACATCTTCGTCTTGACCTTGATTGGAGGAGCTGGAGACGACGTTCAAGGCATCAAACGCGGGGTCGTGGAAATGTGCGATGTGTTGCTGATCCACAAAGCAGATGGAGAGCACATTCCATCGTGCCAAAAGACAGCTGCTGCCTATCGCCAAGCCCTTCATTTGTTTCCTTTGCCGCCTTCTGGGACTGCAGCTGAGGTGATGCTGGCTTCGAGTTTGACAGGAGAAGGCCACGACAAATTGTGGTCCCATCTCATGGACCTTGAAACGGCATGGAGGGCTTCTGGCTGGTGGGAAGTGCAGCGCAAAACACAGGCAGCACAGGCCATGCACCGACATGCCAAGCAGTTGCTGGTGGACCATCACATGCACCATCGGCAAGCGCAATGGGAGGCCCTGGAACAACAGCTGGCACAACGCAACACTGGTGCCTTTGCCGCGGCTCGGGCTTGGGTCAATGAGGCCTTGAAAGCCAACGAAGGAAACCAATCATGATGGGCGCCTGGATCGGGGCATGCGTCTTTGCGGCACTTGGCTTTTTCATGGGTTCATATGGGGCCAGAAGACGTGCGCTCCGACACGCCAAGCCCTTCAATGGACCGACCTCATTGGACCTCTTGAGGCTTGAGCGGCGCATCCAATTTGCCCAAAATGCCAGGATGCGACTGGAAGAACTGTCGCACCAACATGCCACACTTTCCAAAGAAACCGATGTCCTTGAGGCGCTGAGGAGGGTCAAGCGCGGGACTTCCCAAATGCTTGCACTCCTCGCTGCAAAACTTCAACCTCCCCATCCCATCACGACGGAGGAGGCTGAGCACTTGGAGGGTTTGTTGGGGGCATCTGGCAAAGCTCTGCGCCTGACGTTGGACCTTGGACGGGCCCCTCACCAGTCCAAAGATGACTGGGAACCAAAGGCCCAATCCATCCAGAAATCACTCGAAAAATTTTTGCCTGAAAGGAGTGTTTTAAACATTGCAAGTCAACAAGATGCAATGCCTCACCTAGTCAAAATGTTTGATGAATTTGAACGGCTTCAGGACCGGACAACTGAGGCCACTTCCTCCACTTTCAATTGAACCTGTGTGCCTGCGGTCATGTCTTTCAGGGCCACCGTTCCTGAACCACGCTCCTCCTCTCCTTGCACCACCACCCAACGCACCCCTCGGTCGTTGGCATATTTGAATTGACGCTTGAACTTGGCTGGTTCTGGATAGAGCTCGACAGAGAGTCCTTGTTGGCGAAGAGCGTGGGCGATTTGAAGCTCCGACTCCACCTCACCTCCCTCTGACTGAACCACCATCACGTCGAGGCCCACATTCGAAAGTTCAGGCCAAGCGTCAAAGTGGTTGAGCACATCTTCGATCCGATCGGCACCAAAGCTGATGCCGACTCCGCTCATGCCTTTCCAACCAAAAATGCCTGTCAAATCTGCATACCTGCCCCCTCCGCAAATGCTTCCTACCGGGGAGTCGTCCACCGTGACCTCGAAGATGGCACCTGTGTAATAGTCCAATCCCCTGGCCAAAAGGGGGTCCAACACCAGGATTTCCGAAGGCACCCCCAATGCAAGGGCACGCTTCAAAAGCGACTCCAAGGACACCAATGCGTCTTGGGCTTCAGGCGAATGGGCCATGGTCTGTGAGACGGCCTTCAGCACCTCTGCTGAGGAGGGCAAGCCGCGCATGTCGACAAGGACCTGCAAAAACCCTGAGGTCTGTTGGGAAAGGCCGCGTTGGGCGAGTTCCTTGGAGACACCATCCACACCGATTTTGTCCAGTTTGTCCACGGCAACCGTCCAATCTGCAAACTCACTTTCTTTCACCCCACTCGCTTGGGCAAGGGCAAAGAGCAACCGCCGGTCGTTGATTTTGATTCGGTAGCCCGGGACATGAAGAGATTGGAGCCCCTCGTGAAACACCTGGATCAACTCCAATTCAGCAAGTGTGCTTTCCGTTCCAATGATGTCGCAGTCGCATTGGGTGAACTCTTGGTACCTGCCTTTCCCTGGCCGATCGCCCCTCCAGACATTTTGGATTTGGTACCGCTTGAATGGAAACGGCAGTTCGTTCCTGTGCATGACCACAAAACGTGCAAAAGGCACCGTCAAATCGTAGCGCAAAGCCTTCTTGGAGATGCTCGACAAGACCGCCTTGCTGTCCTTGCTGTCCAATGCGTCGGAAGAAGCCTTGGCGAGAAAGTCTCCGTTGTTGAGGATTTTGAAAATCAATTGGTCCCCTTCCTCACCATACTTCCCCGTGAGCGTGGACAGATTTTCGAAGGAAGGCGTTTGAATGGGCAGGAAACCATGGCGCTCAAACACACTTCGGAGCGTGTCGAACAGCCATTGTCTCCGAACCATGGTGGTCGGTCCAAAATCGCGTGTCCCTTTGGGAATGGATGGCTTGCTCATGGCCAAAGAATTCAGGCAATGAAGCTCAGCGCTTCAGCCGGCGCCGGTATTGCACAAACAACGTCACAATCAGCACGGCGGTCAAAATCCAAATCACTTCCATGGCTGCAAACTACAACGCAAAGTCCAAGGTCAGCAGCGTACTTTTGGGAACATGCACCCGTTCGAATCCACCCGTCTTTGGCGGGGTCATCAAGGAGCCGTCTACGACCTCATTTGGCATGCCCACTCGAACGCATGGCTCTCCGCCGGAGGAGACGGAGTGGTGGCATCTTGGCAGAAAAACGACGGGAACGGGAAAGCCATTTTCCAACATGGATCTGCTTTTTACAGCGTGCACGCCTTGGGGGCGGCCACCGTGGCCGGGAACAGCAGCGGCGAAATCTTTTGGGCCCTTGGGGGGTCGGTGAAAAAGTACACCGTCCACAAGGCGCCCGTGTTTGGCTTTGGGATCGATTCGGAGGGACAGCTCTGGTCGGGCGACGGGACCGGCCACATTGCCATTTGGGCACCTCACGCCCAAGGACTTGAAATGAAGGCCATGTGGAACACAGGGTTGGGGAAAATCAGGCATTTGTCACCGTGGGGGAAGCACATGATCGTGGCGTCTTCTTCGGGGAAATGGAGTGTCTTCAGTCTTGAGGGCAAGGTGAGCTTGGAGGTGCAAGCCCATGCAAGAAGTTGCTACTGGGCCATCGCCCATCCCAACAAAGAAGGTGTGGTGTTGAGCGGCGGACAAGATGGAGAATTGACGGCGCACCAAGGCAAGGAAGAGATCATGCGGCTGGCGGTCCATCAATCGGCCGTCTACCGCGGGTTGGTCCAAAACGAGGTCCTTTGGACCGCTGGCAGGGACAAGGAAGCCAAGGCATGGAGCTTGAACAACCTCGAGTCACTTGGGAAGTTGCCGCTCCCCCACACGCGCTCCATCAATGCCCTCGCACTCGGAGGGACCGACAACAAGTTGTTGGGCACTGGGTCGGACGACAGAAGCATCAAGCTCTGGGCCCCAAAGGAAGGCCCTGCAGACAAGTGAATTCCTTTCGGCTGTTTGGCAACGACGCCCGAGGGCTCACCAAACAATCGGGGTTTGGCCCCAGGCCACTAGGGCCTCGTTTGCCTTTGTGAACGGGCGACTCCCCCAAAAACCTCTGTAGGCCGCAAGGGGGCTGGGATGGGGCGAGCGAATGCACAGGTCCCCTGTCCGCTCCTGTCCAAGGCGGTCCAAGACGCGGCCATGAAGCATTTGTGCGGGTTTCCCCCACAACACCCAAACGAGGCGAGGCCTTTCTCGGCAGAGGGCGCAAAGCGCCTCGGTGACAGCCTCCTCCCAGCCCAACTTTTGGTGGGCCCCGGCCTGCCCTTTCTCGGTCGTCAACACCGCGTTCAAAAGCAACACCCCTTGTCGCACCCAATCCCCCAAGTCGGCAGGACGCTCGATGGGGCAACCTACATCGGACGCCCTTTCCTTGAAGACGTTTCGCAAAGAGGGCGGCCATGGCAAACTCGGATCCGCCACACTGAATGCAACACCATGGGCTTGGCCTGGACCATGGTAGGGATCTTGGCCCAACACGACCACATTCACTTCCTCGGGCCTCGTCCACTCCAAGACCTGCCAGATCTGATGCAACGGTGGGCAAAGAACCCCGTTTTCATGGGCTTGAATGATCTTTTCGACCACAGGAGGAGCATCTCTTCCATCCGGGGTCAGGTCCACACACCATTCTGGCCAAAGGGGATGCCATGCTCTTGGCATTTGAGGACTGTTTTTCTGACGTTTGGCGGTGGACATTCGCATGTTTTGTGGAAAAAGTATGACGACATTCCCGCCGTCAGCTTTCAACGGGACAATCTAGGGGGTATTTTTGCGCTTTCCCACTTGATTTCAACCATGACCGAAGCCCTGCCCATCGACGAAGCAATTGCCAAGCGCATGCAAAGCAAAAAGGGCAAGGAACTTTATGGTTATCAGAAGAATGCGATCGACACCATCATGTCCCGCATTCGGAAATTCCCCGAAGGTTACAACTTGCTTTACCAGCTGCCGACCGGGGGCGGAAAAACGGTGATTTTCTCGGAGTTGGCCAAGCGCTTCATCCTGGAAACGGGAAAGCGGGTCCTGATTCTGACGCACCGGATTGAACTTTTGGGCCAAACCTCGTCCATGCTCACGGAAATTGGGGTTCCCAACAAAATCATCAACAGCAAGGTCAAGGAGCTCGAAGACAGCGACGACCATTGGTGTTTTGTGGCGATGGTGGAAACCCTGAACAACCGCCTCAACGACGAGCAAATCGAATTTGCCGACCTGGGATTGGTGGTGGTGGACGAAGCCCACTACAACAGCTTCAGAAAGCTGTTCAAGCACTTTGACAGCCAAATCCTCCTGGGCGTGACCGCCACCCCACTTTCCAGCAACATCAAGTTGCCTCTGCACGACAACTACTCGGAGCTCATCGTTGGTGAATCCATAGGCAATTTGGTGGGCCAAGGGTTTCTGGCCAAGGCTGGGACCTACAGCTACGACGTGAACCTTCGGGCCTTGAAGGTTGGCATCAACGGGGATTATACTGTCAGTTCCTCTGAACGGCTTTACGGCAACTTCCTGATGCAGGAGAAACTGCTCTACGCTTACGAGGAGAAAGCAAAAGGCACGAAGACCCTCATCTTCAACAACGGCATCAACACCTCCAAGCAGGTCCAGGCCATGTTCGAAGAGGAGGGCTATGCCTGCATGCACTTGGACAACACGCACAGTGAAAAAGAGCGGGCGGACATCTTGCATTGGTTCCACACCACTCCTGACGCGGTGCTTTCCTCGGTGTCGATTTTGACCACGGGTTTCGACGAACCCTCTGTGGAAACCATCATCTTGAACCGCGCCACAAAGTCCCTCACCCTTTACCACCAGATGATAGGTCGTGGGTCCAGGATTTTGAAGCACAAGAGTGCCTTCACGGTCATTGACCTCGGCAACAATGCCAGGCGCTTTGGACTTTGGGATGCCCACATCAACTGGCACGACATTTTCAAATCTCCCCAATCGTACATCGACGGTCTGTACACCGACGAAGAAATTGAGGAGGAATTCGTCTATGAAATGCCGGAGGAATTGGCCGAGCGCTTCAAAGGCGGTCCGGAAATGACCTTCGACATGGCAGAAACCTACGCGGAAGTCACACGCATGGCCTTGCGCCCCAAAGAGGCCATCCACCGAAGCATGTCCCAACACGTGGCCATGATCCAGCATGCATCCGACGACTATTGGGATGCCGTGGCGATTGTGGACTTGCTTGGTGACGACATCAAGTTCAGGGTGAAGCAATACGCCAAGTGCATTGCCAAGGCCACGGCGAACTACCGCAGCTGGCTCGAGGAGGAATACACGAGAAACCTGAAGACCTCGCTCCGACACGCGTTCAACGACGAGGAGTGAATCCCGTCCCCGACGGACACCAACTGAAAGCCGTCGTTCACAAACTTCATCGCCCCAACCCTGACGGACAAATGCTTGTCCAATACCTTCCTTGGCATGAACGCCATCGGGTGCATCGTAGGGTTTCTGTGTGGACTGCTCGGCGGGGTCCTCTGGGTCAGGTACGTCCTCCCCATGGCGCCCCGTCCTCCAAAAGACCCTCCTTCGTGGCTTGAGCGTCACCAACAATTGAGACACACCGAGGCCATGACCACGTCACAATCAAAGCTCGATGCCCAAAGGCACGAGGTGCAACGTCAGACCCTCCATCTTCACTTGAGCCCCCATTTCATGTTCAATGCCTTGTCCTCTGTCCAATGGCAAGCCGCTCAAGGGAAATGGGCCAACGCCCAATCGACTTTGGCCTCCTTCACCCACCTTTGGAACAAACATTGGTCGGTCCATCAACAGCCCTTCCATTCCCTCCAAGAAGAATTGGAGTCGATGGGGCAGTGTGTGGCGCTTGAATCGGTTCGTTTGGCCCGTCCTGTGGATTGGCAACTGAAGGTGAGCGAAGCAGTGTTCACAGAAGGTCAACTTCCCGCGTTGTTGCTCCAGCCTGCCTTGGAAAATGCCATGTGGCATGGATTGGCGCATTTGGAGGGCACCCCCAAGCTCCTCATCGAAGTCCTCCCCTTGAACGACTGGCCCTGCGGAGTGGAGATCAGGTTGCTGGACAATGGGGTGGGTCTGCCTTCACAACATGTGGTGCCAACTCCCTCCCGGCACGGTTCGGCCTCCGTTGGGCTCGACCTGGTGCGTCAAAAGCTGACCCTGGCCCATCCTGAAGCTTCGTTCCATCTGGCCCCCGCCACCCCGCCATGGACCACCGCAGCCGTCTTCAAGTTGCCGCTAACTCTGCCAGAGACTTGAGCTGCGGCAACCGCGGGGAAGGCGCATCGCCCAAGTGGCCCCGACGTCCTTCTTTGGCGTCCAGCCACCCAACTGCCGCGATCATGGCGGCGTTGTCGGTGCAATGGGCCATCGGGGGGATATGCACCGTCCAATCCTCCTCCTTCGCCGCAGCTTGCAACCGAGATCGAAGACCAGAATTCGCACTGACTCCACCTGCAATCGCCACTTCAGTGATCCCTGTGTCTTGGACGGCTTGACGGAGCGGGGCCATCAACATGTCCAAAATCGCCGCCTGCACAGACGCACAGATGTCCTCTTGGTTCTGTTGCACAAATGCCTGGTCTTTTGCCTGCTCTTTTTGAAGCACATGGAGCACTTGGGTCTTCAATCCACTGAAACTCCAATCGTATCCCTGCATTCTTGGCCGAGAGAATGCAAAAGCTTCTGGATTCCCTTCCTTGGACAGTCGATCCACGACTGGACCGCCTGGGTAAGGCAGGCCAATGAGTTTGGCCACCTTGTCAAACGCTTCGCCCGCGGCATCGTCCAAGGTCTGCCCCAAAACCTCCATGTCGTTGTGGGCATCGACCCGCACCAACTGAGTGTGCCCGCCGCTGACGGTCAAGCACAAAAAGGGGTATGCGGGAGCCGGCCCCGGCTCCAAAACATGCGCAAGGATGTGCGCCCGCATGTGGTGGACAGGGATGGCAGGAATGCCTCGCGCAAAGGCATAGGCCTTTGCAAAAGACGCGCCCACATGCAGAGAGCCCTGCAATCCCGGGCCGAGGGTGTAGGCCACCGCGTCGAGCTCCTCGGCTTGGACCTGCGCCTTGTCCAAAGCAGCTTGAACCACCGGCTGGATCTTGGCCAAGTGCGCGCGAGAAGCCCATTCCGGCACCACGCCTCCAACCTCGGCGTGCAAGGTCTGGTTGGCCACAACATTGCTCAGCACCCTTGGCCCACAAATCACTGCGGCAGAGGTGTCGTCGCAAGAGGACTCAATCCCCAAAATCAGCCAATCCTTGTTTTCAGACATGCGTGTTCAAATTTACGGCGCGGCTTTTGCTCGACCTATCTTCGAACCCATCATTCCCCTTATGGAACCCACCCCCACTTCAGAGCCAACTCCCCCCACCCCTTCCAGGCGCAGGCCATGGCGGGTTTTGGCGATGGGCATGCTGGCTGTGTTGGTCGGCACCCTTTTGGGGCGACATGCCTTGACAAAGGCCGCATTGCAAGTCGCAGCATCGGTCGCCCAAGTGGAACTTTCGATGGATGAGGTGCGGCTGTCTTTGTTCCCATTGACCTTGACGTGCACAGACCTTTCTGCGCAAACCCTCGACGGCCATCACCTCTGGCGTTTGGACCGGCTGAAGGCAGGCCCTTTTTCCATGGCCGACGGGGGTTGCTCTGTGCAGGAGTTGGCCTTGGGCCATTTGCATTGGGACGTCTCTGAATCCGCACCCCTCGACGACCCCACCTCGAAGCCCCCTTTTGACATGGTGTCCACATGGAAAGACTTCTGGGCGCCTGTGCCTTGGAACAGCCTGAATTTGGGGGAGTTGACATGGGATTCGCTGAGTTGGGAAGGCACATCTGGGGCCCAAGCACATGTGGTTCAAGGGCGTTGGACGGACTGGCATGCAGACGCGACGGGCATCTTGGTTGGGCATGGGACATGGGGCGCCGGTGCTTGGACCTCCAAAGAAGGAACGGAACCCTTGACATGGTCCCCTGGAGAGGTTCGCGCAAAGTGGGACATGGATGGATGGGACGTGCAGAGCCCTAGATTTGACCTGCCGGGGCTGCAATGGGAAGGTCGCTTGACATGGCCCCTCCAACCTTCCGAAGGAAAGCTCACTTTGGACTGGGACGTCTTGAACGCTTTGGCACAAGAATGGCGGCAAGAGGAATGGACTTGGCCCATTGGCCTCCATGGTCAAACGTCGGCACTGCAATGGTCATGGTCGGGCGAAGGGTGGCGCATAGGGACCGAAGACGGTGGTCCCGTGGCGTTGGAGGTTTCCGGAAGCAATGAAGTTTGGCAGGCAAAGCTGGAACTGCCTTCGACACTTTGGATGTCTGAGGCCACCATCCCTGCATGGGCAGCCGAGGCTGAAGGAAGTGCCCATTCTGCCACATGGAGGGTCCGCGGCGGAGATGACGTGAGGCTTGACGGCACCCTGACCCCTGCACATGCCTGGTCAGCAGAACATCCACCGTGGTCCACAGCAGCAACTTGCAATTGGCGAATGACCCAATGCCTGGGCTGGGCAGAGGCGCCAGAAGGCACGCTCTCAGGAAGGGTGAACTTTGAAGACACTGGCATTGGATGGCAGGTTGGACAGAGCCAAGCCCAAACGCCTTGGTCGATGGAAGGCATGGCCACAGCAGATGCGTTCCCCTTCCACGGCCGCATTCCCGCCTCTCTTGTGTTCTACGACGGAATTGGCCGGCTCGATCTCAACGGAACAGTCAAGCCCCCAGCACTGGGCCATGGGCTTTGGTCCTGGAGCTTGCAGGGGCTTTGGGACGAACGAATGGAGGACCAATTTGTGTGGGAAGGGACGTTTCATCCAGAAGGAAGCATCCAGTCCAAGACGAGGGGCTGGGGCCAAACCACGGAAGTCCTTCTCCAACAACCGCCACCTTCCTGGCGCCTTTGGGTGGAAGGATTGATGAACTTGCAGAGTGGGACTTGGCCTGTGGGTGAAATCGAGGCAGAAGTGTCCCCCAAGAGCGCCATTTGGGATGCCCTGCCCAAAGACATCGAAGTCCTTGACACCGTCCGTTTCGCGGC